>JBBTRB010000001.1:0-11729 GCA_038065395.1 Patescibacteria group bacterium
ATTCTCGACTGCAGCCACCCGTAGGTGTATGGGCCGTGTCTCAGTCCCATCGGTGGGGGTCAGCCTCTCAGCTCCCCTAGGTGTCATTGCCTTGGTAAGCCATTACCTTACCAACTAGCTGATACCGAACAGGCCGCTCCTCAAGCGAAAAACTTTACTCTTACGAGACTATCGGGAATTACCTATCCTTTCGGATAGCTATGCCCGACTTGAGGGTGCGTACCTATTTATTACTACCTCGTCTGCCGGTTGCCCTTGCGGGCCCCCTTGACTTGCATGCCTTATCCACGCCGCCAGCGTTCATCCTGAGCTAGGATCAAACTCTTAACTATAAATGAACGGAACAAAATAGAAAGCGCTAGCATCCTACGTTGAAATTCACTTAACCCTAGCTCACCGAGTGTATTGAATATATACACTCTCGAAATCATTTTTGAATAGATCTGTACTTGCACGTTCGTCGGGTTCCGCTAAGAACTTCGACGAACAAAATACATTCTTTACTATTGTTTTCCAATAGTATGCAATTTTCAAAGTACCGCTGCTGTTGAGACAGCGTGTAAGCCATATTACAGGAGGCAGGAATAAAGTCAAGCGCTCATTCCCCTCCTTTCCAGACACCCCGCCACCGGGGTCATTTTGGCTCAAAACCGATAGGGTTGGATTGTTTTGCAGGTCCTCTCAGTAAGGCGTCGATGAGGGAATATATCTTGTTAATGTGACGGTTTTGATTCTTTTGATCACGTTCTAATTCCTGAATCTTATAAGCCAATTCCCCATTCGAAGACAGAATCTTTCGGAGCTTGATAAAGGTTCGAACAATGAAGATATTTACCTGAGCCGCACGTTCGCTTTTGAGGACTGAGGACAACATAGCGACACCGTGTTCGGTAAATGCGTATGGTTGAAAGCGTGGATCTCGATGCTTCTGCGAACCGGTCACAATTTGTGACCGGTTCAAAGTCTTCACTTCTGCAAGATTCAACTGGAACATGAAGTCACTTGGAAATCTTTGGGTATTACGCTTCACGGCCTGATTCAAAACTTTCGTAGACACACCATAAAGCTCTGCCAAATCATTATCCAACATGACTTTGTGGCCACGGATAAAAAGGATCTTCTGACCAAGAAGTTCTGGTGCAACGGAATAGGGAGAGATATCTTTAGTCATCACCCACTATCATATTCTTCTAGGGAAAATTGTAAAGTTGCTTTTATCTTTTCTTGCCTGGAGAACGAATAGCTTCATTGGTTGAGAGAACTGCTTTCAAACTCATGACAATATAGATAACATCACTATAGATAGTGCTATGAGAAAATTAGTTAAAATTGTACCCAACAAACCAAATCTATTTTTCAGCCAACGAAACAATAATGACACGAGGAGTGCCCCGAGAACGTATAGAGTAATAGCGAGCAGGCCAACAATAGGACTGAAAAGTATCGACACCTCTTTTCCTTTCGGGGCGAAGCCGAATGTGTAGATCAAACCTAAAATCCAAAGACACATGAGTGTGGAAAACGGGATCAAAAATGCTTTTTTCAAGCTACTATGGATCATCAGAGAAAAGACCCAGGCAATCAATATCACTGGCAGCACTGAAAAGATGGAATTGCTTGTAAATGAAGAGATGAAATCTAATTTTCTTAAGAGAATATCCTGGGAATACCAGGATATCATCACACCTATAGTAATAGACAGGAGAAGCAACAAAAAAGTTACTACTTTCCCATTAAAATTCGTTGGTATGTATCTAAGACTGGGATATAAAACGTTTTCATCATCCATAATGTAGCTCATTATATCATGACGAAACAACACGCTAATCCACAATTTTGTATTTCCACCCCCCCCCACTTTTCGAAAGTAGCCAATAGAGTGTAAATGATTTTTATTTCTTCCCGCGCGAACGAATAGCTTCATTGATTGAGAGAACTGCTTTCAAAAGCTTTGGATCATATCCTGCCTTCAGAGATGCCTTGACCAGGGCATTGACGTCTTTCGGGAGACACTTGCCACCGAAGCCGCGATTGTCTTCATGGACAACTGTATGAGATCGTCCGATGCGTCCGTCGAGAAGCCACATCTCACGAAGCTCGTTGAAATCCACCCCGAGAGAGTGTGCTATATCATAGAACTCATTACAAAAAGTGACCTTTGCTGCAAGGAAAGAATTCTCCATATATTTTACCAGCTCAGCAGTTGTACTGTCAGTTTGAACATATCGAGGTTCTGCACCAAGGACTGTTTTGAAAAATGGCAGGATGCGTGTGGTGAACTTCTTCGGACCACCCATGATCACAAATTCATGTTTCTTCATATCTAACGGATCCGGATACCCTTTCCAAAAAGGAACTTCGTACTTCCCTTCACCTATATATTCTGGAGAAAAACAAATGTCTTTTTTAAACTTCTTTGACAAGAGAGCCGTAGTCCCCGGAGGGATAGTGCTCTTGATAAGGACGAGGGGCACTTTGAGCCAACCGAGACTACTCTCGATCGCAGAAAGATCCGCACTCTTATCCTTACCCATTGGGGTTGGCACCGATAAGATCACCAGATCGGCTTTCTTGTTGATTTCTTCTTGCGAAGCAGAGATTGTCGGTTGAGCAATGTCATATATGAGCACATTGAAATGATCTTTGAAGAAATGAGCGAGCGCCTTGCCCACATACCCGTACCCTATGACAGCAACGGTTTTCTTTTTCTGCATGGTTTTTACAAAATATTAAGACTTCCTCCCCCACTTTTCGATAGTGACCAAGAGTGGTGAACCGATGAATACAGAAGAGTATGTACCTGCAGCAATACCGATGATGAGAGCCAGAGCAAAGTGTTGAGTTGCCTCGCCGCCAAAGAAGTAGAGGATGACGAGTGCCAGAAGAGTCGTCAGAGATGTGTTGATCGAGCGAGCGAATGTCTGACCTACTGACTCTCCTACGACTGTCTCGAATGATTTGCCCGAGGATCCATGGCGGAGGTTCTCACGGACACGGTCGAATACCACGATCGTATCATGCACTGAGAAGCCGAGGATGACGAGGAGCGCAGTGACGAACAACGTGTCGACTTCATACCCTGCAAAATGTCCGAGTACTGAGAAGACTGCGATAGGGATGATGATGTCATGAGCCAACGCAACGATCGCTGTCAGGCCATATTTCCAAGAAGAGACTGGTTCGGAAACCTTCCTGAATACAAAAGTGATATAGAGGACAATACTCAAGATCACGAACACGATAGAAAAGATTGATTTGCGGAGCGCCTCTGCACCGAGCACTGGACCAATAGAGGCAAAGTTCTTTTCGATCATCGTCGACGCCTCTCCGAGAGAAAGTGCGACCAAGACTGCGGACTTCTCTTCTTGAGATATTTCCTTCATGCGGACAATGTAACCATCTGTGCCCGCAGGACGTACTGATGCAGCAGGATCGATAGAGGCAAGTCTAGAGGCAACTTCTTCTTGCTCGGGACGTTCGACGAGATATTCAACCTCGATCAATGTTCCTCCGGTAAAGTCGATACCTGGCTTGAGCCCCCACAATGAGAGACTGATCGCACTCGCGATGATCAAGATGATCGAGAATCCGTAAAATAGTTTTCTGTTTTTGACAACCCACATGGTAGTTATTGTTTAAACCCATTACTGATAAGGAATCTCGACAACCGTGTCGTCTTCTCTGGTGCTATAGCATAGAGGAACAAACGTGATGCGGTGATCGCCGTGAACATGGAGACGAGTACGCCGATGATGAAGACGAGTGCGAACCCAGTGATCACCGAAGTGCTCCCAAAATAATAAAGGATTGCACCTGTGATGATACTTGAAGCGTTGGAGTCACGGATCGACAACCATGCACGTGCGAAGCCTTCGCGCATCGCGGTAGATATATCACGACCACGAACAAGCTCTTCTTTCATGCGTTCGAATATGAGGATATTCGCATCAACAGCCATACCGATCGAAAGGATGAAAGCTGCGATACCGGTAGAAGTAAGCGTTACCGGAGACAAAGATCCAGGAATGAGTGCCATCAATGCATACAAACCTATTGCGATCAGACCGAACACCCAATGAGACTTGAGTGCCAAGAATACGAATATGACACACAGTATGATAACTGCAGGAGAGACACCGATCTTGAATATGGCCAAGTTCAAAATAATATATATAGCCAAAGCTACGGTTGCGATCACTCCGGGCAAACGATACCAGATGATCAAGAAGAGTGCGATCACCACGAAAGAGATGATGCCGGCTTTGATACCACCTTTGACGGCTGCCTGACCGAGAGATGGGCCGATCGTCTGACTCGAGATCAACGTGATAGGGATAGGCAATGCACCGTAGTTGAGATCTCGCACCAGACTCTTGGCTTCATCTACTGTGAATGAACCACTGATCTGTGCACGACCGTCGAGGATAGCGTCTCGGAGAACTGGATACGAGATGAGTTTGCCATCGAGGAATATACCGAGGTAGTTGCCGATATTATCTTCGGTGATAGAACCAAAGAGGTCTCTACCTTCTGAACTGAAGACGAGACTTACTGCAGGTTCATTGGTTGTTGGGTTGAACTCGAGTGTCGAGCGATTGACCATACTACCCGTAAGACCTGTTTCTTTGAAGAGACCGAGGAATGCGGCATTTTCGGTGATAGATGTTGTGGCAGTAGAAGCATCGAATGACTGGATAGCAGAAGCCTGTGCTAGGCGGAATTCCAGTCGTGGTGTAGCACCGATAGATCGTACAGCGTCTTCGACATTGGTAACACCCGGAAGTTCGATGATCAATCGATATGCAGCATCATCTGCACTCAGTGCAACCCCCTCTTCTGTCTGTACCAATGGCTCACTGACTCCAAAGAGGTTGACTCTGCGTTCTACGACATCACGCAACGAGGACATAGAATCCGATATGTCGGAAGGTGAGATCTTGGACACATCCGCACGATACACGAGATGTGTACCACCCGAAAGGTCGAGGCCGAGACGGAATGGATGCGTGCTCCCTGGCTGTTCTGAAGCGTATACGACATACCCTATCACTACTGCGAATATCACAAGGAAAACTGCTCGTGCACGGTGTTTTAACATAATGCGCTTTATTATAGCTACAAGCGAGGAATTGTAAATGCCCAAACCCTATTACACCCCGTACTTAGAGATCAGCGCCCGGAATGTCTGTAACGCGATGCGTAGGTCGAGTGCCAGAGAACGGTTCTTGATATAGAAAAGGTCATATGACAACTTGTCACGAGTATCCTCGACCGCAACCGCATGGTGTGGGTGAGCTTGGTGGTATATCTGGGCCCAGCCGGACAAACCTGGTTTGATCAGATGACGAGCGTTGTAATGAGGTATCTCAGCGGCGTAGACCTTTGTCAGTGCGGGTAGTTCTGGACGTGGACCGATCAGAGACTGGTCACCCTTGAGTACACTCCAGAGCTGTGGGAGTTCGTCGATGCGAGTGAGACGAATGATGCGACCGACCCGTGTCACCGATAGTGCCGAGCGACCTTGTGTAGCAGAATATACCCCCGAATCATTGGAAGTCATACTACGGAATTTGAGCATGCGGATGATCTTGCCATCTTGACCTACTCGTTCTTGGGCCACAAATACCGGACCACCATCTTCGAGTTTGATAGCGATATATACGAGCGGATAGAAAATAAGAGAAAGTATCCCTAGAATGCTCGATGCGAGAATATCGAATACGCGTTTGGAGGCATCGTACACGGAACGACTTCCCAGAGAATCACTCGACTGCTCAACAAGCCATTTTTCTTTGATGAGCGAAAGAGGTATACGATCGAAAATATTCTCATAGACGAGACTCGCATCTACGATCCGCACTCCAGAGAAGATGAGTGAGTAGAGAGATGGCATAACTGCTTCGATACGAGGGTTATGAAGATCAACCACGATCAACATAGCCTTGGTCTCTGAGACAGCCCGGAGGAGATGTTGGGTCGTCTCTGTGGCAGTAGGATATACAGATACCTGTTCCTTGAATACAAAACCGTATGAGGAGCGAGAGTTGACCTCGTCGTAGAGGTCGATGATGTCTTTGCCTTCTCCGAGAAGCACCGCATCTTGTCTACGTGTCATGCTGAATACCGGGAACATAACGATACGCCAAACAAAGAGGAGCAATGTCGAGACAAGAAAATAAATAAATAGATTTGATTTTGGTGCGATACCCACCGGAGCAAAATAGAAGAACATCACCCCAATGATCACGTTGATGACTTGAGTCTTGATGAGTAATCCAGATACCGTGTTCTTTATCACGCCCGTACGCTTGTCATACAGTCCAGCGATAAAATGCACTACTAGAAAACATCCCCACAAGATAAGGAAAGATGGAATATGACTGCCGAGCAATTCATGTGAAGGTACTTCCCCATAACGAATGGCCAAGCTGATAACCAGAGAGAAGGTGTATGCGAACACGTCTCCGCAGACAAGCAAGAGAAGTCCTTTGGTATGACGCGCATGATTCATGAGCAATACCTTACCACGGATTCAAGTATATTTCAAGTCACCCTCACAGGTCTGCCCTAGGCTTACCCAGATCTATCCAAGGATTGCGTTGGAATGGCTAAAATGCTACTTTAAATAGCAATGAAGATACTCTACCTCATCACCAAGTCCACCTGGGGAGGCGCCCAAAGAAACGTTTTTGATCTTGCAAAATCAATGAAGCATGCAGGGCACGAAGTCGCCGTTGCACTCGGTGGCGACGGGATACTACGCAAACGTCTCGAGGATGCGGGGATATACACCCATAGCATCAGCAAGATGGGTCGCGATATTTCGATCTCTCAAGACACTGGATCACTCCGAGAGATCATCTCTGTCATCCGCCACCGCAAACCTGACGTCCTCCATGTACATAGCCCCAAAGCCGCAGGTCTCGGAGCTCTTGCCGGCCGACTCTTGCGAGTAAAGAACATTGTGTACACTGTTCATGGCTGGGCATTCAACGAGGATCGCCCTCTACATCAGAAGATCGTGATCATATTCTTCTCGTGGCTCACTATGTTGCTCTGTCACAACGTCATCGTCCTTTCGAAATACGAATACGTCCAGAGTATGCGCTTCCCTTTTACCAAAAGGAAGATACAGCTTGTACCACTCGGTATCCAGTCCCCCACCTTTATGTCAGTCGATGGTGCAAAACAGACTATCAGTAAGATGCTCGGCATGGGTCTTCCGGATTTTAACAAAAGAGTCGCCATCGGAGTTATCGCAGAACTTCATCCGAACAAAGGCCTTTCGTATCTTATCGAAGCTTTGTCGACAGTGGCACACCAATACCCTCACGTGCTCTGCATCATCATCGGTGAGGGACAAGATCGAGACATGTTGACTCTCGACATCCAACAGAGACACCTCGAGGATCATGTTCGACTCGTCGGATATCTGGAGAATGCTTCGGAATACCTCAAAGCATTTTCTATCTTTGTTCTCCCCTCCATCAAAGAAGGACTTCCGTATGTCCTCTTCGAAGCTGGGTATGCGTCTCTCCCGGTCCTCTCTACGACCGTTGGTGGTATCCCGGAGATCGTCGAGGATACGAAGTCGGGCATCTTGGTCCAACCTCACAAATCTCGAGAGCTCGCTCATGCTCTATCATTCCTGATCGAACAGCCTACCGAGAGACGAAAATACGGAGCGGCACTCCGTGAGCGCACACTCCGTGAATTTTCTTTTGATCAGATGATCACTGCTACAGAGACGATCTACCGACTCAATAGCTAGTCCGTTACTAGTAGATATCTGCGATCTTGGTGATCTTCAATTTACAGGCAGAGTTTGCTGATTTGATGAACATCTGACCGTTGCTCACAGGGACGGTCACTACTGATCCTGTGTCACGTGCTGCACCATCGGTACTTGCAGTGAAGATATATCCGAGATAGTGATAGTTTCCATAAGTTGTAGGCAAACCAGGACGTACCTGATCTACGAACTGAATAGTCGGTGCACTGTCAGATACTCCAGCCCTACTATACAACTCCATCAGACTGTCTTTGCAGTTGTTCGTGTCATCTTTGTTGATATTTACAACTACTGCTTTTGCACTTGCATCGGCAACCGTTACCCGAGACAAGGTATTACCTCGAACTTGATCGGGGTCAAATCGTGGAACCGTGATCGAATACTGAGTACCTGCTGAAGTAAAATCAAAACCCTGTTTCTTCCACTCTACAGTTCCACTGGTATCTCTGGCCGTAAGAACGTTACCTGGAACAATATTCGCCACACCGGTTGAATTGAAAGTGAAATTCGCCAACGTAAGGAGGCCAGTCTTCACCTGAGGAGTTGCACCGGTATTGATCGGGGCGGAGACGTTATCATTTGGGGCTCCGGTAGTTGGGGCCGGATTCCAACCTGGTACAACCTGAGCGATCGCAGTGAGTGCCGATGCGCCGATGACGAAACCGAGAACAAGTACTGAAAGTGATGTAAGATGTTTTTTCATAAATAAAAAGTTATTTGGTATTCAAGCGAGATCGTAATACTTCGAGAGAGCGAGCGATATCTTCAGGTGTCACCTCCACGGGTGATCCGCGAATGACTGCGAGTAGTTCAGCTTGGGTCTGGCTACTAGCATCAACATGAGTGACTTGTTCCTGGGTCCGTACTTGCCACCAATACATACCCCCGATCACTACTGCAGCGACAGCTGTCCATACCGCAACCGTCACCACCTTGTGATGATCCTTGGAACTGCTCATTTTTCTTGATGGTAAGATCTGTGGATTCAAATTTGCATCTGCCATATGTACAGAGTATATCATCCATATCAATCGAGTGGTGTGGTACAGGTGGATAAGTTATCAGCGTATCCCCAGGAATTCATTGCTCACTTCTGAGACATGAGTTGACCTTGTAGCGAAACGTCTCATCGACATCAGGAGTCCCAAAGAAATGAACTCGATCAGGAGGTGTGTACCTCCATAACTCATGAGCGGCAACGGTGTACCCGTAACCGGCAATACATGCATATTCATACCAATATTGACCGAACTATGCACCACAAAGAAGATGGCCACGCCCGCGCCATAGAGGATCTCGAAGTTCGTCGCTCCTCGCGAGGCATTGACGATGATCCTCCAGACGATGATCCCGTACAAGGAGAAAAGGATGACTACTCCTGCGAAGCCCCACTCTTCTGCGAATGCTGCGAATATAAAGTCCGTCTGATATTCCGGCAAGAATTTGAGTCGAGACTGCGTGCCATACCCGAACCCCTTGCCCCAGAGTTGACCTGACCCGACAGCCACCGTTGACTGATAGGCGTTGTACCCGACTCCACGGATATCTGCAAGAGGGTTTATGAATGTACGCACACGGTTCTTTTGATATTCCTGGAAGCCAAAGTTCCACAACAGTACGAAAGCGAGGATGCCCAGGCCCATCATGGCGAACAGGTGTTTCTTCGATATGCCCGAGACCATCACCATCCCCAACCAGAGCAAGACAATGATCATGGCCGACCCGAAGTCCGGACTCACCAAAACAAGTACAAAAAGTATGAATGCGTATATACCAGATACCAAAATATGTTGTATATGAGCGATCTCGATATGGCGTCGAGAAAAATATTTTGCCAATACGATGATCAGGGTCAACTTTGCGAAGTCAGAAGGCTGGAATGAAAAGAGTCCGAACGAGAACCAGCTCTCTGCACCTTTGACCGTAGTTCCCAATGCAAAAAGCGCCACCAGGAGCACCGAGGCCGTCCCAAAGAGTGCAACCGAAACCCATGGTGCGCGCAGGAAGCGCACATCGACATAACTCACTGCAAAAAATACACCGAGTGACACGATGATCCATACGAGCTGGTGTGTCGCAAAGGCATTGGCACCGACGAAGGAGTGCATAGTCACAAGCCCTGCAATAAGTATCGGGATGATCGCTCCCACGAGTATCCAGTCCATGCCCCCATGGTGTTTCGTACTCGAAAGTGAATATCTCATGGAGCTATTCTGCCACAGGTAAGACTTCTATGGAAATGACTTTGCCCTCTCGATTGACTGGCCAGGTGAAAGGAGCGAGTACTGAACCTTTGGGAGGGATACTGTCGATGACTGTTTTCGAAAAACCGATCGCATTGTCGGTGGCATCATAGAGGATGGCATATACAGACATCTGTGGCAGCGCGTTGACGCTGCTATTCGCCAAAGATACCGTCAGTGCCGAGGACGCACCTTCTTCGGTGTAGTTCTTCTCACCGATAACGAGTGTAGAGAGCGGATCTCGTGCACTGCGCCAGTCTGGTTGAGCAGTGAACTCGAAAAGTGCTCGAGCAGGGATACGTTTGCCCGTATCGATCATCCGCGCAAAGACCAGAGAACTGCGACGTGGTGGTATGGTAGCAAGACCCCGGTGTTCGACGATAAGACTCCCTCGATCATCGTACACTGAGATGCGGTACGGGACTCGGTCTGCCTTCCCTTCACTATTCGGATTGACCACATATGCAGCGACGTTATAGAGCCCCGCTGAGACATATTCGAAACGTGCCCACGATACACTCGGTTCGAGGAATGCGCTCGCGCAGAGCCGTGTACATGCACCACCACAGTCAACACCCTGTTCGGATCCATTCATGAGGCCGTCGGAGCATGTAGGTGCCTTGTAGACGAAGACAATGATGAATGCGACGACCGAACCAAGAGCGATGATGAGCACGCTACTGGCATATATGAGTCTTCTTTTTCTAGACCAAGATATCATGGAGATCTAGTGAGGTCGGGTATTTACGAACACAGAGATAATCAATATGAGCAGACTGACATACCATGCAAGATCTATACCGAGGGCAAGAGCGATGATCTCAATGAGGATGAGGGGTGTAACTGCATAGAGGCCGATCTTGAACCACTGACTATAGGTAACGGATGATTTGGTTATCTTACCCGCAATAAAGAGAAGAACAGCACCGATTGCTATCAGGAAGAGTTTACTGATCAAGATGAGCAAGAATAATCCAATGGCCAATCCTACCAACACAAACGGGATTATAACCTTCAGGAACGGCACAATAGAGGTTGTCCATGTATTGATCTGTGCGCGGTTGATGGTGACATTCAGATCTTCTAGTTTTTGTATGGTAAGTTTGCCTTTGTTATCATCTCGCGCAACCAAGGAATCCTTGGTTAGAAGTACTACCGTATCATAAGCATCGAAGGATTCGATAGTGAAAGGAGCTTTGGTATTGATGACCAAGAGATTTTTTGGTTCGTCAGACGAAGGTTTCTCCGATGTCCATTTTTCTGGCATCGCTATAGCATAAGGCTCTGTGACATTGGTCGAGACAATACCCTTTTTGACGACTACTTCGAGATCTTGAGGGTAATACGAACTGATCGAACTGACATTTTCCTGAGAAAGGAATGTCATCGCCAAAGGAATGAGAATTGCTCCAGCTATAACAGTTACAACTGCAACGAGAAGAAGGTTAAATTTTATAAAATACCAAAACGCCTTGGAACCGGAACCTGTTATTATATGGGAATAAAATTGCGGACTATATACACTATTTTTTATATCTTTGAAAATACTCATGCTCTTATTATCTCACACAAATGGAGTTTATTGAATCTTCTGTTCTGGCGACAAGCTACTTTTGCCCCAAAGGACTATCATCGCCGCAACTACGTTTCACTGCCGTGTTCGGAATGGGAACGGGTGTTGCCATAGCGCCAAA
>JBBTRB010000002.1:0-116487 GCA_038065395.1 Patescibacteria group bacterium
CGCCAACCTCTCGCGTGACAGGCGAGTGCTCTAACCAGTTGAGCTATGGCCGCATCTCCACTAATCTACCAGAATCCACGGAAAATACAAATAGGAGGAATCTCGCCTATAATGGTAAACGAAAGTTTGGGTGTCGGCGGGAGGAATCTTCCCCTACGGGGACAGTACAGTCTTCGCGTCTCGCTTCGTCCCTCGACAAGCTCGGAACTCGCTGCGACATGCTCAGACTTTTCGATTCCTCCACGCAAAGCCCGCAAGGGCTTTGCTCGCCGTAAGTTGCCTACTAAAATCTGGGTGTCGGCGGGAGGAATCGAACCTCCGACCTTGGGCTTATGAGTCCCACGCTCTAACCGACTGAGCTACGCCGACATATGCACGTCCCTGCAGAATAAACCAAAATCGCCCATTGTGCAATTGCATAGTTGCGCTGTATCGGTCTTTGTGGCAGAATAGGTCTACATCGCGGGGTAGAGCAACGGTAGCTCGTCAGGCTCATAACCTGAAGATTGTCGGTTCGATTCCGGCCCCCGCAACACGAATTTGACTATTTTTATATATATGGTACAATAGCATTGTATCAGCTAAGGTCGTGCGTGTGCACGAATCCAAGACTGAAAAGCACCTTACAACAGAGAATGGTCTATGAATACAAAACTAGCGGCGCTAAAACAGCGTCTCAGCGAACTCGCGTTTGCCCGCGTGACAAACTCAGTGGCAAAAGATGATCGGCTCCTGAGTTTTCATCACGATGGTGTCACTTGGTGGGATGATGAGCCAGGTTTCCAGGACAAATGGGCGAGCCTGAGTCGAGTCGAACAACGCAAAGCTGTCCCTTCGTATCATTTCTATTTTGGTTTTGCGGACGGCCCGACTGGAAACATCCACTTCGACCACAAGGGGCACGAATACCGGGTGGAGGATTACCCAGCCCTTGGAATTCTCACAAAGCAGAAAGCTTTGAATCCCCCATCGAGAGGCCAGTGGATCGTCGGGACCGTTGTAAATCCTGAACGTCCTCACTTCTACCGATGGACACGATGCACAGAAGCGGAGATGGTGTTCGCAAAGTTCCTGGTTGAAGGAAAAACTCAGTTCTCCGACAAAGACCTCCATCATCTTTACGTCCACAGGCACATTTCCGATGGCCCGTCGACGAATCGACTCATCAACATGGCGCAAATCCTGTTAGCTCGCAACTTTGATTACTACTTGAAGATGCGGAGTGACCACGGCGGCGAATGTGCTGATCCGCAGGTTTACTCGATCTGTCAGGAGTATGGCGACAGCGAGTTTTGGGATATGTACCGAGAACGGGCGCTTGCAGAACGTATCGACGATTCTGCGTTCTCATTCTCTTCAGTCATTCCCAAGCCGGCTCCGCAACCGATCGTGGAACGTCGTTCCGAGTCCGAACTTGCTCCCATCGGTCTCAATACTCCATTTGCTAACTTGAAATGAGGAGCGTCACGTCACCTGGTATCTTCGGATATCAGGTGACTTTTAATTGATATAAATTTTTAATACTTTCCACTATTCGATTCCAATCCTGTCTCACCTGTGCAACAAGAAGTGAGCTATATATAATAAAACTCCTCGAACACCTTCCTATACAACTGGAAGATGCGTTTGGCTTCGTGCTGGTTGAGAGTGTATTCTAGTCCCCTGTGCGCGATGTCGTTGCGTGCTTTGTGCGCCTCCCAGGCATCTTGGAGAGTGGCGAAGTCTGCAGGCTCGGCGCGCTTGAGTTTCTCACCGACACTCTCACCACGATAGCCGAGGCGTGTGAGCACATCGTCGAGGATCGTGTCTGCATCGAGGATCGCCTGCTTCCAGTCATTCGGGTTTTCGGAGTTGATATGCTGACCGATCACATCCCATCGCTGAGCCAGTACCATGTCATTCTGAACAGGTACTTCTTCGGCTCCCGCTTCGACGATGCGCTCGACAGTCGTGTATGCCGGTTCGACTTTGAGGTCATAGATCTCTGCCTCTTTGAGACGGATCTTCTTGATCTGTTCGACCGAGTAGATGATCATAATGATCAAGAGGATCGATACGGGTATTGATATACCAACGAGGAGACCTGTTGCACTCTGGAGTGAACCGAAGAGGTTCGGATATATATCGACGATCCATTGCACCACCTTTTCACCAAAAGAGAAGAAATCAACCGATGGAGGATAGACGAGGGGGACGTTGTTGGTAGTAATAGTCTCAGGTGACATGGGAATAATTTGAGATTAGAGATTAGTAATTAGAAAATAGCAGTGTGCTTTTCTAATATCTAATTACCAATCTCTAACACCTCCTATTGTATCATCTCTCTATTCTCCCAAGAAATCCTTGCCCACTTGGAACAGTGTTTTCTCATCACCGTGTCTGCCTGATATTTGTAGGCCAAGTGGTAATTCTTTACCTTCTTTGGAAGTAGTGCCGCACGGAATTGAGATCGCGGGCATACCGGTAAGGTTCGCTGTCACGGTGAATATATCTTCGAGATACATTGCGACTGGATCTGCAGTTTTCTCCCCTATCTTGAAAGCCGTCGAAGGAGTTGTGGGTGTAACGATGACATCCACCTTCTCGAAGGCATCGAGAAAATCTTTGGTGATCATCTGACGTACTGCATTGGCGCGGTTATAGTATGCATCATAATATCCAGAGGAAAGCACGTAGGTTCCCAACAGTATTCGACGTATGACTTCCTTGCCAAAGCCTGCACGTCGCGTCTGGAAATAATCATCGATACCGTCTTTGCCGTCCACATGCAGACCGTATTTGACTCCATCGAAGCGAGCCATGTTCGATGAAACTTCTGCAGGCATGATGACATAGTAGACCATCAATGAATACGAAATATTCGGCAGAGACACGTCTTTGATCTCGTAGCCTTTCTCCTTGAGCGCAGCCAGACTCTTTTCGAAGTTCTGTAGAACCGCAGGATCGATACCATCTCCTTTGAGAAATTCTCGAGGCACACCGATGACAGGTTTTTTGCTTCCGATCCTCACTGGCTTATACGTATCTGCACTAATAGTCGTAGCATCACGTCCGTCCGTACCCCTGATCGCATCGAAAAGGATTTCACTATCACTCACCGTCTTGGCGAAAGGTCCGATCTGATCGAGCGAAGATCCCATAGCCATGACCCCGTAGCGTGACACAGCTCCGTAGGTAGGTTTGAGACCAACCACTCCACAGAAGCTCGCTGGCTGACGGATCGAGCCACCGGTATCAGAGCCGAGCGCACATAGTGCCCCGTCCATCGCTACCGCAGCGGCAGAACCACCCGAAGAGCCCCCTGCAACACGAGTGATATCGTGCGGATTTTTCGTTACTCCATATGCAGAATTCTCGGTCGATCCTCCCATAGCAAATTCGTCCATATTCGTTCTTCCCAGGAATACAACTCCGGCTTCTTTGAGCTTCGCGATAACCGTCGCATCATACGGTGCATGATAGTTCTCGAGGATCTTCGAAGCAGAGCTTGCGATCTTGCCTTGGACCAAGATGTTGTCTTTGATGGCGATCGGGATACCCGTGAGCATGCCTGCCTTGCCCTCTCTGAACATCTGATCTGCTTTCTGGGCGGATTCGAGCACGTCGGCATAGACCTCGAGGTAGGCGTTGATATCTTTGTTCTTGGCAGAGATAGTGTCGAGATACGCTTGTGCAAGTTCGACACAGCTAAAGTCACCTCTTTTCAGAGCTTCGTGTGCCTTGGCAATTGTTAGTTTTTTCAGATCGATGATCATGATATATGTGTCCAATTCTTACTTGTCCCCCGAAGCTTTATGCGAAGGGGGAAATCATGTTTTTTAATCCTGCGCGATGATCTTCTTCACCGCGACATAGTCCCCTTCTCTCTGGGGCACTTCATCGAGAAGTCGCTCACGATCGGAAGAGGTGACATCTTCTGCCACATCGGTACGCATGACATTTTTTACCGCTCCGACACGACCTTCGGTATCCATCGATACGTCGACTTTCTTGAGCTGGTCTACATAGCCGAGGATCGAGTCGAATTCGGTGATGAGAGAGGCTTTGTCAGCTTCGCTCAATGCGATACGTGACAGTTGCGCCAGTTTGTCCAATTCCGCTGGAGTTATCATGAAACAGAGTGTAGCAATTTTGTCCCCTTAGGTCTACCCGACAGCCTAGGTGAGACTAGAGTAGAGAGGTATACTTATCCTATGAGATTCATCATATTTATCTTCCCTTTCCTAGTCCTCCTCGCTATCGGGTACATGATACCGTTGCTCAAAGTAGAGGTTGCGCCTCTCCCTGCGAATATCCTCCTAACCTACGACCGCACGGGTGGACCAGCGAACTTCAATGACCATCTCGTCATCTATACCAATGGTGAGGTCCATGGCAACGGTGCATACACCGGTACACTGCCACATAACACTCTCCAAGATCTGATCAGCTTCCTCGAGAGCAACCGTTATTCATCGATGGTCGAGTCTCTGCGTGACAGACAAGAGAACCGCAAACCAGTGCCCGATCCTGCACCACTTCGTTCTGTGACTATAGTGAACGCCATCAGCGGCACGATCCAGATCGCACCAGATACTTTCATCCGCAATCTTCTGCAACCGTATATTTCGAGTACGCTGTAGTATGTGTCACCACCGTTTCTCTTGTCCTCTCTGTTTGTTTCTTGTGTCATCCCCGCGAAGGCGGGGATCCAGAATCACTTCCAGTATATAGTCGACTTAAGTTATATAAACAATGAACATGACTGGTTCAGCAGGTAATTACAGGGATAGTTCCTAATGGTTTGTAATGGTATAGATCTAAGTAAGTAGCCATGCCCTTGCTCCTGGATCCCCGCCTTCGCGGGGATGACAAAAAAACGATGGTAGCAAAAGGAAGCGAGGATAGCGCAACATATCTACCCCACCATATCCAAAAATTCCTTTTCAGAAATAATAGCCACACCCAACTCTCGTGCTTTGTCGAGTTTCGAACCTGCCTCTTCACCCGCTACGACATAGGACGTGTTCCGCGAAACTGAGCTTGATACATCTCCCCCATGTTGACGCACTAGAGATTGTGCATAGCCTCGTTCCAATGTTGGGAGTGAACCTGTGAATACAAAGGACTTCCCTGCAAGTACTCCCGAAGCGCTTTGCTCCTGTACGATCGTTACTTGTCCGAGCAATCGACGCACCAAGAGCGCATTGTCAGTATCATGGAACCATTCATACAATGAATTCGCAACGACTTCCCCTACCCCGTGAATCGACTCAAACTCCTCTTTGGAAGCCTTCATGATCAACTCAACCGTATCACCACTCTTGTGTGATTTTGCTTCTTGCTTCTTGAATCTTGAATCAAAATGTTTCGCCACATCATGCGCCGTTTCTTCCCCCACCTGAGGTATAGAGAGTGCTGCCAAGAATCGTGGCAACGTAACCGTACGAGCCTTGTCGATCGCCATGAGTAGATTCTCGACAGTCTTGTCGCCAAACCGGGGCAACGTAGAGAGATCACCCTTTTTCAGAGTAAAGATATCGTCGAATGAAGATATCAGATTGTGTTCGAGCAGAATATCGATAACCTTAGGACCGAGTCCATCGACGTCGAAACAATGTTTGGATACAAAATAATAAAATTTACGCTTTTGCTGACTAAAAGAATCCTTGGCCACACATCTCCATGCCGCCTCCCCCGGAATACGTTCGATACTGCCATCTCCACCACATGCCGCTATACGTGTTGGCCAGACAAAAGGTTTTTGTGCTTTGGTGCGCATCTGCGTGACCACACGTACGATGTCTGGTATCACATCTCCAGCTTTGCGAAGGATCACGGTGTCGCCAATACGTAGATCGAGTCGTTTGATCTCATCTTCGTTATGGAGCGTTGCACGGGAGACCGTCGAACCACCGACTACAACCGCTCGCAAATGTGCAACCGGAGTTACAACCCCTGTACGGCCGATCTGGAAGGAGATATCTTCGAGCACCGTGGTAACTTCTTCTGCAGGGAATTTGAATGCAATGCCCCAGCGCGGAGCCTTGCCCGTATAGCCGAGGAGATCTTGGTACTCTTTTTCGTTGACCTTCACCACGACTCCATCTGCCCAATAGTCTTTTTTGGGCATTTTCTTTTGCCATTCCTGCCAATACGAGATCACTTCATCCATGGTCTTGCAATGTTTGTAGTATGCGTTGACCTTGAACCCCAAAGTCTTGAGTAACTCCAACTCTTGCTGCTGGGTTGTAGGTATGTCGAGGCCTGACCTCTGAGGTGAGGCCTCGACATACGCAACGTCATAGATGAACGAGTCCAACTTACGCGAAGCCGCTACCTGTGGATCAAGCTGTCTGATAGATCCTGCTGCCAAGTTGCGTGGATTGGCAAAAGGTTCCAGACCCTTTCTGATCTGCTCTTTATTCAAAGCCGCCAGTGTACTCTTGGCCATCCAGATCTCCCCCTCGACAATAATATTTCCCCTTTCCTGCTTCTTGAATCTTGAATCTTGCTTCAGCCCTAGCGGGATCGAATATATCGTCTTTACGTTCTCGGTCACATCCTCCCCTGTCGTACCATCTCCACGAGTTGCGGCGGTTTTGAGCAGACCGTTCTCATATTCGAGCACGACCTTGAGCCCATCGATCTTATGTTCACAGGTATATGTCGGATGCGGATCAGAAACCCCTGCTTGTACCAGAAATCTTCGAACACGCGCGTCGAACTCATGCATTTCTTCTGGTGAGAATGCATCGTTGAAAGACCATTGTGGCACCTTGTGTCGGATCTTCTTGAACTCAGGCAGAGGCTTGCCTGCGACGCGCTGACTCGGCGAATCTGGAGTCACAAGCTCCGGATACTGTGTCTCGATCTCTACCAGCTCATGTTTGAGGGAGTCGAGCGCACCCTCTGAAATGTCCTGTTTGTCGAGAACGTGGTACGCATAGCGATGATGCTCAATAGTCTCCTTGAGCTTGTTGAGGCGTTCTACGACGTCCTGTGGGGCTTTATCCTGCATGCCTACAGAATATCACACCCTACTCATACGTCACGCGCATGGCACGTTCTACGGTGCGAGGACCAATAGCAGGGCATCCAGTGTCGGTGTTACCGAGGTTATAGCCTCGAGAATTGATCTGCTGTTTTATTATGGCACCATTGATAGGTTCAACATTGATACGAACCGTTATGACTGCACACCCCCTACTTGTATTGATCGGATCACCTGAGTCATCATAAAAGAATATCTTTACGGGGTCAGATTCGAACGTATCGCCAGTTTCAATCCAACCAGGAGGAGGATCCGATACTACATCTCCTCCGGTAAAAGGAATCTGGTACTGAACATCATTACAATAGAATACATCTGTCTCAGCAATGTTGAGTACCGTTTCCGCTGCACACTCAAGCCCCGAGTCTGCATTATAGATCGCAAACATCGAGTCACGCGCAGTTGAAGCCAATATATATTGTTTGCGTGCAACCGAAGTTATGAATATCGCCACACTCAACACAACTGCCGCTGTCAGTGTTGCAAAGAGGAGAGTGTATCCGCGGTTTTGTGAAGAGAATGTCATATTATATGATCGCATTTACGAGTTCACTGACCAGTTCGATCTGATAAGGGATCCTGCCCTGTGACCACTCAACGATCACGTGGACTTTGTAGGCATCAGCGGGAGTAGTGAGTGGTTCGAGATAGAAATAACGGTAGAACCTCTTACCTTCATTTCCTTCATTATCATGAGCATACCCATTTGATGTCGACACCAGGAGACAACTACCATCAGCCAAACATGGTCGCTTCAATACAACAGTATTTTCATCGTATTGAGGTATAAATGCGATATCACATCTATGGAGCAAGTCACCATCCCCTATACACTCTGAGATAGGGGGGCTACCGACACCAGTCCATATACCCACGTTGTTACTGCGTATATTTTTGATGATCTCCATTGCTTCTTGTGCGAGAAATGAGGCCGTCATCTGATCACCCGAGTACAACGCCGCATTGAGACTACGACTAGCAGCCACAAGTGGTCCTGCCACAGCGATCATCAGGATCGTAACCGCCACCAGCGTCTCGATGAGAGTGAATCCACTATTCTGTTTACGTAAAAGGTGTGTCATATATTAATCTTCGAATAAGCGCGGCGATATGGCTGTCTGAACGTCGAAATAACTTTTCTCACGTTCACGAACACCTGCAGATCCAGAGACCCTAATAAACGCCAGTGGATATGCCTGTTCAGACACACTGAGTGTAATATCTGTTATATCGATATCATCGGTAGCCAAAAGTGGAGAGTATGCTATATCAAGATCTTGGTCGCAGGTACTTTGCTCTGCTTTTAGGATTGCGAATTTGTCCGTTACAGGATCCCAGAATTTGTAGGCTATGATTGCTTTGCAGGTGGCACCTGGACCATTTGGAAGGACTTTGGATGATCTGAAAGCTAAAATTTTATTATTACCGAGCGCACATGCGACTGATTGAAAATTATTTTCATCTACTATATCGCCCACGCCATAATCTGAACAAAAATACGTCGACCCGACTCTCATCTCACGTGACATAGTCTCCAGAGCGAAGTTGAGGTTGGTGATGGCTGACTGGAGAGTCTGAGCCTTTTTGTTGGCGCTGACGATATGGACGAGTGCGCCGAGTGAGACCGTGGCAACAACAGCGAAGATGCCGAGTGAGACGATCATCTCAACGAGGGTGAAGCCAGAAGAGTTAGGAAGTTGAAAGTTAAAAGGCGAAAGTGAACGCAAACTTCTGCGACCTTCTTGAATCTTGCTTCTTGAATCTTGAATCTTTTTTGTGAACATTTCTTTTGTCTTCATTATAGCACCTACTCTTCGACCGAGATCTGACCATTCTTTCTGACAAGAACCGAGCGAGTACTGCCGTCAGTACCAGCGATGATGAGTCTTACGTATCCCGGCTCAGTTCCACCACCTGCGCAGAAACTTGCAACACAGATAATAGCGTCAGGATCGGGACGTTTGAAGGTTATATGAGCCTCACCTTCCCCACACCCTGCTGTATCTGTACAAATATCTTTGATGATTGCCCCTCGCTTGAGCGCATATGTGTTGACGAGTTGGTCTGCCCCTGAGGCATAGAACCCTTCTGAACCAAGGTCACTATCTGAAAAGAAAATCACCTGGCTGTTAATCGATGTATCGTTTGAAACAAATATCCCGTACGCATTGGTAAACGCACCTCCTTCTTGCTTCACACTCACTCCATACGTCTGCGCGGTACGGATCGTCAGTGCCATATCATAGGCAAGGTTGGTCAGGAGCACACTTTGGTTGAAGGTGCCGTACTTGGCCACAACAAGCGCAGTCATGATGGCAAAGATAGAGATCGAGACAATGAGTTCGACGAGGGTGAAGCCTCGGGAAAAAGTATGAGGTATGAAGTATGAGGTATGGGAAGATTTGCAATTCCCTTGAATCTTGGATCCTGAATCTTGAATCTCTGAGTTATTGATTTGCATTTCTTTTGTCTTCATTATACTACATCGCGGAGAATAGATATCCGATCAGGGATATGTCGATGACTTCAACTCCGAACAAGAGCACCAGATACATGCCGAGGATGAGATAAGGCCCAAAAGGTATTTCTGTTCGAGGCTTGAGCTTGCCATACGATATCAGAAGCCATGTCACACTCAGTCCTGCTGCGATCCAGAACGCCAAGACCACCGCATTGATACCTCCACTGATACCAAGGAGCCAGCCGATACCGAGACACAGTTTCGCATCACCGAGTCCCATCCACTGCCCTTTGGATACCAACCAGATCAGTGCGAATGGCAATGCCAAGAGTGGTCCCGCCAGGAGTGCACTCCACGAAGGTACGTGCCACCATGATGCACCTCCGATGAACAGACTAACGAAGCTGATCGCCGCAAAGGTGTATGACAACATATCAGGGATGATCTTGTGTCGTGTATCGTATATGGTGATGACGAGTAATATGCAGGTCACCAGAAGATAGAGAAATGTTCTAAATCCCGCAACCCAGGAAATAGGTGGAAAATACCAGATAATACCCAGAGCGATGAGTCCTGAAAGTATTTCGATGATTGGATACTGCCAGGAGATCTTGCTCGCACATTTCTTGCATTGCCCTTTTTGTATGAGGAAGCTCACTACAGGCACGAGCTCCTTCCAGGTCAGTTGCTCATTGCATGACATGCAGGCAGATCTACCATTGACCCCCTTGCCCGTATTGAACCGCAGTGCCACAACATTGAGGAAACTTCCGATGATCGTGCCGAAGACAAAAGAAAAGATCAGCGAGAAAAGATTCATGAGTATTATTGTGGACCGACGCAATAGTGAACTTCTGCTGTTCCCTGGCCATTGTTGGCAGTGCCACAGTTCTGACTGAATACCGTACCATCCAAATCATCCTTAACGACTTCACTGTAACCTTCCAAGACGGTCATCAATACATAGTCTGTAGCAGGAGCTGTATTGGTACCATATCTATACACAACTTGTCCGGCCTGAGTTCCCGGAGTCGGTATGTTGGTAATAAACGTATTGATAGTTATTACTGCACCACTCTGTGTAGTACAGGACGAAGCTACGTCGATCGTTGGTTGGCCACTAACGACAGCTGATGCTGGATACTTGTTACACCTATCGAAATACAGCTCAAGCGCGAGCTGTAGCTGTCCGATATCTGACACGCGCTTGGCATCACGGGCTTTGCCGCGAGACTTGGTGAGGTTGACGGTGATGATACCTGTAAGCAATGCCATGATCGCGATCGCGATCATGAGCTCTATGAGCGTGAAGCCTTTTTTATATGGAAGATGTGTTTTCATGGAATGATTATACCACAGAGAAGCATTCTCCCAACAAGAGCTACTTGTCACTGACGGCTTTTGCGACCACTATCAGACTTTGTCCGAAAGGTGGATGTGCTATGCGTGACTCTACAAAATAAACAATGGGAAATATGACCTTGTCATAAAAGATAACTGCTTTTGCATTAAATGATCTCTGTTTCAAGAAGCAGAAAGAGAACCACCATGCAAAATACCCAACCATATTGTAATAACGTATCGATTCGACTATGAATCCAGCATGTGCAAGCTTTTCTGTAAGATTCTTCTTGGTATATCTGCGGTAGTGACCAAAATCTTTATCTAACGGGGCATATATCTCAGGGCGCGCAGGAACAAAGAGGCATAGCGATCCTCTTTTTTCTTTGAGAAGGTCGAAATATACTCTGAGTTCTTCCTGATCTTTTTCAATGTGTTCCAGCACATTTATAGTCACTATTGCATCCCAATCTTTTTTATATATATCACGCGCAATACCTTCAAAAATAGGTTGATCGGGAAACTTTTCTCGCAATTTCGATGAAAATCTCTGATCGGGCTCAGTGCATTGCAGAAAAGATATATCTTTCAATTCTCTGAATAGTGCAGTCATCTGACCAATACCTGAGCCGATTTCGATCACGGAACCTTTGAGGTATTTTGAGAATTCTCGAATAAGCGACAACCTGTAGTTATATGCATGTTCAAGTGCTTTGAATTCGAAATCTTCATTTGATGCCTCGGAGTTATATGTGGAATCAGACATAGATACTATGGATTATTTTTTGATTTTACCTGATAGAGGATGTACTGGTACTCGGAATCGTAAATCTTTTTCTCAAAGTTTGCATTGTGTTCGAGGATATAGTTGAACAATTGCAGGTTCGCCTGACTGACTACATATTCAGCACCCAACTGATTCCGAATAATACTAGCCATTTTATCACCCTCCGTCTTTGCATACGAATCAAAGTTAACGAACTTTTCCGCCATATGCTTCTCAATGATTAAGTCATTTTCTGGACATTTTTCCTGATCACATACATATCCTTTGTACGGAATATTCACTGAAAGCCAATACAGATGGGGACTGTAGTCATACGTAAATCGAGGTTCAAGACCAGATATGTAGTTATTGCGGGGACTATGGTAGTAGAGCTGTGGGAACCAGCTCCAGTTTACATCGAGGACAACGGATCCTGGCTCTGTATTCTTCTTTAACCACGACCCGATCTTATAAAATTCTACTTCCTGAGCACCATACGCGATCTTTTGTTGCAGGAAGAGCATATTGCTTGTAAACAAATATACGAGAACTATCGAAAGTGCTGTTGCAAGACTGTATTTTATCATTGGTGTACCCGATATCATCAGATTCCTTCGTGCATAATCGAAAGATAGTGCGATATAGAGAGCGGCAAACATGGTGAAGTAGTCACCAAAACGAGCACTTGCCACTACCGTTCCAAGAAAGAACAATGCTGTTAATATCAGTACGCATGTCTGCAGATGCCTTCGAGCTTCTTTTACTCCAGAAAGATAATCTTTGACTGTACTATGCCCCACCCTATACGACAAATAACTAAATACATCTATAACTAATGCGGTTACGAAGGCGGCAAATATGATCGTGTTAGCTTGTATAAAGTTAAAAAAGTCTGCCGGATATAATTCGCCACCCTCTGCAATCGCAACCTTCTTTCCAATAATAGTATCGACATATGTTCCAAAAATAATATCCTTCATGTAGTACATGAATCCTGAAGAGACAAGGAATGTCGCACCTATCGCAAGTGTCGTCCCTCCAATTACGGCGAATAGATTTTTATAATCCCCTTTGAGTCCGTAGAACTTTTCTATGAGCAAATACCCCAATGCAACACATGCTGGCAAGAAAAAGCTGGCACTATGCCAATACATGTAAGCAAAAGCAACGATGAAGGCACCTATATAATTTTTCCTATACAAGAACACCAACAAAAGAATTAGCAGGGATGGGGCTAATGCATAAGGTCTTGAGAGGAAAAACCTCCAAATGGAACCGACTCCACTCACTGCAATGAAAATAAGAGTCCATACGAAGGGGTTTTGAATCTCAAATTTTTTGAAACACCAATAGAGAAGTGCGAATGCAGATGCAACTATACAAACAGCATAGAGCTTGATACCCGCATACAATGGAGCAATGAAGGTGAACGGGATAATGAATAGATAGAATAGGAAATTGTAGTATACGAAATAAGTGTTCCCTTGGGCCATTTTCGAGAGATATATTGATTTGAAGTCACTAAATGAACTAAAAAATCCATCGTCCAACATCTGTTGAGCAAATCTGAAATGAAAAAAATGATCATCACTACTAGATACGGTATTTACTGAGAAGTACATACTGCAGAAGATAGTGAAAAACAATGAGAAGATCAGGAAAAGTGTCAACTTTGGTCTTGGTAAAATCCAATTCTGGAATACACTCACTGTATTTTTTAACATACTCCATGTAGCAACAGATCGTTCAAAAAACCACAAAAAGAAAATATGTCTGAGGCATCGTACTCCATGTCTCCAGTTCATCTTTTTCCCTTCCTCTTTCTTCCTTGAATGATATGAGATAGGAATTTCAAGAATAGTACCGTAGGTCTTAAGCAAAAAGTATGTGAGGTCAATAACGTCGAATATAAACCCACTTGAAGTCAGCGTCAGAAGCTTGGGGATTGCTTCCTTTGGAAAGACTTTGTAACATGTTGCGATATCAGTGATACGGCTCCTGAAAACGAGGTTGAATATCTTGGTCACCAAAAGTCCTCCATAAAAATAGATCTGGCTAAAAGGCACTGCGTTTTCACTCAAAACTCTTGATCCAAACACCACCTTCGTCTTCCCTTCGATAATCGGTTTTAATAGTGCACCGTAGTCTTCTGGATCATACTCTAGGTCAGCATCTTGAATAAGAACAAAATCTCCTGTTGCCACAGATAGCCCGTCTCTCAAAGCAGCTGCTTTGCCTCCATTCTCAGCACGAAACACAGCCTTAACCTTATCCGTGTAGCGAGCGATGACACCTCTACTACCGTCCGTAGACCCATCATCAACGACGATAACTTCCCTTGACCAACCCTGAGGTAATACCACCGTAAGAACCTTTTTGAGCGTCGCTTCGACGGTCTTTCTTTCATTGAAAACCGGAATGATGACGGAAAGTCTTTGCGGAATATTTTGTGACATAGCCTGAAATATAGCATGCGCCTATACAAAACAAAACCCCGATATCGGGGTTTTGTTAGCCTTAAGAGAATATCGAGATTTTACTGACAGCGAGCAGCTGTAGCATTGGTACCAGTATCGACTTGGTTCGTTGCACCTGTTGAGTCAAGACAGAAATACTTGGTAGTGTCTGAAACTAGACGGCCACGAATAACGTAGTTTGAGTTGAGAGAGTTGAGTGTTCCGATATATAGGATTCCTCCTTGTGCATTTATATCAGCGTTGATAGTCGTCATGTCTGCAGTTGGAGAAACTATACAGTTTATGTACGTTGCAGCTGTATTACTGTTACCCGCTCCACTACAACTAGTATTTGAACCATTTACAGGATACCCTGCTCCGTTGAATGCTGTTTCAAGCAATGTTCTCATCTGCTGAACGCCAGCGATAACACGAGCATCCTTAGCCTTGTTTCTCGCTGAGTTCAAACTCACCAACACTACTGACGAAAGAATACCGATGATCGCGATGACCACGAGCAATTCGATGAGTGTAAAACCTTTTTTGTACTGTTTCATATATAAAATTATACGAATAAACTGTTAATCTGATTAATATAACTAACCTTTCTCTGAATGTAAGGTTGTTGAGACTATTATATCACCCTCTATCCACTACGATATCCTTATATTCTGTGGATAACGAGTGGGCAACCTACTGCGTACTGGCGATGTTGTATATCGGGATCAAGACCGATGCCAACAACACCGCAACACCTCCTCCGAGCAGCACGATCATCAGAGGTTCGATCAGTGACACCAGAGAGTCGACAGCGGTCGTGACTTCGCGAGTATAGAATCGCGACATGGTCTTGAGGATCGAGCCGACCTCTCCGGTTTCTTCACCCACTTTCATCATTTGCACCATGATACCGGGGATCTCACGTGGATTGTTGGATAGAGATTCTGACAGCGTCTTGCCTCCGGTGACTTCTTCGACAGCTCTAGAGATAATATTCTGATAAACCTGGTTGTTGATGACGGTCGAGGTCAACTCCAATGCGCGCACCATCGGAATACCTGAGATCAACATCGTGTTCATGTTATCCGCCAGACGCGAGAGGTAGAGTTTCTTGAAAAGAGTCGATATATAGGGGATGCCGAGCTTGAACTGGTCATAGATCATCCTGCCCGCTGGAGTACGGACGAACCTAACGAGGAAGAATCCTCCGATCAGAGCCACTGCCAAGAGAATGAAACCGTATTCTAGGAGGAAATTACTGATACCGAGCACAACTTGTGTATATACTGGGATCTCTCCTCCGGATTCTGTCAGGATGCCACTGATCTTGGGGATGACCATGGTGAACATCAAGATCATCACGGTGATGAAGGTCACCACGATGAATGCCGGGTAGATGAGCGCACCTTTGACCTTGGAAGAGAGTTCGTAGGAACGATCGAGATAGTCTGCAAGATAGAGGAATGTTTCGTCGAGTTTGCCCGACTCCTCGCCCGCCTTGACCATGTTGACGTAGAAGTTGCTAAAGACCTTTGGATGTTTGGCCAATGCATCTGATATTGGACTTCCTGCCTGGAGATCATCGGCGATCGTCTGCATCTTGGAGCCAAGGACATGGTTCTCTGTTTCTGAAGCCAACAGGCGGAATATGCGCAACGCCGAGATCTGAGCCTCGAACAAAGTCGAGAGTTGCCTCGACAAGATCACCACGTCTTTGGTCGAGATTCTGTCGAAAAGCGCGATATTCTTGCCGAAGAATGAACCGTTGGCATCTGCTTCTTTGATCGAGGTCAGAGTCAGACCTCGTCTCTGCAGAGACAGGATCGCAACATCAGAATTCACGGCGTCGATAGAGCCTGTTTTCTTGGCGCCGGTATTGTCGATAGATTCGTAGTTGAAGAGCATATGTGTAGTATATCAGATTCGTTTATGTCATCCCCGCGAAGGCGGGGATCTGCGATCTAAATCATGCGTTCCAACGTCTTCGGGTTAAGCGAGTTCGCATGAGCACTCTCGACCGTGATCTCACCAGAACGTACGAGCTCTGCCAATGAACGGTTCATGTCGATCATGCCGTCCTGTGAACTCGTCTCGATGACCGTGTTGATCTCATAGGTGCGTCGCTCACGGATCAGGTTCGAGACTGCACTGTTGTTGATCAGGAGCTCATAGGCCGGGATCAATCCTCCGGACATGCGTGGGATCAGACGTTGCGAGAATATACCTGTCAGGGAACTCGCGAGTTGTACACGGATCTGATCTTGTTGCCCTGGCGGGAATGAGTCGATGATACGATCGATCGTCTGAGCGGCGTTGTTGGTGTGAAGTGTCGAAAATACCAGGTGTCCCGTCTCTGCAGCTGTCACGGCAGTCGAGATCGTCGTGGCGTCGCGCATCTCACCGACCATACACACATCGATATCCTGACGGAACATAGCCGTCAATGCACTGGCGAAATCTGGCGTATCAATACGCACCTCTCGTTGGTCGATGATAGACTTTTTGGATTCGAAGAGGTATTCGATCGGATCTTCGATGGTCATAATATGTTCGGTGCGGGTCTGGTTGATCATCTCGATCAGGGTTGCCAACGTCGTTGTCTTGCCTTGTCCGATCGGTCCTACCACCAAGAAGAATCCTTGGGCCTTGCGAGTGAACATGTCGAGAATGACGGGTAGGTTGAGCTCTGGCAGCGTACGGATAGCCTTGGGGATGAGACGAAGTGCGATGGCGATAGAGTCTTGTCTGCGGAATACATTGCCACGGAAACGTGCATTCTTGAGACTATAAGAAAAGTCGACGTCTTTGTTCTTTTCGAGAAGCTCCACATTGGCCGGTGAAAGAAATACTTTTATGAAACCCTGCATATCAGTCGGGGTGAGGACGGCCTGTTTGACCAGAGGGATGAGAGCCCCTGAAACACGGATGATCGGTGCACGGCCAGCTGACAGGTGAAGGTCCGAGGCACCCTCTTTGAGCAATAGATCTACCAAGCTTTCTATTTCTTTTTCGTAGTTCATTATGATGTTTGTTTATGAGCACATATCTTCTCGACTTCTTTTAAAACTTCCGAAGGGATCGTCGTTGCCTTGACGATGTAACCGTTGACTTCGAGCTTCTTGGCACGGGCAATGTCCTCTGAAGATCCTTGGTTGGTCAACATGATGATCGTTGCATTCGGCGCCAACCTTTCTTTACGAACACGCTCGATGAACTGCAACCCGTCCATATCCGGCATCACAATATCTGCCAACAATATGTCTGGCATGTATCCAGATGACAAGAGTCGCAATGCCGCCTCGGTCGAGTCTGCGGTTTTGACATCGTAGCCAGCCTTGTTGAACTTGAGCGTATACATGTCGAGGAGAAACTTGTCATCGTCGACGAACATAACCTTGGTACGTACAGATGACGTATCGGGAACTATTTGTTGAGGAGGTGTAGGAGTGTCATTCATGGTATTAGTATACTACAACTTGTTTACTTCCTCGAAAGGAATCTTCTTCTCGAAGGCTTTGATGATGGCATCTTCTTTGATCGTGATCATTCCCTTCGCTCTTAGGATCTTGGTAATAGCAGTCTCAGTCGGAGATGTGAGGATCGCCTGCTCGATCTCTTTATCCATTTCGAACATTTCGAACACTGCAGTGCGTCCACGAACTCCTTTTGGTGATTCTGGTGTCGGCTTGATCTTGTGCACGGTATCCGAAAAAGGAATCTCCTTGCGATATTGTTCGGGAAGATCGGCAAACTGACTATCGATCATCGCTTTGATACTTCCCTCTACTTTGACTGGTTCTCCACCTCCTGGGATAAGCATACCAGCGAGACGCTGGCCGATCGCCAAGATCAGAGTCGGTGCGATGAGGTACGGGTCAACTCCCATGTCGATAAGACGAGGGATCACACCAGCAGAACTGTTGGTGTGGAGTGTCGAGAAAACCAAGTGACCAGTCAATGCCGCCTGAACCGCAAGCTGTGCCGTCTCTTTGTCGCGGATCTCTCCCACCATGATGATGTCTGGGTCCTGACGCAATGTTGTACGCAAACCTGCCGCAAAGGTGTAGCCGATCTCGGGTCGAACTTGTGACTGACTCATGCCCTCGATCGAGTACTCCACTGGATCTTCGAGCGACAATACGTTGTAACTTTCACGGTCGATCTCGGTCAACAATGAATACAGCGTGGTGGACTTACCCGAGCCAGTCGGACCAGTCACTAGGATCATGCCGTAGGGTTTGTTGATCGCTTTGCGAACAAGCTCGAGGTTGCGTGGAGAAAAGCCGATCTGATCGAGCGTACGAACGCCTTTGGCCTGGTCAAGGATACGCATCACCACCTTTTCTCCATGATATGCAGGGAATGTAGATACACGGAAGTCGATACGACGACCGTCGATGCGTGCCGAGAAACGGCCGTCTTGCGGTTTGCGCTTTTCATCGAGACGCATGTTGGAGAGCACTTTGATACGTGCAACAACCGCAGAGTGAACCTGTGCTGGCAAGACCAGACTGGTATTGAGTACTCCGTCGACACGGAAACGCACACGGACTTTGTCACGCATATGTTCTATGTGTACGTCGGACGAATCCCCTTCTACTGCATATCGGACGATTGTGGCTACGATCTTGACGACGGGCGCATCCTCGATGATGACGGTATTTTCGCTGGACTTGTCTTGTGATTGTGCTTGAGATGCTTCTTCTGGTTTGACAGAGTCTGTCTCTACCGAGAGTTCAGTCTCAAGTTCCGAAAGAGCCTTGGAGACCTCACCGGTCATGCCCTTGTACATATCGATGACTTTCTTGAAGTCATCGAGTGTTATCAAAAATATTTTGTAAGGAATGTTCTTTTGAGATGCAAGGAAGTTGAGCGCATCACGTGCCTCCATATTGTCCGGATCAGTCACTCCAACCTCGAGCATGCCTTCTTTGAGACCGATCGGTACGAAGCCGTACGTCAACGCGGATTCTTCGGGGATATATTCGAGCGCCTGGAAAGGGATCGAAACTTCACTGAGAGATCTGACCGGGATATTGAGGAACTCACCTCGAGCAGCCATGATGTCTTCTGGTTTGACACCCTTGGAGATCAGAGCCTGTTCGAGCGAAGTACCTGCGGCTGTCTGTTTGCGTACATCACGAATAGCCTCTTTTGAGATTAACTCCTTTTGTAAGAGAATATCGAGAACTGACATAGGTTATTAGCGAACTGGTGCGAATGGATTTGGGCGACCAACTCCCTGATCAGGGATAGGTACTGAGCGATCACGGAGTGTTTGGTACACTGGTGAAGAGAAGAAGTTGGCATCAATAGTGATGGTATTGACCTGGTTGAGCAACGTGAGGATGAGTGCAGCTCGACCATCGGCCGCAGCAGCAGGACCTGCCTGGAGCAACGCCGATCCGGAAGAAGAGGAACCTCCTTTGACGAAGAAGTACCCGAATCCGACAAGGACTGCAACAATGATGATAATGATGGTGGATTTATTCATAGGTTATTTGCGGAGCCAATATGTTTTGAGTTCGACTCCAAAATCATACACACCCGTCTCTCCTGCAGAGACACTCAGGCGTGTGACATCCATGATCCTCAAGTTGGCCTCGATGTCCTGGAGGAATCGGATGAACTCCTGATAGGGTGCAGTCACGGTGAATGAAACGCTGACAGTATCCAAAGTCGGTGTAGATATGTCGACCGTGCGCAGTGTCGTCGCAGCAGCAACTCGAGAAACAGATGTATTTTGGCCTGTTGAGCCTTGCTGAGTAGCAGTGTTGGGTGCAGAGGCCTTGATACCACGGAGAGTCAGACCGTGACTCTGTGCAACATCCTTGAGATCGATCACGAGGCGGATGTTGTCTACACTGCTCGGTATCATCTTGTCGAGATTGTCTCTGTCTTCTTGGGAGATCTTCTTGAAATCTTCGAGGAGTGCTTCGCGTTTTTTAGTAAGCTCGTTGGCATTATCGAGCGCCTTGAGATATTCGTCGTTGACGACCTTGATGGCTTTGGCCTGAGTGAGCTGACCACTAGTAAAAGTAAAATAAATACCGATAGAAAGTATGACGAGTATGAGAGCTGTTGAGTTTCTATTCATAATATTATGGGGTTGGTGGTTGATCGCTCGGTGCCGCTCCTCCTATGGTTTTGGAATAGAGGAGTGTCTGCGGGTCGATCGAGGCCGAGAACCTAAATGAAACATCTGACTTCTCGTTTTCGGTCGGATCCGTCAGGATCGGGTTCTTGACCACGTCTCGAAGGCCGTATTTCTCGAGTTCACTGAGAACTTTTGCCTGGAATGCAACCGTGAAGAGGTCGAGGCCAGAACCGCTCATGTTTATCTTGACCTCAGAACTATTCGACCCTGGTGCCCCAGATGACAACTCCATATTCAAGAAGCGAACTCTCTCTGCGGTCAGTCGGGCAACTGAGTCGAAGACTTGTGATACCGCCAAATGACTATTCAGGAGCTGACGAGCGGTGTTGATCTGCACGTTGACATGCTTCATCTCGGTGATGAGGGGCAGGTCGAAGTTCGCCTCTCTCTTTTCGAGGTCGGCCTTGTAGGATTCTTGGTTGGAAACCAGGAGATATTTCCATGAATATGCGCCTCCTGCTGCGGCCAGTGACCCGATGAATATGATCGTCGCGATAACCATCACGATACTCGATCGTGGACGTTTGATGATCGGCACATTGCCAGCCATACCCGTCGGAGCAACGGGTTTCTTGGGTATAAAAGATGTTTGGAACTTGGTTTCCATGGTTCCTAGAAATTATACCAGAGAAAGGGGTTTCTCGAGGTGTGTATAACGGGAGGCTACTTCAATTCCGCCAGTTTCCTAAGGGCAATACCGATAGCGACAGCGAACTCTGGACCGGCTTGAGCGAATTCTTCGGCGAGGAAAGCAGGGGTTTCGAGTTTGCCGAAGGGGTCGGCATAGACCACATCCATTTGGAAACTTATTTTCGCCAAGTCAACGAATCCTTTGAGTAATACGCCTCCGCCAGTCAGAATGATCTTGTTCACGTTTTTACCAAACTTCTTTTGATAGTTGAGAAGTGTTGCGTTGGCTTCGTAGAAGGTATAATCCAAGTTCACCGTAATAATTTCGGTGAGTTCTTTGTATTCTGGACCACCTTTGAGACCGTAGGTGCGCTTCATCGTTTCGGCTTGGCTGATAGATATAGAAAGGGCTTTTGACAATGTCAGCGTGATATCCTGACTACCCTTGTTGATGATGTGACTGGCGCGCAACATGCCACGCTCGACGATGTAGAGCTTGGTCGAGCGAGCACCCATATCGATGATCATCACCGTATTCATACCCTGTTCGATCACCGCACGGATAGAGCTAAAGACTTCGATCTCATAGAAAGACGGTTCGAGGCCACTGCCTGTCATGATCGACTGGTAACGAGAAATGTATTCATTGTGGATAGCCACCACCAGGACATCGTGACCTTTTTTCTCTACTTTGCTACTTTCATCTTCGGTCACATAGGACTCTTCTTTGGGGATAACGGAATAGTCGAGGAGAACTTCGCTCAATGGTACGGGGATATACTTGCGCGCTTCGATCGCGACCACGTCACCGATCTGCTTGTCTGGAACCGGAGGTATCGAGATGAAGGTGATGAGACTTGCTGACATTGGCAAGGTCGAGCCACATGATACGGTAGTGGTTTTGGATTCGCGGAGCACGTCTTTGACGGCCATGATGAGCTGTTCTACGGGGAGTCCTACTGCGCGACCGACTTCGATATTGGCATAGGGTCCCAACGCCAATTCGCCGTATGTTTCCAATACGGCACGACCACGTTTCTTCTTGAGCTGAATGACCTTGATAGACGATGACCCAATATCAACGCCAAGAACACTCGATTCCCCCTTGAAGAAAGACGAGAAAAAGGAAGCCATACGGTTATTATATACTATAATCCCTACGCATGTCGCTTATACGTTCATTGTACACTATTATTCTCGAGGCACTCTTCCCTCTGTCAGGACCTGAGCAGGAACTCTTTTCGTATTCCCCTGAGGAAGCTCTGCAAAAGTTACCCCCTGCACCTGCCACACCGATCCCCGCAACATCTCTTTTTGCTTACAAAGACGAACGTGTTGCAAAACTTATTTGGAATATAAAATATAAGAAAAATGCCCTTGCGGTCAAGATTGCCGGGTACGCGCTCTGTCGCACATTGTTGGCAAGGCCAGGCCTTGCCAGTACCCAGCCCAACAAGACAATCGTGCTTATCCCCATACCGATCACTCCCCGCCGTCGTCGCGAGCGTGGATTCAACCAGTGCGAACTGTTAGTCGACGAGATACACCGACTCGACATGAATTCTCAGTTCATAATTGAAAAGAATGTACTTATTCGTACACAACATACCTCAAGACATACCCTGAAAGGTCGCGAGGATCGCCTCGCTGACGCAAAAGGAATTTTTGCTACTGTCCCCGAAGTTGCCCGGCAATACGATCCGACTTCGACACGATTCATCATCATTGATGACGTGATCACTACCGGAAGTACGTTGAAAGAGGCGATGGAGACATTGAAAAATGCAACGGGTGCAGAGGTGAAAGGGATGTCAGTGGCGCATTGAGGAAGGCCACGGAGAGAACATTCCATTTCTCACCCACGATCAGCCTTGCTCGCATGCACGAAACGCCGAGCAAGGCTGTCTTTTCTCGGCGTCGCACGCATGGTTACAGAAATGCTTCATCCACGACGCCTGCGAAGAGGGTTCGAAACGGAACATTCTCTCCGTGGCCTTTGCCAGAGTAACGATGCTATCCAACTACCACTTTCACGAATCTCCTCTTCCCCACCTTCAACACAACTGTTTCTGTTGGAGCAAAATTGGGATCAGTGATCTTGGTGTCATCATTTTTGACTGCACCATCGAGGACTAGTCGACGCCATTCGGTCTTGGATTCGACTATTCCAGCTGCGATCAGAGATTCGGCAAGTGATGCGCCTTTTGGGAGCACGACTTCCTCAACATCATCAGGTACACCTTTTTTGGAAAAAGTATTGATGAAAGCTTCTTCGGCAGACTGCGCAGCGGATTCTCCGTGAAGTCTCTTGACGATATCTGCGGCGATATGTGCCTTGGCGTCACGTGGTCCACGTGCCATGAGTGCATCTTTTTCGCCGAGCGGGATGCGTGTGCAGTTCATGAACAGAGGCTCGAGCATCGCATCGGGAAGTGCCATGATCGCGCCAAAGAGTTTGTCCGGGGTCTGGTCGATGAATACACCGGTGCCGTTGGACTTGGACATGAGCTCACCGGTGACAGGATTTGCGATGAGGTTCAGAGCGATGACGAACTTGTCTTTGTTCTTGAGACGCTTCATGAGGGTGCGTCCAGCGAGAGCATTGAAGATCTGGTCGGTACCACAGAGCTCAGCGTCGACATCCATAGCGACACTGTCGTAGCCTTGCATCAGCGGATACATGAATTCATGGAGATGGATCGGGGTGCCGGCCTTGATCCTTTTGGCGAAGAGGTCACGCTCAATCATCTGTTGGACGGTGAAGTTCGAAGAAATCTCGATCACATCGGCGAAACTGAGCTTCGAAAGCCAGTCGGCGTTGTATTTGATGAGTGCCGGATTCTCGACATCGTCGAAACTGATCAAAGGTTTGATCTGACGGATCCAGTCGGCGACATTCTTCTTTACATCATCAGCAGTGAGCTGGGTACGCACAGCGCTTTTGTCTGGATCACCGATACGTGCAGTGAAATCTCCAAAGAGTACGATCACCTCATGCCCCAACACACGTAATTCTTCTAGGAAAATCAGGTTCTTGGCATGACCAAGGTGAATAGCAGTATGAGTCGGATCGAGACCATAGTAGATGCGGATACGGTCGCCTGACATGAGCTTGTCTATGAGTTCTTTCTTGGAAGGAAAGGCTTCGACGAGCGTCCCGCGGGTACACATGTCCTCAATACGTTTTTTGTCAGTGATAACCTTCATGCGATCCAGTATAGCGATATTTTATGAAGATTGCATCTGCATCTGGGTCTGACAGATACTACTACATCCAGCTGCCCTATCGTGTGGAGCACATCCTTCACAGGCGATGAAATGATGTGGGCAGGATAGATTGCCACAGTTGATATAGCGTTCGGTGCTTGTGCCACAGAGTTTGCAGGTACCGATGACCGTTCGTGGTCCACCAAAATCCATCGTCACGCGTCCGTCGAATGTGTAGAGGGTTCCCAAGAAATTTTGCCCAGGATACTTCTCCATATATGAATGAATACCGTTCTCGAGTTGGTACACTTCGCCGAAACCTTGGTCGAGGAGATACGCCGACATCTTTTCGCAACGAACTCCGCCGGTGCAGACGGTGACTACGGTCTTGTTTTTGAGTGGCGCCAGCTTTTCGACTGCCTCGGGCAGATCACGAGAGTTGCGCAATCCTGGGTCGACAGAGCCTGCGAAGCGACCAGAGTCGATCTCGTAACTATTGCGCATATCGACGACTACGAAATCTTTTTTGTTCTCGTACCATGTATGAAGTTCTTCTGGAGAGAGATGTGGTGCGGTTTTGACAGCGGGGTTGATCCTGTCTTTGGGTAGTCGTGTACCGACGATCTCATCGCGAACCTTCACCGAAAGTTTCGGAAATGTTTTCCCTGTTCCTGCACTGCGCTTGATGTTGATATTCGCAAAGCGGGGATCAGACATGAATTCTGTTACGAACTCGTCGGTATGTTCTTTGAGTCCTTCGACGGTTGCATTGATACCCTCGGTCGCAATGATGATGCGCCCCTTGAGATGCAACTTCTCACACAAGCCCCGTACCCGCGTAGCGAGTTCCTGAGTGTCATCCAGTGGGGTATATAAATAGAAAAGAAGTACTTCGTATGTCATAGAGCGATTCTAGCAGATCAGAGGTAGGGAGCAAATGGTATTTTCAGACTATATAAAAAAGCGGCCACTAAGGTTTAGTAGTCGCTTGGTTCAACTCCCGTTTCGAACTCATAAGGAAGACTGCCCAGGAAGTACGAAGAGGATCAACTGCATAATCAATGAGACGCAAACCTCGTGGTGTTCGTCGCCAGTTATGAGCACCTCTCTCATGCACATCAGATTTCCAGAGCCATTCTTGAACTTGCAAACTGAGACTTCTATACAACCTCTCGATCTCTTCTGTAGTCGGTTTTTCTTCACCTTGATAGATTTGGAAACTACAGATACCGAGAGTGAAGACAGGGGTCAGATAGGAAGCATCGGGTCGAAAAGTAAAATGATATACGAGAGCCTCCGATACATTCGCTATCATGCCATACAACAAAGCACTGTAAAGCCTTGAAGGTACTCTTCTCAAAAAACTCAACAAGCTTTTTCGTTCTTTGAAACTCGATACATAGTCACCGAATCGTAAGTTAGGGAACTTTATCACCCATAGATTGAATAAAATTAAGGCGACTCGGGTATTACCCTTTCGAATCTTGATCATCTTTTCTCCTTTTGTTTGAATTGGGAACGTGCGATTTACCCCACCCTATCGTAATGGTGGATAGATGTAAAGTCGGGAGGGATTCGAAGCTTACAGCTTCGGTACAGGTTTCGCGTCGTGCTCGCTATGCTCCGCGCGACATGCTCAACCTCTTCTCATCCCTCATGCAAGGTGCGCAGGCACCTTGCTCGTCTCCGCAAAATATATTCACTCGCTCTGCTCGCTCGTTATTTTGCGGAGACGGAGGGATTCGAACCCTCGAGACCCTTTGACAGGTCTGCCTCTTTAGCAAAGAGGTATGTTAGACCACTCCACCACGTCTCCATATATACAGTAGCGTAACGAGGCAATTCTTGCACAAAATGAGGTGTGTTACAATCCAAAATCATGTCGACCACCATCCCGCAATTCCGACGAACTATCTGGTCCTACTACCAGAAACATGGTCGCAGTATGCCGTGGCGGACGAAGATCACTCCGTATCGAGTCGTCGTGTCCGAGATCATGCTCCAACAGACACAAGTCAAAAGAGTATTGGAAAAGTTTCCTTCTTTTATTGCACGCTTCCCGACATGGAAAAAGCTCGCGAATGCCTCGACTCACGACGTACTCTCCGAATGGTCGGGTCTCGGGTACAACCGACGTGCTCTTTATCTCAAACGTATCGCCGAAACGATCACCGACCAGGGTCGCGCAACGGGCGCACTACCGAACACCTACGAAAGTCTCGTGGGGCTTCCTGGTATTGGACCCAATACTGCCGGATCGATCCTGGCCTTTGCGTATAATATTCCACATCCTTTCATAGAGACCAACATCCGTTCGGTGTACATCCATTTCTTTTTCAAAAATAAGAAAAAAGTTCATGACAATCAACTTTTTCCTCTGATCGAAAAGACCGTAGACACAGACAACCCTCGAGAATGGTATTACGCACTGATGGACTATGGTGCGTATCTCAAAAGTATCTCTGACAACCCTTCTCGCAAGAGTGTTCACCATGTCAAACAAAAACCATTCAAGGGTTCTAACCGAGAACTCAGAGCCACGATTTTGCGGATGATCCTGAAGAAACCTATCCTGCATATGGAGGTCGTATCGCATTTCAGGGAAACATACCCCAGGGAACAAATAGAAACCAATATCTCGAATCTAGAGAAAGAAGGGTTTATCGTGGAGAAAAAAGGACGATACTGTACAGTATAAAATAGCAGCTTCGTCAATATCCTCCTCTCCTCCATGATCCCGTACAATAGAGAGATATGCCCGTCACTCTCTCGACACCTGTCACCGAACATATCCGCCTCACCGCCGTACAAAAGGACGCACTGAAGCGTCTGAGGATAAAAACGATCGAGGATCTCCTCTACCATTTCCCTACTCGGTACGGAGATACTGCCGAGGCACGGTCTGTCGACTCATTGCAGAAAGGACAGACTGTCGTCATCTTCGGCAAGATCCATAGTCTCAAGATATCAACAACCTTCAAGACGCGTGTGACTATGGCCGAAGGATATGTGGAAGACGAGACCGGGCAGATCCAATGTGTCTGGTTCAACCAACCCTACATCGCCAAGATGTTCACCGATGGCTCACTCGTCCGTATCGAAGGCAAAGTCTCCGCCCGCCAAAAGAAACCTCGACCTGCGACCCCGAGCGATACAGGTGCTGCAGAATCTTTTTCTGAAGACCGAGTATTGTCTGAACAACCCCTATTTTCCCGAACGGATGCCAAGGAGTCATTTTCTGAAGACCGAGTATTGTCTGAGCGTAGTCCCGTTCCACTCTCTGGAATCAATATGAACGGGACGCAAGCGAGTTACGCAGGTCTGAACGAAAATGACTCCTTGGCATCCGCCCGCCTCTACTTCTCTAATCCCAAAATAGAAAAAGTCGACAAACTCCCCATCGGAGTCGGCGACTCATTGTTCGGCAACGAAGGCGAAGGACACTCTCTCTACCCCGTCTATTCCGAATCCCGAGGTATCAGTTCTTCGTGGCTCTATCATACGATCCAGAAAATATTCAGCCAGGGCGTCCTCGAACAATTCGAAGACCCGATCCCCGAACACATACGTACCACATATCATCTCCCCTCGATCAAGAGCGCCTTCGTGTGGATGCATGCGCCACAAAAACGTGAAGATGCACTCTCGGCACGCAAACGGTTTTCATTCCAAGAAATATTCTTGATCCAACTCCAGATCCAACGAGACCGTCGTCGATACGAGCAATTTCCTTCTTTCAAAATAGAAACCAGTGACGCTCATATCCGAGAATTCGTGCGCCGCTTCCCGTTCACTGCAACTTCTGCACAGACACGTGCCATCGAAACGATCACAACTGACATGCGATCCAACCACGCCACGTCGAGACTGCTCGAAGGCGACGTTGGCTCCGGCAAAACCGCCGTCGCTGCTGCAACCGCATATGCCGTGATGACGAGCAAACCCAGTATCGTAGGAGCAGATGGTAACCCGCTACCACTCGACCCACGACGCAAAGGCAATCTGCAGATCGCCTATATGTGCCCGACCGAGATCCTTGCGATCCAACATTTCGAATCCTTCATCCAGTTCTTCTCCTACATGCCGGTACAGATCGGTCTCATCACCGGGTCTGGGTGTCGCAAATTCCCTTCGAAAATAAACCCCAAAGGTTGGACCGACATCTCTCGGAGTCAGCTCCTATCATGGGTAGAGAGTGGCGACATATCTGTACTCATCGGCACACATGTACTGATCCAGAAAAGTGTCTCATTCAAAAATCTTGCCTACGTCATCATCGATGAACAACATCGGTTCGGCACACGTCAACGTGGCGCGCTCTTGCAGAAAAACGGCAGCAAAGGCCACATCGCTCCACACCTGCTCTCGATGACTGCCACACCGATCCCACGGACTCTGGCACTGACTATGTACGGCGACCTCGACCTGACTGTCCTTGACGAGATACCTGCGGGCAGGAAACCGATCATAACCGAGCTCGTCCTCCCGGCACAGCGCAGTGAAACATATGAAAAGATCCGTAACGAGCTCCAGTCCGGACGCCAAGCATATGTCATCTGTCCCCGCATCGACGAAGCTGATCCAGACAAGCAAGCCGCCCTCAATGCCAAATCCGTCAAAGAAGAGGCTCGGCGACTCAAACGCTCTGTATTCCCGGAATACGAGATCAGCATTCTACACAGCAAGATGAAACCTGCAGAAAAGGATCTGGTGATGTCTTCGTTCAAACAAGGCAAGATCCATATCCTCTGTGCCACATCGGTGGTCGAAGTTGGAGTCAATGTTCCCAACGCTACCTGCATCATCATCGAGGGCGCCGAACGGTTCGGCCTATCACAACTCCATCAACTCCGCGGACGTGTCATGCGTAGCACCCATCAGGCGTACTGTTATATATTCACCGAGACCAGCTCTGCAAAATCGATCGAGAGACTGACTTCGCTCAAAAACGCTGCGAATGGTTTTGAACTTGCCGAGCTCGACCTCAAAGCTCGAGGTGCTGGAGAATTGTCTGGGTCCAAACAGTGGGGCATCTCTGACGTTGCTATGGATGCTCTGCAAAATATCAAAATGGTCGAAGCCGCTCGTACCGAGGCTATATCTCTGATCACTCGTGACCCCGAGCTTACTGGGTACCCACTACTCCAACAGTATATCGACCCAAAAAGTTCTCGTGTGCATTTTGAGTAAGCGATTGTATATCTCAAAACTTTATCATATGATACGTTCATACTCGCACGAGTATTCCCGCCCTTAGCTCAGTTGGTTAGAGCACAGAGCTTATACCTCTGGGGTCCTTGGTTCGAATCCAAGAGGGCGGACATTCAACCCCTACACATGCAACGTCTCGACCTCAGGACGATCGGCTTTTTGTTTCATCGATATACCTTGGGCAACGAGGATAGACTCGTACTCTTCACGTTCGATCGTCTCCTTTTCGATCAGGCGTTTGGCGATCATTTCGAAGACTTTTTTGTGATCCGAGAGCACCTTCTCTGCATGGCCACGAGCTTCCGTCATGATACGAGTAACCTCGGCGTCGATCTCACTAGCGACTTTTTCCGAATAGTCACGATCGGATACTCCTGTGCCGAACATCGTACGACCATGTGACGAAGCGAGTGCAACAGGACCAATCTTTTCGGACATACCGTATCGAGTGATCATGTCGCGTGCGAGCGATGTAGAGACTTGCAAATCATTGGAAGCTCCCGTCGTCATATCGTCGAACATCATGCGTTCTGCAACATATCCACCCAATGACACAGCGATATCATCGAGGAATTCTTTGCGTGACTGAAGCTTGCGATCTTCCAGTGGCAGCTTGAGTGTATACCCTGCCGCACGACCACGAGAGATGATCGAGATCTTGTGAACCGGGTCGGCATACGGCAAGACCGAGGCCACGATCGCATGTCCGGCTTCGTGGTAGGCAGTGATCTCCTTTTCTTTTATGGAAAGTACATGACTGCGACGTTCTGGACCGAGCATAACCTTCTCGATCGAACGGATCAGATCGAACTGACCGATCGTGGTGCGCTCTTCACGTGCCGCAAGGATCGCCGCTTCGTTCATGAGTGATGCCAGATCCGCACCAGAGAATCCTGGAGTACGTTCGGCGATGACACTGATATTCACATCATCAGCCAACTGCTTTTTGAGAGAATGAACTTTGAGGATCCCTTCTCGGTCACCTCGATCTGGGAGATCGATGACCACACGTCGGTCAAAACGCCCCGGGCGCAAGAGTGCAGAGTCGAGCACATCTGGTCGGTTGGTAGCCGCCATCACGATCACCTTCTCGTTGGGCTCGAAGCCATCCATCTCTACGAGGATCTGGTTGAGTGTTTGTTCACGTTCATCGTTGCCACCACCCATACCTGATCCACGAGCTCGCCCGACCGCATCGATCTCATCGACGAATACGATCGCTGGTGCGGTTTCTTTTGCCATCTTGAAGAGATCTCGCACACGCGAAGCACCAACTCCGACGAACATCTCCACGAATTCGGAACCGGATATAGAGAAGAATGCAACACCTGCTTCGCCTGCTACAGCACGAGCAAGGAGTGTCTTGCCAGTACCAGGCGCACCCATGAGTAGCACGCCCTTAGGGATCTCTGCGCCGATGTCGATGAACTTCTTGGGGTTACGGAGGAAGTCCACGATCTCCAAGAGTTCTTGTTTGGCTTCTTTGGCACCAGCGACGTCTTTGAAAGTAACCTTTTGCTTTGTGTCACTCGGCATAGTGATGCGTGCTTTGGACTGGCCGAAGGATAGTGCTTGTACACCTGCACCTTTGACCTGACGAGAGATCATCCAGATGAAGAACCCGAGGAACAAGAGTGGCACCAAGAACGGCACGAACTGTCCTGTCCAGAACCAGAAGCCGCTCGGCTCTTCAACCAAGATGGTAGTCGAGGCCAGTTGCGCCGGTGTGACACCGAGACGCACCAGTGTCTCTGTCAGAGAGGTATCCAACTCTTTGTGAGCGATCTTGGTGCTGGCATCGGCATAGGTTGCAGTGATCTCGTCACCCCGAGCAGTAAGTGTCGTAACCTCTCCGGCACGTACTGCCGAGGTCAGCTCTGACAGAGAGATCTCTTGGCTTTCATCTTGGGTAGTAGCGAATTGTCCGTAGATCGCCACGATCAGGAGGAATATGAGCATCACGATAGAGATCGTATTCAGGAATCCCATGCGAGGTGACAGCGGACGTCCCGGCTTGCCTTGTTTCGGTTGAGGATGCATGGAAGTGATTATACAGAAAAGTTATGGAAAGGAAAGAATGGGAATAAAAAACCCGCCTGAGCGAACTCAAGCGAGATGTGTACAGACAAGAGACCGATCAACTACGAGGTTCCTGGTCGCTTTTTAGGGATAGGATCCTTTGGTATGAGTCTTGGAAGATGCCTGAGACGGAAGACCTCCTTGCGAAGAAGCGCCCTATGAGGAATTGTGGGTCCTCGGGGTATGGCGGGGAGATTTGTGTGGCACTCAATCCATATAACTGATCTTCGCTTCGAGATCCTCTCACTCACGAGACCTGCACGACGCAAATGATGTGAAGCATCCCAGAACTGCCAAAAGAGGAATATTCTCCTCCACCAGAATCCTACAAAACTGAACTGCTTGTCATACGATCTGCCCTCGAAGTGTCCGCACCGCAGACCTTCCTTGAATGCGAAGACTGAGCATTTCCGCGAAACAGGGTCTTCGATATAGATCCGATGGAACCTCCAATACCACAAGGAACCACACTCGCATCTTCGTGACCACCATTTGTACATACGGTACAATCCGCATGCCACCAAGAAACCGATAACATAGTCCATAATTTCCTCGTTCCTTTCCCTTTTCTTTGTTTTGTCTTGTTTTTTATGACTCAAGGTCCTATATCCAAATAGCAAAATACCATTATATGGATGGTGTTGTCAAACTATACAGAGCGTGTTCCTTGTGCACTTCCTTAGTGAACGATTGTTCACTATACTGAAGTTATGTCTCCCCTTTTCCATCACCCTACTACACATGAGCGCAGCATCGATGACTTTCTCATTCACGATCGCGATGCCAGCTTTATGTTGACGGTCGAAGGAGATGCATGGATTGATGACGGTATATATGCTGGCGACATGATCATCGTCGAACGAGGTCGTACTCCCCGTACACGCGATCTTGTGCTCACGGTCACCGAGGGAACATTTACCTTGGCAACATATTCATCTGTCACCTCGAGGCAAGAAGCCGATGGACCCACAACTATCGAAGCAGTTGTCACTGCGGTGATTCGTAAACTCATACCATGATCTCACATCCCATCCTACATCTCGATGGTGATGCATTCTTCGTGGCATGCGAAGTCGCAAAAAATCCTCGGCTTCGAAACACACCGGTAGTCGTAGGTCATGACAAAGGCATTGCCACAGCATTGTCGTATGAAGCCAAAAAGCTTGGAGTTGGTCGTGGTATGCCGATGTTTTATATCAAAAGAAATTTTCCCAACGTTATCATTCTCCCTACCGACTTCCCTACCTATCAGTGTTTCTCTGATCGTGCCATGAATATTGTTAGACGTCATATCGAACGTGTTGAAGAATATAGTATCGACGAGGGATTTGCCGATCTTACTACTGCATATGCGGGTACGGACTATGTGCACATCGGACACACCATCAAAGACGACATTCGGCAACTATTGGGTATTACGTATTCTGTCGGCATTGCGTCGACGAAAGTTCTCGCCAAGATTGCTTCCAAGAGGAATAAACCAAATGGCTTTACCGTCCTCGAACCTACTGATGTTCGTACATGGATATCAGATCTTCCTGTCGGTAATGTCTGGGGTATCGGTTCGAGCACGGCCGACTCTCTACGCGCACAAGGGATTCTTACCGCGGGCAATCTCGCATCACTTCCCCAGGAGCATGTCGAACAATCATTCAACCGCCCCCTTGTCGAGATCTGGCACGAGCTCAATGGGCGGGTAGTTCATTCGGTGACGATCCCTGGCGAAAAAGATCACTCTACATCTATCCAGGATACACGTAGCTTCACTCCATCAACTGCCGATCGAGTATTCCTGTTGGCCGAACTTTCCAAACACGTCGAGAACGCCTGTACTCGTCTGCGCGCTGAAGGTCTCATCGCAAACGCTTTCTCTTTCTTCCTCAAGACTCATGATCGCGAATACAGTCGTACCGAAGTCATGCTACCCATTGCCACCTCTTCCCCTTCGGAAATTCTGATTCATGTTCGTCGCCTCTTTGCCTCCATCTATAGCCCGAAGGTTGTCTACAAGTCTACTGGTGTGACCCTGATGAAATTGCGTTCTACAGACCTGGTTGAACAAGATCTCTTTGGAGCATCATTACATTCTGATAAGCTGGCAGATATTTTTAGTCAGGTTGATGCAGTAAATAAAAAGTACGGAGAAGATGCCGTGAAGCTCGCCTCGAGTATAGGTGGTCGAAAACACTCGAGCACTCCTGCAGGCACAGAGATGCCGTTACAGTATTTAGGGGTGGTGAGGTGAGGTTGACTTGGTGAGCCAAAGTTGGAACCAGCTATATCCTTGGGTATTTGAGAGCTCAGAAGCGATTGTGGGGCAAGGGGTTCCATTTTGCTTAAGTAAATAAGTAACTTTGTATGTGAGATGAGTCACATGATGGGATTAGAATAGGTATAAAAGAGAAAGACCTTCGAGAGAAGAACCCGAAGGTCAATCTCATGAAGGCCGAATCTTTAAATGAGCGATACCGCCATTTCTTGGTAGGTCCGCAAATCTTCAGGAGGAAGTGCTTCGTAGTCAAACCATCCACAATTATTTGTTTTGGTTTCGATTTTTCTGGTCACACCGTTCACAGTCAAAGCAATACTGATTGCGCCTTCCTCGACAGTAGTCCAAACTTGACCCGCTGCAGGTCTGAAATCATTTTCTACCTTGAATATGGCGTTCCCCTCCCTCACATTCACAGCAAGCTCGGCTCTGCAGTGGATTGCGCGTCTGTGGTTACGCAGGCGTTTGTGGGAAATCCCTGCATTGATTGGAAAGATTCTATCAGAACACATTGCCTTCAAGATGAAGGCTGCATGAAGAAGGGCTGCCAGCTTAAGCTGACCCGCTTTGGTCATCTGTCTCATAACTTGTCAAAAAGGTCTCTCACCTTGTGTCCTGTGGTTAGGCAGGAATACCCCAAAAACTGCTATCTAATATAATAGCATGTCTATATCTAAAAGTCAATGGTGGAGATGGCGGGAATCGAAGCTTACAGCTTCGGTACAGGCTTCGCGTCTCACTTCGCCCTTCGCAAGCTCAGGGCTCGTTGCGACATGCTCAGCCTTTTCGCTTCCCGCACGCAAGGTGCATTGGCACCTTGCTCATCTCCACAAACAAAAAGACCGGCACAAGGCCGGCTTTTGTTTGTGGAGATGGCGGGAATCGAACCCGCGTGCAACTGAGACTCATCGAACGATTCTACGGTGATAGTAGATATTGTAGTCTAGTGAATGTGCTTGAAATGTCTACAAAACACACATTCACGATCTCTAAGTTTCGGAACGCGGAGTGAGAAGCTCCTTGTTCCTACATCCGGGTTATGACATCCGCATCACGGTATGGATCCCCGTGAACGAACGCGCACTACTTAAGCGAGTGCGAATGCAAAATCCTTGGCTCCGAAGTACGGAGAAACGGTGTTTTTAGCATTTGTGGTTTCTGCCAGATTTACGAGATAGCAGCGCTCGCACCGCACGAACGAGAGACGGCAATTGTCGATGCCGATCATCCCCATATGGAACAGGTAACTAGTAATTAGAGAATCGTAACTAGAGAATCACTCTGTGTTTTCTAGTTACTAGTTACTAGTTACTTTTTTCCAGTTTCCTGTGTTCTGTCAACGATCCTACCGATCCCGAAACTCTCTCCTCACCGTCCTGTCGGTCTCGCGTTTCTTGATAGTTTCGCGTTTGTCGTATTGTTTCTTGCCTTTGGCGATACCGATCTTGACCTTGATGAGAGAGCCCTTATTATATACTGAAATAGGCACTATTGTCAAACCCTTCTCTCCTTCGAGGTTGGCGAGTTCCTGGATCTCTTTGGTGCCGAGCAAGAGTCGACGATTGCGCCGGGCTTCATAGCCTTCTGGAGTATTATTCTCTTGGTATGGAGGCACGAACATGCCAACAATGAATGCTTCAGCTCCGCGAATGATCACGTATGATCCATCGAGAGACCCTTGGCTTTTTTTGAGTGATTTTACTTCATGTCCAACAAGCTCGATCCCTGCTTCGAAGGTATCGGTTATCTCGTAGTTAAAATGGACCTTTTTGTTGTCGACAAGGGTGGACATGTGAGTATGGTAGCACACGGTCGTAATCTTGAAAGTACGGATAGGATATGAGACTATGTGCACAGGAGAAACATGTTATGCTCTTATTACTCATATGGTTACGCAGGATTTTATATTGGACGATGGTGGTTGGCTTGATCTTTTCGATAATCACCATTGCAATGAATCGCAAATCCGAGACGATTCACAGCATTCTCATCGTGTTGATTCTGTGCACCATACTGCCCGGGTGGATAGCTTCGGATAACCTTGTCCGAGCCTTGACCATCAAAAAGAAAGAGGATGCACGCAAATAATACCCCCGCTTCGGCGGTTTTTTATTTGGATAGTTTAATTGTTAAATAGTTGAATTGTCCCTATACTACCCCTATGCCCTCATCCTCAACTTCCTGGACTCTCTACCCTTCCAACCATGAAGCCTGGGAAGCAATGCTTGCCGACTGCGCCCGAGCCACCACATCCATCGATCTCGAACAGTTCATATTCGTCAAAGATGACTTCGGCCAAAGACTGATCGACATCTGTAGCGAACGTGCCAAGGCTGGTGTCAAAGTCCGATTCCTCTGGGATGCTGCCGGCAGCTTTTCTTTTTGGGGATCGAGCATCGCCGCAGAACTCAAAGAACAGGGTATCGAGCTCATCTTCTGGAAGACACTCATTCCTGGATATTTCAACCTCCCGAGTATCCGCTCCTGGTTCTTGCGCAACCATCGACGTGCATTGATCATCGATGAGAAGGTCGGCTACACCGGTAGCATCTGTATCCAAGATGCCATGAAGAACTGGCGCGATACGAATGTACGACTAGAAGGTGCGGTAGTGCGAAGCATGGCATATGAATTCAACAGCATGTGGAGCAAAGCCCAAGGATCCTCTCAGCCGCCAACTCCTCCAGCCACACACTCTGACGCAGAGTTCTCCTATATCACCAACTCCCCTTCACCACGCAAACGTCACCTCTATCGCACCGTCCTCTCCGCTATCCGTACTGCCACCAAACACATTTACATCACTACTCCTTACTTCGTGCCGACACATCGCCTGCTCCGAGCCCTCAAGCGCGCTGCTCATCGTGGCGTCGACGTGCGTATCCTCCTCCCGGAAAAGTCAGACCATTACCCAGCGCTCGACCTCGGTGCACGGTCTTATTTCCAAACTCTGCTCGAGTCAGGAGTACACATCTTCCTCTACGAAGGCAATATCGTGCATAGCAAGACGATCGTCATCGACGACACCTGGGCATCGGTCGGATCTATGAACTTCGACAGTGTCAGTCTGCTGTACAACTACGAGGCCAACATCGTCACCTCCAACAACCGCTTCGCAGAGGAACTCTCTTCTCACTTCGCCACTGATATCGGCTCTGCCACCGAAGTCAACCTCTCCACCTGGCACAACCGCTTTTTCATCGAAAAGATCCCTGAAATGCTCATCAAGGTCGTGAGGAGATTTTTGTAGTGTCTATATCAGCCAAACCCCTTGCACAAAGCCATACAGCATGCTATAAATACAGCTCTGTAATCCCTTGATCAAAGTACGCATCAATCACCACATAAAGGCGCCCGAATTGCGTGTAATCACCGAATCTGGCGAAAATCTGGGTGTTCTTGCTCTTGATAAGGCGCTTTTAGCGGCACAGGAACGAGGGTTTGATCTCATCGAGATCTCTCCGAGTGCAGTTCCTCCGGTTGCCAAGATTATGGACTATGGCAAGTATCTGTACGATGAAAAGAAGAAGGTAAAGACCGCCAAGACCCGCACGCAGATAACCGAACTCAAGACCGTCCAGGTCAAGATAGGTACCGGCGAGCACGATCTCGAACTCAAAGCCAAGAAGGTATCCGAATGGCTCGAGGGTGGAGATCGCGTCAAGATCGATCTATTCCTCGTAGGCCGTTCCAAGTACATGGAATTCAATTTCCTCAAAGAACGCCTCGAGAGAATCCTCAAACTTATCACCGTCGAATACAAAGTCGCTCAAGCACCGCTCAAAGGTCCCAAAGGACTGACCACCATCATAGAGAGAAAATAACGCTACAACCATGTCAATCAAAACGAACAAATCATATCTCAAGCGCTTCAAGGTCACCAAGAATGGCAAGATTCTTGCGCGCAAGGCTGGCCAGAACCATTTCAATGCAAAAGAGAACAGCAGTACTCGTTCCAAGAAAGGCCGCATGACCGAGATCCACATGGACAACAAGGCACGCAGTCGTTTCCTTGCGAACCAATAAGAACTATATTAACTTTTAACTTTCAACCACTACCATGGCACGTGTCAAAAAAGGAGTAAATGCACTGAAGACCCGACGTTCGATACTCAAGCGAGCAAAAGGTTTTCGTTTCCGCCGTTCCAAGACCGAACGCGCTGCAAATGACGCTCTCGCACATGCAGGAGCATATGCATTCGCACATCGTCGCGACAAGAAGGGTGACTTCCGCCGTCTCTGGAACGTCAAGATCAACGCAGCACTTCGTCCTCTCGGCTTTTCATATAGCAAGTGGATCGGTGAAGCCAAAAAGAAAGGTATCTCTCTCGACCGCAAGTCTCTCGCTCATCTCGCCGAGTTCAAACCAGAAGCTTTCAAGAGAGTTGTTACTTCAGTTTCAGCGAAGTAAAACCTCTTCATCCTATCAAAAAATCCCGATGCTACATCGGGATTTTTTGATGGTTAGGGTGAACCCGCTTGCAAAAATATATACTGAAGGACATTGCGAGCGCGACTGGCGCGAGCACTAGGAATTTTTCAGCAGAAAAATACCGTGTCCTGAAGTGTATATTTTGCAAGTGGTATCACCTAAGTTCGTACGGCTTGTTTCTTTCAGGCATGAGCGCCTTGACCCCCAATTCGTCGTTGATCTTCTGAGCGAGATGCATAGACGCTCCTGGCTCCCCCATCACCACGAAGATCTTTTTGAGTCGTGAGGTCCCTGTAGTCACAAATTCGATCAGATGGTCTTGGTCTCGATGAGCCGAATATCCATAGAGTACCTCCACGCGCGCATTGACCTCGATCTCTCGGCCATGTACCGAGACCTTCTTGGCACCATCGGCGAGGCGACGTCCGAGTGACCCTGTCGACTGGTACCCCACCAGAAGGAGCGTGTTGCGTGGATCTGGCAAGTATTTTTCTTCATGCGCCAATACGCGACCCCCGACCGACATACCTGACCCTGCCAGGATGATCTTGGCGCCTTTCATATGATCGATATCACGAGATTCGTTTTGCGAAACTGTGTACTGCAAACGCGGGAAATGAAAGATATCATCCCCGCCGCGGATCTGTGCCTGGATAGTATCATTGAAAAGATCCGTGCTCGCACGATATATATCAGTCGCCTTGATCGCCATCGGAGAGTCTACATAGACAGGGATAGAAGGGATCTTTTTTTGCTCGACCATGTTATTGAGCTCATAGAGGAGGACTTGGGTACGATCGAGTGAGAATGCCGGAATGATCAACGTTCCTCCACGTTCGATACTCTCTTTGACGATGCGCTCGAGTGCCGCAGAGCGTGTCTCTCGAGCGTCATGGTTACGATCACCATAGACACTTTCCATGACCATATAGTCCACATCTCCGACCTCCTCCGAAGCGCGCAGAAGTGGTGCTGGAGAGTTACCCAGGTCTCCGGTAAAGAGAATCTTTTTATTATTTATCGTAAGCTCAATCATCGCTGATCCGAGAATATGACCCGCATCCTTGAAGAAAACGGTTATATCTTCGATCGTAAAATTCTGATGATATGGAATGGTTTTCCAAAGACCGAACACGGCATTGACGTCTTCTATATCATAGAGTGGTTCGAGGTTGTTCTGTCGTGCTTCCATACCGAGGATCGAAACCGCATCGGTGAGTACGAGCTCCGCCAACTGACGTGTTTCAGGAGTTGAATAAATAACACCTGTGAAACCTTCTTTGACGAGCTTGGGGATGCGACCGACATGGTCGAGGTGTGCATGAGTGATGATGAGGTGTGAGATAGACGCAGGCTCATATGCGAAGGGCTGATGGTTCTCCTGCATCGCCACACGTTCGCCTTGTACCAAGCCACAGTCGATGAGCACTCGAGTTCCTGTAGCAGTCTCAAAAAGAAAATTCGCACCCGTCACAGAACCAACTCCCGAGTAGAACGTAACATTCGCAATAGAATTCATGGACTTATTTTATCCTGTATATATAAAAAGTCCTAGCTCTGCCAACATCTACTTTCTGAATTTTGTAAACAAGCTCGCCGCCAACAGACCTCCGATACAGTCATCGATGATATCGAGAGCAGTATCGAAATAATACGGATCACTGCCAACCGGATGTCCCGTAAGGTCAAAATATATTTCAAAATATTCCCATGCCAAGCCGATGATGAGCGCGCCGATTATCACCTGCCATATACGTACAGGTCTTCGGAAAGAACGGAGGATGATGAGCACCAGGAGTCCGCTCGCGAAGCCGCCCAAGATATGCATGAAGATGTCATACCACCAGAGTTCCATGTACCACCCTTCGATACCCGGAAGATTGAACGAGTAGACAGAGATCGCAGAGATAAGTGCAACGGTGTACAGGAGCATTGGGGATGATTATATCGTTAAATGGGTGATAAGAAAATGCCCCCAGCCCGCGTAATGCGGTAGGGACATTCTCTGTAGATCGCAGAAGTATAAACCTGAATTATTTCAGGTGGGAAACCTCACATCTAACACCAAGGTGCAGACGAATGTGATCCGAAGATCGTTGGAATCCCGTAAAAATAGATTTGTAGTTTTTTACTCCTGCAATCTGTACTCATTGTAACTCCAATCTATCCCACTGCAAGCATCGAACCATGTTCCGACATTCTTTTGTACAAAAATCAAAAGTGTTTCGTATTGCATATTCTGATTCATTCTCTTATGATATCTTCAGAAGGGATCATATGGCGCACATCTCAAAAGAAAAACATATCGTAATAGCGGTTTACATTATCATCGGGTCAGTGCTCATACATTACAGCCCTTTCGACAAAGTCGCCATGGGTTGCATCTTGTTCCTCATATGGCTGGCTCTAAGTCCGCTCATCGATAGACACCTCGCTCGCAAGCCGAAGAGATAACTTCTTCGTCTTTTTTATTACCCAAAACTACTCCAAAATCCCCTCTATACTCTGGTCATACAGCATCGCATCTACGAGCAGACGATAGTCCACCAATTCTTCTTTTTTGAACCAATAGTCGATCTCCATATTCGCCTCTGTTACATTGCCCGATGCATGCACGATATTGCGCACTGCACGCATATCATCGTCAGCCAGGTTGTATGAGTCGATCACATAGTCACCACGGATTGTTCCTACATCGGAATTCAGCGGCTCCGTACCACCCGTGATCTTGCGTACGATAGAGACCGCATGAGCACCCTGCCAGACCATAGCGATGATAGGACCTGATGCAAAATACTTCTTGAGCTTCATCAGGATCATGTCGGACTGCTTGATCGGATCTTCATGAGGAGGCTTCAACCCTTTGTCTTTGTATGCCTGCAGATTCTTCTCCCCTGTCTTTCTCTTCCATTCAGGGTCCAGTGTATAGTGAGCCTCGACCATTTCCTGCGTTGGCACAACCATCTTGATACCGACGAGCTTGAGTCCGGCACGTTCGTATCTGCGGATCACTTCTCCGATCAGGCTTCGCTGGATGCCATCTGGTTTGATAATAACAAGCGTTCTTTCGTATTTAGCGTGGTTTTTTGTGGACATGGAGTGATTATAACGTAATTACGCAGTCAAAATCTCCGCACCGCCCTTGGTGATCAGGACCGTATGCTCAAAATGAGCCGAGGGTTTGCCATCAGCGGTACGGTAAGTGTAGCCATCTGCACCGAGTTTGATGTTCTTGGTGCCGAGGTTGAACATCGGTTCAATTGCGATCACCATTCCTGGTTGTAATACTTCCCCTTTCCCTGCTTCACCATAGTTCGGAACATAAGGATCCTCGTGCACACCATAGCCGACACCATGTCCGGAAAGTTCTTGCACGATGCCGTACGTATTCGAAACCCCAATCTTTTCAATAGCCGAGCTAATATCACCTATACGTTTGCCACCCTTCGCGGCCTTGATCCCCGCCATCAAAGCATCTTTTGTATCTGCCAAAAGTTTCTCCAATTCCGGGGCAATCTTGCCCACAGGCACCGTCACCGCCATATCCGTAAAAAGTCCTTTGTGGACGAGTCCTAGATCGATACTGACGATATCACCTTCTTTCAGGATCTTGTCTGACTCATTCGGTATACCATGGACGATCTCTTCGTTGACCGACACACAGATCGCCGCAGGATAGGGACGCTTGGCGCCATATGGTTTGTAGTTCAAGAAAGCCGAAGAGTCGCCACCTTCTTTGATCAGGTCTGTAGCACGATCGTTGAGCTCCGAGGCAGAGATGCCCGGCTTCACCATAGCCACGAGTTCCCTCATGATCTCTGCATGACGACGACCCCCTTCACGGAGAATAGCGATGTCTTCCTTTGTCTTGATGGTTATCACCCCTTTACACTAACTCAACCCCACTGCTTTCACAATACGTGCATGAACTTCTTCGATACTGCCATGTCCGTCGATATCCAGGAATGTAGCAGATGGGTTGGTACGGTACCACTCAACAACAGGCAAGACTTCTTGCTCAAACGCTATCTGTCGACGTTCGATGGCTTCGGGAGTATCATCTTTGCGACCTTCCTTGGCACGGAGCAGGAGACGTTTTGCAGACTCTTCGTGTTCAATATCCAAATACACTACAAATGGTTTGTCTAGATTATAAAAAGGAAAGGTGGAATTGAGAAGTTCTGCCTCAAGAAGTTTGCGTGGAGTACCATCGAAGATCAGATGCTCTGCTCCACTGAATTGCTCTACGAGAAACTTTGCCCACATATAGACCGGCATGAACTCAGGCATAAGTAACCCTTGTTCCATAGTGATCTTGGCTTGTCGTGCAGCATAACCCTCTCCCTGGTTGAAAACTCGGAGCAGTGCACCCGTTTCGATATGTAACACAGTCCTATCATGAATACTTTTGAGCTTCGCTTCGAGTAACTTCGCCTGTGTTCCCTTACCTGCTCCAGCGCGTCCGATGAATATGAAGGATTGTGGTTTCATCGCGACATTATACTAAAGATTTAGTATTCGCGCATCGCAACCTGAGCGTCGATCTTCTTGAGGAGATCCAGAACTACTGAGACCACGATCAGAAGTGCCGTACCACCGATAGCGAGATTCTGGTTTGCAGTGAATGTCTGCATCAAGAGTGGCAAGATGGCGATGATACCGAGGAAGAGTGCACCGACGAGTGTGATACGGGTAACAATAGCGGCCAGATGGTCACGAGTATGCTCACCAGGACGGACACCAGGGATGAATGCACCAGAACGCTGGAGATTCTCGGAGATGAGCTTCGGATCGAAGGTCACGGCAGTATAGAAATAGGTGAAGAGCACAACCAGCACAAAATATGCACCTCCATGTACCCATGGGTTGTTGAGGAATACCGTCGCCCAGGTAGCAAAGTCAGCGATAGCGGGGATAGAAGCACGACTCAGAGCCGTAGCGATGATTTGGGGGAACAACAGGATCGAGAGCGCAAAGATGATCGGGATCACACCAGCCTGGTTGAGGCGGAGTGGGAGATAGGTAGATGTGCCACCATAGACTTTGTTGCCACGGACCTGTTTTGCATAGGTGACCGGTACAGAACGTTCGGCTTCGGTCACAAACACTACTCCGGCGATCACGATAATACCGATAACAACGGCGATGAGATATACCGGGATCTCGGCTGGGTTATATGCTGCCAAGAACTGGGAGATGTTGGTCGGCAATACTGCCACGATACCCGCGAAGATGATCAGTGACACGCCGTTGCCGATACCGAACTCAGAGATGAGCTCGCCGATCCACATCAGGAGTATAGACCCAGCAGAAACGATGATGACGTTGAGTACAAAGTCGAACAGAGTGACCTGCGGCAACACATTTTGTGACTGAAGAAGTGACAAAAATCCGATAGAAGATACGAGAGCTAGAGGTACTGAAAGGAGACGTGAGTAGTTGGAAAGCTTCATACGTCCGGCCTCACCTTCTTCGTGAAGCATGGCCTTCCACGATGGGAACATCATAGTCAGGAGTTGGATGACGATCGATGCGGTGATAAAAGGTCCGACACCAAGCATGACGATCGAAAGGTTCGAGAGTCCTCCACCAGAGAAAATATTGAGGAAACCGAAGAACTGACTTGAGGTCAGGAGGTTCTTGAGAGCGAGTACATCAACCCCAGGAATAGGGATAGTTGCGAGAGCACGGAAAAGGATAAGGGCACCGATCGTAAACCCGATACGCGTACGCATAACTGGATCACGGAAGACAGTCAGGATTTTGTGGGTGAAAGTATTCATGGGCACAGTATATAAGATATATTGAACTATTCAACTAGATAAACCCGAGTCCTCTCCCTGATGGTTATTTGGTCTTTGGAGCAGGAGTGACTTTCTTTACAACTACCGGAGTATGAACCGCTACTGATCCGCCTGCCTTCTCGATCGCAGCCTTGGCAGAACCAGAGACAAAACATCCTGAAACACTAAAAGCTTTTGAGATCTCGACTCCGGCAAGGATCTTGATCTGAGGGATACGGCCAGACTGTGTGGTGACGAGTCCCTTCTCTACGAGCGTAGCAGGAGTGATCGCGGCCTTGGAAGCAAATGCTTCGTTGATATCAGCAAGGTCAACAACGTACGAACGTTCGGTGACGAATTTGTTCTGGTTGACACCACGACCGCGCAACTTCGGAAGACGCTTGATGATATCGCGCCATTCTGGACGTCGCTTGTTACCGGCACGAGCACTTTGACCCTTGCCTCCACGGCCGGCGGTCTTGCCGCGCTTGCCTCCACGCGCCACGATCATGCGCTTGGTATTCGGTGTCTTGCGTTTGAGTTGATGGGTTTGCATGGTCTATTTCTTAGGTGAATTATCCTGTGCTCGCAACGATGCGCGAGGTACCTTGATCAGGTTGTTGAGGGCGGCGATGGTGACGCGTGCGTTGTTGAGGGGGTTCTTACTGCCTGAAAGGAATTTGGCACAGACGTCCTTGATACCTGCAAGCTCGATGACGGCACGAGCCGAACTACCAGCGATCACACCGCGTCCGCGAGCTGGGAAGATCATGATGCGGGCACTGGCGTACTTTGCCTCGACAGCATGAGGGATCGTCATCTGAGGAGAAAGAGGAACTTTGATGATGTTCTTGCGAGCTTCACGAGTGGCCTTTTCTACTGCACCAGCAGTATCGATACCTTTGCCGAGTCCGACACCGACGCGTCCTTTGCGGTCCCCTGCGACGACCGAAACACTAAAGTTCATACGGCGTCCACCAGAAGTCACACGAGTTACGCGACGGATGTCGATGATCTTGGAGTCGAATTCTGGTTTGACTCTCTCACGATTGTCTCCACCACTACGACGACCTCCAGCACCACGTCCACCAGGTCCTGCGGAACCTGGAGCACCTCTCTGACCTCCACGATGTGGAGCTTCTCCACGCATCTTGCGACCAGGTGTGAGCTTGTTCGCGGTTGCAGCTCCCAGTGGAGCCGATGCAGCAGCATCAGCTCCGATAGAAGCTTCAACAACCCCTGGAGTGACCTTGGTTTCGGTAGTGATATTCTGTTGTGTTTCTTTTGCTGTCATATGTGTTGATTAAAACTCAAGTCCTCCTTCACGAGCTACATCGGCGACCATCTTGATCTTACCGGTATAGAGGTATCCTCCACGATCGAACACGACCTTGGTGACGCCTGCACTCTTGGCCTTCTGTGCGATCTCTCGACCAAGCTCCTTGGCCTTGTCGACCGGAGTTGCACCCTTGATGGTACGAGTATCAGCAGAGACGAGCGTGTGACCCTTGGTATCATCGATCACCTGCACGTACAAATATTTGTGTGATCGGAAAATAGCCAAACGTGGTCGCTCTGCGGTACCACTGATCTTGGCGCGAGTACGTGACTTGCGTCGTGCGAATATTGCTTGTTTTTTCTTGAGGATACTCATGGTATTTTATGCGGCTTTCTTGCCTTCCTTACGACGGATAACTTCGTCTGAATAACGAATACCCTTACCGAGGTATGGTTCTGGCTTCTTGATCGCACGGACCTGTGCGGCGAACTGGCCGACCTTTTCGCGATCGATGCCTGAGACGGTGACGATGTTCTTCTCGGCAGTTACCTTGAGGTCAGCAGGGATAGGAACATTGACTGGGTGAGAGAAACCGAGAGCCATGTTGAGGACTGTGCCTTTGACTTCTGACTTGAAACCGATACCTTCGATGATGAGCTTCTTTTGGAAAGGAGCATGAACACCTGCAAGCATGTTCTTGATATGTGCGGCATAGGTACCGATGAGTGCCTTGGTTTCGAGAGATGCGCGAGCTGGGGTGAGTTGTATAGAATCTGCATCTACGACGATGTTGACGTGTGGGCGGAAAGTCTTGGTCAATGTTCCCAATGGACCCTTCACGGTGAAAATACCTTCTGAATAGGTAGCTTCAGTTTTTGCAGGGAGAGCTATTGGTTTTTTTGCGAGTCGTGACATGTGTGTATATAAAGGTTACCAAATCTTGAACAAGACCTCGCCGCCGACCTTATGCTTCTTGGCCTCGACGTCGATCATGATACCCTTTGGGGTAGACAAGAAGGTGTTGCCGAAACCACTGCGGTACATGCGGATATCTGCAGACTTCTGATAGATACGGCGAGATGGCTTGGAAATACGTTCAACACCGTGGATACGTGCGCCACCCTCAAAGTAGACGAGTCCGACGACCAAACTGCGAGTAAAAGGCTTGCCCTTCTTCTCGACGGTTGTGACATATCCGGCTTTCTTGAGAGCGTGAACAACGTTCTCAGCGAACTTGGAATATGAAACTTCCACGGCAGTATTGCCGGCAGCACTGCCGTTCTTGAGGCGAATGATGAGGTCTGAGATAGGATCGGTTACCATGATGATTTCTTAATACCAGGAATAAGACCTTCATTGGCGAATTCACGGAAGCAGATACGGCAGAGGTCAAAATCTCTCATATAACTGCGCTTTCGACCACAACGGAAACAGCGTCGAACGACACGCGACTTGAATTTCGGTGTCTTTTTGGATCGTGCTATAACTGATGTTTTTGCCATATATGCAGTGTGGGCAATGAAATGACGATTGGTTAGCTATTCCCCGAGGGGACATGCTTCCAATCGATAATTCCTCGTAATACTGGGTATTTGCAGAGGTAGAGAAGATACTAGCAGATGGTGGCCAGAGAGTCAACACTTCCCCTAGGGTAGACCTAGGGGTAAGACTCGCACTTGACTAACCTATACTTTTATAATACAGTATGAATGAACAACTGTTTTGAACCTTGTAATACATTATGCAAATAGACGAATCAACGTGCGCCGCTTCCACCATCCGCATTCTCCAAGCCGCAACAGATATTGCTCTTCGCGGAAGAGAAACTGAGGTCGAACCACACCATGTACTCTTGGCCATGTGCGAAGATCCTTCGACCATTGGACACTTCGAAAAAGTATTCGGTTTCAGTGTATCCGCAACAAGAGAGTCGCTCGATCGTACCTATGGTGCCCGAGGGCACACCTCAGACGAGAGAACGTCCCCTTCGATCAAGTACTCTGCGGATCTCACAGAGGGGTTCGAACGAGCCTATTCACTTCTCGAGGAACTTCGTTTCACCCGAGTCAACTCGATAACACTCCTCGTAGGACTCATCCATCCCGAGAATACCGACCAGCGCATGGCTGACGTGTTCAAAGGCCTGGGACTCACCTATGCTGAAATCTTTTCGAAAGCATCAGCGAAACTCCCTCGAGAATAGTCCCCATCACACCACTGCCCCTCGCATCGTCGAGGGGCATTTTTTATTCCCTCTCCATATACCCCAACAACACTCTCGCAAGTCGAATATCCTTGAATGAGATATTAGGTGGCACCTTGGCTTTGACCGACGAGAGGAGAGGTGGTTTGTTATCCTTTTGCCTGAGCACCACTTCTTCCAAAGCCTTCTCGATCTTGGTGAGATACTGCGGAGAGATCTCGTATTTCAAATATTCGATATCTTTCATCGAGACCTTTTCAGGATCAGAGACTCCTTCTTGGGAAGAAGCTGCGACCAGATGCTCGACATGCGAGATGATCGTCTCCACCGTCATGTCACGCGCTTGTGCAATTTCCTTGAGAGATGCTCGTGAACGGATGAGCTTCGCGGTCTTGGCGTACGTTGATTCTTTTATTGCTTTTTGCTTCTTGCTTTTTCCATTCCCCATCTTGTGAAGCGGCGCCACCTTGGCCAGGAATTCATTCTGGGTTTGGATCAGATCTTTGCTATCGGCACTTTCGAGAACTCTCTCAGCTTTGTCGGAGAGCTGTCGCAAATGTCGATCATACTCCAGAACCTCCGGATGCACGTGCAGTGCGTTCTCATTTATCCCGAGGATCGTCAACCCATTGAGCGTACGAACACGCGACAGTGCCACGTATCCCATACCCGGCTCGAAAGCCTTCGAGAGATCTACCTCTACTGCATCCAGACTCATACCCTGACTCTTGTGCACAGTGATCGCCCAGGCTAGGCGCAATGGATATTGGTTGATCTCAGCCAAGAGCCTGCCACTATCCTCGACTTTCCAACTAGCGAGTTCGATGGTGACCTTCCTTCCCTGAGGAAACTCCGGAGTCGGCACTGTCTGGATCACTGGGTCGAGCCCGAATCCACAGGAGATGATCGTACCAAGGGTTCCGTTGACGTACCCTTTGTCGAAATTGTTTTTGACACACATCACATGTGCACCCTTGCGCAGACGGAGCATCCCTGGAGCCAAGCACGACTTCTTGAGCGCTTCCACCAGGGGCTTCTTGCCTTTTGACGTCATCTCATAGATAGACTCAGGACCAGAGACTTTTCCGAGTTCGGTGTCGTTGACCTTATCGACGTCGATGTTGTGAGTATAGAGCCGGGTCGGAATGATGCCGGTGATCGTACGTTTGTTGTAGCGATTCTTGAGCTCGTCACGCGCACCGTCGGAGACTTCACCGGAGCGGATCTCGTTGAGGATCGAGAGATGCGCATCGTCTTTCTGGCGATAATTCTCGGAGAGGTAGCAGACAGTGAAGCCTCCTTCCTTCCACGCTTCTGATCGATAGATAAAATGCGTATCCGGTTCTCCATATCGCGACACCGGTGGCAACTGGAAGAAGTCCCCACAGAGGATCACCTGCAACCCACCAAATGGTTTGTCACTCTTGCGAATATGTTTGGTGATGTCGTTGAGTGTATCTAGTCGGAAATGATGCAGCATCGACACCTCGTCGATGATGAGCACTGCCGTCTCACGGATCTTGTTGGCAACATAGCCTTTCTCGGCCAAGTCTTCGAGGTCACCGAGATCGAGACTGTTACGAATACCCATCCCCGACCACGAATGTATCGTAACCCCTCCCATATGCGTAGCGGCAATACCGGTCGAAGCTGTGATCCCCACCGGCACCTCATGCTCTCGCAGGTACGCGATGTACTGGTTGACCAAATGCGTCTTGCCCGACCCTGCCGGCCCCGTAATGAATATATTTGCCCCCGTTTTCAGGAGTTGTAACGCGGAGGATTGGGTCATCGTGGTGGGAAGTATAGCAGATTGTGTTTTGGGTGGTGATTTAAATTATTTACAAACTATTCCTTTTTCAAAGAAAGAATACTATGCGCAAAACTCCCAACTGATATTAAAAATATAATTACCAGTAATATCGAAAATATTAGCGCGGATACCTGAAACGAGAAACTATTAATAAAACTTAACTCTGTGGCCGATTTGTTCATCATCGGAATTCCAATAACTCCCACGAGCACAAAAGAAAGTCCTAAAAGTAACTCTTTAATTATTTTTAACCACTTAATACTAATATCATCTTCTACAATCTGAATAATTACATACGAAAGAAGTATTGTCGGAATAAACACCTGACTCAATTGTTCAAGATTAAGACCAGAAAAAAATTCTAATACAAAACGCTGTATAGTGTCCCATGTATCAAACATAAAGAAACCAGCGACCAAAACGAACTGAAAACGTCTTTCTATTTGGTCAGATAATTCTTTTCTATTTTGCTTTTCAGACATAATATTAATTTCTTAAAATCTTTTTCCATTCTTTCAAAAGACTCTTTTTTGATCCTGTGACCACACCATCTCTGACGACATACATCTTGACACTTTCTGGAACCGAATCCATGTGAAGATATGATCCGATCCACCCTGCTCGTTTGGCGGTCTTGGGCAGAGGTTTTCTTTTCTCGAGCATATTCACTCGAAAGAAACGTCGCGGAATTGCATAAAAGTTCTGAACCTTGTACTGATCGTTGTATTGTAAAAATAAAAAGTGTGGTTTGTCGGATCCTGAAAAACATTCAAAGATCGCTTGGTAAGCCCCGGCAGAAATTCTATTTTCAAATTTCCTTTTCCTTCCTTTCAACTCAAAGCCTCGTTTACATACAAGACATACGAAGTCCCGAACTTTTGAATGATTCTTCAGATGAAACATGTTGTCTGCGCCACAGTCGAGACAAAACATTTCTCGTGCGACCCAAGATTCTGTCATGTTCTTGCTCCGCTGAGGACCGCTCTTATATTTCTTAAGAAATGATATATCGAGTGAGAGATTCATGACTTATTTCATTATTACTTTCCACTCTCCCTCCTCGACAGGCATCACACTCAACCTTTGCCCTGGTCGCAAGACGAGCATGCCCGCAAGAGCCTTATCTTTCTTGAGATCTGTCAGAAAAATCGGCTTCTTGAATTTCTCTACAAACTCGATATCAACCGCAACCCACCCCACTATGTCCTTCGCAAGCTCAGGACTTCGCGGGACAAGTCCCTGGTTTCTTTCTTTATAAGCTTTTGCCATCTTTGCATCATAATGCTCATCTTTCGGATCCAGTGCCGTCTCGTCGAGATGTGCGGGGCCAACGATCTTCGCGATACCATATATGCCCGTTGGTTCGGCTGGTGTACCACTGGAATGGTAGAAGAACGCCAGATCGCCCACCTTCATACCATCACGCATGTAGTTGCGCGCCTGGAAGTTACGGATACCTGTCCATGCAGTGCGGCGGTCTCGAGCGAGGTCGTCGATCGAGTAACAGGATCCTTCGGATTTGAGTAACCAATATGCCATAGTCGCATTATAACCAGTAAGGCCTACCCTTGCTACCCCGACAATGTTAGAGTAGTCCGCAGAACCTAGACGCTCTTCATATGCCTACACTCTACATCCTCTCGATCGGCTTGTTCGTCGCATGCATCGTCTTTGGGATCTCAGGCTACTATGCCTACAGATGCCTGGTGATACATGACGCATTCCTATTGGTGAAAAAAGTATTCGGAACAGATGCGAGGCGTGACAGCGATATTTGCGCAGCTTTGCACCAAGCGGGCATCAAACTCTCAAACCACGAGTTCACATGGTTTCTCCGCAAGCTCATCGAGACCGACCGGGTACACATTGACGTATCTGAACCTCGAGAGTATGTTGTGTTTTCTTCAGGCGAGAAATGGTATCGCCTCGGAGAAAGGCGTGCTCGTGCAAAAAGAATGTACGACCACAATACGACATAGCCTGTGACACTCTTCTCACTGACCCCCACAACCCACCCTAACCGGTGCGGTTTTTTATTGCTCTTTTCCAAGGTTGACCTCATCCCCTATTCGTTATAGATTGCACCTAGCTTAGTTCACTTACAACTCAATAACGTTATGTCACCCAAACTATCACTCGCACTCATCGGTCTGGCGTTGATCATTCCACTTCTCGTAGGCGCTTGGTGCGTCGGGAGAAAGTACATGATCCAAAGGAAGAAAGATCTGGTCACACACATCATTATCGAATCACTCAGAGGAGACGGAGAGCTTATCGAGCCCTACTTGGTAAATTATGTCGTACAACTCAAAACTGGCGTGGATTCCCGAGAGGCAAAAAGTCTTCTTGACGAACTGGAAAATGCAGGAACCATAGTAAGCCGAGACGTTCGAGGAGATCCTTTGGGTCCCTGGAAAGCTTACAGCCTTGCCGAGACTCAAACAAAACAACCTGTCGAACGTATAACGAAGGCTTAACTATGGATCTTATTTATCTCCTTTGTTCGATCTTCGTAGCCTGCGCTTTTGGAGCCTTCGCCACATGGAGAGGTAACAAAGAGAAGAATCGTAGGGCTCGCCTGTTCATCGGTCGTTACCTGGATGAGAGGCATGAAGTATCTGCGCAAGAATTACACTTCAGACTCAACGAGGAAGGACTTACTTTCTCCGTTCGCGCATTCGAGGTTTTCATGGGTCAACTCGTAGCAGAAGGTTTGATCTCCTATGAAAATCAGCCGGGGGGTGCGAGACTCTACCGACTCCCTTCGGGCAATTCTATGCGAGAGATGGTTTGAGAATACGTTTCTCCCCACATTCCCCACGTTCACAGGAACATGGGGAATTTTTTTACCTCAACTTACTTCCCCAAATCCAACACTTCATCGATACGGATCTGTTCGACGAACTCTGGTACGTGAGAGACGAGGATCATGGCACCTTCGTATTCATCGAGTGCCTTTGCGATCACAGGGATATGACGGAAGTTGATATGGTTGGTCGGTTCATCGAGGATCAGGAGTCCGGGACGGAGCAAGACGAGACGTGCAAACGCAACCAATCCCTTCTGCCCTTCAGAGAGACTACCGATCTTGGTATGGATCGCATCAGCACCGATCAGGAAGCTTGCGGCAACGGCGCGGAGCTCGGTTTCGATGAGACGTCCATCGACAGCACGGATGATCTTCTCGAGTGACTGATACACCGTGTCATTGAAATCCATCATAGAAAAATCCTGACGATAATATCCGACACGAACACCTGGTGAGATCGTAGTACCATCGACACCATTTACAATCTTCTCCAAGAGAGTACTTTTGCCGATACCATTTGGCCCAGAAAGTATCAGGTGGTTTTTCTTGCGCAGGGTCACATCACAGGTACGTTTGACGATCTTATGAGTCGTCGGACTGACGATCGAATAGGAAGAAATCTTGATGATGTCACCGATGAGATCTGGCTGACTCGGTATCGTGAACGGCTTGATCGTACGATCCTCTTTGCGCACGTCGACTTTCTCTTCTTCGAGTTCTTCGGCACGCTCGCGCATGCGCTTTGCGACCAGACGCATCTGACCTCCCTTCATCGCAAAGAAGTTCGCCTTGTCTTTGTTCTCTTGGATCTCTTTGGCGAGCTGCGCATTCTTCATATTCTCCTTTTCGATACGTGCAGAGATCTGCTCTACCACTGCAAAATAGTTACCGACGTATTGTTCGATCTTGCGAGTATACACATCGAGATACAACACCCCATGGGTGAACGCATTGAGGAACTCCGCATCGTGAGAGATCACCAGACACGTCTTCTTGTAGTTGATCAGAAACTGGGTCAGATGTTCGATACCTGCCTTGTCGAGGTTGTTGGTCGGCTCGTCGAGGAGCAAGATGTCCGGATCCTGGATCAGAGCCGAAGCCAGGAGCAGTCTCGCCTGTTGACCGCCAGAGAAACTTTTGACCAAGCGATCCTTGATGTTGGTGCCGTCTTTGACCGTGGTGAGGTTGACCACTTCGAGCACTTCATCGATACGGGGGTCGATGTCGTATTTCTTTTCTTTGAAACAGGTTTGGAAAAAGTCTCGCACCGAGAGTTCGAGCTTGTCGCGAGGGATGACCTGACGCGCGGTCGCGATCGTAGTTCCCTGTGGCAGATGGATCGTACCTGATTCGGGAGAATGATCCCCTAGAAGGAGTCCGAAGAGTGTCGTCTTGCCTGCGCCGTTCTGGCCCATGATGGTAACCTTGGTACCACGTCGTACGGTAAAGTTGACCTCATCGAGGATCGGTTTGTTGTGACCGTATTCGAAAGACACATCTTCGAAGCGGATCACCGTCTCTCCCCCAAAGGCTTTGGCGGCTGACTCTGACTGTTGAGTGCGTTTTGACATGAACGTATAGAGTACAACAGTTTGGTCTGATTGACAATTACTTTCAAGAGAGTAGTGTTATTGTCAGAACCTCAACCAAACCTTGCTCTATGGCAACATTGATAACATTCAGAGAATTGTACGGTCAACTGAACGTCGACATATGGAACTATCCCGTGGAGATCTATGATGAAAAATCTGGATATGTAACACGTGGCAAGTGTGCCGAAATCCATATCTGGGATAACGGCAGCATCAAACGCATCGCCCTTTCAGGCGTAATCGTATGGAACCATTCACGAAAATCCTGGGAATCCAGAGAGGCCCAACTCAAAAGAAAGGGACCGATAGTGGCATCCTTCAACTTCAACTACAGACACACAGAATTCATGGAAGGACCTTTTGTCACTAACACCAAGGAAATCACCTTCACCTCTCTACATGAAGTTGATCGGCGCTTCGTCACCTTCTTCCCTGCCGGTTGTCGAGTCCCCAAAAGACCCTGCGCGTACGACAAGCATCAAGAGTGCCTTCATCTCATCTCATCTAAATCGAAACCAACTCCCCGTCGCCCTTAGTGGTTGCGGGATTTTTTATACAAAAAAGGGCTCCACCGATCTCACCCGGCGGAGCTTGAAGTAGGGAACAAAACAACCCTACTAGATGACATGGCTACCCAACCTCTCATCTGTGTATAAGTATAGAATTATTACCCCAAAAAGAAAATCCCGTCCCGAAGTGAATTGAGATAAGCCTAGGACAGACCTAGGCCTTGTAAAATATAAGAATTAATGTTATAATTATACCCTCTATGTCCGATACTAAGACTACACATACTACCTACGACGTCGCCGTGATCGGTGGTGGACCAGCTGGGATGATGGCCGCGGGACGTGCTGCAGAACGTGGTCTCTCTGTAGTACTCGTCGAGAAGAACGACTCTCTCGGCAAGAAGCTCCTCATCACTGGTGGAGGTCGCTCCAACATCACCAATGCCGAGTTCGACGAACGTGTCTTCTTGGACAAATTCAAGAACAATGCCAAATTCCTCTTTTCGGCTTTTTCGCAACACAACGTCGAGAAAAGTCTGACATTCTTCCATGATCACAACATGCCTACCAAGACAGAGGCCGAGAAGCGCGTCTTCCCTACCAGCAACAAGGCTCAGTCAGTATGGGATGTCCTCGTCGCCTACATGAAGAAGGGCAACGTCACCATCCTTTCCAACACCGAAGTTGGCGCTTTCAACACCGCAGAAAAAGACGGCACGACCACGATCGAAAGTCTTCGCCTCAAAAAGAATCCTCACGGTCTCAAAGAGCTCCGTGCCAAGTCTTTCATACTCGCAACCGGTGGTACATCAAGACCAGAGACAGGCTCAACAGGTGATGCACTCCCTTGGCTGACCAAGCTCGGCCATACTGTCGTACCTCCATCAGTATCACTCGTACCCGTCTATATTCGTGAACCATGGGTCAAGCGCCTCCAAGGTGTCACCGTCAAAGACGTCAAACTCTCACTGATCTCTGACGACAAGAAGATAGAGAGTCATATGGGCAAGATCCTCTTTACCCACTTTGGTATCAGTGGTCCGACCATACTCAACATGAGTAGTGATATCCGTGAACTCCTCTCGTACGGCAAGGCATACGTGTCACTCGACCTCCTCCCCAAACACGACTATTCGACACTCAACACAGCTCTCCAAGACCTCTTCAAAAAAGATCACAACAAAAAGATCAAAAACGTCCTCGACGCCCTGATACCGAGTGCGCTCGTACCTGTTGTGATCGAGATCTCCAAGATCAACCCCGACACCAAGACCAACAGTATCACTCGCGAAGAACGTCTCCATCTCGTCCAGCTTCTGAAGGATATTCGCATGGAAGCAACAGGACTTCTCGGTACCGACAAAGCCATCGTCACCTCTGGTGGCGTACGACTCCATGAGATCGACTGGAAGACCATGTGTTCACGCAAGGTCCCCAACCTCCATATCATCGGTGATGTCCTCGATATCGACCGACCGTCGGGCGGATATAGTCTGCAACTCTGTTGGACGACCGGGTTTGTGGCTGGAAATTCTGTAGGGAAAAGTGGCAACTAGAAAATCACATTGACTTCTCTCATTACTAGTTACCAATTACTGACTACTTAATCGGCAGACTCTTCAACATTGCTCTGATCCTCTTGTACTCGGGCACCACCTCTGCGACCAGTTTCCAGAATGCCGGTGAATGGTTGAACTGACCGAGGTGACAAAGTTCATGCACGACGACATAGTCACGGATCTCCTCGGGCAGGAATGCCAGACGATAATTGAAACTCAAGCCGCCTCGACGCGAACAACTCCCCCAGCGTGTCTTTTGATTCTTCACTGAGACCCGAGTATATACGAACCGATAGTGTTGGTTGAAATGCACAACTCGCTCACGAATGATCCGCAACGCCTCGTTCTTATGTGCCAGGAAGTCGCGTCGTCCCGTCGAGACAACCGATGCGATCTTGCGTCTATATATCCTCCGGAAAAGCCACATGTCCACAGTATTGCATATTATCTATGCAGTGCTAAAGTATCCCCTGGTCACGGTCAATATGGAAATTGGTCGTGTATGCACCCGAGCCGGTCGGCCTACCGGTAAAAACAAAACAAAAAAAACAAACGGTTATGAGTCAACGTTCCAGACCGCCCATTCGGCAACAAACGAGGAACAGCAATCAGTGGAGATTGCCAGCGCCTACCACAAGAAAGTCCCCCGGGATTTTCGGGGCATTCCATCAGGGGCTCGGCAACTTGGCACGACTTGCCAAGTAACCAAACTCATTCACACATGCAAGCGCGGCAAACCTTCGGTTTGCCGCGCTCTTCTATTTCAACCTAATCATTCTTACGAAAATCCCTACCCTTATTCCCACCTCTGTCTTCTCGATCTTTCTTTTGGATTTGGATCTTGCCACTAGATTGCTTTTTGTTTTTCTCGAGACTTTTGACCGCAGAACCCGTGAGAGATTTTGAGTCTACCTTACTCACAGACTCCTTTGTAGAACTTTGTGATCCGGATTTCTTCGACTTCACACCTTCCTTGAACAAGAGCTCAGCCTCCTTTGCGGCACGTTCTGCTTCGAGGATCTGTGTACGAGCCTCGTCATCTTGGCCACGATCTTGATACTCTTCGGCTTGGCGAATATATGCTCGTGCCTCGTCGAGATTGCGCGTCGTCGTATCGAACAGTTTGCCCTGCAATGAACCCGGGGCAACTTTTGTTTTGGTGATACGTGCGGTTATATCGGCGATCATCTTGTCTGTCGATGCTTTGCGACGAGTGTATGTTGCAGGATCTTTCTGGGAGACTGACTTTTTGGATTGCACAGAAGACGTAGGAGTCACTTGAGGTTGTGGCGCGATAGGTGCAACAGATGCATCAGAAACGTTGCCAGCCTCATTGGCAGTAGGTGCGGACTCGATCGACATCATCATCGACATCGTAGCCGCTACAGGGACTTCGGCCACCGAACCCGAACTGCGACTGCCTCGTAGAGACTCGGCACGTGAACGTGCCAGAGATGCCACCACAATCCTCTTGTCTTGTTTGTCCTCGTCATCCTCCGTGGGTGCCTGTCGTGCGGATCGTGAAGCATCATCCTCAACACTCTTCATCGAACGTGCTTGCAGAGTGATGCGCGGTGCGTCATTCTCCGCGATCACTTCCAGTACCTGCGCACGAGCACCGAGACCCGCCTGGAATGCCACACTGATCTCGTCAGCGCGATCTTCGGCACCCTCCTCTCTCACACGCTGCAGAGCACGGTCAAAGTCACGAGTGTGCTGATCTAGACGTGTCTCTATCTCTGCCTGTGTAGTGTCGTCGAGCTTGCCTGTGGTCGCCAGCACACTTGCTTCTTCGATACGTCGCTCGGCTTTCTCTGCATTCCAGTTCGCCTGTCCCTCCGACGAGACCGTGAGGGTGTCACGGAGAGGTTCGACGATGTCCACCTTGATCGGGTACAGGACACTTCCTGGCAAAGCTCTCTCTGCCGCAGAGACGACTCCACCACTACCGATGATGATGACGAGTGCGAGACTTGCTACTACCCATCGCTGCTGGGTGACCCAGGTATTGAAGGTATATACACTCCATGGACTCTTCACGTGTCGAGGAGTGGCCTCAGACTGTGCAACAGGCATAGCCACGATACGTGCACGCATCGCGTTTTTCTCTGTATCCGTCATGCGGATATGTTTGAGATCTTCTATTGCTTTGTTGAATCTGTTGTCTTTCATATGTGTGATGGCTCGCTCTCCTCTATCGTATATCCACTGATCCGCCGAAGCTCTTCGAGTCCTCTGTTGATGCGTACCGATGCCGCGTTGGCTGATATATTCAAAATCTCTCCGATCTCCCCTGGTGACAGCCCTTCGACATAGCGGAGATATACTGGTTGTCGATACGAGGAGCTCAGTTTGGATATCGACTGTACGAGGAATCGACCCTCTGACTCCATCTCGATATCCATCTTGGCGTTTTCTTGTGGAGGCTCGAAACTCTCTTCGTCATCTGGTCCCGAGAGACCCTCGAGTGAAACGGCCTTCTTCTTGCGATACCAGTCGATGATCAGACGATGTGCGATAGTAAAAAGGAAGGATCGTGCATGAGTCATCTCTTGGCCACGACCGAGACTTTGCCACAAACGAGTGAATGTCTCTTGGGTAATATCGAGTGCAATATCTCGATCTGACACTCGAAGTATACAAAAGCGGAATATGGCATCAGAATACTCGGAATACAGGCTCTCGAACGTCTTCGTATGGGTAGTGTGCTGTGTCTGTGACATATAACGATAGAGATGGGCTTTTCTTTCTATAAAACATATAACAAAAAAGGGGTATTGTCCATGTAACCTTTGGGCACCCGTGACGTTATACCTCTTGTGAGCGCGTTCGGGCGCTCTTACCGTTTTACGAATTAACTCACCTTATATGAATACTCACTTCAAGGCCTCTATTGGATTCCTCATCGTCGCACTCCTGCTCGCATCTCCCGCAGTCGGATTGGCGAGAGAGAACGAATCGAAAGGCAAAGACAAGAAGCAAGAAACTCACAAAGTAGAAAAGAAAGATTCCTCATCGAAAAAACAATCCGATGACGATGATAAGGATGACAAGAAAAAGAAAGATGGTCGCAAGGATTCGAACTCAAAGACATGTCTCCGTGCATGGGGTCATATCTTCGCCCCAGGTTGGCTCAAGAAGAATGCCGACGTTGCTCGAGACGGCACTTGCCACCTTCCCTTCGGTATAGGGAAGAAGTTCCGTGGACACAATGCCACAACAACCCCGGACACAACCGCACCTGTCATAAGCTCGATCTCATCGAAGCCCGCCAAGACTCAGGCCGAGATCCGTTGGACAACCAACGAGAAGTCCGATAGTACGGTCTTTTGGAGTCTGACCTCTCCGGTAGATGTCTCGGCTTCTGCTACCAAGTCTGTTACTCAGAAGGCATTGGTCAAAGACCATCAGGTCATCGTGAAGAACCTTGCAACAAGTACAACTTATTACATCGTTGTCCGATCTCGTGATGCAGCGGGCAACACAACTACTTCAGAAACCCGCTCCTTCACGACCAAAGCCCCTTCTACAGATACTGGCGCACCGACGATCGGTAATGTCGCCACGATCATCAGTACCAGTACTGTCAGAGTCGGTTGGACTAACAACGAGAACGCAACTGGCAGAGTCTTCTATTCCACCACTCTCCCGGTAGCACTCTCTGGTTCTGGTGCACAGTTCATCAACAGTGCCTCAACCAGCAAGAGTCACTCGGTCATTCTGACCAGTCTCACTCCGAATACGACCTACTACATGGTCGTCGAGTCCACTGACACCTCTGGCAATGTATCGACTTCAGCAACATTCTCAGCCAAAACTGCAGACCATGTTGTCTCGGATACAACTGTCCCTGTTATCAGTGCTGTAGCCACTTCGGCAGGCACCTCGACCGCCACAGTCACCTGGACTACCAACGAGTCTGCAGACTCCAAGGTCTTCTGGAGCGCTACGAGTCCGGTCAACCTTTCATCTGTCTCTACCCCTTCGGTGAGCGAGACAAGTCTCGTAACCAGTCACTCGCTCTCATTGAGTAGCCTCGCTACGAGTACACAGTATTACCTCGTCATCAGATCCAAAGATGCCGCAGGCAATACCACAACCTCGAACGAATTCTCATTCACTACTGGTTCTGGATTGTAAAATATAACTTATCTTCTCTGAAAAAAGAGCCCAGGTCTATCCTGGGTTCTTTTGTATATTAAAAAAGCCCGCCTCGATACCCTATCGAAGAGGGCTACTCATCACCGCCAAAACGTTGCATGTCGCGGAGTCAGGCGATACTTGAGCCAGTACCAGACGATCACCGGTTGCTGTCCGGCGATATTCTGGATCACAGGCACAAACTGATTGCCATGATTATCATACGCTGTTGATGCCCAGAGTAAGACTTGCCAATCTCCACACTTCTCTCGGAGGAGTCCTGCATCGATGAGCCGGTGCGCGTCACCTAGGCCGAGACAATATACGAGCTGTCCCACACCGACGATCCTCTCGAGCAACTCTTCGGCGACAGCATCTTTCCCTAAACCGAAGTTATAGTCATCAAGAGGATCATGGGTAGCGATGTCTCTCGGTATTTCGAGACGATTACTGTTGAGTCGATACAATATCAGCTTCGCAATATCCGAACCCAAGTATCCCTTCAGACCAGGATATACGAAGTCGACCATCGAATCTGGCAACTCATCAGGACGAACGACCAAACCAACAAGCGGTTGCTGTAATGTCATAGTTCATTCTCTTTCACACGTACAGAGGTTATCTAAAAGCTTATAATGGCATGGAGTTGGGACAAAAAGCAACATTTGACTAATAAGAAAGGTGGGTATATCGTGAGTTCAGAAAGGTTTGAAAACACGCTATGAAAAATATGATATACCATCGTGTCCCAAGGAAGTACCATCTACACTGGGATTGCCTCAGATACTCGATCGTTGTTTCGGTACACAATGACTGCATTCGAACATTCAAAACAATCCCGATGACTTCTCCATGGGTGCAAGGCATCAGAGAAGCGCACTGTCCCGATCCGTTATTCTGTACGTTCCACCCTGATCTACAGGGTGAATTCTTTGGATTCGGCTCATGTATCCGCAAGACACATGTCCATAGAGACTACACCGAATTCATCATCGCTCTTCCACAGATACGAAAAGATACTGGTCTTACCTGCCAGGAATGTGGTGGCACTGGTGAACACGATGTGCCACTTCGTAACTGCATCCATTGCCACGGGACTGGCAAAAAGATCAAGGATGACTGGGACACTGCCTACCTCATCACATCGAATCTCAGCCTGATGCTCAACACGATTGAGGCATGTGAAGAGACTTCAACAACAGAGAGTCAACTAGCGACTCTATCCGCTCTTTCACAACGATGCGAAAAAGGTAGTTCAGTAAGTGGAGTATTTGGAGCCGACCTCATGGATGTGCTCCGTACCGATCCCAAAATGGTGAGCCTCATGCTATTACCCAACGTCACAGATGCCATGATAACTGCAAACCAGCACATGATGGGTCCACGATGGGAAATGGGTCTGATAGGCACATCTCTCGAAGAAGGTCATCTTGCCTTCAACTCTGGATCAGAGGGACGCGGACTCAACCTATCAGGCACCATCGATGAGCCTGGTCGCGGCTGTAGGTTCAGTAGTCACAATATCGACACCCCCGCCCAAGCCCTGACGATCATCGCTGGCATCGCTTCACTCGTTGGACAACTCACTATTCATGCCTCGGGACAAACAGCTGCCACTTCGTGAAAGCATAACTCTCTCACCTCGCACTCCTCTGTGCGAGTTTTTTAATGCAACAAAACCCTAAGTCTACCCTAGGGTCTTGTTTTTTCTAATTTCTAATTACCAATCTCTACTTTCGCTTCTTACTTCTTCCCTTTCTTGTCGTCTTCTTTCTTGAGTGGTAGACCGATGTGTTCGAGGAGAGCGAGAGTGTTCTTCTTGGAACGAGAGGTAGTGACGATCGTGATACTCATACCGAATACGTCCTTGAGATCTTCGTCGGAAGTCTCTGCGAAGATGGTGTGTTCCTTGATACCGATAGTGTAGTTGCCCATATCGTCGACAGAGTTGCGAGAGAGACCACGGAAGTCTTTGGTGCGAGGAAGAGCGATGTTGATCAGACGATCGAGGAATTCGTTCATGCGCTTGCCGCGGAGTGTGACCTGGTATCCGACAGGATCACCGACACGAGTCTTGAAGCTTGCGATAGCCTTCTTGGTAGCACGCATAGCTGGCTTCTGACCAGTGATACGAGCGAGACGATCTGCGATGAGCTCGATCTTCTTTTTGTCTTTGACAGAGCCGAAGCCACTCGAAATAACCACCTTGGAAAGCTGTGGAGCTTGCATCGGGTTCTTGATCGCAAGAGTATCCTTGAGCACCTTGAAAGAATCTTTATTGAGTTCGTATGTAGTCTTGTGAGTCATGGGATTTATTTAGCTTTCTTGGTCTTCTTGACCGCGTCTGTCTTGGCGACCTTGGATGCATAGAAAGGCATAGGACGGTCGACGACTTGACCTTTTTGGCCTTGTTTGCGAGGACGTTCATGCTTCTTGACGGTATTGATACCATCGATCAGGATCTTGCCCTCACGAGGGAAAGCTTCGGTGATAACGCCGGTCTTGCCTTTGTCATCGCCTGAGAGTATGAGAACTGTGTCGCCTTTCTTTACATGCATGGTAGTTATTGAAATTATTATACGATCTCTGCCGCCTTTGAGGCGATAGTCTTGAAGCCTGCTTCGCCGATCTCGCGTGGGATCGGTCCGAAGATACGTCCTGCCATAGGCTCTTTCTTGCCCTTTTCGAGGATCACGACTGCATTCTCATCGAAACGGATATACGAACCATCTTTGCGACGAACTGCCTTGGTCTGACGTACAACGACCGCATGGAGAACGTCTTTCTTTTTGACAGACTTGCGAGGCTCGGCCTTTTGGACTGACAATACCACGAGCTCACCGATCTCAGCATAACGCTTATGAGATGCGCCGAGTACTTTGAAAATACGGCCGATCTTTGCGCCGGAGTTGTCTGCTATGTTAACGATTGAGCGTGGTTGTATCATATGAGTATATTATGAAATGATCTTGAAAGCCTTGCGCTTTGAGATAGGTCGGCATGCCTGTACGGTAGCAGAGTCACCGATCTTCTTGGTGTTACCTGGATCATGAGCGAGGATCTTGAGACGCTTGGTCATGAACTTCTGGTACTTTGGGTGCTTGACGTATCGTGAGATCATCACAACTGTGGTGTCCTTCATTTTGTCAGAAACAACCTTGCCCACAAAGGTTTGTGGCTTCTTGGTCTCGACTTTTGGTTGTGTTGTGGTGGATGCCATGTGAATGCTGATACTACTTGAGTTTAGCTATTTTGTCTATGCCTGTGCCTGCTTTTCTCTCTTTTGTGCAGAGAGGACAGTCATCATGCGAGCAATATCCTTGCGGATAGTTCTGCCCTCTTTGACGTTCTTGGCCTTGGCGCCGACAGAGCCGAAGCGGAATGTTCTCAATGCCTCCTTTTTCTCAGCGATGAGCTGCTTGAGACTTTCTGGAGTTTTGGTTGTAAGTTCTTTCATGTTCATAATAGTAGGTATTATATGCGACTGACGATCTTGGTTTTGACCGGGAGTTTGGTGCCCGCCTTGCGGAGCGCCTCTACAGCGATCTTTGGTTCGACACCGTCAATCTCGAACATGATGCGTCCTGGACGAACTTCTGCGATAAAGCCAACAGGATCTCCCTTGCCTTTACCCATTTTTACTTCGGCTGGCTTTTGAGTGAAAGGATGATCTGGGAAAATACGGATCCAGACTTTGCCAGACTTGGTCGCATATCGGGACATGACTTTGCGGGCAGCTTCGATCTGGTTCGAAGTGATACGTGAATACGCCATAGCCTTGATACCATAAGAACCAAAGGCAATATCAACACCGCGAGTCTCGTGTTTCTCGGCTTCCTTGACTGGGTGCTTGCGCTTGGTAAAACGCTTGCGATATTTTATTTTCTTAGGGAAAAGCATGGTATTTCTAATTATGAAAAATTATTTTTGGTCTTTCTTGAAGATCTCACCCTTGTATATCCAGACCTTGATACCGATATCACCGTAAGTCATGTGAGCACGTTCACGGGCAAAGTCGATATCTGCACGGAGTGTCTGGAGTGGAATACGACCTTTCTTGAGAGACTCGGAACGAGCGATCTCCGCACCGCCGAGACGACCTCCCAGATAGATGCGCACTCCCTGGACCTCTTTGTTGGCCATGACCTTTTCGATGGTTTGCTTCATAACACGGCGGAAAGGTAGACGCTTCTCGAGTGCCTCGGCGACCATCATAGCTGCAATAGCGGCATTGGACTCTGGGTTGCGGACTTCTTCGATGTCCACCTTGAAATCCTGGCCAACGAGCTCGACTTTGTTCTTGCGCAAAAGAGCGAGGAGCTTGGCACGGAGCTTGACGACTCCATCACCTGCCTTGCCGATGAGCATACCTGGACGTGAGGTCTTGATGATCACACGGAGAACCTTCTGAGTTCGTTCGATGTCGATACCACCGACGTAGTTGGCACGAAGAGCCTCCTGGAGATATTCACGGATCAGGATGTCAGCCTTGAGAGATGTGCGGTAGTTCTTGTGAACACCGAACCAGCGACTCCTCCAATCACGGATGATGCCCAGGCGATGTGAATATGGATGTACGGTGTGTGACATGGTATTGATTAAATCTTAGCCTTCTTTGTAGCCTTTGGTTCTTTGACGGCCAAGGTCAGATGCACATGACTGGTGCGCTTCTTGATCGGATGAGCCGAACCTCGAGATACTGGCATAGAACGCTTGAGAACGAAGCCTTGGTTGACCATGATCTCTTTGACATAGAGAGAACTCTTGTCGATATTAAAATTGTTCTTGGCATTGGCAACTGCAGAATCGAGCAGATCACCGAGTGGTGACTTGGCCTTCTTGACTACGAAGGTGAGGATGGCTTCGGCATCAGTGACCTTTTTGCCACGGATCATATCTGCGACCAGACGTACCTTACGTGGAGTGATACGATAATTTTTGAGAGATGCCGTAATCATGGGAGTTATTTTGCAGAGGCAGTTGTAGCAGCTTCCTTGGCGGATTTTGCAGCAGCGACTTCTGCTTCTTTGGCTTTGAGTTCGAGGTCCTTTTGCATCTTACCGCCATGGCGTACGAACTTGCGTGTCGGGGAGAATTCACCAAGACGATGTCCTACCATGTCCTCGGTAGCGAGCACATCGATATGCATGCGGCCATTGTATACGCCGAACGTGAATCCGACCATCTCTGGTGAGATCTGAGAGCGACGTGACCAGGTCTTGATGACACCAGTCTCTGACGGCTTTTTGCCAGAAATCTTCTTGAGAAGATTCTCGTCGATATATGGTCCTTTCTTGAGTGATCGTGACATAAAAATGGCTCAAACGAGCGTCCAGGCATGTTAACAGGATCGGTATTAGAAGTCAAGAAATATAAGGGGTTCCTATCTGCGCATACCCAGTTTATTGACACATACATATAATTGTATTAGTGTATTTATTGAATCTCATCGTTCGTTAACAAACCTTCAACCAAAAGGAATAGTATGACTGGTAGAACTAAGGATATTATTTGGACGAGTCTTTCGGGACTTGGCATCGTGACAATCACCGTTATCGCGAGATGGTTCGCGTTATTCTCCGAGTCAAAATTATTCACCACTTCATCACTAGGAGGCGTCGCTTTCTTGACATTCTTCTACTGGACCCTCTTGATTATCGTGATGTCGGCGATCATTTATGTCAATGGACGAAAGATCGGCGTAGGTAGACCAATGGATCTGAGCTATCTGCGTGACCGTGAAGTGATACTGGTGCTAGCGAAATGTCGTACCGACGTCACTTACATCACCGCCAGGACAGAGCGAGACGAAGTAGTCCTGCTTTACAATGAGGGTCCCGACAAGTTCGGTGCTGTCCGATCAGGATACTCCTATCGGTATACCAATGGGGAATTGGAACTTATAACGAGTCGTGATGCCAAAGTTGCAACTGCCTCGGTCGCCGATTGAGCCTCCTCACCACCTCCGTCCCCTGCCTCGCGCTCGGGACGGATTTTTATATTATAGGATTTATATATATGAATGATATAATAAAGTACACACATACCATGAACATCCCTTTTACTATTCTCGCAGTGTCAGTCGGTATTCTGATCGGTCTCCTCATCAGATACCTCGGCAGAGCTGTCTCACACAAGATCAACGAGACCGAGAACCTCAAATACGAATTCATCACGATCATCGCTCACAAGTTCCGCACACCACTCACGCAGATCAAGTGGCTCTCTGAGGCACTTGTCGCCGAAGAGCAGGATTCCTATAAGAAACAGAGCCTACAAGAAGTCGGCCGTTCGACTCAGCAGCTCATCGACCTTACGGGTACACTGGTTGAGCTCACTGACTCTGACAGCGACTCCCAGGCATCGTATACCTTCGAACGTACCAACGTCTGTGACCTGGTGCGGTCTGTTGCTGACACCTTCAAGAACACCTTCCATGAAAAGAATCTTTTCCTTGCCATCAACTGCGCCAACCCTGACCTCTTCGCCAATATCGACAAGCCGCGCATGGAATTCGTCATACAGACTCTGCTACAAAATTCCGTCACCTATTCCCCACCAGGCAGGAATGTCGAGGTGACTATATCTGCAGATAGTAGTCGTGTCGTCATCACCGTCCATGACAACGGCATCGGCATCGAAGCCAAAGACATCCCGAAGATCTTCACCAAATTCTTCCGCACCCCGATCGCAAAACAAACAGATACCGAGGGCTTCGGTGTAGGCCTCTATCTCGTCCGAGCCATCGTCCGTCGTCACAAAGGCTCCATCGAAGTCGCTTCTCCTGGCCTCGCCAAAGGCGCCACCTTCCAGATCACGATACCAGAGGTGAAGTAGTCGAATTAACTAGAGATCGTAATAGTCTTGATAAATTCATCGAGTGGTTGTATCTGCCCAGAACCAGTGATATTAACTTTGAGAAATACGTTGTCAGGCATTGCGATGATATATGTTCTCCATCGGGACACGCCCGTAAATACTGGGACGATATCGCTGATCATAAAGAGGGGGTGTGCTTCTGAAGCTGTTTGACTCTGTGAACGTTCGTCGCCTCCAATCTGCATCCATTTACCAGACACATCGTTGAATGCATAAGTAATACTGCCAAATTTAGCATCAATATCCGTATAACTATAACTCTTTGTATAATCAAGAGTGATCCGATCTCCCGAAGAACTTTGAGTCAGCACGACCTGACTATCGATATTGTTGGTCATAGTCCATCCTGTAGGAATCTGGAACGATATTCCCCAGTCGTCTTTATGAAATGATATTGATGGGGATATATTTATGAGAGCATCACCAGGAGGTAATTTGGGAATCGAGATTGCCGAAAGAATTTGTTCTTCTGTCTTTTTTGAATTCTCCGTTAGAGCCACAGACATGACAGTGAAGTCGTATACGCAGTCTGTTCTATAATACGCATCAGCAAAACCAACTGTCCATATGCCATCGGTACTAGGATCACAAGCAGATCGCTTAATAATAGCTACCCCGTCTCGAGGATGATCTGTATCTTGTGTCACTTTCTGAGTATTGTCCCTAAGTTGCACGAACCAAGCCTGACTCATATCTTTCAGATCGTGACCTTCTTCAAATTGCCAATCTGATGGATATTTAACCGTAACACCCTGATGAGGGTTTGTGTATGTCTTCCAATCATTTGATGATTGACTTTGAGTCAAAGCCGTAGCCACAGGATCAAAATATCCATCTAACCCTCCCACAAAAGCATCCCCTGTAGTGAGATTTACTTTGACTTTCGGAAGTGCTGGTGCAGAACCCTGTTCACCCTTGCACCCATTTCCGAACTTCCTACTCACGGCATAGGTGACAAATCCTCCTTCACGGATACCGTCGAAATCAAGACATTCTGCTGTTGAAAAATCTTTCAAGTCTACAAGAATGACCCTTTGTGCAACTTCAAGTGTCTGTTTTTCAGAGAGGTATCCGAGTGTATTCTCATTCCCTGTCGTCTTCGAATAGTAATATCCCCCACCAAGTAACAATACGCCGATAATAGCAATAATTGCAGGTGTTCCGAATCCTCTCTGATACTGCATGTTTGTATTCATGTCCATAATAGTATCTCTGCGTGCCCATTTACACAATGTACAGGCAAGTAGCATACAAAAATCCCTCCCGCTTTGGTGCAGGAGGGATTTTTGATTTTCTAGTCTGGCAATACTTTGTGGATGAACCACTCTACAATATTCTTGATCAGGATTTTGATATTCCTTAACATGAAGACTATGTCCTACTGGTCATGTTCTTGCCTGGCTGACGGCGAGAGACGATGAAGACGTTGGAGTATTTCTTCGGAGTACGAGTCTTCTGGCCTTTGCCGGCTGGCTTGCCCCAACGAGTCTTGAGACGGCGGAGACCTCGGCCTTGGCGTTGTTCACCTCCACCGTATGGGTGGTCAACTGGGTTCTGAGCGGTACCGCGAACTGTTGGGCGGATACCCATCCAGCGACTGCGACCGGCTTTGCCGATGTTGACGAGGCGGTTCTCTTCGTTCGAGACTGCACCGATACTTGCCCATGCATCTTCATGAATCTTGCGCACTTCGGTCGAAGGGAGCTTGATATGAGTGTAACCAGCATCGTTTGCGATAACCTGAGCGAAGGATCCTCCGGAACGAACGAGTTTACTGCCACTGCCTGGCTTGATCTCGAGATTGTAAACGAAAGCACCAACAGGGATTTTCTTGAGTGGAAGACGGTTACCAGTCTCGATAGGGGCGTTCTCAGATACCATGAATGAGTTGCCGACTTTCATGGTCTTCGGGAGAAGTACGTAGCGCTTCTCACCGTCCTTGTAGGCAACGAGTGCGATGTAGCCAGTACGGAAAGGATCGTACTCGACAGTTTTGACCGTTGCACGGATATCACGCTTGTCGTACATGAAGTCGATCATGCGATAGAGCTTCTGGTGTCCACCACCCTTGTGACGAACCGTGATACGGCCGAACGCATTGCGTCCCATATCGCGCTTGAAACCGAAGGTCAACGGCTTGTATGGCTCTGTAGCGGTCACATACTGCTTGAACGGCAGCGTGGTCATGTGGCGGCGTGATTTACTTGTTGGTCGGTATGATTTCATGATGGTAATAAAATGTCGTTATACAAAATTGATCGTCTCGCCTTTCTTGAGAGTGACGATGGCCTTGCGCACACCTGGCACAACACCGCGGCGACCACGGACGAATACGTTGCGAGATGGCTGGTTGAGAACAGTGACATGCACAGGAACCACCTTGTAGAGGGCCTGTACAGCCAATGAGATGGACTGCTTGTTCGCATCACGTGCAACCTGGAAGGTGTACTTACCACTCTGACTGAGGAGGCCTGACTTCTCGGTAACATGAGGGCGCAAGATAACATGAGTAGGGCCTGTTGTTACGGGAGCCTTGGTAGTTACAACTACTGCAACCTCCTTTTTCTCCTTCTTTGCACGAGGAGCCTTTGCAACCTTTGGGGTAGCTGCCTTCTTTTCTGTTGATTTCTTTGTTGTGCCGAATAATGCCATGGTAGTGATTGAAATTATGAAGTCTTGACCTTACCAGTAAGGGCCTTGAGCGACTCTGCTGGGTTGGCGATGACGAGATACTTGTGGTTCATGATCGAAACAGGGTTGATGTTGCGGAATTCTTCGACAGAAATATTGCCAAAGTTACGGAAACTCTTGGTGACTGCATCCTGCTTCTTGTCCATAGCGATCAGCGCAACGTTGGCTGGCTTGGTAGCGAGCTTTTCGTAACCTTTGATCTTGGAAAGAGACATGAGGATATTCTTGGCTTCCTGGGTCTTTGGTGCAGAGAATGTGACAGTATCAAGGAACAGGATCTCGCCATCTTTGAATTTGCGTGAAAGGACGGTGAAGAGGGCTTTGGTGCGAGTCTTTTTGTTGATCTTACGAGAATAGTTCTGCGTATTGCGTGGTCCATGAGCAACGCCTCCACCAACCCAGATAGGAGAACGACTAGAACCGTGACGAGCGCGACCAGTACCCTTTTGTTTCCATGGCTTCTTACCTCCACCACGAACTTCTCCACGAGTCTTGGTATGAGCGATGTTGGTACGAGAGTTCGAGTTCATGAGACGGATGACTTCGTGAACGAGGTCGGCATTCCATGGCATATCGAAGATACCTGCAGGGAGAGTGAACTTGCCCGCTGATGTTCCCTTCTGATTGTAGAGTGTAGTTTCCATGAAGATGATATTATCCGACGATCTCTACCAAAGTTCCACGACGTCCTGGGACAGCCCCAGAAACATACATGATATTCTCGATAGGGTCAATATGAACGACCTTGAGATTCTTGACGGTGATGCGATCTGAACCCATGCGACCCGCCATGCGCATACCGACTGGTACACGAGTACGCAGACCTCCACCGATCGAACCCGGTTCGCGCTCGGAGTGCTTCTGACCGTGAGTGCGAGGTCCGCCGCCGAAACCGTGACGCTTGACGACACCTTGGAAGCCCTTACCTTTGGAAGTGGCACTGACAGTCACCATATCTCCAGAGTTGAACTGGGAGAGCTCGATCTTGTCGCCAACCTTCTGAGTTGGGTTGTCGATACGAAACTCGGTAACTGCAGCAAATCCACCAAGGTCTCTGAAGTGGCCCTTTTGTGCTTTGGATATACGTTCTACTTTGCGTGAGCCTTCTCCGATCTGCAGAGCTTCGTAACCGTCTTTGTCCTTGGTACGAACCTGGGTGATCGTGTTAGCACGTACAGAAACCGCTGTTACAGGAACAGCCGCACCTTCTGGAGTGAAGATCTGTGTCATATTGAGTTTTCTTCCGAGAATGAATTTCATGGTAGTTTTGGTTTCTGTCGTTCCTGCATTACATCATCTTTACATCGATATTAACTCCTGACGGGAGGCTCAGGTTCGTGAGAGCCTCAATAACCTTTGCATTTGGGTTGATGATATCGATCAAACGCTTGTGGACACGCATCTCGAACTGCTCACGGGAATTCTTGTCTATGAACGACGAGCGGTTGACCGTGTACTTCTTGATCTCTGTCGGCAACGGCACTGGACCATGTACCTCGGCATCATAGCGGGCTGCTGTGTCCATGATCTGCCTGAGCGAGGCATCAAGAATCTTGTGCTCGTATGCTCGGACGCGGATGCGGAGCTGTGACATTTCTCCAGTCCCACCAGTCGTCGAACGTGCTGCCTTTCGAGTACGAGCAGGTTTCGCGGTCGACGATTTTGCAGTCTGAGCGGGTTCATGTTTGTTCACGTGAGTTGTATCTTTGGAAGTAGCCATGTGGTTTAGTTTATAAAGTTTGAAAGTTCTTAAAGTTTGTAAAGTGGAGTTTTCTTTATGAACTTATAACTTTGTACTTTATGAACTGATTTTTATGCGACGATCTTCGTTATAACTCCAGCGCCTACTGTCTTGCCTCCTTCACGAACAGCGAAACGCTGCTGTGCTTCGAGCGCAACTGGTGCTACGAGTTTGACTTTGAAGGTCAAGGTGTCTCCTGGCATAACCATCTCTTGAGAGAGAGTTACTTCGCCAGTGACGTCTGTAGTACGGATATAGAACTGAGGCTTGTATCCAGTGAAGAATGGTGTGTGACGTCCTCCCTCTTCTTTCTTGAGGATGTATACTTCTGCCTCGAACTCTGTGTGAGGCTTGACTGAACCTGGCTTGGCGAGGACCTGACCGCGAGATACGCCATCCTTGGCGGTACCACGGAGGAGGAGTCCTGCATTGTCTCCAGCCATGCCCTCCTTGAGCTGCTTGTTGAACATTTCGATACCAGTGATGACGGTCTTTGTGGTGTCTTTGAAACCGATGATCTCGACTTCTTCACCAACCTTGACCATACCACGCTCGATACGACCAGTAACTACTGTGCCGCGACCTTCGATAGAGAAGATGTCCTCGATAGGCATGAGGAATGGCTTGTCTGTTTCGCGAACTGGCTCTGGGATGAAGGTGTCGAGAGCATTCATGAGTTCGTCGATCTTTGCTGACCATACTGGGTCGCCTTCGAGAGCCTTGAGGCCTGAACCACGGATAACAGGGGCTACTTTGCCATCGAAACCGTTCTTGGTGAGGAGTTCACGCACTTCTTCTTCGACGAGGTCGAGAAGGTCTGCTTCGGCGACTGCATCACACTTGTTGAGGAAGACGAGAACACGTGGAACACCAACCTGCTTTGCAAGGAGGATGTGCTCGCGTGTCTGTGGCATAACACCGTCAAGAGCAGAAACCACGAGGATAGCACCGTCCATTTGGGCGGCACCGGTGATCATGTTCTTGATGTAGTCGGCGTGACCTGGAGCGTCGATGTGAGCATAGTGACGCTTGTCTGACTCGTATTCTACGTGAGCAAGAGAGATAGTAACGATCTTGGATGCATCACGAACAGTACCGCCCTTTGCGATATCTGAGTAAGCCTTTGCATTGGCAAGACCCTTCTTTGCCTGAACGGCAAGGATAGATGCTGTCAATGTTGTCTTGCCGTGGTCAACGTGACCGATAGTACCCACGTTTACATGGGGCTTTGTACGATTGAATTCTGCTGCTGCCATAATATTGTTTTAGTGCCCTGATAGTTTGAACCGTATCGTTCGAGTGAGTGCGTATGCCGCCCAAACGACGAGGTTCAAACTTATCCGGGATAAATTATTAGTAGTTTTTAAAACGCCCTGCATACGAACATACAGGTAGGTGCGTAAGAACGATCTTAGCACGATGGTGAATAAAGTCAACTTCTGTGGCTTTTTATCCTTTCTTGAGACTAAATTCATAGGAAATTCATCTCAGGCTGGTAGGCTCTGATGATGCCACGAGAAAATCGGAGAGAGATTCTCCAAAGATACCATGATATGTACTACAGGATCAGGAAGGTTGCCTGCCCTGCTTTCTCGAAGGAGTTTGTTCATTTTAATAGACATGGGTTTAATCACCTCATTCGAAAAGGAAGAAAACTAAGGAAATTTGAAGATCAAATCAGACGCCTTAGATTATTGCCCAAAGCAGTAAGCATTCTAATGCGAGTTGACCAAATTATATCCTGCAAAACAATCCGAGAAGGTACTCGTGTGATAGATTTTTGGGAAATTGAGAGTGATAATGTCCACGTCATTATTCGTAAGGTAAATAATGGTTCACTTCACTTTTTTAGTATTTTTTGAGACAAAAAAGCCTCCGAAGAGGCTTTTAAGCGTTCGCCACCAGCTTTAGCCGATAGCACCTTCTTGGGATTCCTCCCAAAGGCACGCGAACAACGTACATAGACTATGTTAGCAAAAATTTTGAGTTCGTCAATCCTCTTCCAAGACTACTGCCCCATAAAGTAACCTCTCACCGCCTCCCAGATCGAAGCCCTAGTATTGGCCTGACTTGTTGGTGATGGAGTAGGTGTCGGTGTAGCTGAGGTGCTCTGTTTGACGGTTGATGCAGGGACCGTAGCTGTCAACGTAGAACCATCATCGAAGGTTACCGTGAGTGTTCCGCCTGAGAATGTGGTCGACTCTGCTTGACCGTAGAGATCGAGAGATGTGGCTCCTGCATTGACTGCAATCGAGGCATTGTAACTTGAGTTCATAGAGACTCCATTCAAGAACACTGCGACCGGATAATAACTGTTACTTGTCGAGGACCACATTTCATTCCTGTGTTGTAGCTGTATGCCTTTGATCGTACGTCCTGTCGGAAGAGTGAGCTTCGCTACCCAATGCCAATCATTCGCATTCCTATTGACCATACCTGCACCAGGAGCAAATCCTGTGCCGACTTTGTCAGATGAGGCATCGACGAGGGTGGCGGAGAGTGAGGCTGTTGTTGGAGTGGTCGGAGTTACCGGAGTCACTGTGTAACATGTATAGTCTGAAGGACAACTCGTTACAGCCACTGGAGTACAAACATAACCGGCTGAACATGAAGGATTGTTTCCTGGAGGGACACACATGTAACCTGCAGGACAGACAACAGGGGTCGGAGTCTGCGGCTTGATCGTCAACACTCCCTTCGCAACTGCGACTGAGTTTGAATATGCCATCACTGTGTATGTTCCTGGAGTGAGTGCTTGCGTGACTTTCGTTGACCAGCGGTTATTAACTACCGCGATGTCACCACTTCCCCAGACTTTATCTCCGCTCGCACTCGCAATATTTATACCAAATGGTGCTACGGTGTTGTACGCATATCCAGATATGGTAGGTGATATGGAAGTACTGACCAAAGATGCGGAATCAATTGTTGCCGAAGGGTACGTAACCGCATCCACCCTCACGGTCGAACTTGTCTGCGCCTTTTGACCCGCAGCGTCAGTAACAGTTACTTTGACGGTGTAGGTGCCTGGATTTAAGTAAGAGTGAGTAAAGGTTGATGTCTGAACGAATGGTATTGATGCTGCGGTGATCATTCCCGGTTTCGTTGCTGTGTCACCCCAATCTATAGAATAACTGAGGGATCCATTTTCTGGGTCAGAGGCCATGATCTTCCATGTACCAACTTCCTTTGTCTTGAGGACTGTTGGGGCTGTGACGCCGTTGATGACGGGTGGGAGGTTGGTGGTTGGTGGTGCTATGATAGTTATATAACCGTCACTAAAATCACCCGCACCAGGTATCCCACTTACACTTGTTATTTCTGCACGATACCTACCAAGCGGCATATCGGGTATATATACGGATTCTGCCCCATCATTCGCAGTACGGACGATATTTCTCGCAATACCATCATCACCATCAAAATAAATTTGCATTAATTCCGTACTCGGAACATTCACTGAATTCCAACGAATGGTATATGATTTCCCTACAGTAAACACTTCTCCTCCATTTGGACTCAGGACGGTGATGGAAGGTTGGGATACGGTCGAGGATGCGATACTGAATGTCGAACTTCTACCATAAATTCTACCGTCTGGGTCATTTGCGACATCATGGATATCAATCTGATTATTCAAGGAGGCAACTCTTGGTATCCATCCGTAGATACATGTTCCACCGGAACATGCTGTCGTTGCGGATACGGTGGCAATATTTTCATAACCAAAAGTCCCTCCGAGATTTATGGCATACAAAGGAGTTAATCCTTTTTCACGAGTGTCAGTCCAAATAATCTTGTACTGGAAGTTAGTCTGCAACACCTCACCAATTTTTGGATTTGTGACGGTGATGGCAGGGGTAGTTGTCGTAGCGACCACATTGACTATGACGGTACTAGTCGCGGCACTGGCAGAACCAACACTACTCCTATAGCAGGTCAAAGAATATCTGAATGTTCCCGCAGAAGCTGGGGCAACGATACTCAGCAAGCCGCTCGTTGTCCGACTGGTATACATATTCCAATTCGGAACCTGGTTAGAGGTATAACACGTATCTGCGTTACTTGATGTCCACGAGAGATTCAGTGGTGACAACGTGTTGACATTAAGTGGACCAGATGAGCCGTTGATGGTGAGGTTTACCGAGGCAGGGGTAGAAGTAGGCACGCTCCCTGTTCCATTCATAAATACATAATTCGTCATCCAATCAAATTCTCCCATATAGGTATTTTTGTCTCCACTAGAGCCACTCCAGTTAAAAGATTCGAGCTTCACGGCATAGTTACCAGCTACATGCTGAGAAGATGACGCTGCAAATAGGTTCCACACTTGAAAAGTACTAGTATCCCCTTCTTCAATAGTATATGACCCGTCCACATTCCAACTTGCATTAGAGATACTACTATAGCTTGTCACGAATTCCACAGCATCACTCTTTTGAGGATATATCCTTGTACCTGAACGATATAGACCGACACTAAACGCATTAGCAGGAATGGTTATATCGGAACCTGATGCGGTTATTTTAATAGTAAATACTGATGACAACTGACTACTGCGTGGATTTTCATATGAGTACACCTCAGAAGTCTTCGAAACTAATGCTACTGCCATCTCAGAAGTTGGCCTCGTCACTTCACTCAAAGTAACGCTTCGATGATCATCATTTACAGAAATACCTAGGATTCCTTCGTTCCCGAACACACCACCACGCAACTCAAACATATTCATCAAATAATCACCTGGGTTTGTGTTAAGATATAGTCCTATACCATTTGATGGTAATGGGGGGATATTCAAGTCACCTTTTTCGGTGACAATGTCAGCAAAGAATGTACCTATGTAACCATCACCTTCCTCAACAACCGCTTTGATGCGACCGTTTTCTGCAGAGAGAGTATACTTGTCTGGCTTAGCTAACCCATTTTCAATGACATGATCTATGACATATCTTGTGCTTGAAGCGTAAACTCGCGCAGTGATGCTCTCGGTGCCCCACTTCACATCTGCATAATAGTTACCCGTTGGTATATTAGGAAAATTGAATGTATCTATAGGAACAATGGAACCAAATTCATTACGAAGCGTGAGTGTTCCCTGATCTTTTATAGAACCAGAGTCCTCACGTACTTTGAAGTACATAACACCTGGTACTGGTGTTGTAAGAACACACGCATTCAAACTCGCTCTCGTCACTGGCCCAAAATACCCCGTGGCTTCAATACCAACACTAGTCTGATATTTCTTGAGAGCCTGAGAAGTTTCGACTCCATAATAGCCGTATGGGTAGAATCCGACTTGCAAAGACGGGAGACTGAATCCTTTTGATATCAAAAGCTTTTGCAACGCGGTCACATCGTCACCTCGAGAACCGATAGTGAGATTGGTAGTGAAGGTGTAGCAAGGAACTGGAGTAGGATTGCTACTACCTCCTCCACCACCGTTACTTGGAGATGTTTGAGCTTGCGTCTGTGAGATGAATACAACAAAAAGCATCGCCACGACGAGAAGCGATGCTTTTGTTACGAATGATACAAATTTGTTCATATAAAGGATGGTAAGTTGGATAATATCTATAGTATAGATACCCCGCATTATATCACCCCCCCCCACTTAAAATACATTTTACAGGTGGATAAAACGCAGATCCCCGCATTCGCGGGGATGACTGCTACGTTATGATGTTGTGATGACAACGGACCTAATTATTTTCGTTTTTCCGCGATCTCCTTCTCAACGTTCGCTGGTACTACTTCGTAGTGGTCGAATTCCATCATGGCACTGCCCTGACCGGAAGTCATAGAGCGTAGAGCTGTGGTGTAACCGAACATTTCTGATAGAGGCACCTTGGCATGGATAGCGATAGCCTGACCACGTGGTTCAGAACCTTCGACTTGACCGCGCTTGGAAGCGATGGAGCCGTTGACGTCACCCATGAATTTCTCTGGAGTGATGACCTCAAGCTTCATGATAGGCTCGAGGATCACAGGCTTTGCACGTCGAGCGGCTTCTTGGAAGGCCTGAGATGCAGCGATCTTGTAGGCGATTTCGGATGAGTCAACGTCGTGATATGAACCGTAGGTGAGCTCGCAAGAGACATTCACCAGTCTGAAACCGGCAACAATACCGCGGTCCATGGCTTCATGTACACCCTTTTCAACTGCAGGGATGAATTCTCCTGGGATAACACCTCCTTTGATCGAGTTGATGAATTCGAAGTCATCATAGCGCTTGATATGCTTGGGGATCTTCTCACCTTCTGGCCATGGTTCCATAGGCTTGATAGTGATCTTGACGTGACCGTACTGACCTTTACCTCCAGTTTGCTTGATATATTTGTGTTCCGCCTCGGCAGTGCCCATGATCGTCTCACGATAGGCTACCTGAGGAGCACCGACGTTGGCTTCTACGCCGAACTCACGCTTCATACGGTCGATCATGATCTCGAGGTGCAGTTCTCCCATACCAGAGATGATCGTCTCACCTGTTTCTTGGTTAGAAGATACACGGAATGTTGGATCTTCGTTACCGAGCTTCTTGAGTGCAAGACCCATCTTTTCTTGGTCGGCCTTGGTCTTTGGCTCAATACGGAGAGAGACCACTGGTTCCATGAACTTGATAGTTTCGAGGACGATCGGCTTGGTTTCGTCACAGAAGGTATGTGATGTCAGCGCGTCTTTGAGACCTACCGCAGCAGCGATCTCACCTGCGAAGACTTTTTTGACCTCTTCACGCTTGTCAGCTTGGAGGCGGACGATGCGACCGAGGCGCTCTTTCTTGCCCGTAGTGGAGTTGTAGATATAGGTACCAGACTCGATAGATCCAGAATATACACGGAAGAAGGTCAATGCTCCGACGAATGGGTCGTTCTGGAGTTTGAAAGCCAATGCAGAGAACGGTTCTGTATCAGATGGACCACGGAATACTTCTTCGCCTGTTTCTGGGTTGATACCTCTAACTGGTGGGATATCGAGTGGAGATGGGAGATAGTCGACAACCGCATCGAGAACGAGTTGTACGCCGACATTCTTGAGAGCAGATCCGGTGAATACCGGGAAGATCTTGTTGGCAATCACGGCCTTGCGAGTCAACGTCTTGAGTTCATCCATAGTGAACTCTGCCCCTTCGAGGAAGCGGTTCATGGCAGCATCATCGGTCTCGACGATCTTTTCGATCATGATAGCGCGATATTTCTTGGCGTCAGCGAGCATATCTGCAGGGATTTCTTGTTCATTGATGACAATACCCTTCTCACCACTGAAGGTATATGCCTTCATGCGCATCAGGTCGACAACGCCGTTGTGGTCACCTTCGAGACCGATCGGGAGTTGGAAACGAACGGCGTTCTTGTTGAGACGTTCGAGTATCGAGGCATATGAACGCTCGAATGAGGCGCCGGTACGGTCCATCTTGTTGATGAAGCACAGACGTGGCACGTTACTCTCGTCAGCATAGCGCCAGTTGGTCTCGGACTGTGGTTCTACACCGGCTACACCGTCGAATACGACTACCGCTCCGTCGAGTACGCGGAGCGAGCGCTTTACCTCTACGGTGAAGTCGATGTGCCCTGGAGTGTCGATAATGTTAAAACGGACTTTCTTGGATACATCTGTCGCTGGCATATAGGTCGGATTCCAGAAACAGGTGATGGCAGCCGCAGTGATCGTGATACCACGTTCGCGCTCTTGTTCCATCCAGTCGGTGGTTGTTTCACCTTCATGCACCTCGCCAATCTTGTGGATCATACCTGTGTAGTACAGGATACGCTCTGAAGTTGTGGTTTTGCCAGCATCGATGTGAGCAATGATGCCGAAGTTACGCATTCTCTCGAGTGGGTAGTCGCGGTTCATAAAAATCTTAAAAATTAAATCTTAAATTTCAAATCTATTTAGTAATATTTCTCTTCATGGTGATGATACTTGCCCCTAAGATGTCTGCTATTTCGTGAGTCTCCTTTAATAGTGGATCGGCTATTATTTTTTGTATCTTTCCCGTATCACGAGCTAGTCCGATCCACATCTTTGACTCATTGGCCGATTTGAGACTATACATATAGAAGTTTATATAATCTTTTCTAGAACTTGCCCCTTTAGCTTCAACAATGTTTGCCACCACAGAAGTACCGCTCCTCACTAATTGCTTTGCGATAACCTGAGCCGAAGTATCTCCAGTGAACCTGTCGACACATTTTACGATATTTATGGCGTATTTGTACAATCTCTGATCAAAATCTTTTTTCATCTTTAAGATTTGATTTTTAATCTTTTAGATTAAAACTTACCACGCAAAGTGAGCAAAAGCCTTGTTGGCCTCGGCCATCTTGTGGACGTTTTCGCGTTTCTTGACGGCTTCGCCTTCATTCTTGGAAGCAGCAATGATCTCGTCAGCGAGTTTCTCGGCGATCGGCTTGCCCTTTTTGGAGCGAGCGGCTTCGACGATCCACTTCATAGAGAGAGACTGTTTGCGCTCTGGGCGAACCTCGCGAGGGACCTGATAGTTGGCACCACCGACACGGCGGGAGCGCACTTCCATCTGAGGTGAGGTGTTCTTGAGAGCAGCTTCGAAAACCTCTATCGGATTCTCGACTTTGGCCTTCTCCTTGATGACGTTCATACAGTCATAGACTGCGGTACGTGCAGTGTTTTTCTTGCCAGATTCCATCACATAGTTGATGAACTTTGAGATCTTGAGAGACTCGTAGGCTGCATCTGGATTGAGGGTGCGTTTTATATTGAGTTTACGTCGCATAGTAGTTTAATTATACTTTCGCTGCTTTAGGCTTCTTGTTGCCGTATTGACTACGACCTTTGCGGCGCTTTTCGACACCAGCGCAGTCCAACACTCCACGAACGACAGAATAACGGAGACCTACATCCTTCACACGACCTCCACGAAGGAGAACCACTGAGTGCTCTTGGAGGTTATGACCTTCGCCTGGAACATAGGCGGTCACTTCGACACCGTTGGAAAGGCGTACACGAGCGATCTTGCGGACAGCTGAGTTTGGCTTCTTTGGTGTCTTGGTGGTGACTTTGACACATACACCACGCTTGAATGGTGATGGGAAGAACACGGGCTGGTTCTTGATATGGTTGAACGTACGGGTCAAAGCAATAGACTTTGACTTGCGCTTGAACAACGTTCGATTTCTCTTGGTGAGCTGATTGATTGTTGGCATTCTAATTACTAATTACCTTATTCTAGTTACTCCTTGTGGCAATCCTGAATTATTCACCGCTTTTGGTCTGAGATCCTCGAAATAATTCCGAGATACCGAGGCGATTACTCATTCTTGCCTTAATAATGGCTATTTCCAAGGGATGTACCCATGGAGACAGTGATGTGTAACTTACCATAAGGGTCTGAAAGTGGCAATGTTTGGCCCAGGTCTGTCCTAGGCCGAGGCATGAAAAAGCGACCTCGAAAGGTCGCTTGAATACGAAAGGTGAAGGGTTGTCTTAGCGCACAACTCCCTGACGAGTATGGTGCCCTGGCTTCAAATGTGTCGTCAAACCATGAGCGAGGATAATCCTCGAAGGTCGATCCTCTGAATCGTGATCACCGAGCTTACGTTTAGCGCGCGCACTTGCAAGCCGCGCTTTATTCGAAGAACCATTTCGTGCCATACGTTAATCTCCTATAACAGATATGTGGTTTGTTTTCGTGGACAAGAAACAACGTCCATATACAAAAATATCAAATATTACTAGTGTGTCAACTGGGTATAGCCAGCCCAGGTCTACCCTAGGTCATACCTAGGATAGACCTAGGGTCACATCCCTAACCCTGTAAACAACCTGAATACAAAAGGTACGAGTGGTGAGACCACTTGCCACAAGAAAAAGACAACCAGGAGTACGAAGATCGGTGCATACATCTCGAGCATGGCACGAACGTGTGCATATCGGCGTGGCAAAATAGCAAAAAGGATTTTGGAGCCATCGAGTGGTGGCAGTGGGATGAGGTTAAAGATCGCCAGGATGATATTGATCGTGACGATATATGCCGACAGTTCGATGAACGCTATCGAAGCGACCGAATGCATCGATACGGCAAATCGTATGACCATACTGAAGACAAAGGCAATGAGAAGGTTCGATGCCGGACCCGCCAATGCAATGAGGAGTTCGCCGCTGCGTCTATTCTTGAGATTATGCGGGTTGTATTCTACAGGTCGCGCCCAACCGAAGGTAAACCCGAGGAGTGACGTGACGAGTGGCACAATAACAGATCCTACTGGGTCCAGATGTCGAACCGGGTTCAGAGTCAGTCTCCCCTGCCGACGCGCTGTCGAGTCGCCGAGCCAGTCAGCCATATAGCCATGGGCAAGCTCGTGTACTACTACCGACATGATCAATATGACGATAGAGAGGATGATGAGCATCGTTTGATTATTGTAACCTGCCCATATCTTATTGCAATACAAAATAAATAGTGTTACTATCGTTCTTACTTACTTTCATGGCCAAAATCTGCGAAATAACAAAGAGAGGCTCAGTTGTTGGCGGTCGCTACTCCAACGCTACTCGTGCTACCCAGTTCAACCCTTGTGGCAAGATCCGTCGCCATGTGAACCTCCAGAAGAAGCGCATTTATGTCCCTGAGCTCAAGAAGACTGTCGTAGTCACCATCTCTACTCGCGCATTCCGCACTATCCAGAAGAACGGCGCGTTCCCTACCCTCAAGAAAGCCGGTCTCATATAAGAGAGCTGTTCCAGGATCTCCATCTGCTTCGTTATCTTCTTCACTCAGACTCTCACCGTATGCTCGATACGGCTCGAGTCTTCGCTCGAAGCTGCCTCGCATATGAAGATCCTGGATACGCTCTAATTATCGACCCTCTCGATATCGACAGATGAACCATCAGAGACAATCTTGATGGTTTTTTCTTTGGTGTTGAATCTTCTTTCATAAGGTACGACAGCGTTGCCAGACGACCGCGACACTGACTGACTGTAGACTAGATACTCCGGATCGAGCATATCCAAAAAATCCTGGTTAAAATGATCTGCCGATGCGCTATGCGAGACGATCAGTACGTCCACTGACCCAGTAGAGGAGGAATGCCCCATGATATGTCGCTGAATCTTCGGCGTTATATCCCCAGCCACTACGATCTGCGTCGAACTGTACAGTAGGTCGAGTACGATACTGGGCGGACTGGCTTTGGAATATACGAACTCTGCTTGAGATGCCGGGAACATGATGCTGGCATATATCTTCACACCATCCTGATCTTGTCCCAAGACTAGGGACTCACCAGATACAACTTCTCGGATAGGTACGCGTGCCCGACGGAGCGTGCGGAGGAATTCTGTATATGTAGCGTCGGTCGAAGTTGCAAAGCCGAGAGTTTCGAGTGTCACCGCAGGTACCACAGCCTCTCCGATATCATATCGACCCGACAGATCCGCAAGTCCTCCGGTATTCTTTTTTTGTGTATCGGTAGCAATGACCATGTCGATCCTCCGAGAATAGAACGGCAACACCGCTCCGATATGTCTGACTATCTCCGCATTGCCACCACCGTTGATGAGAACACGTCTATCATCCGGAGTTCGGATCAATATGGCATTGCCCTGCTTCATCGAGAATACATACATCTCGAGGAGTGGTGGGCGATGTTCTTGTACCCACACATATCCTCCCACACCCGTAGCGACCAGCACTCCGGATAGTCCCCATATGACTGGTTTTGAGAATATCAATGACTTCATGTCCTCAGCCTAATACACCGGTATGAAGAAACCATGAATTTTGTCTCAAGAAACGATAAATTTTGTTATAATAAGCCCATGAAATCATTCACCGAAAAAACATTCACCCTACCGAAGCTCACCGGTATTTCTGAACAGACGATCACCGAGCATCTCAAGCTCTATGCAGGGTATGTCAAACATGCCAACCTGATCCAAGAGAAGATCGTCGAACTCAAAGCAGACAGCGAGAAAAACGCCTATGCTCTGGCCGAGGTCAACCGTCGCTTCGGCTTCGAATACAACGGCATGCGCAACCACGAGGTGTATTTCGCCAGTCTCGAAGGTGGCGCGCAGTCACTCCCTCCAGAGTCCCCTCTTTTCAAAAAGATTGTTGAGACCTGGGGTTCTTATGAAGCCTGGCTCGCAGAATTCAAAGCCATCGCACTGACTCGTGGCATCGGCTGGGCGATGCTCTACCATGACCGTCGCGAAGGTCGCCTCCTCAATGCCTGGATCGACGAACAACATCTCGGCCAACTCCAAGACTGCACTCTAGTACTGGCACTCGATATGTGGGAGCACTCATATGTTGCAGACTATCAACCTTCTGGCAAGAAAAAGTATGTGGAAGATTTTTTCGCCAACCTCAACTGGAGTGTAATTGCGGGAAATTTATAGACAAGTAAATTACACTTTGATACGCTACTTTTAGCTCAGCACTTCTTGTGGCCGTCCTCAATAGGTTTCCATCGGCCCTTCATATTGTTGAGCGACCTGCTGATACAGGGGGAGCTCGTAACTTCGGTTGCGAGCTCTTTTTTACCTCTTCCCCTTCTCCAAAAAGAAGATACCCACTCCATACACTACATATATACCCGCCACTACCCATCCAGAGAACAACGGAAAGTCTATAGATGCATAGGGTATGTCTGCACTGTACTCGACGATCATGAGCTCGTATGACAGGAGAACATGTGTGACCCAACCGAGTGCAATCGAAACTGGTGGTAGAATAAATCCAAACATTCCCGTCAGGAATACGAGCAACATCGTCAGTGGCACGAACGGCAAAACGAGGATATTCGATACGAACCCGACCACCGAGACGCTACCCATCATGTAGACGATATAAGGTGACACGAATATCTGTGTGGCCAGACTCGATGCTACGATCCCTCGGATACCTCCCTTCTCGGTGATGAACCCGAGTCGATCTTCGATCGGTTGCGACAATGCCACCAGTCCGAAAGTTGCCATGAAGGAGAGTTGGAATGACGGGTCATGGAACAAGATCCGCGGATTTTGAATGATCATCAGAAGCCCAGCGAAGAACATCCCTCGATAGACACTGTAGTCACGTCGCGCAAGATCTGCACCGAGTGCAACTGCTGACATACAACACGAGCGTACTACTGTAGCACCCCCTCCCACCAGTGTGCCGAACAATGCGATACCGACACCACCTGCACATATCCCCCATACGCGCGGCAAAAAACCGAGCAGCCGACGCAACACATCAGCAACGATGGTGATATTGTATCCGGACAGCACCACGATATGGATGAGTCCTGCCACACGAAAGTCGTCGATGAGCTCGCTCCCCAACGCACTCTTCTCTCCGACCAAGAGTCCCGAGGCCAGTGCCGAGTGTGGCTCTCCCAAAACTTTTTCGAGATTGCGTACGAAGCCTCTCTTGAATGCAAAGAGTGTCGACCTCAATCCCGTCTTGCCCGACTCTCGATACTCGACCGCACCACTTTTGATCTCATAGAAGACGTCGTCTTTGGCGAGGTAGCCTTCATAGTCGAACTCTCTGCCAGTATCACTACGGAAGTTGAAGGGTTTTGATATTTTCCCCTGGAATGAAACCGCATCTCCATACGTCATGCGTGGATACAATGGCACTTTGATGCGAACAAAGATACCTGCGGGACACGTGGATGTTCCTGCAAGCAAATCCAACACCGGACTCCATTCTTGGGCTTCTATGACGAACACTTGGCCATTTTCTCTACGTTCAGGTTCGGTGACGATCGTACCGAGACCTTGTACCACCTGCCCGGCACACCTACCGATATCTGGCACAGCAATATCGAGAGACAGCATCACACGCACAGCCGCCACGACGACCAACACACTCCAAAATACAAAAACTCCGCGCATACTCGGAGCATACAGTCTCGAGATAAAATCCGTATGAATTTTGTCTCAAGAAACGATAAAATTCCTGACCTACTGGCAAGGTCAGGCCTTGCCAACTTTTCCTAGGAACTGAACTCTCGCATAATCTCACCCTCTTCTTCTTTATTCAGCGCCTTTTTGAACCGAGCTTTGACACCTTTGACCCTTTTCTCACATTCGGCCCAGGTTGGATGAGTCTCTATCTTGCCTCCGACCAGACTGACGTATGAATATGCTTTGGCACCAGATCGCGATGAGCTAGATTTCTTGGAGGCCACCTTCTCGGTATCGGCGGAGATAGTGAGGATGCCAGGGATAGAATAGCCCTCAAGAGATCCGGAATAGAGATCGATCTTGGCATCATCAGCAAAGGCAGTCGCAATCTCGTCACAGCGTTCATTGCCTGCGATACCGATATGACCACCGACGTATTTCCAACTGATATCCTTGCCCTGAATAACCTCATCGAGCCCCATCCAGACGTCTTTGTTGGCGACATCTTCTTTGGTTTGTGTCATCCATCCGTTGCGCTTCCAGCCTTTGATCCACTGAGTGATGCCTTTGATGAGATATGACGAGTCGGTATAGACGATGATCGTACCTCCCGAGCCTGCATGTCGTAACCCCTGCAATGCCGCCATCAACTCCATCTTGTTGTTGGTCGTTCTCTCTTCTCTGCCGCCAAGCTCTTTCACCTGAGCTTCATTTTGCTTCTTGCTTCTTGCTTCTTGGATCACAACACTCCCCCACCCTCCTGGTCCAGGGTTACCTCGTGAAGATCCGTCAGTGAAGATGATGGTTTCCATAGTTTTCTATAGTAGCATATTGTGATATATTTTCTGTGGAAAGAATATGTATGAGTAAAAAGAAGGAAAAAATGACGAAGAGACAGCGAGAGGCTTTACGGAGGATTCGACGAACTCTCAAAAGTATCGACTGGCCACAATTCTGGGCCGAAGTAATGGAAAAGGTTCGTCCCAAGATTGAAGCGAACGAGAGGTGTCGACAATTGTCTTACGCCGCCGCTCTCAAAAATCCGAAACGATACTGAACAAACCATTCAACAATAAACTCTAAAAATAGAGTGGCGAGAAAGGATCTTATGGGAGACTTATAACACCCAAACGAACAACCAGGAACCTTCCTGGTTTTTTTAATACAAAAAATCCCCTCGCCACATGTGATAGTGGCGAGGGGTGATGTGAAAAAATTATCCTTTTGGCGCATCTTCCGAGGGCACGAGGAACGGTTTCCTTTCCAGTAACGTGTCCTGGAAGATTCCCAGAGCTTGGATGTTTTTCTCGCGAGATTTTATCGAACTCTCTGACCAAGAGTACACGGCTCTCCAAAAGACTTCGTGGAAAGATTCTGCAAATCCTTTTTTCCAGGTTTTACACGGCAACTCATCGATCGTCTCGTAAAATTTCTCGTCACTGGAGACCTGTTCAACATCTGACCTCTCCAACTTGAAAAGGATCTGGGATGTGTACGGTACGAACACGGCATGTTCAAGATAAAAGTAAAGGTTCGGTGCTTCACTTCCGGTGCCGATCGTATTTGGAGACATCAGCAGACGGAGCAAATGGATCCTTCTGATGTGTAAACCTCCAACTTCCATAGAATGCAAAGAATACAAGTGCACACGGATAGGATACACAAGTGGCGGATCATCTACGAATGAAAGTGGCACGTGCGTATTACTAGAACTATACCTTGTAAGTGTACGGTTCACTCCACGAATCATTGCCTCATCATCACCCATCACGTCCCTCAATTGCTTGAATGACAGACTGCGAACGTATGGACGGATCATTGACACTGCGTCCTCGATAGAGAACGGCTTTACTGAATCTGAGTTGTTGGACATATCCAATTCCTCTGGTTTATTGTTGTGATTGAACTCTTGCGCCACGGGACGTATCCCGCTACACAGAACCTAGATATCACACTACTCTCGCCGCCGACTCTGGTCAAGGAGTCTAGCGAGGTCGGACCTTGCCACTACACAACATCCACCACCCTCAACCTCAACTCCGTCTTGCCTGCAAAATACGACTTCTCGATAGAAGCGACGAGGTCTAGAGAGACACCTTCGCTCACGGTATCTGCCCAAGGTTCTCCGACACCAAAAAAGGCGATGGCTGAGAGTTTGTTGCCATTGGTCTTCTTGAAGACAAGCTCGATATGATCTTTGGCCTTGCCGAACTTGCGCACACTGACGGGAGTTACTTTTCGCAACAGGAAGAGCGGCTTGGGGTTGCCAGTACCAAAAGGCGAGAGACGGGCGATCTCTTGTTGGAGATGCCAGTCGACCATATCGAGAGTGAGCTCCATATCGACTATCTGTTTTCCATGTTCACTTTCTCCTTGCACCTTTTCCCTCGCCCCTTCCCTCTCTTTTGCCTCATTGAGATGTGCATCGAGAACATGGATCATCTCATTGGCCACTGCAAACCCTCCCGAATGTGCATGTCCGCCAAAATGAGTGAACACCTCCGATGGCACCGCGCGCATCAGTTCGACGATGTTAGTCTTGCCTTCGGATCTACATGAACCTTTGATGACATTGTCACCATCACGCCCCCAGAGGAAGACGGGTCGATCGAGTTCCTGTGCACATGAGTTTGCCACGAGCCCGAGGAGCGACGGTCGCCACAGCGGGTTGCCGAGGACGATGACCGACGGGATATGTTCGGCATAGCGTTCACGAAGTATTTTGTTCACCTCTTTGACGAGTGACGCCACCATGCCTTTGCGTTCGTTGTTGACCTCTTCAATACGAGTGACATGGACTTGGGCCTCAACTTCATCTTCGGTTGCAAGCAGGTTGAATGCGTCCATCGGCACTCCCATGCGCGATGCGGCATTGATACGCGGAGTGACCATGAAGGCGATATCGTCTTCACTGAGCGTCTTCTGAGCGATCGAGAGCTTGGACAGGAGTCGCATCAGACCCTTGCGCGGACTCTTACGCAGAACTGCCAGACCGTAGTGCGCCAATGCCCTGTTCTCTCCGACCAGTGGCACCATGTCCGAGAGTGTGGCGATGCCGACCATGTCGAGGAGCCATTTCTCATGGCCTTCTTTGAGACCTCGACGATCTTTCGCCAAGATGGCCTGGACGAGTTTGTAGGCAGTACCGGAACCACAGAGATTCTTGTCGGGATACATGCAGTCTTTCTGTTTGTGATTGATGATGGCATAGGCGGGAGGCACGACCAGTGGTGGTTCGTGATGGTCGGTGATGATCACGTCGATACCGAGATCACGCGCCCGAGTCACTGGCACTACGTCGGTCGAACCACAGTCGATCGTGATCATGAGCGTCACTCCCTGCCTTGCCAATTCTTCTACCGCATCGGTATGCACGCCAAATCCTTCGTCATGTCGATGAGGAATATAGACGATGAAGTTGGAGAAGTTGATCCTCCGCAGGAAGTCCGCGAACATCACCGCCCCAGGGATACCGTCAGCATCATAGTCAGAATAAATCGCGATCTTCTCGCCCCTCTCTATGGCATGAATGATCCTCGTAGCGGCTTTGTCTGCATCTTTCGACAAGAGCGGGTCATGCACATCGCGATCATAGTCGGGTGCGAGGAATCTCTGACCTTCGTGGTTATTCTTGACCCCTCGATGGAACAAGAGTTGTGCCGTCAGTTCAGAAAAAGCATTGAGTGGTTCACGCTCGGTCGACGAGAGTTGTGGTCGGATGGCGTAGGAGGAGGTGGGCATGGGGTGCATTATACCTTATGTATTTTTTGTCATCCCCGCGCAGGCGGGGATCTGCGATCTAGACCTTGAAATAAGGGAAAGATGAGGTACTTGACAAATGTAATGAGTGTGCCATGATACTTGTGTCGACGATGTACCAATCGCGTCGATATCTAGGGAATAAACTTTATCTTCCTAGATGGTACGGCGTTCCTACTCCCTCCTTTCCAGGTTCGTCTGGAAAAAGGATTCGCCCGAAATAGTGAGGGTGCAGTACATACAAAAAGTGGTGCAGGCCATCGGGAACACAGGTTCCGGCTCGGGGTATCCATTCCCCATAAACAGCCATCCCGGCCGACAAAATAGGACACTTGGCACAGACGCAAGAGTCCTCCAACAATGATTCGCAATTATCTTGTTGTAGATTAGCTATCCAATTGCGTCTGGCGTCGATCTCCGTGATCGACGCCTTTTTTCTTGTTCAAAATGACTAGGTTCGCGTGATATACTTTCACCCATGACCCCCTGCATCTTCTGCAAAATCGTATCGAAAGAAATCCCTGCGCACGTAGTGTACGAAGACGACAACTTCCTGGCATTCCTGGATATCCACCCGCAGTCACCTGGCCATACCCAGGTCATCCCCAAGCATCACTATCGTTGGGTCTGGGATCTACCCTCTTCTGGTGACGGAGCAACCATCGGCCGATATTTCGAAGTTGCACAAAAAGTCGCGCTTGCTCAACAAAAAGCTTTTGCCACAGACTGGATCCTGAGCAAGATCGTCGGTGACGAAGTCCCTCATGCACATATCTGGGTGTTTCCGAATGACAAAGTAGAGGGAGATCCAATGGATTTTGAAACGAATGCAAAAAAGATTGTAGAAAATCTGTGAGTAGCGAGGTCGGACCTTGCTACTTCAACACCTCTACCCCCGGCAAAGTACCCGTACCCAAAAAGTCCAACATTGCACCACCACCCGTAGAGATAAAGTGGAACTTATCTTCGATACCGAGCTCAGCTATAGCAGCCAGAGTGTCTCCGCCACCGACGATCGTCTCTGCGCCACGCGCAGTAGCTTCGCCGATCATACGTGCAAGCTCATGAGTCGGTTCGCGATAGCCGTCTTCGTAGAGACCCAAGGGACCATTCCAAAGGATGAACTCTGCTGTAGAGATCTTGTCTCGGAGAAGCTCGAGAGTCTGAGGTCCTGCGTCGAGAATCTTGTCGGTAGGTAGCACTCCAGTGGCAGGACGGATCTCTTTGCCTTCGGTCACGATATCGAGAGGAGTAAGGACTTTTGGATTGGCAATAAACGCCGAGAGATCGATCTGCTTTTTCGAAACTAGAGAGGTGCCGATCTCGTAGCCTTTTTGTTTGTAGATGTCGTTGGCAAGAGCTCCCCCGACGAACAACGTATCAGCAGTCTCGATGAATCGATGCAGGAGTGGGAGTTTGGTATCGAACTTGGCACCACCAAGTATAAAGAGGAACGGATGTCGTGGAGTAAAAGACTTGGAGAGATAGTCGATCTCTTTTTGTAGCTGGAGGCCTGCATACCCAGGAATGAGTGTAGGCACACCGACAACAGATGCATGCTCACGATGCGATACCGAAAAGGCATCATTGATGTACATATCTCCCAGAGATGCGAGTTCTTTGGCGAATTGCGGATCATTGATCTTCTCACCGTCATTGAACCGAAGGTTCTCAAGCAAGATACAGGAGCCGTTTTGTAGCTTGTCTATCTCGACTCGCGCGTTCTTGATATTTTTCACAAAGGTAACTGGTACGCCGAGTGATGCAAGAGTCGGAACAACTGGTTCAAGGGATTCATTCTCACCACTTACGGACTCGAGATGGCTCATGAGTACTATTCGTGCACCTCGTTCTCGGAGCCACATGATCGTCGGGAGCGCTGTGCGAATACGATAGTCCTCAACGACTTTGCCGTCTTTGAGGGGAACATTGAAGTCCACACGGACCAAGACGATCACTCCTTCTATATGTTCAATATCAGTAATCGTTTTCATGAGGGATATTATAGCAGATGAAGATAGCGGACTGGCTCTTATATCACATCTACCGCCCGGAGTAATTCTACAAAACCATCTATATGCACACTTTCTCTGCCCACCAGAAGCCCGTCGACTTTGCCGATAGTGATGATAGATGAGGCATTCTCAGCATTGACGGCACCACCATAGAGGACTTTGATCTTGAGTGCGATCTCTGGTCCGAATATATCTGCGCAGATTTTCTTCACGAAGATACTCATTTCGCAGACTTGTTCTGGATTCATCGCTTCGGTAGCTCCGATCGCCCAGATCGGTTCGTAAGCGATAACGAGATTTTTGGCATGTTTTGCCTCGATCCCTGCCAGAGAACTACGGATCTGTTGCGTGAGTGTCTCGAGATATGTACCCGCATCGTCTCTCTGTCGTTCGCCAACACAAACGATCGCCATCATACCTTCATGTACGATAGCTGAGACACTTTTTGATACTTCTTCGTCGCTCACCCCGCGTGAACGTTCTTCAGAATGACCCGTGATGACATATTCAACCTTGAGATCACGGAGCATATGGACTCCCACTTCACCGGTATGAGGACCCTCCTGGGTATAGGGCGATACCGACTGAACTCCGAGATACATATGTGGTGCCTCCGTCGAGGTATTGAAGCTCGAAATGAAAACAAATGGTGGACATACCACCACATCAGTATGGGCAAGTTCGCTTGCAGCTTGTCGTGTTTTGCGGACGATCACCTTGGCTTCATCGAGCGTAGCGGGATTCATCTTCCAATTACCGACGACCAGTGTACGTTTTGACATGAGGGTATTTTAGCATAAACAGAAACGTGAAACTTTGCATAGTATTTATCATTCTTGCCTCTTTTGTCATCCCCGCGAAAGCGGGGATCCAGGAGCAAGGGAGTGGCTACTTACTCAGATCTATATCATCACCAACCATTAGGAACTATCCCTGTAATTACATGCCGAACCTATCATGTTCATTGTTTGTATAATCTAAGTCGACTATATACTTGAAGTGATCCTGGATCCCCGCTTTCGCGGGGATGACACCCTACAATTTTTACTGTACCTCCTGCCAAGAAATCGTTTGATACTGACTCGACGTCAATGGGAATGAAGGTGGTGGACCATAGAGTAGGTTGGTATCGTAGGTGATATTGCGTATATCATAGCCTGTGCCGTTGGTATATGCGAAACCATAACGTTGGTTGGTAGCAATCATGCCATAGAGGGTCAGAACATCGCGTTCATAGTATTCTGTTCCGCCAGATTCGCAGTCATCGTCATAGTAATAACGCCCCACACGACCATTCTGCGCCACCAGTGCCGCATCAATACGCAGATCATCTTGACTCCACATGCCGACATTGAAGTTACCTTGGGCGATGAGCGCGAGCACATCGGTACCGTCATATCTGGTATAGAGCACGTCGTCATTGACCGTGATACTCGTACGCGTAGAGGCATTATCAGGGAAACGTCCCGAGGCGATCGTGAGTCTGGCCCCATCTATTCTACCCTCGACCCAGACATGGTCTTCGACAAAGATGATACCGTTGCCCGGAAATGGGAAGTTGCCCAAAGATGTCTGGTTGTTGATACTCCATGTCCCCCACCCATCTTGGCTGGCAGAGTTGGTACAGCCGCTCGGTGCTGAGCGTAGTGAATTGACACGATACAGATCGAACGTGTCATTGGTATTGAGACGAATACGATATCCTTGTGACCCAGATGCAGCGATATATCTACCACTAGCCTGAGCATCGGCTTTCATTTGTGCCAAGTCGAAGGTCAACCCTGCGAAGTCAAAAGATTGCACCGGGAACTGTCTCCCTGCGATGAAGACGTCTGGTCGACTCGGTACAGCCGCAGGCGGGTTGGGGTCCACGGGCGAGACGGTCGTATACACACCGAACTTTTGTTGTGAATTGCCATCATCAGGATCGTCATATGTTACCTGGGAACTCGTCACCAGGTTATGTGCCACACCCTCGAAACGCACACCACCGTTGGAATGCACAGGACCAAAGATCTCGGTACCAGAACCAAAACGCATGTTGTTATTGGCAACTACGGCAAACTTGGCCAGAGATGGTATCGCCAGTCGTGCCTGGATCTTGCGATAGATGGTCGGATTGGACTCGAGGACGCCTTTGGACAATACACCAACGATCGTTGAACCGATCGGTGGTGGAGTGATCGTGAGTTCGAACTGTCCGATGACGGTGCCACCTGTATCTGTCACATCGTGAATATACGGACCAGGTACACCAGTACCATCGGTATAGTCGGTGGCCGCATGAGCTAGATGCCAGCGATAATATTCGACTCCGGCTTCGGCGAGTTGGAATGCCTGTTCTCGATCCGAGAGCGTGCGCGTCGTCTTGAGCACTGTGGCGCCCCAGTTGGTCAGGCCAATCGTGACCGTGATCGCAATCGATGCGAATACGAGTGCATTGATCAGGATCATACCCTTTCTATATATAGATGGAGTGGTCATAGATTGTCTTTGAGATTACGAAGTGACACCTGTGTCGAGAATGTTCGTGCTACCGGTGACCGGTTGGGATCAGAATCGAGGGTGATATTGGCCTTGATCAGACGGATCGAGGTGAGTACGAGTGGATATGTCATAGCTGCCGTCGTGCCATCATAGGCACTGAGATAGTATTCGAAAAGCGGCGTCGAGGACGAGTTGCGTATGCCGGTGGCCACAACTTTGACACTTTCCGCACCGGTATAGACTGCTGGTGACCCTGTCGGTAGTCTCACTCCCCTATAGAGAGTAGTCGTAGCGATGTAGTATCGGATTCGTTCGGTCACAGCATCACTATTGGTATCAGCAAAAAAGATGATTGTACTCGTACCTGCCGACTCGATCGGATACGAACCATTGGCAGAGGGCGACATCGAGCGGAGTTCGCGAGCCATGATCTTCATGATATTCGAAGCTTCTTGCACATTGGTCAGTCTAACCTGTGTCGAACGGTTGTTACTGATCACATTGAACTGAAATGTTCCTACCGCGACCATGACTACAATGACGATCGATACGGAGACGAGTATCTCGGCGAGTGTCATTCCTTTTGAATGACGTCTGTGTCTTTTTGAAAGGCGCAGTGACATGGGTATATTGTAACGCATTATGGTGCTAAGAGAACTTGATGTTCACTCCATGCATCTGTAATAGGTATGTCGACTGTATATGTGGCATACCCTGACTTTGAAACAGTCAGTGTATATGTTTCATTGTCGAGCAGATCAGCGAAGATCACTTGTCCTGGTGGTACACAGTCCGAAGTATACGTGAATGACACATCCGACACATTGGGAGTAAAAGCGGGGTCGGCAGTTGCGAGATAGAGTCGATACCGTGCATATTGATGGTCCGCATGAATAGCACTTAACGATGAGTTCGATGAGGTGTAATACGTGGCAGCAGTTCCGTCTGGACCAACGAAGTTCCATGGTCCAGTGGGTGATGTACTGGCAGCGGTTGCGAACTGCATACGGACACTCTCTGCCCCTGTTTCTGCTGGCTGGTCGGTCGGTGACCAGATCAAAGAATAGAAGTTACTGTCAGATCCCGTATCGAACGTCGAGGATTCGAGCCACCCCGCTGGGTTATATGCCCCGAATATATTCCGAAGCATCACCTGCCCTGTCGAAGTCGCTACGTCAACATTAGTATCGTCAGCGAAATAGCGAGTCGCATCAGTGAAGGTGCTTTGTCCTGATCCACCCACCCAATTGGTTTGATTGATATACCCACGCCCCGTCTCGAACGTCTCGTCGTATCCGCCCACACCCGTGAGTTGCACAGTTACATCGGAGAGAGGTAGCTGAGTAGCACTGTCTTTGACAGTAACAAGGAGGCTCTGAGGATCCTTGGGTGCAACGATGAGCTGGAGCTGCATATCGGTGTCTGGGTTGACCGTGAATGGATTGAGCGGATTGATACCGATGAGGTCATATGCGGTATCGATAGCTGCAAACGTATATATATCCCATTCGAGTCCCGAGAGAGTGAGTGTGCCACTGCCATCAGTGGCATGATTGGAACCATATTTCGGCATTCCTGGACCATTCTCTTTGCCACTGGTCAGAGAAAAGTCAAAACTCGGGATCACCGAACAGGTCGGCGTGACACTACTGATGTGTACTGTACTGATCCTATCGATCGCAAAGCTGACCTGGGTCACCTGTTGTACCAAAACGGTTGCATCAGGTTTCGGGGGGATCGGGTTCGAAGTATCTGGAGGATAGGTACGATCGGTCGAATATCCTGACTTGGTGACAGTGATACGGTACGCATTGACATCGGGCGGCACATCGACAAGCTGGAGGAGACCGTTAGCATCAGTGACGTCATTGATCTCGATCGTCGTCGTAGTGGTCGCAATGTTCTCTACGTTGACGGATACATTCTGGAGTGGCTGACCGTTGGCATCGAATACCCGGATGAAGAGTGCCCCGTTGGCCGATGCGGTCTCGAGATTCTTGGGTGCCACCTGGCCAACAAGCGTGATCGGCTGCATACCTCGACAGCCGTCACACGAGACAGTGATCTGTACTTTCTTGTTATCCGCAGGAGAAAGATCGTTCGGCGTACCACCGATCGTCCCATCGAATAGGAGATCCACGTTACGTACGGTAGCAGTGACGGTAAAAGGTGTTCCCCCTCGAGTCAATGTTTGGATATGAGGTATTTTGCCCGGAGGGATACTGCCCTGAACGCCAACATCACTATACGGCAGGTTACGAGCGATCTCGAACTGTTCATTGGCAAGTGCCGTAGCAAGCACTCGATACTGACTCAGGTCAACGAGCTTAAAGAGACTCACGTATGCGTTATATGAAGCCAGCGCGATCGTCAAAAACACTGCAGTTCCCACGATCGCTTCAACCAAAGTGAAACCGCGACAATCAGTTTTTAAAGTTAGAAAGTTTTTAAAGTTCATAAAGTTTTTATAAATCCTGAAAGCATTTTTGAAATCTCAAGAGAAAGACCATATGTCTTTTCAAAATCTTTAGCATTTATACTTTTAAGATCCAGGGCCAGATACAACATAGACCTAACTTCAGCACATGATCCTTTTGATATATAAAGAAACCTTCTCAGCTCTACATTTCCACTCCTTTCAAATCCTTCTGCAATATTATTCATAATAGAAACAGAAGCAGACTGAATTTGATCCCGAAATTTAAAATCTCTTGAATCTTTAAACAGTTCATACGTAAGCAAGGTAAGTTCTCTCGCCTTTTGCCATGCTTTGATATCTTCGAATCTTTTAATTTGCATATCTTTTTAGGCTTTATGAACTTTAAAAACCTTCTAACTTTATGAACTAAATTGCATTTACCAACGAATACATCGGGGAGATCATCGAGATCGCAAAGAATCCAACCGCCGCACCGATCACGATCATCAAGAACGGCTCTATGATCGTCGACATGTCTTTGGTCTTTTGTTCGACATCATTCTCGTAGTAGTGTGCAACCCCGAGCAACATCTCCCCCATCTTACCGGTCTCTTCACCAACACTCATCATCTCCGAGAAAAATACAGGGTACAGGTTGGTCGACTCACCGAATGTCTTGGACATGACGTCACCTTTTTTGATCGCTTCTTTGGCCTTGTCCAACACTGCCCGAAAATGCACGTTCTGGACAACCGCAGAGGTGATCGAGATCGACTCGACGACATCGACACCGGACGTGATCAGAGATGACAATGTGCGAGCAGTACGAGCGGCGTTGACTTCTTGGACGAGCGCACCGATGACGGGGATCTTGAGGAGTGTGGCATGGATCGTCTTTTTGCCCGAAACAGTTTTCTTCCACCAGGAGAAGATGATAGCGAGGACGATGACTCCGAGAATGACCCAGAGCCCTTGATGTTGGATGATGTTACTGAGAGTTAGGATGAACTGTGTACTTGCGGGGAGTTCGACTTTGAGTTCAATGAACGTGGCCATGAGTGTCGGGATCACGAAGATGAACATGAGAATAGCAATGATGATCATGGCCGCCACGATAACTGCCGGATACATCATCGCCCCACGAATACGACGCTCAAGCGCATACGAGCTATCCATCTGAATACCGATCGCCTTGAGTGACTGTGCCAATGTTCCACTTTGTTCACCTGCATGAACCATCGAGATGAAAAGCTCAGGGAAGATCTTGTCATGGCGCTTGAGTGCATCGGTGAACGTATTACCTTTGTTGATCTCAGCGATCACATCGGTCAAGACTTTTTTGAAACCGGCCTTTTTGGACTGACGTTCGAGCACAGTCAATGCTCGCGAGAGCGCGAGTCCTGCTTCGAGCATCGCTCCGAGGTTGCGAGCGAAGTTGATCTTGTCGATCGTCTTGATACCACGCGTGCCTTTGCCAAAAGAGATCAGAGCCCCCAACTTCATAGGCTTCTTTTCTTCGGCAGAGATCATCTCATCTCCTGTCTCACGGACGAGTTTGTAGAGCTCATAGCGATCTGCAGCATCCCGCTCGGCGGTGTATGTTTCGCCGGTGGCCTTTTTTGCTTTGAATCGAAAATGAGACATATTTTATCCTATAAGTATACTACGGCTACTCCGAAACGACGCGAAGTACCTCCTCTATCGTTGTGATACCGGTGACACATTTGTATATACCGTCTTCGAGCATACTGAGCATGCCTTCTTTCTTGGCTTGGGCCTCGAGTTCGACCGACGTTGCTCCTTTCATGATCAGATCCTTGATCGCCTGAGAAACACGAAATATCTCGTGGATGCCAACACGACCCTTGAAACTCTCTTCTTCGGTTGCACCGCCAGCTTTCCAAAATGAGATGTCTTTCCAGGTATCAGTAGGCTTGATAACCTTGTCATCCTTGAGTGCTGTCAGTACCCGCTCAAGATCCACGGTCTTTTCGAGTTGGGTAAACTCGTCTTTACTCAGTTTGTACTGTTGTTTACTATCGGTCAGTTTGCGCACCAAACGCTGTCCGATGATGACGTTGATCGTCGACACCAGGAGGAACGGCTCTACCTTCATATCCAAAAGACGCGGAATGGCTCCGGCGGCGGAGTTCGTATGCAACGTCGAGAGCACCACGTGACCAGTGAGCGCAGCATTGACCGCAAGCGCGGCAGTTTCGTTGTCGCGGATCTCTCCAACCATGATGATGTCTGGATCCTGACGAACGAGGGTACGTATACCCTGTGCGAATGAAAATCCGATCTCTGGATGTACCTGAGTTTGGTTGATACGTGCCATCTGATATTCGATCGGGTCTTCGATGGTCGAAATATTCACATCAGGAGTATTGAGAATATCGAGCATCGTATAGAGGGTGGTGGTTTTACCGGAACCTGTTGGACCGGTGGTGAGGATGAGGCCAGTGGTTTGTTTGAGAGCCTTGTATATGCGCTCGAGTCCTTCCCCGTGGAAGTTGAGGAATTCGAGAGTAAAACCAGAAATACTTTCTCGCAACAGACGCATCACGGTTTTCTCTCCATAGTAGGTAGGGAGGATCGACACACGGAATGAAACTTTCTCGTTGTTCATATCTACCTTGAAACGACCGTCCTGAGGCAGACGCTTTTCGTCGAGCTTGAGGTTGGAGAGGACTTTGATACGTGCCGTGATTGAGGGTCCTGCCTGTTTTGGGAGCACCATCGCATCATGGAGCAGTCCGTCGATGCGATAACGCACCAAAACTTGGTTGTCCATCGGCTCGATATGGATATCAGAGGCATCCTGGAGGATGGCATGCTTGACCAAGGTGTCGACGATACGCACGACTGGCAGTCCTTCGGCGATCTTCTTGAGGTCGCCTTCACTGGTTGCATCACTCCCCTTCTCGTCAGAGATCATCTTCAGAGCGTCGGTCTCCTTTTGGATAATATCGCCGAACTCAGCTTTGAGACTCTTCTGATATTGGACGAGAGTCTCCTTGATAGAGTCGGAGTCTGTGAGGCGCGGAAGGATCTTGAGGTTGACCTTCTTCTTGATAAAGTCGATCGCAGACAAGTCGTTGACATCGAGCATCGCCACCTCGAGCGAGGTATCTGCCTTTTTGAAGGCCACGATGTTATGTGCACGAGCGATCGGCTCGGGTATGAGTGAGAGCGTCTCGAAAGCTATCTTCTTGCCTTTGAGGTCTACGAAAGGGATACCGAGCATGTACGCCTGCATCCTTCGTAGGTTGTCGGTCGTCATTTTGCCCGTTGAGACGAGTACTGAACCGAGAGATTTGTTGTTTTTCTCGGCTTCAGTGCGGGCAGCCTCAAGATCTTCTTTGCTTACGAGGCCAGAGTCCAGGATGAATTTGTAGAGCTGAGCATCTTCGACGAGCATATTGCATATATTGTACCAAATACCCCACCAACTCACATGGGAAAACTATGCCTTTGAACAGAGGTGCATTTGCACGCATCTTCTGGTAGGCTCTCTTACAGAAAAGTCGTTCGGTTCAATAAACTCAGCAAACACACTACACACAAGAAAGGATCTATGAGCGCACAACTGCATATTTTGGTGGTTGATGATTCAGATACAGAGAGAAAAGTGACTGTTGAACTCCTCACAAAAGAGGCGTACCTCGTAACTACAGCAAGATCAGTCCGGCAGGCGAAGGATGTCTTGCGGGCATATAATTCAGCCCATGCTCTAGACAGCATTCGAGTAGTTGTCTTGGAAAGTGATTTGGGTGGGGTAGACGCTATCGAAGATCTCCTCCCCATCTCAGAGGAAAAACTGAAAGTTTCACCTCAAGTAATCCTCCTTAACAGAGACAGCTTACATCCTGGGCGCCACAGAAAAGCAATCGGCCGTGGAGCATATCTGATCTTGCACAAAGCACACACTTTGGATCGACTTGTTCCGACCATTCAACAACTGTTCGACCTGAAGTAAACCACTCACCATCCCAGATTCGAACCACAAGCCATCCTTATGGCTTTTTTTGTACTTCCACATACAAAAACATCGGGATCTCTTTCCTCATACGATCTTCCTCTGCGGAACGAGCGCCGGTCTGACTTTTTTTGTGAGAGATCCATTCTTCGAGACGGGTGACTGCAAAACCAGCTTTGGTACAGGCTTTGAAATACACCTGAAGTGGTCGGTGGAATGAAACGGTGGTCTTTTTCTTGGTCGAGTCCTTCTCACCAGGAGTCATATCGATCTCGGAGGTCTTCTCGGACATATACCCGTCGAGTCTACGATATTGTTTGCTCGAAGCTTCGTCCCATGCCCAACTCGAGTTCCCTGGTATACGGAATGCAGGATGATTGAGGACAATATGGAGACGCGCCCCCGGTTTCAAAACTCTGGCCGCTTCTGCCAAAGTTTCCTGGAGACGTTCGATATTCTGGAGTGCCAAGACGATAACCGCCTTGTTGAAAGATGCATTCTGGGCAAAGCCAAGCTTATCGGCCGGAGTTGCGTGATACTGGATCGATGCGGGCGAGTTCTTTTGGGCGAAGGTTATGAGCTCCTGTGCGATATCGGCACCAGTGACCTCTGCCCCTTTCTCGGCGAAAGCCCGTGCAAAATACCCCTGACCACAGGCGATCTCGATGATCATATCGCCTTTTTGTGGTGCAACCAGACGAAGGAGGTTCGGAAGGATGACTTCTTTCTGATATGTCCCCTCGCCGTTCTCGAGGAGATCGTCGTACCAACCTGCCACAGAGCCCCATGATGTGTCTTTGTTCATATAAAATGTACCCTTAGTATACCTGAAGGCCTAGGGTAGACCTAGGCTCACCAAATCCCTGGTATACTATCTACGTGCACAGCATTCCACCCTACTATCGGGCTAGCTCCGTGCAATACCAGCCGAAAGGCCGGAAAGAAGCTAGCCCGGTACTAAGGTGGAATATATGACCGTTTTCAAGTCCCAGCCTAATATGGATACTTATTTCTGGCAACATAGACAGGTTCCAGACACTCTCTACATCATATAACGTCGGAAAGAAATTTTTGTTACAGGAAGCACAGGAGAGAATATTACCTGGGGACAATTGACACCTTGTAAAGAAATTAGGTGTGATAAAATTATCTCATTATGCAAAACACAATATTTTTAGCGCAGTTTTGGGGATGGCTTCTTATTATCCTTGGCCTGCTATTCTTCTTCAAGAGAAATGGCTACTTGGCAAAAATGATCGGCCTATCAGAAGACAAAGAGTTCACTTTGCTTTCTGGCTACCTTGCGATCGTCATCGGTCTCGCTACGGTACTTCTTCACAACCTTTGGGTCAATGACTTCCGTGTGACGATCACCGTCCTCGGTTGGCTCACTTTGGCGAAAGGGATCCTGCGCATCGCCCTCCCTTCTGTCTCGCATGGTGTTATCCGTATCATAAAGAGCAACGTCATCTTCTTCCGTGCCATCCTCTTGGTGATGGTGATCATCGGTTTCATGCTTATACGGATGAGTTAGTCGCGAATTATAAAAGATAATGAAAAACCGTGGACATGAATCCGCGGTTTTTTGTTTTCTTTACTTATCTTCACAAATCCTATATTCTCGATCCTAGACAAAACCCACTAGATCTATGCAAAAGACAACAGTTGCAGGACCTCTCAATCTTTCAGGAGAATGGATCGGCCATTATCGTGGTCACTTCGACCAAGTAGTGAAGATCACCCACCTCGGCGATGAAGTCATTGCCGTCAAAATCACCGGTGACGACCATGTACCAGGCGGTCAGGTAACATTTTGCGCCAATGTGAAAACCGGCGTAGGCAAGGGTCAAGTATCTGAGAAGGAATTCCGAAATGCACAGTTTGTACCAGGAAAACTCACCATCCTGAGTCCAGAACGCATTGTGTTCACCTGGCAAGAATGTGGCAAAGTCGAGTTCCGCAAAGACGACTAACAACGAGATGAGGATCTCGTTTTTTTATTGATTGTTGTATAAAAAAGACCCACACCTCCGAAGAGTGCGGGCCTGCGTGACACAATCATCCTCATTCTCGATATTGGCAACAGTTGTGATACTCACCCCTATCCGTTAAGCCATGGCTCGCAGAGTCATCCCGAGATCCATCCGTGTACGGAACAAGGGTGCAGCCAGAATTCACTCGGTGACACATTTAGATTTGAGTTTCCTTTTTTTCGGCTGAAGTGACTTTAATACATCAGCCTCAACCACCAAAACCCTGGAGAGCTTCAGAACATAGAGTCACTCTCTGCAAGAGAAATTACTCCGAGTTCAATATAACTCATCCAGGCCCGATTCCGTCCAACTTTACGCGCAAGCATATGACAACTCAATCCAAGCCCCTTCCGCCGAGTACGGATAAATGTACCCAGTGGACTATTTGTATCTTTAAGAGATCGTTCTGCCAGGAACTTACCCAGAACGCTCATGTCGAGACGAAGTACTTTGACCAATTTTTGCAACGTCTTGTAACCAACAACTTGCACATCGGACTCGAGACGTTTTGCATGATACATCCTCAGACCTACTCGAGAGATGAATTTTCCGAACGACATATTCAATGCCGTGCGTCGATCATAAACGAGCGTTCCCAGTTCTGTACGTGGACAATTGACTGGTTGCACAGGAACCCGATCTTGCAGGTCCTGAACTGTACACTTGAGCACTTTTGCCAAACGGGCAGATTGCGGGGGTTTGAGAGACCTTTGTGATCCCATTTCCAACATCGAAATAGTATTCTGTTGAACGGAGGATAATTTTGCCAATTCAGGCTGACTCAAACCAAGCTTCAGACGACGAGTTCGAATGAAAGCCCCGAGCATTGTTTTGCTCGGAACCATGCCGACACCAATATTTCCACTCATGAATTTCCTTTCTTGTAAAAATTCGTTGCGTGGGACTAAGCCCTTTGTCTAAGCCATTATTAACATGAATTTATACTACTTGTCAAATGGTATCTGGACACATCGACCCTGTAGTAGCTTGCATTCCCCCACCAATATGGTATGATACTGTCATTACCAAGTTCGCCTGACCGGCGGACTTGTTTGTTAGAAGAAAGGTCTTTTCTAACAATTTATACAATTCAATAACAACTACATATATGTTTGATCTTAAAGTTATAAATTCCGTCGTTCAGCAGCTCGAAGAAGAACGAGGAATCCCAAAGGAAAAAAGTCTCGAAGCTATCGCCATGTCATTGGCGACAGCCTACAAGAAAGAATATGGCAAGAAAGGCCAGATCGTCCGTGCATCATTCGACCAGAGTAGTGGTGGAGTAGAGTTTTGGCAGGTCAAGATCGTCGTCGACCGCAACCAGGTCACCATGGAAGGCGAAGAAGAGGCTACCCATGAAGAACTCAAAGACGTAGCGACCGAAGATATCAAGATTCGCTTCAACCCAGAACAACACATGCTCCTCGAAGATGCCAAGCGCATCAAGCGCGACGTCGAGATCGGTGACGAACTCGTATTCCCTCTCGAAGCCAAGAGTGACTTCGGTCGCATCGCAGCTCAGACCGCAAAGCAGGTCATCATCCAAAAGATCCGTGAAGCAGAGAAGGTCTCTGTCATGGGTGAATACGGCCAGAAAGAAGGCGAGATCGTCTCTGGTACCGTAGAGCGCATCGAACGTGGCACTGTGTTCATCGACATGGGACGCGCCGTCGGTGTTATCCCTTACGAAGAACAGATCCCGAGCGAACGCTGGAAGACCGGTGACCGCATCCGCGCATATCTCTATGCCGTAGAAGAGAGTCCTCGGGGCATCATCCTCAAGCTCTCCCGTGCACACCCAAAGCTCCTTGTGAAGCTCTTCGAGACCGAAGCTCCTGAGATCGCTCAGGGCATCGTCGAGATCAAGGCTATCGCCCGCGAAGCCGGCGCACGCTCCAAGCTCGCTGTTATATCTCACGATCCACACATTGACCCGATCGGCTCTCTCGTTGGTCAGCGCGGCGTCCGCGTAGGCACCGTCACCAGCGAACTTTCTGGTGAGAAGATAGACATCATCGAGTGGAATGAGAACCCGGCTCTCTTCGTCGAAGAGGCCCTCTCACCTGCCGAAGTAGTCTCTATCGAACTCGACGAACAGGCTCATCGTGCCATCGTCACTGTCACCGAAGACGAACAGTCTCTCGCGATCGGCAAAGGTGGCCAGAACGTCCGTCTTGCAGCCAAACTCACCGGCTGGAAGATCGATATCAAGTCAGCTACTCCTGCAAAAACAGAAGAATCTGAAGATGAAGATGAGACCGAGGAACCTACAGCAGAAAAAACCGAGGTTACTCCAGAAGAAAAGACCGCATAATATAGAAAAGTTTCCAAAAACAAAAGCGCCCCGATGTTATGTCAGGGCGTTTTTTGCATATCACGAGAGAGCCAGGGCAAGTAGCTTGCCTTATTATTCACAAACGAGACTAGTCCTAGAAATCCAAGAGATCCTTGATATGTACACCGAGAGTATCTGCGAATTTCCTGAGGTTATGGATAGTGATGTTCTTCTCACCACGCTCGATCATACCTACATAGGTGCGATGAACCTTGGCCTTATGGCCGAACTGTTCTTGCGAAACACCCATCTTCTCGCGTTCAGCACGGATCCTCTTGCCCAAAAATATAAGAAATTGTTTGTTTGAATGAGACATATGTGTAAATCAAGTCTACCTAGGGATGAGATTTGACTCTACATACTAAAGATAGCGTAGTCAATAGCCACCCGCACAATATCCCTGTTTTCCTTGCTTATTCGGCCTTTTTTTACTAGAATGCTCGCATCGTCACAGGTGTCTGTTTTATAAAAAGTAAGCTATATATTCGCACATATTATGAATTCTTACGTTATTTTCGCTCTTATCAGTTCAGTTGCAGCTATTGCCTATGGATTCTTCTTGATCTCCTGGATCATGAAAAAGCCCGCTGGTAATGCTCGTATGCAAGAGATCGCAGCCGCTATCCAGGCTGGCGCAAAAGCATACCTCAACCGCCAGTATCGTACTATTACTATCATTGCAGTCGTTTTGTTCGTTATTCTTGGCCTCGCATTGGGATGGACTATCGCCATCGGGTTCGTGGTAGGTGCAGTTCTCTCTGCGCTGGCTGGATATATCGGCATGAACGTCTCCGTCCGTACCAACGTCCGTACGACCGAAGCGGCACGCAACGGCCTCGCTTCTGCCCTTTCGTTGGCATTCAACGGTGGTGCAGTTACCGGACTTCTCGTAGTCGGTCTCGCCCTCCTCGGTGTTACGGTCTTTTATGCGATCACCCAGGACGTCAGCTCTCTCATCGGTCTTGCCTTCGGTTCGAGTTTGATCTCAGTTTTCGCCCGTTTGGGTGGAGGCATCTTCACCAAAGCTGCTGATGTCGGTACTGACCTTGTAGGAAAGGTTGAGGCTGGTATTCCTGAGGACGATCCTCGTAATCCTGGTGTTATCGCCGACAACGTAGGAGACAACGTAGGAGACTGTGCAGGTATGGCAGCAGACCTCTTCGAAACATACGCCGTTACCACTATTGCGGCCATGATGCTCGGAGTCTCTACGTTCACAGACACATTCACGACTGCTACAGGGGTTGTCACCGGCACCTTCGCCAACGCCCCTCTCTATCCGCTCGCACTCGGTGGTATCGCTATCTTTGCCTCTATCATCGGCACCTGGTTCGTCCGTCTCGGCAAGTCCCAAAACATCATGGGAGCCCTCTACAAAGGCCTGATCGCCGCTGGCGTTATCTCTGCAGTTGCGTTCTACCCTATCACCAACATGATGATGGCCAATAACGGCAAGTACAGTGTGATGAACCTCTTCTTGTGTGCTATCGTCGGACTCGTCGTGACAGCCCTTCTGGTCTGGATCACCGAATACTTCACATCTACTGCGTATAAACCTGTTCGTTCTATCGCTCAAGCCTCACTCTCTGGTCATGGCACCAACATCATCCAGGGTCTCGCCATATCCATGAAGTCGACCGCATGGCCACTTCTGACCATCGTTGCAGGTATCTTGGTCTCTTACAACTTCGCTGGCCTCTACGGTATCGCGATCGCCGCTATGTCGATGCTCTCTATGGCTGGTATCATCGTTGCGATCGATGCCTATGGTCCGATCACTGACAATGCAGGTGGTATCGCCGAGATGTCCGACCTTCCGAAGGAGGTTCGTGATGTTACCGATCCGCTCGATGCAGTCGGCAACACTACCAAGGCCGTTACCAAGGGTTACGCTATCGGTTCTGCCGGTCTTGCCGCTCTGGTACTCTTCTCAGAATACACACACCTCATCCCGGGTACCCTCTTTGACCTTTCCAACCCACTCGTTATCGTTGGACTCTTCATCGGAGGCCTCCTCCCTTACTATTTTGCAGCGCTTTCCATGGAAGCTGTGGGCAAAGCCGCTGGCAAAGTCGTCGATGAAGTCCGTCGTCAGTTCCGCGAGATCCCAGGTATCATGCAAGGCACCGCCAAGCCTGACTATGCACGCTGTGTCGATATTGTGACTTCAGCCGCTATCAAAGAGATGATCATCCCTGCTCTCATCCCGGTATTGACCCCGATCGTTGTCGGATTCACCTTGGGACCAGTAGCGCTCGGAGGACTTCTCGTCGGATCTATCATTACCGGGCTTTTCGTGGCTATATCTATGACTTCCGGTGGAGGTGCATGGGACAATGCCAAGAAATACATCGAGCTCGGCAACCATGGTGGCAAGGGCTCAGATGCTCACAAGGCCGCTGTTACTGGTGACACTGTTGGTGATCCTTACAAGGATACCGCTGGTCCTGCGATCAACCCAATGATCAAGATCTTGAACATTGTGGCGCTTCTGATCGTGGCATTCTTGGTATAGAACCTCAGAGATTTATGGGAAGGGTTCGGGATATATATCCCGAACCATCAACAAAGAATCGCCTTGACTATGTTCAAGGCGGTTTTTGTTGTACAAGACAGACGACTTATTCCCCTATGATATACTGTACGTGCTATAGATCTTCTATAGCTTTTTACTTAATTAATCATTCCTTATTCTATTTATGAAAAAACTTTTAACTATTGCGCTCTGCGCCGTGATACTCTCGACTTCAACAGTCGTAGCGGCTCGCGAAGGCGAAGAAGCGGGAGTTCCTGTACGTGCCGAGGCTTCGATCCGCACACAGCTCCGTGGACCAGAAGACAAGCCGGGTATGCCTCTCGGTGGACGTCTCATGAGCTCGACTACTCGTGCCGAGATCAAAGACATACGTGTCGAAAACCGTGAGAAAGTCGGCGATATGCGCGTCGATGCTCGAGTACAGATGAAGGGTGCCTCTTCTTCTCAAGAAAGAAAAGACATTCGTTCCGGTCTCCGCAAAGACATCTTCAAGGCTCATCAGGCACGCCTGACTGCCCAGTTGACGCTCGCCCTCGATAACCTCAAGCAGATCCGAGCTCGTATCGCAGCTCGTATCGACAAAGCAGAGGCTAGTGGCCGTACTATGACCGATGCCAAGGCTCTGCTCGTTACTGCAGATGCCAAGATCACGCTCGCGGCGCAACAGATCGATATCCTCGCCTCGTTCACTCCGCCAGTGGCAACGTCAACTGACACTTCTGCCGCAGCTGATGCCTCTGTCGAAGTAGAGCTCGAAAAGCCTCGCCAGGTCGCAGAGAATGCAATCAAAGCCGTGAAAGATGCCCGCAAGGCATTGGTCGAAGTTACTATCGCAGTAGCCAAGAACATGGGTATCCGATGTAACACCGAAGGTGAAGCTCTCAAGTGTCAGGCAACTACAGACACAACTATTAACGCCACCACTACAACTCCTTAGTATTTATTCATCCCACTATGAATCCTCAACAATCACCTGCAACAGAAACTTCCAAGACCAAGCCGATGATGATGCTCCTCACAGGCATCCTCGTCCTTATCATCGTCGTATTGTATATCTTCGCATCTCGAACCCCATCGTCATCTCTCCCGAACGAGAACTTGACGACCGAGACCACCGAAGTCCAACCTGTCACCAATAGCTCTGACGACGTATCTTCGATCGAAGCAGACCTCAATACTTCCATCACCGGACTCGACGAACAGAACTTCTAGTATATTCTTCTCGAAACCGTACACGAAAGAGGGTTACGCCCTCTTTTTTGTTTCCTCTTGTCGTCTTGGTTTGATGAAAGGGCAAAATCGGAATAGTACATCTTGATGACACGGATATTTTTCTGCTGAAAAATTCCTAGTGCTCGCGCCAGTCGCGCTCGCAATGTCCTCAAAATGTACTATTCCAATTTTGCGGTGTGTACCTGAACATGTCTTGCAAATGTATGGCATATTCATGTAGACTGCTTTTCATGTCAAAAAACACAAAAACCTACACCTCCGCTGAGGTAAAAAGTCTCGACGCTTCACGCATCGAGATCACCGGAACAATCGCACCCGAAGTCTGGACGAAGCATCGTGCTGCCGCCCTCAAACATATCAATGACTCCGTCACGATCGACGGCTTCCGCAAGGGCATGATCCCCGAGAACATCCTCGTTTCCAAAGTCGGTGAAGCCGCTGTCCTCGAAGAGATGGCCGAACTCGCTATTTCGAAAGCCTACATCGATATCATCGTCGACAACACGATCGACGCCATCGGTCGCCCAGAGATCCAGGTCACCAAACTCGCCCTCGACAACCCGCTCGAGTTCACTGCAACTACTGCTGTCATGCCGAACATTCTTCTTCCTGATTACAAAAAGATTGCTACAGAAGAAATAGCAAAAACTTCTGGTGAAGAAGTTGTCGTCACCGACGTAGAAGTCGACGAGGCCATCGTACGCATCCGCAAATCTCGCGTCTCACACGAAGGTCACGATCATGGCACCATGACTCCCGAAGAGCACGACAAGATGGTCACTGACTCTATGCCAGAGCTCACCGATGCATTCGTAAAAAGTCTCGGCAAATTCGCCGACGTTGCTGACTTCAAGAAAAAGATTTCCGAAATGGTTCTCGAGGAGAAGAAGAACGCGGCCAACGAAAAGCGTCGCATCCGTATCGCCGACGCCATCTCTCTTGCAACCAAGATCGAACTACCGACCATCATGATCGACAGCGAACTTTCTCGTACCGAAGCACAATTCAAAAGTGACATCGAACGCATGGGAGTGACTCTCGAGGACTATCTCAAGCATGCAAAAAAGACGATCGAGGATCTCCGTACCGAGTGGCGTCCTCATGCAGAGAAGAAAGCAAAGTTGCAACTGATCCTCAACGAGATCGCCAAGATCGAAAAGCTCTCCCCTTCTGCCCAAGAGATCGAAACCGAAGTCGGTCACATCGTCGAACACTACAAAGATGCTGACCGTGAACGTGCCACCGTCTACGCCGAAACCGTTCTCACCAACGAAAAAGTTTTTGCTTTTTTGGAAGGTACGAAGAAGTAAGTCAGTTACATTTCATACATAAAATACTCTCTCGACTATGCAGCCGAGAGAGTATTTTCTTTGTGTGTGAAACATATACAAAAAACTCTCACCAGTATTAGTGAGAGCGACTCCAACAACGTGCACACATACCACCGGACTGACCTTCGTCTTTGTGAAACAGTTGATCACATTTACCGCATCTACCCTCCTCAACTCTTTGATCAAACAGAGAATTTGTAGATGGATATATTTTCACAGGAACAGGTGTAAGCGTAAGCCGCATGATCACCTGTCGAATCGTTGATATAAAACTCATTCTAAACTGATACTATCACTCCCTGTGATATATGCAATGCATCGAAACATGTTTCACCACCGTCACGTCGTGTTCCCTAGTGAAACTTTACTTTGGAGCGAATACCACCAACGATAGGGCAGCAACAACGGCGGTTTCTGTGCGTAGAATCTGCGAACCAAGACACTTCACTGGGATATTGTGTGTGTGAAACATCTCTATCTCCTGTGGTGACCATCCACCTTCTGGTCCTATGAAACAGGCAAGGTCAGCCTTTTGTGTCGTGTAACTTGAGAGATCTTCTCTCTTGAGTAGTTCTCCTTCGGTGTGAAACGCGATCTTCTGGATGTTGGATGAGGTTGGTGAGGCAGGACCTTGCTGGAGCAAATCCTCCACGTCCAACAAGCCCATGATGGGATGCACCATAGGTATAGTGTCGCGACCGGACTGTTCGCTCGCCTCAATTGCGATTTTATTCAAGCGCACAGCATTCAAAGATTTCTTCTCACTACGTTCGGCCATGACAGGGATAATATCTGTCACACCGAGTTCGGTTGCCTTTTCGACAATCCATTCGAAGGTATCTTTTTTGGTAATTGCTGCACACAAAAATAATTTCTGTTGAGTTGATGAACGACTCCGTTCCATCGCAGTCACGCGCAGGCGTATGCTGTTGTCGCTAACTATAATACTCCCTGTATCAGAATCGTCAATCTTACATATGTAGTCAAAATGTGTTCCATTGAAGAGGATGATCGAGTCGCCTTTCTTGAGACGAAAAACTCGACGAACCTGGTGTACCAGTTCAGCCGAGTCTATCGTGAAAACATGTTCTGTATCTATTTTTTCAGTTGTGTAAAAACGATGGAGACGCATATATTGCAATTGCACTATTTAACCATTCAACAATTACTCCTACACTTTAATCTTTCAATGGTTTAATTGTTCAATGGTTGAATTATTTCTTCACTGCCATGACCTGGTCGACGATGCCGTACTTCTTGGCTTCATCTGCATCCATGAAGAAATCTCGATCGACATCCTTCTCAACCTTCGAGAGAGACTGTCCGGTATTCTTGGCCAACATTTTGTTGAGACTGGCACGGATCTTGAGGATGTGTTTTGCGCTGATCTCGATATCAGATGCCTGACCTTCACTACCTCCATGTGGCTGATGGATCATCACTTCAGAATTCGGCAGTGCGTATCTCTTGCCTTTGGTACCAGCAGAGAGGATGACTGCCGCCATCGATGCTGCCATACCGACGCAGACGGTCGAGATGTCGTTCTTGATATGCTGCATGGTGTCGATGATCGCCATACCTGCATGCACCTGTCCCCCACCGGAGTTGATGTAGAGTGAGATCTCTTTCTTGGGATCTTCGGACTGTAGGAAGAGAAGCTGTGCGATCACGAGGTTCGCCACATGATCATCGATAGGACCCCCGAGGAAGACGATACCATCTCTCAAAAGGCGTGAGTATATATCGTACGCACGTTCGCCGAAACTGGATTTTTCTATAACGGTTGGGATAAGCATATTATTTGTGTCATCCCCGCGCAGGCGGGGATCTGCGGTCTGGATAATTAAAATAAAAAGGTGAAGCTACGTGCTGAATATAACATGAATGCACACCTCTAGTAATTGACACAATATATACTATATGGTACTTTTTTGCAAGAGGTTTATATATGGAACGTCCAATTCGAAAAGCTAGCAGCAGTAATGATAGTCCTACAAACAATTCGGAGAGTGCTAGAGTTTTTTATGGAATACAAGCAAAACTCAAGCTTCATAAAAGAGGTACTCACGAAAGCAGAGAAGCTCGGCGTAGAGAAGCCTTGAGGCTTGAACATCTCGAATACTTGAAGTTGATAAGTAACGAGAGGTGCGACACGAGCCAGGAACACCCTTTTGTACTCATCAACTACCGCAATGGAAACAAGAGGATTCTGTATCAGATGTTAACTCATCAGCAAACTCGGGAGAGAAATAAATTCCTAGCTGGTACGGGAAAAGCTTGGGCAAAGATAGATCCAAGCAAATTCCCGAAGCATGCACTCAGATAGGGTTCCTCCGCCCTCAAACGACCACTCACCTGGTCGCTTTTTTATATGAATACATTATTCATGATTGATTTTTTCGATGATATTCTTAATGTATTCTTCTTGATTAACTTTCCTTCCATATCCTCGCGCAAGATCAAAAAGTTCCTTCAGAAAATGAAGCATGTCTTTATTCTTTATCTCCAAAGCAACTTCGTCCTTCCAATTGATAAGAAAGGCCACATCTCTGAACATCATCAATTCAGTTTCCGCATTTAAATACTCGTTCGATACGAATACCATGTCGGTAGTACGACCGATGAAGCTTTTCAGAATCTCCTCTTTTTGAACAGGATCCTTCACAAGCGAGGTGAGTGTCGGATAGTAGTCCTCCCGAAGCAGACCTTCCACGATAATCTTATTATTGCGAATACTGTCTTGTATCGGCTGAAGATTCTTCCAAGAAATGCCCCTGAGAACATTTTTTAATGAAGCTGTTGGCTGAATACCGATCAACCTCTCATCCTTGTGACCCTGGGCAATTCTTTCAAAAATAGAAAAAAGGCTCGGTAGACCACGCAAAACTGCAAAGCCTGTTGAATCATCGTGAGTTATTTCGACTCGCTCTTCTGAGTCATGTGCCAGCTTTGCAGTAGAAATAAGTATATCCGATAGCTCTTTGTCTGATATTCGAAGCCAAAACCGTCTTTTCCCCTTTATTTTTGAATAGATGATACCTCGGGACTTGAGGGCAGCTAATGCCAAATAGGCACTCATCCGTGGTATTTTGGCCTTTTTTGAAGTGTCGCTTACAGAAAATGGCTCTTTGGTGTCTAAGACAGTAAAAATTTTCTCTTCATGAGAAGTTAGATTTAAGAGCTTTGATATGTTTTCCATGACCAAATCATATCAAATGACAATAAAACTAGCAAACTGTATGTACGTAATATGGCTCTATATAATAATAAAATAGATAAAATGTAGCTTTGAGTGAAAAAAGTATTTAAATATTTCTTTATAACATATTCTTTGATCAGTAAAGATCTTTACAATGAAACCAATAGAAAAATGGCTCAACCAAAGCCTCACCAAAATAGAACCAATGCGAATCATCGCTACCACAGAAGCTCGGTGTAACCTTGCCTGTGAACATTGCTACTGGGCTCATGATATGAGTTCGGCACCAATAAGCGACTGGCGACCAGCGGCCAGGAAAATTGCTAACCTCGGTGTGCCTGTATTTTTTGCAGGCCGAATCCTCACTCCAAATGGAGCTTTCTTCCTGAAACACTGTATTAGTGAAGGGATCAAAGAGATTGGTATTGTCGATAATGGCTATACCATTCTCACCGAACCAAATCTACTTCCCCACTACACATCTATCAACATTTCCATTGATGGTTGGCGTGAAAAGCACGACCAACAAAGAGGAAAAGTCGGCGCCTTTGACAAGGCATGGTCTACCGTGATGGAACTCAAAAAACAAGGATACGACCCTATCATCTCCTCTGCATTGTCTCCAATCACACTCAATGAGTGGGAAAGGTTCGAAAACCTTCTTGCAGAAAATGATGTACCAGTCAGTTCCACTTTGGTCTGGGCACTACCCAACACCGCAAAGCGCGGCACGGCAGTCTTTGCCGAAAAGGAAATGTGTGTAGCTTTCGAGAAACTCATGGGAGGTATTCCAAAGCTCATTAACATTTACTCATTCGAGCATGCGCAAACACTCTGGCCAATCTTGTCACAGCTTCACTGGAACCTGGATACAGAGTTTGGTGATTGCTTGACCGCAACACTCTCTTCTGGAGTCACTATTGTATATCGTCCCGCGAGCCTGGTATCTGTTTTCGAACTTTCTTTGCAGTGGGATGGGGTTTTCTACACCCCGTTTACCTATGGCAAAGGCGTACCCGAAGACGAAGTCGACACCTCTTATCTTGAATGGGCACGTAAAACAAACACAACAGAACTTGAATTGTGGTCGTCCATTCTGAAAGGAGGTGATTAATATGCCCGTCATTGCAGGATCCAAAGGACGCAAAACACCGCGTCCGAAACAGAAAGGTGGTGATTAGTATGGCAGTTATTGCCGGATCGAAGGGGCGCAAGGCTCCTCGTCCAAAACGTAAGAGTTAGTAACACACCGGCTTCCACAAGGAGGCCGGTCTTTTTATTTCAATGCTATTGTGCCTAGGACAGACCTGAGCTACCATAACGCTAGACATCCTATATATATTATTATATGATGCTAATGTTAGTAATTTTAATTTTGATTCACTTTACGGAAGTTACGATATCGAACATATGACCACTTTACTCATTCAGCCTTACATCCTCGACATTCCCGCTCCGACAGCAATTCCCCTTTCATTTCCTGACTATTCCCCCATTCCCCTGCCAAGGCAAGTAAAACCTCATACGTCTCTTTCGCCCTAAATTCCGAGAAGCGGATCCATTCCGCATATGTCCCTCAAATTAGTAGCCCTATTCCTCTCGATAGCAGGACTCGCCGGTATTACCATCGGGTATTATTTGCGCTTGATCATTTCCTTGGGCAAAAAAGGCTCAATGGAGATCGAGATCAAAGAAATGCTCCTTGCCGCCAAAGAAGAGGCCAAGAAGATCACTGTCGACGCCGAAGATCGTGCCACCAAAGCCAAAGACAACGCCCGCCAAGAGATCAAAGAGAGAGAGGACAAGATCCGTCATACCGAAGAACGCCTGATCAAGAAAGAAGACTTGCTCGACCGACGCCAGTCCGATATCGACAAAGAAGTCGAAATGATCAAGCAAAAGGTCCAAGAGATCAAGACAATCCGCGAAAAGTCCGAGCAGCTCGAGACCAAACGTCAGCAAGAACTCGAGAGGATCGCTCGTTTGTCCTCCGATGAGGCCAAACAAGAGCTTTTTGCATTCATTGAGAAGAAACATGGTGAAGACATGCTCGTCCGTATCAATAAGCTCGAAAGTCAGGGTGAAGAGATGCTCGATCGCAAAGCACGAGATATCTTGGCCGTATCGATCCAGCGTCTGGCTTCATCAGTAGCATCCGACGCCATGTCGACCACCGTCGAGATCCCGAGTGACGATGTCAAAGGCAAGATCATCGGCAAAGAAGGCCGCAATATCAAGGCTTTCGAACGCATGAGTGGTGTAGAAGTCATGGTTGACGATACTCCAGGTGCCATCACTATCTCATCATTCGACCCTGTTCGACGTCATATTGCAGCTACAGCGCTCCGAGAACTGATCAAGGACGGCCGTATTCAGCCTGCCAAGATCGAACAAACCATCGAAAAGGCCCAGCAAGACATCAACAAAACCATCAAAGAAAAGGGCGATGCCGCCGCATACGAATGTGGCGTACTCGGTCTCGATCCACGTATTATCTTGATACTTGGTCGTCTACACTTCCGTACGAGTTATGGCCAAAATGTCCTGCAACACTCGATCGAGATGTCACATATTGCAGGAATGATCGCGGAAGAACTCGGTGCTAACGTGCAAGTCGCCAAAGCCGGCGCCCTCCTCCACGACCTGGGCAAAGCGCTCGACCACGAAGTCAGCGGTACTCACGTCGAGATCGGCCGTCGCATCCTCCAGAAGTTCAATGCTCCCGAAGAGATCATCAAGGCCATGCAAGCCCATCACGAAGAATATCCGTACGAAACGGTAGAATCTCGCATCGTACAGACTGCAGACGCTATATCTGGTGCCCGTCCTGGAGCACGCCGCGACAACGTAGAGAACTATCTCAAACGTCTCGGCGACCTCGAAGCCACTGCCAACTCCTTCCCTGGCATCGAAAAGGCCTATGCCCTGCAAGCTGGCCGCGAGATCCGTGTCTTCGTCAAACCAGAAGAGATCAACGACCTGGATTCCAAAAAGCTGGCTCGTGACATAGCCCTCAAGATCGAGAAAGACCTCAAATACCCTGGCGAGATCAAGGTCACCATCATCCGTGAAACCAGAACCATCGAGTTTGCGAGGTAGTTACTAGTCCTACAGTCAGATATGAAAAAACCGCCCTGAGCTTGTCGATGGGCGGTTTTGTGTTGAGGCCAGTGTTACCTTTTAGCAATAGACTGCGACTCAATCTGAGGCATCATATCGAAGATAAGCGACACCGCAAATCCCATCAATCCAAACAGGATCAGATCTCTAGTGTGCCTGATCGTCCAGTCATGACCCGGATTGACCCTGCGTTCTTTCGGAGATGGATTGCTCCAGATGTATATATAGAATGTTGCCATTCCAGATAACACATGGAGGATAAGCCCTGGAATACCGCCATATATCAACACGTAGGCAGAGACGAGACCGAGAAACAAAAACGTCGAGAATCGGATGAACCGAATAATTGAACGAGACACATGAATCCTTGGTTGAGGTTTTTACAGAGCAAAATTCATACAAAATATACAACTCGTCAAGATCTGTGTCAATGTGTTTTTCCCTATTGCTCAAAATACGGCTTACTATATAATTAGAGCCACGGTTCGAAAGTCGATCCGCCAGCTTCTTCCTACCCCTGCCCTACGGCAGACAAGCGGCAAGCAGATGACGGGCCGAAGTGATCACTTATCAGTAATAAGCATAAGTTACATAATATGAACAAAGCAACCATCGTAGATGCAGTCCATGGCGTTCTTGCCGGAACAAAGGTTCAAGCCGAACAAGCAGTAGAGACAGTTATTAGTAGTATCATCGACACTCTCAAGAAAGGCGATGAGATCTCTATTGCTGGCCTCGGTATCTTCTCAGTCAAACAGCGTGCCGCTCGTGAAGCTCGTAACCCTCGCACTGGCGAAGCCATCAAGGTCCCAGCTATGAAGGTTCCGAAGTTCCGCGCAGCAAAGGCATTGAAAGACGCAGTCAAATAGCATTTCCTCGTCTTGCTCATCTAGCAAACAAAACACCGCTGCGAAGCGGTTTTTTGTTTGGAGAATCGGTCCTTACAGGACCAATACAGTCTTCGCGTCTCACTTCGTCCTTCGACAAGCTCAGGACTCGTTGCGACATGCTCAGACTTTTCGATTCTCCGACGTAACACGCTCAAGCGTGTTACTCTCGGACTACTAGATGTTGGTGCGGGATGGGAGAATCGAACTCCCGACCACAGTTTGGAAAACTGTTATTA
>JBBTRB010000003.1:0-154065 GCA_038065395.1 Patescibacteria group bacterium
CTCACGGTACTTGTTCACTATCGGTCTAGAAAAATATTTAGACTTGCCAGTTAGTACTGGCAGATTCCCCCAAGCTATTCGTGTCCCGGGGTACTTAAGAATAGAGACAAAGAAGGCTTTTTGTTTTAACCTAGGGGGCTATCACCCTCTGGGGCTGAGCTTTCCAACTCATTCGGCTAACAAAAAACTTTGTAACTTCTCTGCTATAAATAGCACGTCTCTACCTTGCAACCCTCATCCTAAATCGCAAAGCGTTTCCGCTCCCTTTCGAGGGCGGAATTCGCCCTACGATTTAGGATAAGTTTAGTCTTCTCCGCGTTCGCTCGCCGCTACTGACGGAATGCATGTTTGTTTATTTTCCACCTGGTACTGAAATGTTTTACTTCCCAGGGTACGCTCTTGTGTATTACTACACGAAGTCAGTAAATTTTATCTACTGGGGTTTCCCCATTCGGACATCTTCGGATCAAAGGTTGCTCGGCACCTCCCCGAAGCGTATCGCCGCCACGCCACGTCCTTCATCGCTTTTTCTAGCCAAGGCATCCACCATACGCCCTTTAAAATTCCCGTTAGGAATTCTAAAAACCGCTTTATGCTTTCCTACATTGCCTGCCACATATATTCGACCCGAACATATGTAGCGTCTCTCCATGGACTTGCCATCCACGAAGAGATCGTCTCGCCATGTCCCTACTCGGAACACAACGGACTACTTTAATTTGAGATATGTTGTTTTCAAACTGCAATCGTTCTGTAAAAGAAAAACCGCTTCATTGAGCGGATAAGAGCGATGTCCCAACTTACGTCGGAATATGGCTATTGCCGCTGTATTAAGTGGTGGTTCTTGGTAAACATTCAGGCGTAACAAGTAGTATACTCGCCGTTGATTTTATGTCAATAGATATATCGATTTGGGGAGAACATGGGGATAGAAATAAAGAAAAAGCGTACCACCGAAGTAGTACGCTGTGATTGAATGATGTGGATTATGGCAACTCCTTTAGACGGAAGAATACCTTATCCCTGTACGTTTCCGCCTCAATAGCACCAACGTACTCTTTGAGGATGTTCGAGTCAGCCGGACTCACCGTGCCGAAGTGGATCCAGTCGATGAGGTTAGTAGAGGCCTCGACCGCATAGGTGGTATTGGGGAGAATATACCCCTGTAAGTAAACTGCGGTAAGCGAGGTATTGGGAATTGGATCCCTGTGAACAGAGCTGATCCGAGACTGAGGGATAATCGTATTGACAGTCCCTCGGTTCGGAATGAATTCTGCGTCTGCAATATCATACGCAGCCGAAGCGTCAGCCAATCCCCAGGAGAACGAACCTCCCTGCACCGACGCATCAAGACTACACCTGAGTGTGAGTGTGACCGAAGTTCCTCGTGCTATTTTCAATGGAGTGTCGAATGTCACATTTACAACACTGGCTTTATTGGTGATGAGTTGTGAATTTAGCGCGGCACGAGTCAGAGGACCAACGAAACCTGTATTGGGTATTCCGTTGAGTATCTGAAACCTCTTCACAGCAGCTTGTGTAAGCTCTCCAAAAAAGAATGTTTCCATTCCCGGAGATCCTGGACCTTCGGACGCAAGACGTGTGTTCGGATTACTGTTGAGACATTGCTGAAGATAGAACACATCGTCATTTGCGGAACCAGCCATCATGTTTACGGCGAAGATGGAGATATCTCTCGCGGGCTGTGCCGACGAGATGATACCCTTATTTACTTCACCTTCGACTTCCAGAACACAGTTGGTAAGTCCGTAGACAGGAATGTCATGGGAAGCCAGTATTAGAGGAAGTGTCGACACCATAATATCTCCGCGTGCCTCAGTGGCATCTATTACAAACTTGCCAACCATGACGTCTTTTGATTTCACCACGATTGCTCGTGGAGCAATAAGCTGTACACGGAACTGAAGTTGAGAAACCTCCCTTACCGGCAGATTCGTATCGACCGTACAGGTAGATCCCCACAAAGGAAAACTTCCTTCGATATGGAAATCTCCCGGGGGTGTCCAGTAAGAGTCCAGAGCCAATCCGGTAATATCGAATCCTATAGGCATCGGATCTTCCAGGTTGTACGTCGAGATCGAATATACACTTGCGAGTATTTCGATATCGGCAACCTGATCAGCCACCAACTGGATAGGACCGAGGACAATAGGTGCACCTCCATATGCCGGAACTTCGGCATCCAGGAGGTACTTACCGTTGACTCGAAGATGCAAAGTTGCATCAACATACGAGACGAAGGTAATACCATGACGCTGAACCACAAGATACACTGGTTGTGTCCACTCACCATCGAATTGAAGTTGAGCTTTTGTCAGAAGTGTAGGCCCTCCAAGAGAGATCGTCCGATTGGTCTCTTGGCCAGGATCAGTGATCCGTACAGTGAGGGCAAATGAGCTACAGAGAGACAGTACACTAACCACCACCGCGAGCAGAATTTTCATCGAGTAATGATTCCTTTCAGTTTTTTGTTATTTCAACGTTCACAAACACCGAACAATATGCTAGCACAAATAATATATTATGTCAATATGTTATCTGAGTAAGAGGTTGGAATATAGAAAAAGAAAGCCCCCACCTTGGGTGGGGGTAATAGTGTTTATTATTTGTTCGAGCCCAAGGGGTTTCTCGGTTGTCTGGTTACAGTTTCCCGAGACTCTTTCTTGGGTGCATCGGCTTGCTTGAGGTCGGCGGCTTATGCCACCAAACACATTTGAGGGTTTATATACCTTATGCGTTGTTTGGTTGCTTAGAGTGCCACACTGCCAGCTACTCCAGGATCAATAGTAACATAATGCGTAAATATGTCAACAAAAAACCACCAGACTTTCATCTGATGGTTTAATTGTTCAATAGTTGAATGTTGCTACTAATCCCTCTCTACGAGATGAGACGTAGTCTTTTCGAGCCACTTCTGAGCAACGTCTTTGCCGCCAAGACCGAATGCAAGACCGAGGGCGAGAGCCGCACCTGCGAATACTGCAGTCAGGATCATCTGGATGAGACCAGGGGCGATGCCGAGAGTGATCAGAGCGGTCAGGAGTGCGAAGATCCAGATAGACCACTTGGTAACACGGCCAAGGAGCTCTGCTGAACGGATATGTCCTGCGCGAGCACTCGCAACGACCAGTCTCTGCATAGCATTGGCAACAACGATCGCTACCATGAGGATCAAGACCGAGACAATGACCTGTGGGAGGTAGTTCACTACCTGACGAAGGAACTCATTGACCTGACTCAAACCGAGCACATCGAACGCAGCCATCAAAAATACGACGATGACGAACCACTTGACCAACACACCTACGAAAAGTCCTGCGTTGAGACTGTGTCCTGCACGCTTGACTACATCCTCAAGACCAGCACTCTTGAGAGCTGCGTCTACCTTGAGTGCCTTGAAGAGACCTTCGATAAGTTTCTCGATCAGAGAGGCAAGAACCCAACCGATCGCAAATATAATAAGGGCGATAACTAGATTTGGTATAAAACTCGCAACACCGTACCATACGTCCTGGAGTGAACGAGTAAACACGTCACCCCAATTCTCAATAAACATCATAAATGTATAGAACTATTAATTACACGGATAATGCCGTTAATTATAGCACCGCTACCCCCAGCGCACGCGGAGACGTGTGGATAGTTATTGTGGTTCGATCCCCATCCGGTCAACCAGAGTGATATGCGGATAGTCCAGAATATCTCTGACCAGCCGGTCATGGATGCCACGGCGGTATTCGAAATCACTGGTCTCGAAGGCAGAGTATGATATCTCCTTGCCGATTTCGGATTCGATCACTTTGATGACAGACTCGATCTTGTTGAGGTTGAGCTCGTCCCCTACGATCAGCAGATCTACGCGTGAATTCCAGTCCTGGATGAAGATACCCGATGCCATAAAGAGTTTGATACGTCCGGCATTGGTAAAACGTTTGGCCAAGGATTCGTCGGCATGGAGACTAGCGACCGTCAGAAGGTTCTTGAGAGGCTCGAGGTACGGGAATTTGTCACTGAGGATATACCCCGCACCTGAGACTTTCTTGATGCTGACCTGATCGCCTTTTTTGACCTCAACATCCTTGGAGAAAAGGCGCTTCTTGATGATATCAGCTTTGACTAGTGTGGCAAGCTCTTTCTTGACCTGATCTGCAGGAGACTTGCTCCGAGCTACGATCTCTTTGACTAGAAAGGGTGTTCCTTGGTTGAAGAGGAACATACGGAGGATTTTGACCTTGATCGGGCTGCCGAAGAGTGCGGTAAGTATATCCATGGGAATAGTCAGATGTAGCGCGTATTCTAGCAGAAAGCCGCTCCTGAGGGTAGAGCAAGGGAGCCTGGTGCATATATACCCTGTAACTCAAAACAAGGGAGGTGTATGGTGAGGTCATCTAACCAGCGTCATTTGGATTTGAGTGGAGGGGTATATATGCACCAGGCTCTCCCAAACGACACTTGCACAATCTCATTCTGCATGTAATATAGAGTCCACGGCTAAAGACAGAGGGCATCCCTAGGATATCAAGCGGATATATAGGGATATAAGACCTTCCGAGGTACATATTTCTCTCACATTTACGCCGGGGTCGAGATCTTAATAATCACATAATTTCCTGTCATTCCCGCGTAGGCGGGAATCCGCGAATTAGATCTACCTAGATCTTGAGCGCAGATCCCCTCCTTCGAGGGGATGACACAAAAACAACAATGGCCAGAACCAAAGAGCAGAAGAAAGAAATCATTGCCAAAGTTAAGTCCATCATTGACGGAGCATCATCATTGGTCTTCGTAAATATGCACAAACTTACAGTCGCCGATAGCATGTCTATGCGTCGAGCACTCAAGGCAGATAACGTAGGATTCTTTGTTGCAAAAAAGACACTCACCTCTCTTGCACTCGCAGACAAAAAGTATGCGGGTCAACAGCCTGAGCTCGTCGGAGAATTCGGTCTTGCATACGGCAGTGACCTCGTAGCACCCGCTCGCGGCATCTACGAATTCCAGAAGAAGTTCAAGGATCGACTCTCGATCGTTGGTGGAGTCTTTGAAAACAAGTTCATGAACAAAGAAGAGATGATATCCATCGCTTCTATACCGCCACAGCACACATTGCATGGCATGTTCGTCAACGTTATCAATTCCCCTATCCAGAGACTCGTTATCGCTTTGGATCAGATCGCCCAGAAGAAAGCTTAATTACTAAATTACATACCTATTATTATGGAAACAAATACATCAGTTGAAGTTCCTGCAAAGTTCAAGTCTATTGTCGAATCTATCGAGCAAATGTCAGTTATCGACCTTCACGAGCTCGTAAAGCTCTTTGAAGCCAAGTTCGGAGTCTCAGCCCAGGCCACCGCTTCTGCAGCTCCTGCAGCCGCTGGACCTGCAGCCGAAGAGAAGAGTGCTTTCGCTGTTCACCTCACTGACGCTGGTGCACAGAAGATCGCTGTTATCAAAGTAGTCAAAGAAGTCCTCGGTCTCGGTCTCAAGGAAGCAAAGGACCTCGTCGATGGTGCACCTGCACTCGTCAAGGACGGTGTAAAGAAAGAAGATGCAGAGAACATCAAGAAGCAGATCGAAGCAGCTGGAGGCAAAGTAGAGTTGAAATAACACTACCTGTTCCCACTCACACAAAATCCCCCGATGTATCGGGGGATTTTTGGTGTATTAGGAATTACTTTTGTGGCTCCAGAGTCATGCGTCTCGAAAGCCAATCCCACATAATGTTGACTTTGGTTTCAAGAGCCACAACCCTCTCCTTGGTATCTCTAATGTCTGAAGAGATTGGCCCTTCTATGGAGCATCTCAATCCACCAACCTCAGTTCGAAGTTCTTTGATTGAACCTTCGAGATGATCCATGGTTTGAAGTCTCCTTCCAACATCAAAAGCCACCTTGAACAGAGCTGGTAATCCAATGATGAGAACCAGTGCGTTAATTATGTTTATTATATCCATCGTATTCATATGCTAATTATAACATGCATGTCACGCATGTTGCCAATAACCCCTCCGCTCCCGCAACCACCTCAGATATCGGCACACCTGCCCTATCCGAAGACTCTTGGTACATACATAGGATATCAGGGCAAGATAAAATCCGTATGAATTTAGTCTCAAGAAACGATAAAAAATACCCCGGGGTTACTGTATATACTGACCTGTCACATAGAGCACACTGAAACTGGCAAAGAGTACCAGCGTAAAAGCGATGAAGAACTTGAAGAAACTGCGGTCAAAGGGGTTGATCATGGAGTAAGTATAGCAAATTTGGCAGACCTCGCCTCCGCGGGTAGGCCTTGCTACTTTATATCTGTCGGAAGAAGTAGAGGTCAATATCTGGAAAATCTTTTATGGATTTTTCTACGTATTCGACGATCTTCTGGCTCTGTTTGATCTCCGGATTGAGTGCCAGACCTTTCTGGGCATATTCACGAGCTGACTCGAACTTCTTCATGTAGATATATGCTACCGCCTTCATCCAGTACGGTTGAGGACTCTGGGGAACGAGTTTTATTGCCTTGTCGAGAACATCTTGAGCCTCTTGGAGCTTATCTATACCTAGCAATCGCTGATATATCAGGATATCAGCCAAGTTCAGATGTGCACGGAAATGAGTCGGATGAGCACTCACATATTCGCGATATGCATCTGTAAAGAGGGCTACTTCTTTCTTGAAACCGGCAACTTGCTCTGGATCTTGTATCACATCTGGATTCTGCCCTATGCCACGCTGGAGATCTGTAGTTGTTCTCCAGAGAAACGCATGTTCATCTACAGGAGAGGCGAACATGACCTCATATAACGGGATCCTTTTCTCACTACTACCAGCCCGGCGCACATCACCATTTCTCATCTGTGCACGTACGAACGGTATCCACCCCCAGACAAGTGACCATACGAGGAACGCAATCAGTGAACAAGCAATGATGTATTTTCCTATGTCTGGCACAGTCCATGTACAGCTACCCCCTTTCACATGGATACGTGCCCTCTGGTACAAAACAATGGAGAGAGCCATCATCAGTGCGAGTATTGGGTATGAAATACTGGTATCAAAAGCTGTTTGCAGTTCCAATAGGTGAAGTGGAAAATAAACAATGAGAAATGCTGCGAGTACTCTATCATTCTTCTCCGTAGACTTGAGAGTAGTGTATATGAGACACAACAAAATACTTACAAATAGTCCCATGTATAGCAGCAGGCCAATGACACCATTATCTACACCCTGATCAATAAATACATTGTGTGCTCGATCAAACCACGCTTCATTACCATACTCATCTTGCAAGAACCTATTATCATAATTCTTCTCGAATATACGCTCAAAGTTATCAGCTCCCCATCCAAAGAATGGCCTGTCTTGTATGAGACCTATCGACATCTCCCACAACAACGGTCGTATAGCTGTGGACTGACTAAGGTATGCTTGCCGAACAAATCCGTCAGACGAGAAGAGTGAGATTGCAAAGATCACTATACCGAGCATTCCTGCGCAAAATATTCCGTAGGCAACTTTTGTTTTGAGTTTAATATCCCGAATCTTTGATACAGCCCACATACAGAGCATGCAGACCAGTGATAGCAAGATCACATACGTGGTCGCTCGTGCATCACCCCATATCCCTTCTGATGTATCACCGAACCAAAGTTTGTTACGGATAATCTCAGGACTCAGCAATATCACTACAGGTAGTGTGTACATCCACCATTTCCTCACCTCCGCCCGAAACACATAATACAGAGACAATATGAATGCCCCGAAGATATACATTGCCGCAAATGAAGAGTTACCAAAAGTGAATCCATCACTCGCAAAACCAAAGAACAGCATGTTCACCCCTTCTGGACTCAAGAATGCTAAAAATGAATAAAGTGCAGTAGATACAATCACCGTAAGAATGAGCTTTTCCTGTTTTACCCTGTCAGACAACACGTGCACCAGGAAGAATACCAGAAGTCCGAGGTTGAATATATACCACAACCCTGTTGTACGTGGAGCGACAGACCAAAAGGTGTTCTCGAAACTCAGACCCACTATCCCTGAAATGATAAGGCTGACAAAATAGATTATTAGAACCATTCCTGTTAGTGATTTTGGGAATGAGAGAGTATTGTCCTTTTTGAATAACCCAACCGCATACACTATACCCAACACAGACATAGCAAGGATCAGTAACACCGACCGCACCGAGGTACCCCAATAAAGGAAGGAATTGAAATACGTAAATGGAAAAAGTGCCACACATGTGTATATGACATATGTGGCATATTTCCAAAACTTTGATTCACCCTGTTCATGCATCACCAACATACTTATTGAGGCAATATCCTAAATGTATTGACGGAATCCACAAGGATATCTTTTTCCTGCACAGAAATATCCGAATACACATCTATCCCTATACGATAATAATAGTTGTCAATGAAGGTAAAGTACATATGTTGAGTCACCTCTCTCTTGGTACCCTTGCCCTCATATGTCGAGTGAATATGGATAACAGGAGCATCTCCTATCATCATGCGCTCATTCTTCAATATGTTCAGGTCAAGATCTACCCACAAGCTCTCTATAAGCCCTTGCGTGAAAGCCTCATCACCAAACATTTTGATCGTCTTGTTTGTCTCTGGAGTCCTAATGAATCGTTCGATTGCCATCGAAGCACTTGTTGTGGCGGTACTCGAGGCATTATAGAACCAAATACTGGAAACTTTTGCTGAATTCTCTGTTGCTCGAACTTGCCAACCTTCAGGTAGTCTAATAGAGAAATTGAGTGCGTGATCCGTATAGGGCACCTCTTGGAGATGCATAGAGCTACTAGAAACATATGCATATATACCAGCACCAATAATAAACATCCCTGCAATCACAAGCAATTTGGCAACAAAGTGTGTATTTCTTTCTTTCATACGGAGCATTGTATCACTCCTAAAATAAAATAAAAGCATTCTATATAACCCGAACATAGACACAACGAAAACCGCCCCGATTTGCATCGGGGCGGTTTTTTTGTTTCACACTACGCTAAACTAAACTTTCAAACCTGTCGCTTAGTTCAAGACTTTGTATGCTGTCTTGAAGGTGTCGAGGTCAGATGTGTAGTTGTTAGCATACGCTGCTGTAGCAGGGTTAACATCTGTTGTGTCCCACTTGACTCCGGTAAGAGCCGCGCGGTACTGACCTGATGTTCCACCTGTACCCAACGGTACTGAGATAGACAATGTGAAGTTTTCTGATTCACCATCTTCGATAACATAGTTTCCGTTCGTTGAAACATCTGTATCAGTGTTGTTTACGATAGATGATGTCTGGGTAAGAGCTGCTGTAGCAACGCCTCCCTTGTCAATTACGTAGTTGTAACCTGATGTTGTAGATGTAGCAACTGATGAAACGTACATTGTGTCACCGATAGCTGTGATCTTGAACTTGATAGTGAAGAGACCGATATCGTCGTTAGCAGATGTACCTGTGGTTGCATCTGTCTCTGTTGAGAGAAGAGTCAAACCGATACCTTCTGTGCGGAACTCCATCGCATCTCCAGTAACTGTACCTGTCTTCTCACTTGATGTGAGAGCATCACCCTCTTCGTTCTCTGCGTCCATCATGTCGCGGTTTGATGCGGTGAAGGATGCGTAGAGGTAATCTCCTTCATCGAAGGTGTCGAGCTCGATATCGTTGATATCAGCCAAAACTGTAAACTTGAGGTCAGTCTCTCCAGCCTCAACTGTATAGTCAAGGTTGTCGAAAGTAACTGTACCTGTCAATGCACCTACAGCGATGTTAACAGTCTCGGTGAACGTGTCATTACCGATCTTCAAAGTAACAGAGTTTGTTGTTGAAGCAACAGCTGCTGCAGATGAAGTGAAGGTAATAGGGAGTTCATCGATTGTAACATCGGATGAACCGTCGAGTCTGATCTTACCGATTGCGAGGATAACGTCGTCTGTGTTGTTCTCATCGTCAACTACGATGATTGAAGACTCTGGACTTGATGAGTCCTTTGAGAATTTCAACTCAGTGTCTGATGCTGATGAGAAACTAGCGAAGTCGATAGCGACATCCATGCCGTCGATATCGCCTGTTGATGTGTCAGATGTGGTAACACCAGAACCATCTTCGAAGCGGATACTTTCGACATCGACTGACCATGAGTCAGAGTCAATATCACCGGAATCAAATGTACTGACCGCATCAACAGCGACATAGATCTTCTGTGTCTTGTCTGCGCGGATAACAGCATCACTTGAAAGGGTGATCGTCTTTGACCAGTTGCCACTTGAATCTTCATTGAATGAAGAAACGTCTGCAGATCCAACCTTTGTTGAACCCATCCAGATGGTAACGCCATCGAGATAATCATCGAGGTCATCAGAGTCAGCAGAACCGTTACCTGAAGAACTGAAGCTTACCTTGATAGACCTGATGCGAATGTCACCTTCCTTTGAAGCTTCGACATCCATACCGAGGACTTTGACATCACTCTGACCTTCGCCGACCTCTTCGTTACTGTATGAAGAGAGTTCGTCGACATCAGAAATCAGTCCGTCTGTTCCACTAAGACCTCCAACTGTAACAACTGGTGTTGACGGGTTGGAAGGATTGGTAGGAGTACAAACGTAACCTACTGGACATCCCATAGCAGGAGTTGTAGGAGCGGTTGCGACTGCACCTCCGTTGAGAGCTGCGCGAGTAAGAGGACCGACGAAACCTGTGTTAGGAATACCGCGTGATGCCTGGTATGCCATGACAGCAGCCTTTGTCTGAGAACCGAAGTTACCCTTTACAGCACCACCTGAAGTGATAGCTGGGATACTGAAACCTGCGTTAATAAGCGCTGTCTGAAGTGCTGAGACATCTGCACCTGTAGAACCGACCATAAGGTTGGTACTAAAAGAGTATGCCTGAGCAGCTGCAACTGAAGCAAATGCCAATGTGGCAATACCTGTTGCAATAAGAAACTTTTTCATACGTATATTTTTGTAATTAAACATCGCCCTCCTCGGTTTAATTTGTAAGAGTGAGAAGAGTCCTGTTGGATAAGACTAATAACTTAATAATGTTGATGTGCCCGCGTTCTCCATTCGAACTTATCGACGTGCGAATAGAAAATGATGCGGGTGAACACCCGAACTTGTGACTATACTTTTATGTACTTATCAAAGTTCACGTCTTTCCTACGCAATTGCCGTATGGCGCATGCATTGGGACGAATATGCAATCATGGGCTTCACGATTGCACACTCGATACAAGGCATTATAACGCGAGCGAGGGGTTACACACAAAAAAGCTTGTGGATAACGCCTTTTTGGACGTATGAGGGTATATTAGTGCAAATAAGGCTCAAAGTCAAGGTAGAATAGACGAAATCCCCTCTTCCCCTGTCATCCCCTCCCTGCCTGTCGGCAGACAGGGAAGGCGGGGATCTGCGGGATACATTACCTCTTATTTCAACGAATACCGACTCCATCTCCTCTCTCCTTCTTTCTTCACAATGCCCTTTTCGACGAGTTCCAAGAGTTCTCTCTGAACAGTCTTTTCGCTGCAGTCTTTGATGACTCGCGTGAAGTCTTTAACGGATAGGTTAGACCGTTCTTTCAAGAGAATAAGTATTTCTTCTTGTCTTTTATTCTTTTTGTCGATACCCCCCTTCATATCCACCAATCCCTGGTCTTTGGAGGATGCAAGACTCCCTTGGTGAGTCTGTCCATGACCATGACTTTGATGTGCAGAGGTCGGACGACGGGTATCGGACGAGAAACCAGAGGTGAAGAGGCTCGGTGTCTTAAAGAAGGATTCGGAAAGGACATATCCGGCACTTTCTGCACTCTCGGCGATGCGTTCTTTGAGCAAGACGAGGACCTGGTCGATCTCCTGAACGAGGATAGCGTGGTTCATTTCGGAAACGAGCTTGGATATACGGGCAACATTGAGCAGAGAGATGGTTTCGAGTGCGATACTGAAGATCGACTGGACTACGATATTCTTGTCCCCAGGTAGTGAACTCGATGCAGTAAAGGACGCCGAGAGCAGATTCATACCTCGATCACGCAACTCCCACTTGAGAGGTTCATCGTCCTTTATGAGCCCTGAGACGAGATAAAGGGCAGATGTGATCTTCTCTGTCTTTTTGAACACATAGAGCAGATAATCTTCCGCAGAGAAAAAACCCAGTGATTTCCACTTTATTTGTTCATTCATTCCTCCATTCTGTGTATCGTCTTTTTTGTCCATTATATTTCTTTTGTGTGTCCGTTATCCCATATCGTGTCTGATATATACTGTCCTTTACATTTTCTCCTTTTTACTGTCCGTTAATATGTCCATTATATTCTTATATCGCGAACCTGCAAGTCTGTTCTTCCAAGTCTATTCAACGTATGTGGTATTATTATGTCTATATTATTTATGGCAAAGAAAAAAAAGGTTTCCAATCCAACCGAAAGTGTCTGGAGTGAGGTCCGAGATGAGACTATCCAGGCGGTCATGGCCATATTCTCATTCCTTGTTACCCTTTTGAGTCTACTCGCCGCCTTCAACAAGGCTGGCGTCGTTGGTGAATATGTATACATCTTCTTGGTACGTATGTTCGGGGTAGGATACTTCCTCATACCGATCGTATTTACCTTCTTGAGTATTGCATTCGTCAGAGGCATGAAGAAACGCTTCGAGAATTCCAAGGCCATCGGCGCACTGGTCTTCTTTATCTCAGGTCTCGGCCTCATACACATCATCAGTACCAACTCTGGTGGTATCGTCGGGCGTTGGATCGCCTTCCCTCTCTTGCGGATCATGGACGTATGGGCAACCAGTGTGCTCCTGATCGCACTCATCATCGTCTCTATCTTCATCCTCTTTGAGGCCCGCATGATGATCCCTCGACTATCCTGGTTCACCCGCACAGAAGATGAGGATGCTGAGACAGAGAAGCCTGACGGCAAGATGGACGATGCCGAGGAGGCGCTCGTCGACAAGGCTGTTGCCATCCAGGCAGCAGCAGTCGTACAACCACCCAAGGAGAAACCTGATCGCTCCAAGACTCTCAAGTTCACTGACGCAGAAGAAAAGGTCTTCGCTTCAGCTGTCACTGTCCCTCATATGAAGCCGTTCACACCGCCACCACTGACTCTCCTCGAGAAGGACCGTGGCAAGGCAGAGACAGGCGACATCAAAGCCAACGCCAATATCATCAAGAGAACCCTCCAGAACTTCAACATAACTGTCGAGATGGATGAGGTATCGATCGGTCCATCAGTCACCCGCTATGCACTCAAGCCTGCCGAGGGTGTCAAACTTTCCAAGATCATTACACTCAACAACGACCTAGCGCTTGCACTCGCTGCGCACCCGATCCGTATCGAGGCACCTATTCCTGGCAAATCACTCGTCGGTATCGAAGTACCGAACACCGCCAAAACCACTGTCGGTCTCGCAACACTCCTGTCCTCGAGCAACTACCAGGGTTCTGACAAGCCACTCCTCATGTCTCTCGGCAAAGACATCACTGGACAGGCTCATTTCTCGAACTTAGCAAAAGCTCCTCATATGTTGATCGCCGGAGCCACAGGGTCGGGCAAATCCGTCACCATCCATGCACTGATCACCTCTCTTCTCTATCGTAACTCTCCAGAGAATCTCAAGTTCATCATGATCGACCCCAAGCGCGTCGAGCTCACTCTCTACAACAAAACTCCCCATCTTCTCACTCCGGTGATCACTGATGCCAAGAAGGCCATCCTCGCGCTCAAGTGGGCAGCAAAAGAGATGAGCCGTCGCTATGACCTCTTGGAACAGAATTCTTGCCGAGATATCGACTCCTATCACAAGAACATCCTTGCCCCGGCTATTGCCTCATTCAAAGCTGCCGGTTCACCAGAGGATGACGCTTCGAAGCTCCCTGAGACGATGCCGTATATCGTCGTCATCATCGACGAACTCGCCGATATCATGCAGACCTATCCTCGCGAACTTGAGTCGGCTATTGTCCGTCTAGCCCAGATGAGTCGTGCAGTTGGTATTCACCTGGTGCTCTCTACACAACGTCCGAGTGTCAACGTGATCACTGGTCTCATCAAGGCCAACGTCCCTACTCGTGTGGCTCTCCAGGTGGCTTCACAGATCGACTCACGCACCATCCTCGACCAACAAGGTGCCGAAAAGCTCCTCGGTGCTGGAGACATGCTCTATATGGGTGCCGAGATGTCCAAGCCGGTTCGTCTGCAATCTGCCTATATCTCCGAATCCGAAGTCAAACGCGTGGTCAAATATCTCGTAGACGAATATCGTGACGAGGTCATGGGTGAGATCAGCTTCACCTCTCCAGAAGCCGGTGCTGGTGCGGCGTTCGAGTCAATGATGGAGAGTGACTCTCTAGAGGAGGAAGACGAGCTCTATGAAGCTGCTCGAGAGGCTGTAGTCACTGCCAACAAAGCCTCCACCTCCTACATCCAACGCAAACTCGGTGTCGGATACTCTCGTGCAGCCAAACTCATGGATCTTCTAGAACAAAAAGGTGTCATCGGCGCTGCCAACGGCTCCAAGCCACGAGAGATCATCGGTGTCGGTGCGGGTATGGAACAAAGTGGCGCATCGTCTTCGGTGCCAGATACTTCGATAGAGGAAGGAATATAGTATGTGTCATCTCTACTTCATTTTGTCATCCCCGCGAAGGTGATTTAGCAAAATCATGCCTTGTTGGGCCAGGGATCCAGGATCACTTCCAGTATATAGTCGACTTTGGTTATGTAAACAATGAACATGATAGGTTCGGCATGTAATTACAGGGACAGTTCCTAATAGTTTGTGATGATATAGACACGAGTAAGTAGCCACTCCCTTGCTCCTGGATCCCCGCCTTCGCGGGGATGACAACGGGCTGATATACTACCCTGCATGCCTCTCACCCGCACGACCACTCGATACATCATCCGCACGATCGGTATTTCACTCATCGTACTTATCGTTGGTGGCTATGCAGTATGGCGTTCACTCGACTACGTCCGTGGGCCAGAGATCACCATATTCGAACCGACTCAGTATGCGACACTGGCTACATCGACCGTGATCATTCGTGGCGACACTCAACGCATAAACGAGCTCTTTTTCAATGGTACACCGATCGCTATCAACGAAGATGGCGCCTTTGGGATCATTTCTACCGTATTCTCAGGGATCAATATATATACATTCATGGCACAAGACTCTTTTGGTCGCAAAACATCGACCGAGATTCGCATCGTCGGCACCGTAGATCTCCCTGCCCCTGCACCTACCCCTGTGTCCAAGCCTGAAATTCGCATTTCGACGACCTCTGAGAGCATGATATAATAGGCATACACCTGCCGCATTACAAGAATAATTCCTTCACGTATGAACAGCAAAAAGATAAAGAAAGGGCCCTCAAAAGACGTTCGCGGATCCACTGAAGAACTAGAAACCATAGAAGTCAAAGGACCAACTCATAGAAGCACCTCAACCGGTATCAGTGACGCACTCGACGCTATTCGTTCCAAGTTCGGCGAAGACTCGATCATGAAGCTCGGCGAGAAACCGAGAGTCAACATCAACGCTGTCCCTACTGGATCGATCGGTCTCGATGCCGCGCTCGGTATCGGTGGCATGCCTCGTGGTCGTATCATCGAGATATATGGACCAGAATCCTCTGGCAAGACCACTCTCGCCCTCCATGTCGTCGCCGAAGCCCAGAAACTCGGTGGAGTTTGCGCATATATCGACGCAGAACATGCCATGGATCCAGAATATGCTCGCAGACTCGGCGTCAATATCGACGACCTGCTCATCTCTCAGCCAGATGCGGGAGAACAGGCACTCGAGATCGTCGACAGTCTGATCCGTACCGGCAAAATGGACGTGGTCGTCATCGACTCTGTAGCAGCACTTACCCCGCGAGCTGAGATCGAGGGTGACATGGGCGCTCACCATGTCGGTACCCAGGCACGTCTCATGTCTCAGGCGCTCCGCAAGCTCACTGCCATCGTCGCGAAGTCCAAGACCATCGTCATCTTCATCAACCAGATCCGTATGCAGATCGGCGTTATGTTCGGTAACCCAGAGACCACCCCGGGTGGCAAGGCTCTCAAGTTCTACGCCTCCGTACGTCTCGACATCCGTCGTATCGCTCAGATCAAGAAAGGCGAAGAGATCATGGGTGGCAGATGTCGCGTCAAAGTCGTGAAGAACAAGGTCGCTGCTCCATTCAAACAAACCGAATTCGACCTGATGTACAACGAGGGCATCTCCCAAGAAGGTGAGATCATCGCTCTCGGCGAAAAGATGGAGCTCATCTCCAAGTCTGGCGCCTCCTACTCCTACGGCGAAGTCAAGCTCGGCCGTGGCTACGACGCTACCCGTCAGTTCCTCAAAGAGAACCTCCCTATCCGCAACGAGATCCTGGCGAAGATCAGAGAGAAGTTGAAGCAGGCATAAGAACCAACCCAACATTATTGGCTAACTTGTAAACATCATGAACAGTGATATCATTTTGAGCATGGGAAAATACACCTATGTGGCAAAGATCGAAGAAGCTGAAGAAGGTGGTTATATTGCTTACTTTCCTTCTCTACCAGGCTGTCAGACTCAAGGAGAAACACTTGAGGAAGTCTTGACTATGGCAAAAGAAGTTCTTGAACTCTATCTCAGTGTTCTTAAAGATGATGGCGAAATCATCCCCAAAGAGAAGAGGTCTCTCATTAAAAGGGGTCGAAGAATGAATATTCCGCTCAGCGTCTCTATCGCTTAGTATATTTGTTTAATGATTCCTGCTCACAGGCTCATTCGAGTCTTGAAGAAAGCTGGCTTCGTTATTATTCGCCAAAGAGGAAGTCATGTCGCATTGAGACATATCGAGAAGAACTTGACCACCTACATATCTCAGCATCCAGGTAATATTAAAAAGGGGCTGTTCAAAGCCATCTTGAAACAAGCTCACATATCGGAAGATGAATTCCGCAAACTTCTGTAGACAACTCCCCGCTTCGGCGGGGTTTTGTTTTAGATTGATGTTAATATGAATAAATAAAATGTGAAGAAAACCAAGGATACTAGAGATCCGCTCACTATAAGGACCTTAACTATTTGATGGAAAACGATATCCTTGAAAAAGAATTTTAAAGTTCTATAGAACAAAAACGTAAAAAGGGAGAGCGAGAGTATTCCATATAGATAAAAAGCGGGACTTTCATTCAAGCTAAAGAAGTCCTTATTTATGAGCCATATAGAAGTTGGATATGAGACTCCTATCGAGAAAATATATGCAACCAAAAAATGCCTGAAGCGGATCTGAGATAATTTGAACCATCGTGCTCCCATGGTGGTAATAAGAGAAAAAAGTATAATCATAACAACCCCTAGATAAATATTTTGTAGGAATTCTATAGACATAGTCAATTAACTATAACATATTCTTTCTTGCCTTCCCTGTCAAAAACGGCTAGACTGGGCAAATCATTATTTAATCGTAACCGCAGATCCCCGTCGGAGCCTGTCCTCGTGAATACGGGGGCGGGGATGACACAGCAATTATTATGTCCCTCCTTGAATACAACGAAGTAACAGAGAAAAAATACATCGTCATGGCTGGTCAGCCTTACGAGGTTATATCTTCGCACGTCTTCCGCAAGCAACAGCGCAAGCCAGTCAACGCTACCAAGCTCAAGAACCTCATTACTGGCAAGGTCGCGGAGCATTCATTCCACCAATCCGAGAAGATCGAAGAAGCTGAGATCGAGTCACGTCAGGTCAAATATCTCTACACCAACCGCGGTGAATGGTGGTTCTCTGAAGCCACGGACCCTTCCAAACGTTTCAAGGTCACCGAAGAACAGGTCGGCCCTCAGGGCAGATTCCTCAAGGCTAACACTGTCATTGAACAACTCCTCTTCGATGAGAAGCCGATGGGCTTCAAGATGCCGATCTCTGCCGAACTCCGCGTGACCGAGGCACCACCCAACGTCAAAGGTGACACCGCAACCGGTGGCAACAAGATCGTCACCCTCGAGAACGGTGCAACCATCGCTGTTCCCCTCTTCATCAACGAAGGTGACGTCATCCGTATCAATACCGAGAACGCGGAGTACAGGGAGAGAGTATAACATGTTGTCATCCCCGCGAAGGCGGGGATCCAGAATCACTTCCAGTATATAGTCGAATTGGGTTATGTAAACACTGAACATGACAGGTTCGGCATGTAATTACAGGGATAGTTCCTAATATAAAAAAATAAACTTCTCACGTACGAGAAGTTTATTTTTGTTCAATTGTTCAATTCCTTTACCTTACAAGATATGGGAGAAGTCCCATGAATCGAGCTCGTTTGACTGCGGTAGCGAGTTGGCGCTGGTACTTTGCGGAGACACCGGTGCGCTTGCGACTGATCATACGACCATGAGGATTCATGAACTTCTTGATGAGGTCTGTATCCTTGTAATCAATATGCTTGATATTATGCTGACTGAAGTAACACTGCTTTTTCATATTTTTATTACGAATTGTTGAATAATTGCGCTTTGCTTTTCCTTTTTACTTTTTACTTTTTTCCCTTTGTGTTTAGAACGGTATATCGTCTGGGTTGATCTCTTCACTTGGATAGTCGATCTTATCGGATAGTCCACCTGCTGGTGCTGCCGGCTCAGTGCCACCTTTGGAAGGTGCCGATGTCTGTGTGCCTGTCGGGCGGTTGCCGAACTGGATGGTGTCTGCGACGATCTCAGTGCGATACTTCTTCTCTCCGTCCTTGCCATCCCAAGACCTTGTCTGGAGGCGTCCCTCGACGTAGACCTGAGAACCTTTTTTCATATATTGAGAGACTGTCTCTGCGATACGACCGAATACGACGATGTTATGAAACTCTGTAGATTCTTGGCGGTTGCCGTCTTTGTCTTTGTACGTGCGGTTGGTAGCAAGACCGAAACTGGCGACTTTGTTACCTGATGGTAATGCTTTGAGTTCAGGGTCACGGGTCAGATTTCCGATGAGAAATACTTTGTTGAGATACATATATAAGTTGTAAAGTTTATAAAGTCTAAAGTTTGAAAGTACTTTTGACTTAGTACTTTATGAACTTTAGAAACTATCTATGCCTCTTTGACCATTGCCTCTATACTCTTGTCCATCTCTTCAGCCGATGCCACTGGTGCATCTTTTGTCTCAGCAGAACCATCCTCAGGAGACTTCTTGATCAAAGCCTCTGCCGAAGCTCTCTTGTTCAAAAAGGTATTCTCTCGAACGGTGGTGATGAGGAGCATGCGCACGATCGAAGGGTGAATTTCGACAGTGTTCTTGATGGCTTCGATCTTGTCCGAAGTAACCTCGAACTTGATCCAGCCAAAATATGCCGCATCATACTTTTCGTAAAGGCCTGATACCATCTTCTTGCGCATAGTGTATGCGAGAGGTTGATAGTATGGTGCTTCTTCTGAGATGATCACTGATCCAGCATCGGTGATGATCTTCTTGATAGCATCGGCTTCTCCAGGGACTTTTTCCTCGGGAATAGAAGATGCGATCAGGTACCCTATCTCGTAGACCGACAAACGGTCATCGTGAATGTTGTCCATGATATATGTGCAGTCAGTGCTTCGTGCGGAATATATAAGATATTCTTTACGAAACCCCTTCGCGGGGACTTACTGCGGTTATTAGTAATACCTCATGAGACTACCATAGGATATGAGATGTCGCAAGAGTTGTAATGATCACGAGACTAAAGACCACTATAGGGTATGGAGATAAAATCCGTATGAATTTAGTCTCAAGAAACGATAAAATCTAACCCCCTAGGGTAGACCTAGGGATTAATTCCGAAGAACTCTCGCGCATTTTCGATGATTTGTTTGGCTACAGCCCCTTCATCTTCGCTACGAATACGAGCAATGGCTCGGACGACTTCCCTTACATGGGCTGGTTCATTCTGCGTACCACGATATGGTGTTGGGGATACGAACGGACAGTCGGTCTCTGACATGATATGAGTGAGTGGCACCGAGCGCACAACCTCATCATAGTCTTGGGTGAATGTCAGAACTCCTGTGAATGATACCGTGTTGCCCATCGCAACGATCGCCTGTGCATCCTCCACGGTCCCTGCGAAGAAATGAAAGTTGGCACGGACACGGGAGTGTTCTTTGAGAATAGAAATTGCCTCTTGGTATGCATTGCCTCCCTTTTTGCCGTTGCGGATATGGAGCATCAGCGGCTTATTGACCTTATTGGCCAACATGATGTGCTGGATGAATATCTCACGCTGACGAGGGATCTCCTCTGGCGTTGAATGGAAATAATCGAGACCACATTCGCCTATCGCTACGACCTTGGGGTGCAAAGCGAACGTCTCCAATACCTCTGTATCAAATGTTTCATCGGTATCAGTAGGATGAATACCGACGGTTGCCCACATATTCTCATGAGCCTCTGCGAGTACGATCGCTTGTTGAGATGATGCAAGACCAGTACCAACCGTGACCATACCAACTCCCGCGGCTCGTGCACGTTCGATCGCCCCCTCTACGTCTGTGTAGTCAGGAAAGTTCACATGACCATGGATGTCGATGCAGTTCATTTTTATTTTCTCATGAACAACGGCTTCTCGGGCATCTTGTTTTCTTTGATCAGATTTTGGATAGTGACAGAAGTTTCGGGTAGATATGGTTCCAACATCAATGCGATCTCGAACAGGTTCTTGAGCATGTCGTAGACGTCTTTCTTGGCGGCCTCAGGGTCGACTTTTATTTTCTTGAAAGGTTCGGTGCGCTGAATATGTTCATCGAGCATGGCGATCTTCTGCCAGATCTCGGACATTTTCTTGGAAAGGTCATATGTAGTAACAATTTCTCCAACGAGAGCGGGAGTATAGTAAGAAGTCTTCTTATCTTCTTCTGACAATGTGATGCCATATGTCGTAGCCATTTTGAGAATACGACTGGTGAGGTTGCCGATGCCGTTGGCAAGGTTGGCATTGTAGGATTCTTTGAACTTCTCTGTAGTGAAAGGACTGTCTTCGAACGCAGTGAGCTCGCGGAGTACGTAATAGCGTAGCGCATCAGTGCCGTACTCACCTACGAGTTCTAGCGGATCGATCGTATTGCCGAGCGACTTGGACATCTTGAGGCCTCCATCACCTGTGATGAAGCCATTGATGACGACAGTCTTGGACGGAGGAAGGTCTGCCGCCATGAGCATGGCCTGCCACATCGCTGCCTGCTGACGGAGGTTGTCCTTGCCACAATACTGCACCACCCCACCCGTCTGCTGCCACCACCTGTCGAATGAGTCTACGACCTCTGGCCAACCAACCGCAGAGATATAATTCACCAATGCATCGAACCAGACATACATGACCTGATCTGGATCTCCTGGCACGGGCACTCCCCATGGCATCTTGGTCGATAGACGCGAGATACTAAAGTCTTCGAGACCACGTGCGACGAAAGCTTTGATCTCATTGAACCGAAAATCAGGCACAACAAATCGTGGGTTCTGTTCGTAGAGATCGAGGAGCCTCTGTTGGAATGCGCTGAATTTGAAGAAATAATTCTCTTCATTGATAAGCTCGAGTTCCTGCACGGGATGGAGCGGACAACGACCTTCGACGAGCTCTGAGTCGGTCTTTTCGAGCTCGCAACCGACGCAGTATTTGACCGAGTAGGACTTTTTGTAAATAAAACCGTTAGCCTTGACCTTGTCCCAAAATGCCGCAGCTGCCTGTTTGTGGCGAGCATCGGTGGTGCGGATAAAGTTCACTTCCCTGCGGACACCGAGTGCAGGGATCAGGTCTTTGTATTTTTGTGCCAGACCGTCGACGTATTCTTGGGTATCTACATGCTGCTCTTTTGCTTTGCGATATACCTTGAGACCATGTTCGTCGGTACCGGTGTTAAAGAAGACATCGTACCCACCGAGCACATGAAGACGCGCCACAGCATCTGCACGGATAAGTTCCATGGCAAAGCCGATATGAGGATCGGCGTTGACGTACGGGAGCGTGGTTGTGATATAGAAAGGCTGTGCCATAACGCCCAGTCTATCGCAAAAAGATGTTGGTGTACATTCGGATGACGGTATGGTTATATTGAGGCAGAAAGGTTTTGAACTATGAAAATCATTGCTCACGTCTATGCCTCACAAAGATTGATCAGCTCACGCAAGGAATCCAACCTCGAAAGAAGTAAGTTGCCCAAACTCGGCAGCCATTCATTCGAATCAGGCCACAATCCAGACATCACAAGACCAGGGACAGTGGAACATGGATGCATGATATTCTCCTACGAACCAGAGGATTACGACCCTCAGGAAGGAATCCTCCAGGTGCACGCCCACCTCCCTGATGGTCGACCGGAAGCCACAATCAGAAGTCTCAGGTTGATCGGGTTTCGTTTCGATGAAGCTACATGCTTCGACCGTTACCACCTGAGAGTGCTGTGAACGTTGACGTAAAAACAACCAATCAAAGGAACATGATGAACCCACTAACAGTTAGAGTCCACATCTATGTTTATGCACCTCCAGGCAAACAATTCACCTCTGGAGTAAATCCGTCTATTGGTGAAAGAGTGAAAGATGTTGCAATAACGAATCGTGAGCAACTAGCTCATCTCCTGGATAAATGGATACTGGTCGATGGGATTATGTGTGCGATTACCTTGTCGTACGACTGGCAATCCAACAATCTGACCGCTCGATATGCGCTTCCTGATGAAAACACCTTGAGTACGATCGAGGAACTGAAACTTCAAGGTTGGAAATTCTTCGAGGAGAGACTCAAGCCCTATAGACTACTCAGGAAAGAGTAAATCGCACAATCCCATCCCAGACAGACAGGACGGGATTTTTTATTGATTATTTACCATGTCAGATCTATACTCTATCCAGAGTTTGCAACTTCAACCAATTCTTGTTCTTATGAAAATTAGCTTGTTACCTGCTACGTACGTGGGATGGCGGTCTTTCAATCGGCGAACACTATGTTACGCAGTACTCTCAGCCTTCGTCTTGCTCGGATTCTGGGAACGACGTAATCATGAGACCGGAGAAATCCTCGGAAAAGTTACACTGGGTCACTTTGGGATCCCTCGGATCTTTGATGCCTTTGGCATCTTCCTGCTGGTTTTCTTGTTCGTTGTCACAAGCAGATTGATGCTATACGCAGTTACTACTGCCAATAAACCTGATTCGAAACACCCATCAATTGCTCCATTCCGTATCATGCAAAGGCTTCTCGTCTACATTGCGTTCCCGGTACTCGCGGCATCGTCGCTCATCAACACCTTCATTATGCAAGATGTGCTAAAAATGTTGGTCGCTGAAGTGTTTTGGGTTGTTAGCATGTTACTCTTGTATCTTTTCCTGGAACTGCTCATGTTCTTCATACGTAGAGGTGCGTGCATGAAGGATTCACTTCCGAAGTAACCAATCCCGCCTCTCCACAAGCCCTCCGTAGGGCTTTTTTATTTACTAGACAAAACTCCCCAACCGAGTAATATACGTTCTGGAAAGGAAAAGTTCATTATGATAATCAACGTCGAAGCACTCATCTATCCACCTAGTGAAAAACATAGCAAAGGTGGAACAACTCTTGATGTGGCATCATTCAGTTTTCCACTTGAAATAACCCCGATAAACTTCCGTGAAATCATGAGCGGTATGATTCGACATTCAAGTGGCATGACATTTCAGATGGATAATGCCAATCTTGATTATGATCCTACCGAAAGTCTTCTGAAGGTCTTTGGTATTCTTCCCTCGGAAGGTACGAGTGAAGTAATCGAGGCACTCAAAAGGTTGGATGTGAAATTCAACGAAGCTCGCTGCCGAGCTTACGGGATGGAGGGATTCTAACCATTGTTTTAAGTTGCCATCTTCCACCACACGCACCCCGATGTCATGTCGGGCTTTTTTATTACACCTTCGGCATCTTACCTTTCTCAACGTCGTTGACATACTCCATACCAGCTGCGGCCAGAGGCACCGCAATGAGTGCACCGAGTACACCTGCGAGCTTCACCCCGATCACAAAAGAGAGAATAACGATGATCGGCGAGACTCCCACGACTTTGCGTACCACCAGCGGGTAGAAGACATGGTTCTCGAGTTGCTGGATCAGGACATAGAGCACCGCGACCAATAGGCCGACACCTATGCCGTACGAGCCAAATGCAACCATCACTGCCGGTATAGCAGCGACGAATGGTCCGAAGACTGGGATGATCTCAAGGAGCCCTGCAAAGAGTGCCAGGAGGAGTGCATGCTTGATCCCCACAATACTGAGCATGATGTATACCAGTACCCCGACGATGAAGCCGAGTACTACCTGACCTTGCAACCACAGACCGATCTTCCGACGAGAACGTTTCCAGAGACCGATGATGTATTCGTGATGATGCAGGGGTGTGATAATACGCAGGAAGTCATCGACTCCCTCACCTTTTGCAGAAAGATAGAATGATAATGCAAAGATCAATACAAAAGAGATCACTCCTCCGGAGACTGCACTCACCGTCTGGAGTGTATTACCATCACTTACGAAATATGACTGTGCCAAGGCAATGAAGTCTGATATCGCGATCGTCTTGAGACCGAACAGTGACCCGTCACCAAGTGGCCCCCACACTTCTCCGAGAGAAATAGTAGCCGGAAGGTTGTTGAGGAATTCTAGTAGTTCTCGGATGACACGTGGCACCAGGAAGATCATCGCTCCGAGCAGAAGAAGTATGATGCTCACATACATCACCACGACACTGGCGATACGATTGAGGCCTATACGTGCACAACGACGGATCACCGGTTCGATCGCGGAGGCAACCACGATGGCAGCAAGGATCGAGAGTACAATATCGAAGAGATAGTATGCCGCAACCACCGAGAGACCAACTGCAAAAAATCTGACGATCGTGCCGGTACTGATAGAGATACGGTTCATAACCCTAGTATATACTCATCTCACGATCACACAAGACGAACGTGCTATTTTGCAGCGAAGGTAAAGTCTGACTTGAAGGCAGAATCATCTTTCACATTCCCTACCATCGCCATATTGAGATGCTGGTCTACGAAGATTTCCTGTGCCAGCTTTTGTATATCCGATGAGGTCACTGCACGAATCTTGGCAATGCTTTCTTCGAGGGTCTGCACTTTTCCTTTGAGAATCTCTTGTGAACCGACGAACTCCGACCTGGCTTCGGATGTTTCGAGTTCGAGCATGGTTGTACCGATCATGTAGTTCTTGGCTTTCTCGAGCTCGGCCTCTCCGACAGGTTCTGTTTTGAGACGTATACATTCTTCCATGATCCCTTTGACTGCTTCTCCGAGACGAGATACGTCTACTCCAGCGGCCAACACCACATTGCCATGGTCGGTATAGGTGTCATGTCCCGCGTTGACGTAATAACAGATGCCGAGTTGGTCGCGCATCTTGGAGAAAAGTCTCGAACTCATGCCCTTGCCGAGTACCGTCATCATCACATTCATCACCGGGATACGAGGATCGAACAGAGAGAACGAACGAACACCGATAGCAACGTGGGCTTGGTCAGTCTCTTTGTGCTTTATGACAAAGCGCGGAACATCTTGCTTCTCGATGACTTTGTCTTTGCCTTTCTTGGCAGATACAGAGAGACTTCCGAACAACTTCTCCACTTGTGTCTGTATCGTGCTCTCATCGAACGAACCTGCGACCACAACAGTAGTTGCCTGAGAGACATAGTGCTCTGAGCGATATGTTATGAGCTGCTCTCGGGTGAACGAGCGCACGTGATCTTCAGTACCTGCAATACTCCACCCGGCTGGCTGATCTCCGTGGATCAATGCACTGAGCACATCATGCACGTCTCTATGTGGCATGTCCTGATACATACGGATCTCTTCGACGATCACCCCCTTCTCTCGTTCGATCTCCTCTACCGGGAACATTGGGTTGAGATACAAGTCCGAGACAATATCGAGAGCCTTGTCGAGTTGTTGTGCAGCGACTTTTGCATAGTAGCCGGTGTACTCCTGACCCGTGAAGGCGTTGTACTGTGCACCGAGACCATCGAGCTCTCGAGAGATGTCGGTTGCTTTGGGACGTCGTGGCGTGCCTTTGAAGACCATATGTTCCAAGAAATGAGAGAGACCATTGATATTTTTGGATTCATATTTTGATCCGGCTTCAACCATGACCAACACGGTGACCGATGGATTGTCTTTCATCGGGACAGTTATGAGTCGCAGCCCGTTCGGCAGGATTGTTTTGGTGAAGTTCATAGAAATGTAAGTTTAACTTTATTTTGTCATCCCCATGAAAATGGGGATCCAGGATGTCACCACACTCTGTGGCTAGATCCTGGATTCCCGCCTTCGCGGGAATGACAACTACTGAATCTTCCCTACCAGATACTCTACCAACTTATCTTCTGCGATACGCTCCTGCGTGCCACTATCACGATCGCGTACGGTGACACCTTCTCCTTTTTCGATCGTCTCAAAGTCGACAGTAACGCAAAACGGTGTACCGATCTCATCTTGACGGCGATAACGTTTGCCGATGTTACCGTTGTCGTCGAAGATAACTCCGGGGATGTTGGCTTTTAGCGTAGAGAATACTTCTTGGGCTTTCTTGATGAGCTCAGGTTTATTCCTGAGCAGTGGAAAAACTGCCACTTTGTATGGTGCAACTGATGGGGTCAGTTTGAGATAGGTGCGTTTCTCGCCACCCATATCATCCTCGGTATAGGCATCAGTGAGAACCGCAAGTACGGTGCGGTCGAGACCAAATGATGGTTCGATGCAATGTGGGACGAACCTCTCTTTGCTCTCTTCGTCATAGTATGACAAATCTACCTTACTAAATTCAGAGTGTTGCTTGAGGTCGAAGTCCGTGCGATACGCCAGACCATAGAGCTCTTTCTTGCCAAATGGGAAATCGAATTCGAAGTCGATCGTTCTCTTGGAATAGTGTGCCCTGTCACCGTCGGCAACTTCGAGTTCATGGACTTTGGCAGCGTTGAGTCCCACGTCTTTGGTGAAAGCCAAGACTTCCTGTCTGAAATGTTCGAAGGTTTTCTCCCACTCTTTTGGGTTGACGAAATACTCGATCTCCATTTGTTCGAACTCACGTGCACGGAACAAGAAATCTCGTGGAGCGATCTCGTTGCGGAATGCCTTGCCGATCTGTGCCATACCGAATGGCAGTTTCGGATGCAGTGAGTCAAGGATATTCTTGAAGTTCACGAACATACCTTGAGCTGTCTCTGGGCGCAGATACGACACCGATGAAGAGTCGTTACTTGCTCCGACCTGTGTCTTGAACATCATGTTGAAAGACTTCACCGGTTCCCAAGAATTCTTGGTCTCACACTCAGGACAACTATCTGGCAACTGCCAACTCTTGTCTCCTGCTTGTGTGCCGATCTGATCCGCACGAAAACGATGTTTGCACTTTTTGCACTCTACGAGTGGATCGGCGAAGCCAGAGACGTGACCGGAGGCTTCCCAGGTACGCTGATTCATCAGGATCGCTGCGTCCATACCATACATATCGTCACGAGTATCGACGAAACGTTTCCACCAGATCTGTTTGATATTGTTCTTGAGAGCAACTCCCAGTGGCCCATAATCCCAGGTACCAGCCAAGCCTCCATAAACTTCCGATCCCTGAAAAATAAAACCTCTGCGTTTACAGAGAGCCACCAACGATTCCATTGTGTCCTCTTTTTTCATATGTCGCATTGTATACGAAAAAAGCCAGGACGGGAAGCGTCTTGGCTTGGAAAGTCACCCTCCCGTTCGATGTAGTACACCAGCGAGGAACCTTATCCGAAGGAGAACAAATTAACCTTCGGAGGCAAATGCCAGTAGAACGATCGGAACGGAAGGGTCCTGGTGGACGCCAGGAAAGTGGACCCGTCTTCAGAGAATACATTTTGGAGGTGGCGAGGAACCAGTCCTGGGATGTTGTCTGAAGACGGGCGGTATCACACTGAGGAGCACAAGATGTTATCACAACTCTGGTGGAGTTGGTCCAAACAACCTCTCGCGTCGTCAACCCATATGACACCTAAAGGGTTCAAAGAATCTGACAGCAGTATAACCGATATTAGGGATTTGTCAATATTTTGCCAGATCTTGGCTCTGATCTTGCATTTTCCGTATGTCATATGACCACATATCCCCACCCTGCATAGCCATCGATATGAGTGCAACCATGAGGCCAAAATCTCGCACGCCCGTCGGTGTATATCCGACCGACATGACTATCCCAGCCATATGGAGAGCCAGAAGCCCTGCAATGATCCTCACCCGAAATCCGACGAGGAGAAGTATCCCTGCAACCACTTCGAAAAGTCCGTTGAGTTTGATGAATGCAATAGCTGAGAGTGGCAACGAACCTGCCCAGTCAGGCAAGAATCCCGTCCACTTCTCAGGATGAAGGAGTTGTTGCGATCCGAACCATACCATGACGAGCGTGATGCCTATACGGAGAACGACAGGAGCATATGACTTGAGCGTACTGGACTGCATATTATTTGAGTTCGCCGAGATAGAACTTGGTGAGCACGTTCGCTGGCGCCCCCTGACCACCATGTTGACCATTGAATGCGGCCGTGCCGTCCTTGCCACAGATCGAGAGTATCGCCTGCTCTCCACCTGGATGGTTACCGATCCATGAAGTCAGGTTGTAAACTTTGGCATTGATAGCACTCCAACAGTCGGTCTTGGATGCATGTGCTCCAACTTCGACCATGGAATATGTCTTGACGGTACTTGTAGCTACTATCTGAGAACTTACCGAGACAGGAACCTTGACCGTAGGGATGCTCGTTGTACTGGTTGCAGTAGAAGTAACAGGCGTAGTCGTCGCCACATTCTGCTCAACAGGTATAGTAACTGACACCTTGGAATCATTAGTGACTATATAGACACCACCTCCGATAAGGACAAGTATGACGATGATTGAAATTATTTTTGACATAAATCTATTATACTATGGGTTTACATTCTCATCCCTCTCTCGATAGGCAGGATCGGTACTAAAGCGAGTGGTGATAGAGTCATGAGTACTTTCGAGCATACTCCCGGTAAAGTCGTCTATTGCCGTCAGCCGAGACTGATCTACGAGTATCGGCGCCTGCCCTACCAAGTTGACCCCCGGCTCAAGAGAAACTTGGAATGCAACCTCTTTCCTCTGCTGTGAACCTGTCGTACCCGCTGGGATGTTACCTACGTCCCAGGTTATGGTGCCCTTGTTGCTGTCATAGGTGACACTCTCCGACGCGGGCGCTATCTGCCCCATCCATTTTATATATGCAGGTACAGACGCGGTGACTTGTGCATTATGAACGGCATTGAAACCACTGTTGATAGTCCATAGTACGGTATAGGTCGTCTCTTGTTCGGCACGTGGAGGTATCGGGCCCGTGTTCGTGAATGGTCCGACTGTACGCAACGACCGTCCCGACAAACTCACATCAGAAGCGACTTTGATATTCTTGATCGCGGTAGACGTGAGCTTTTCTGGTACACGAGATTCTTGATTGCGGTTACCCGAAATATCGACATGCACCGACACGATCGGGTTGGTGAGTGATGTCGCCTTGCTATTGGTCGGGGTTATGGAGAAAGACACCTTGCCACTATCACCAGCCGAGACCGATCCGAGCTCGGGTACTGAGATCTGATTCCAGACGATCTCGTTGTCGGCAGAACGATACGTACCGAGATCCGGCTGGATCGCAGTCTTGTCATACGCATTCCCCGAGAGTCGTGCAGTGATGTTCATGTTGGATATAGGCACCGAGAGGTTGTTGAACCATGCGACCTCGACGCGCGTCGACTCACCGAAACGTGCCACGTAATCTTCTTGGGCTTCGTTATTATTGACATACACTTCTACAGAAACGAACGGCTTTTGGATGGAGAGTTCTCGCTCGACACTGGCGTATTCAGTACCAATATCCTCTGGGTTACGAGAATGTTGTGCTCCAACGCGGAACCGGAAGACGCGCACATCTGTATTCTCTCCTTGGACGACACCTCGTATGGTGATGGTGCGTTTCTGGCCAGGAGGTATGTCACCGATCCTCCAGGTATCCTGATCGAATGCCACCTTGGGATCAGATGACAAGAATTGGAATCCGAATGGATACTCCGCCTTGAGCACTACGTTTTTCAAAATTTCGGCAGAATTGGAGGTGACGTCTATATCAAAATCAAACTCCTGACCCGAAGTCACCTCAGTGAAAGAAGATACATTGAGCCCGATCGGTGACGAACTGATGAGTACGTCGTAGCTGCGTGTCTTGGTGAATACTGCAGAAGACCCTTTGACCGAATACGTGACGATCACTTCGATCTGTTTTTGTAGATTCTCTTCACCGAATATCACTGCTTCGACGGTCTTATCGAGAGAGCGACCAGCGGGTATGTCACCGAGGAGTTCTTTGAAGATCTTGAGTTCTTTGGAAGTATCTTTGGGGTCGATCGTTCCATCAGGAAATGCTACTGCCAGATCCACAACCTGCAGGTCGACGTTGTTCTTGTTGGCAACCTTGATATCGAACTTGATGGGCTCCCCTCCTGAGACAGATACCGGACCGTTGATGACGATGTCGATATTGTCGGCAGAGATGAGGTTGGCCCCTTGGAAGAAAAGAAGTGCTCCGACACCGACCGCGATCGCGCAGAAGAGTGCAGATGCAATGAGTAGTTTGGTGAGAAATGACATAGGGATTTTCTCTTTGTAGGTTTCGTTAAGCTCGACAGGTTCGGACGGTGTCTCTACAGGACGTTCCCATGCAGTCGGCACCTCGGACGTCTTGTCAGAGAATCGTAGCTTGCGTCGCGTACGCACATCAGGAGCCGATCGCGAATACAGCGACTTTTTGAGTTCTTCAATACGACCTTCATCCTCAGAGGGCATTGACTCAATTGTATAGTAAAAAGAGAAACCCGCCAACGAACAGTGGGTTTCCTGTTCGGGCGGGTAATGTCGAATTATTCTGCCAGAGGCGAATGGAGCTCAAGCTCCAGCCCCTTACCAGTGAAGGCGGATAAGACGATGTTGCGGATTGAGTCATGAACACCCCCTCCTGGTTGAAGTAAGCTGAATTTTTTCAGCTCGTCTTCGTTGCTTCCAAACTTTTTGTAATCAGGATCTCTCTGACAAATCTGAACCAGATCGCTGACCTGAGTCACACCTGGAATTCCACAAGATTCCCAGAGGTGCTTGATTGACATCATCGTCACCGTTACCAATTGCTCTGGTTCTTCAGCGCCATTTTTGAGTTTAACTGTTTTCACGAAACAATCCTTTTGTTTGATTTTTCTCGGGTGATCCGAGTACTATGGTTTCGGTATATATAGTAGCATATATAGTTACTTATGTCAACTACAACTGTGACGCCTGCAAGGAAGCATTGATGATACCGTTCACTTGCACCCGTATTGGTGAAAAAGTAGAGAGCAACTCGGCCGAGAGATCGTAGGACATGACGAATGGCTTGGTGACTTCATGGTCACCGATATAGCCGAGCAGGTTCAGGATACGGAGCGCAGTGAGAGACTCGAGTTCCGGCAATTTCTCAGCGGGCATATGGCCACTTATTCCGACTGTTGACTCTAGACAGTCAAAAAGTTCTGGATGGGGATCTTCACCTTGCAGGAGGCGCTTGAGTAACGTGGACATACGGACGAGGAGTTGTGCGTGTATTTTTCTACTGTTTTTTAGTTTGTCATTCCCATGAAAATGGGAATCCAGGATATCACCATGTCTTGTGAGCAGATCCTGGATTCCCGCTTGCGCCTCCGCTGCGCTTTGGCTTGCGGGAATGACAGACTGCTGCGCACTCGTGAGCCTCCACACTTCTTTGCCCCTGACCAAAGAGAAAATACCGAGTGAATAGTCACTGGTATGGTAGCGGAGTTTCGACTTCTCGAGACGGATGCCTTGCGCGGCGACCGAGACGAGGCCAAGGTCACGCGTGAAGATCGACAACATCTTCCCTGCTTCGCCGTAGGGGCGTGAACCGATCACAAATCCAGGTGTAGTATGGATGCTGTACATCGTCTTTTATATTCTCACCGAGAACACTTCACCGTATTCTATAGCCGACAGTCCTGTTGTCTTCTTGATCTCCTGTTCGTATTTCATAGCAAGAGGTCGCGCTTCTTCGGTGAGTGTAAGAATCGCCACATCATTCACAGAGAGATTTTTCTCTTTGCGAGCATCTTGGATCTTACGGATGAGTTCACGGAGATCTCCTTCTTCTTTCAAACTCGGAGTGATAGTGATATCGAGCTCGACATCCTGTGCGATCGAAGTGTCTGTTTTGACTTCTTTGACATTAACCTCGTCCTTCACAAGTTCGACGAGTTCTGGGGTCAACGATATTTCCTTCCTGACTTTGAGTGTCTGTAGTGGCTGACGAACATTGATCTTGGATTTCATACGAGCTTCGAGACCGCGTGAGGCGAGATCACGTACGGTTTGCATATCGGTGATGAGGTTCTTATCGACTATTCCTGCTACTGGCCACTGCTCCAGATGCACACTCTCCTTGTCACCTCCTACTTCCTGGTAGAGATACTCTGCGAAGAACGGCGTGAATGGCGCCATGACTTTCGCAAGTGTCACGAGAACATAGTGAGTCGTCTCCAGTGCATGTCGTGCATCTTCGCCACCATCTTTGAATCGGTCACGTGAACGACGCACATACCACTGTGACAAGTCGGCAATGAAGTCACGTATCGCGCGTGTAGGTTCAAGTAACACGTACGCATCCAGACCTGTGGTCACATGCCCCACCAGTTCATCGAGCTTGGAAACAATCCATTTATCTAGCACGTGCGATGAATTGTTCAATTGTTCCTTTGTTGAATTGTTCCTTGTCCCTTCGTACATCTTATAAAACGTCGTGACATTCGTAACCAAGTTGAACACTTTTTTGATGATCTCATCGACGGTCTTCTGGTCGAAGTTCTTTGACTCGCCAGGTTGGTTGACCGAGTACATCCAGAAGCGCAATGCATCTGCACCATAGAGATCCATCATGTCCCATGGGTTGACCACGTTGCCGATGGATTTGCTCATCTTCTTACCCTCAGCGTCGAGGATATGCCCGAGACAGATGACATTCTTGAATGCCTTGCCTTTGCCCATGAGTGCACCGATCGCATGGAGCGTATAGAACCACCCACGTGTCTGATCGATGGCTTCGGAGATAAAATCTGCAGGATAGTTGGTGGCTTTCTTGATCCCCAACAGCTTGCCGTCGATACGATCCTTATTCTCAAAAGGATAATGATCCTGTGCAAAAGGCATCGCCCCCGAGTCGAACCATACGTCCATGACTTCTTTGACACGCTTCATCGGAGAACCGCATGAACATGTGAGCGTGACTTCATCTATATACGGACGATGAAGATCGAGTTCGTATTCATGGTTATGAGGGAGGATGGAGAAATCCAAGACATGGAACTGTGCATTGTGTATAAAATCCACATCTTTGCGCATGTGCATGGACTCAGATCTATTCCAACCCTTGGCCGCAGCGAACAAGAGGAATGCGGGCGTCTCATGAGTGACGATCAGGATCTTCTTGCCTTCATGAGTACGTTCCATATCGTACAAAAAGTCACCCATGCGTTTCTTGATATCGGCGAATGTCTCACCTCCTTCGGGTGCCTGGGTAAATCGGTCGTGACCCTTAAAACCTTTCACAAAATCAGAAACACTCGTCCCATCTGCAGAACCAGTACCGAGTTCACGGAGACGCTCATCTGTATGCATCGCGCCCTTATCGAGACCCCACGTACTGCGAAGTATTTCTGCGCTTTCTTGCGTACGCACGAATGGTGACACATATATCATATCGAACTTTTCTTTCTTGAGAGCTTCAGCGGCCACAGTGACCTGAGTCTTTCCTTTCTCTGTGAGATGATGCGGAACATCTGCCTTACCAGAAAGGATCGCCTTCACGTTATTCTCTGCCTCTCCATGTCGCATGACATAGTAGGTATTCTTGGGCTTCTGCGCGATCTCTGCCACAGATCCTACGACCTGCCTTTTGTCACATCCAGTACATGCCCACACAGGCAGAGGCGTACCCCAATACCGTTCGCGTGAGATCGCCCAGTCTTTGACTTCTCGGAGCCATTCACCGAACCGACCCTGTCCGATATGAGCAGGTTCCCAAGCAATCTCTGTGTTCTCTGTGACGAGCTTGTCACGGAGCTCGGACATACGGATATACCACGAGTCACGCGCAAAATAGATAAGCGGTGTTTTGCAACGCCAACAATGTGGGTAGGTATGCTCGTGTTTCTCTTTATGGAAAAGGAGGCTGCCCTCTGGGCGGAGCGCCAAGTTCTTGATGATCTCCACGGCAACTTCTTCGCTCTTCACAAACTTACCTGCAAGAAAACCAGCCTCAGACTTGAATGTGCCGTCATCGTTAACCAGATGATATTTTGGTAAGCCCACCTTTGTGCCAAGCTCAAAGTCGTCTTGGCCATACATCGGCGCGATATGGACGATGCCTGTACCATCTTCAGTTGTAACAAAGTCCCCCGCGTATACCTTGAAGGCATTACTGAGCTTGTCTTTCTCTGTGCCGGTCACTCCGTCTTTCAAGAATGGATACAGTGGTTCATATTCGAGACCAACGAGGTCAGAGCCTTTGAATTCTTTTTCAATTTGATAGGATTCTTTGATCAAACTGAGACGAGTTTTTGCAAGGATGACTCGGGCGTCCGCGGTCTGATCCTGGATTCCCGTTTTCACGGGAATGACAATCTGGACATACTCAACATCGTTCCCTACCGCCAATCCGACGTTGCCCGGAAGAGTCCACGGAGTCGTCGTCCATGCCAAAAGAAATGTATTCTTGAATCTTGGATCCTGAATCTTGAACTTAACGTAAACCGACAAGTCTTTGACTGTCTCATACCCCTGCGCGAGTTCATGCGACGAGAGCCCGGTACCGCAGCGCGGACACCATGGTACGACTTTGTAATCCTTATAGAGGAGTTTCTTCTGTTCAACTGTCTTGACGATATTCCACAACGACTCGATATAGTTCGGCCTGTAGGTCACGTAGGGATCCTTGAGGTCGACCCAGTACCCCATGCGGTCAGTGAACTTCTCCCATTCACCGACATATCTCCAGACACTCTCTTTGCATTTCTCATTGAACTTTTCTATGCCGTAGACTTCGATCTCTTTTTTCGACTTGAGTCCGAGCTCTTTCTCGACTTGGAGTTCCACAGGTAGACCGTGAGTGTCCCAGCCTCCCTTACGACGAACATGGAAGCCCTGCATGGTTTTGTAACGAGGGATAGCGTCCTTGAAAGCACGAGCCTCGAGGTGGTGGATACCGGGCATGCCGTTGGCTGTCGGAGGTCCTTCGAAGAAGGTGAACTCTCCTTGTGGCGCGTCTTTGTTCAGAGTCTTGGCGAAGATCCCCTTCTCCTTCCAGGACGCAAGGATACGCTCCTCACGTTCAGCATGAGTGCTTTTGGTATTCTTCTTTTCTGGGGTAACAGGTTCAGACATGGAGTAAAAGTAAAGCTATTTTAGCATATTGGCAAGTTCGAACCTCGCTCCTTACATCCTCTCAGGAATTTTGATACCGAGGATCCACAGACCATTCCTCATCACCGTTAGAAACGCTTTGGTTACTGCGACGCGATATGCGGACAACGGTTCCTTTTCATCGACAATAACATTCGTGGCGTAGAAGGCATTGAATGCTCCTGCTAGTTGGATCAAATATCCTGCCACATGTTGCGGTGCATACTCGGCACGTGCACGAGCGATGATATCTGGAAAACGAACTATCAGTCTTTCGAGAGTACTGACTTGGATAGACGGCATGTCCTGAATCTTGAATCCTGTATCTTGAATCTGTTTTGCCTTCTCCAGAACCGCTCCCGCTCTCACTGCCGCATACTGCAGATATGGACCCGAGTCTCCTTCGAATGATACCGACGTCGCAGAATCAAAGATCACGTCACTACCTACGGCTTGACGGAGGATCGTGTATTTGATCGCACCGATCGCGATCTCATCACTTACTTTCTCAGCTTCTTCGGGACCAAATTCTCTACCCGAAATCTTTTCTGTTACCAGTTCCTTGATATCATCGATCAGACTTTCTGCAGCAATGATATTGCCTTTGCGTGAAGACATTTTCCCTGAAGCAAAGCGCAACATGCCATGACTCATGTGTTTGGTCTTGTCCCCGATCTTTGGATTGACCAACGAAAACACTTTCAGAAGTACTTTGAAATAATCACTCTGTTCATTGGCAGTGATGATCACTGACTCATCGAGATCTGGATACAATTCGAACTTTTTGCTGTTGAGGCCGAGCTCTTTGGTCTCGTAGGTTGGTAGACCATTGGAAGTGATGAAGACGCGTGTATGCACTCCATAGTCTTCTCCTTTGAAAATAGTTGCACCCTCACTTTCTATGAATACTTTGCCGAGAAATTCTTTGACGATCTGTACACCCGCATCGGCGACTTCGCTTTCGAAGAAAAAGTTATTAAACTTCGTACCGAGACGCGCATAGATCGTGTCAAAATATTCGAGACTCCACTTCCTCCCTTCTTCATACATCTTGTTGATTTCTGGATCAGACTTTTCGAAGATCTGTTTGTTGATCGCATGTATCTCCTTCTGTGCCACCGCATCGTCTTCGAAAGCATTCGAACCGATCACGTACATCTCACCGAGCCATTTCACCTTCTCAGTAATTGTTGAACTCTCTTGAATCTTAAATCCTAAATCTTGCCTCTTGTTTTGTATTGCCCAAATCGTCTTCGCCACATGCAACCCCACATCACCCTGGTAACAGGCACGGACAACCTCTGCACCTGATGACTGGACCAGACGTGAAATAGACTCGCCTACTGCGTTCGACATCAAGTGTCCAATATGAAAAACCTTGAAAGGGTTTGGGTCGGTATACTCGACCATGACCTTTTTGCTTTTCGAATCAGTCGCCCACCCATATTCCCCGTCACCACTCGCGATCTCCACTACCTTCCCCGCAAAGACAGCATCTTTTATCTTGAAGTTGACGAACCCGGGACCAGCGATAGTGATCTGCTCCACAAACTCGAGATCAGCCTTCTCAAGTTCTGCGACGATCTCTTCTGCCAAAGCACGCGGGCTGACTCCCTTCTTTTTTGCGTACGCCAATGCGACGTTGGTAGCATAGTCACCATGATCCAGGCTCTCTGGATATTCGAGACGAACTGAGGAAGGGTCCGTAGTAGCAAGGCCTACCCTTGCAAGCGCCGTAACGAGGGCGGCAGTGAGTTCTTGACGCATATTCATGTGGTGATTGTAGCAGAAAAGATCAGTCCTCTGTTACTTGACGTAATTGACATATCATGTAATTATGCTACCGGATTGAACTCTCTTTTGTTTTCCAATTCTTTCACCACAATAGCCTTTAGGCTGAAACAAGAGAACTTACATAGGCATGAATGAAGATAAAAGTCATCAAACTTGGAACAGAGTGTGAAGACAAGGCCACCAAAACCAAAGGTCGTGTCACACACTGGATATGTGATATGGAATATCGCATCGACTATCTGTTCCAACCGCACGGAACAAGCCCAGAAGACGGACAACCGATCAAGAAGTTGTATCTGGAAACAGCGCGACTGCAATTCGAAGGTGAACCTTACGAAGAAGTGGAAGTCCCCGTGGAGATCCTTGGTACCCAGGTCACCGACAAGGCCAGTGGCTTTACTGGAATGGCGGTATCCTTCCTCAGATCCATCAATGGGTGTTTCCATGTGTTCATCCAGCCATCAACGATCGTAGAGAAAACCGGATGCCCTGTCGCCAAAACAGACTTCGACTTGCGAGAATGTGAAGGTGCCATGATCACACAATTACAGACAGAAGAGCTGGAACGAAGCCGAGTCACAACGCCTTCGCCGGAGCCCTCTGATCACGACCGATTCCGACTCCGGAATCCTCTGGACTAGTCACCCGACATCTCCCCAACACAAACCCCGATATCTGTCGGGGTGTTTTTTATCTCCTCAAAACCTCATCTATCCTCTTTGCAATCTTCCTAAAATCTTTTTCCTTTTTGCCACGAGTCGTCTCTGCAGCAGTGCCGAGACGGATACCGGATGGGTCAACTGCGCTGCGCGTCTCACCAGGGATGGTGTTCTTGTTCACGATGATGCCCACCTTCTCTAGTCGATCACTGGCATCTTTCCCTGAAATACCTTGCCCGCCCATCCAGGTGTCCATGAGGACAAGATGACTATCCGTGCCGCCAGAGATGATCTTCCAGCCGAGAGTCTTGAGTTCATCGGCCAATGCTGCAGCATTCTTCACCACCTGTGTAGCGTATTTTTTGAAAGCTGGAGTAGAGGCTTCTTTGAGTGCAACCGCTACCGCCGCGATCTGGTTGAGGTGAGGTCCACCCTGAAGTCCCGGGAATACCGCCTTGTCGATCAGCTCGCCGAAGGTCTGCTCTTTGCCTTTTGAATTTACGATCTTCTTATCAGTTCTTGAAAAGATCAGTGCACTGCGTGGACCACGGAGAGTCTTGTGTACCGTGGTAGTGACCACATCTGCATATGGGAATGGTGACGGATAGGCCTTGCCCGCAACCAGTCCCGCGAAGTGCGACATATCCACCATCAGGATCGCACCACAGGCATCGGCGATCTCACGGAGCTTTTTGAAGTCTACCGTGCGCGGATATGCCGTGAATCCTCCGACGATGATCGCCGGCTTCTCGGACAGTGCCTTGGTCTTGAGATCTTCATAGTCGATAGTCTCAGTTTTGGGATCAACTCCGAACGGAACCTGGACCCACACCTTGCCGGTCATCGAAACTTTGTGACCATGAGTCAGATGTCCCCCGTGATCGAGTGACATACCCATGATCTTGCCTCCGAGCGGGACCAGTGCCAAATACACCGCCAGGTTCGCTGGTGATCCCGAGAGCGCCTGTACATTGACCTGCCACTCTGTAGGACTGAGACTGAATAATTTCAACGCGCGCTCTTGTGCCAGAGACTCGACCTTGTCGACGACCTGGTTACCACCATAATATCTCTTGCCTGGATAGCCTTCGGCGTATTTGTTGGTCAGTTCCGAACCCAATGCTTCGAGCACGTCTTTTGAGACTATGTTCTCTGAGGCAATGAGGTTGATGACGCTTTTCTGGCGCTTCTTCTCGGCATCTATGAGCTTTTTGATCTGGGCATCTTTCATGGCGGCATTGTAGCATACCGATACAAAAAGGGGCCCACCTACTCAATCCTGAGAAGATGGGCCTTGAACTAAGAAGTTTTATGCAATCGTATTGTTGAACTGAGAGACCCGAAACACTGAAGTCTGTAGATGCATGCCGGTGAGGAACCGTGGCGAGTAGTAAAACCGTAGCAAGATGTCACGGGGCACCTATTGTTTCCAATTCAATCAGTCCGTCTCAGATAATACAACTTTCACAAGAATAGAAAAGGGCTCGCTGCACGAATGCAACGAGCCCGAATGCACGATCTAACCAAGGATCGTAGTGGAGATGCGGCCCAATGGAACCGCGCAATATCTCGGCACAGACACCAGGAAGGGCGCTGACCGAGCTGCATCAGATTCAAACAAAGAACCGCACCTCCACATACAACTATAACCTATATGTGGAGAAAGTCAATGATTCAAGCTAGAACTTTAGTACACCTCTACCCCGTTCCACCCTTCGACCTATAAAAGAAAGGGGGCTGCCATCTTGCGAATGGCAGCCCTTGTCTATACACATATGCTTTTAGACAGATCGATGCGCCAGAGAGTCCGAGTGATGCGCCGGGGGCGGTTGAGGGAACCTGAAGAGACCTAGTAGCTATAGGTCGGCATTACTCGGAACGACACGACCAGTCCGCCGACTATAATAGACCCTTCATCCCCATGCAGTCAACAGGTTATCCACCGAGTTGTGCACAGGAACAATTCTCCGCAGGTTAAGAGCGTATCCACAATCTTCATATGCGAGGCAGCTTCGAGCGAAGACTCGAGCCTTATTCCGGCTAACGAGGAGCGCGTGAATGTATCCTACATTCACAGCGTCCGAGTGAAGACGGGACAAGTGAATCTTATTGGATATAAGGTGAGAGTTTGAGCGAAGAAGATAACGAAGCAGATGGAGATTGTGGCCTAGCTCTAAGAAAAAAGACCGTCCCGAAGGAAGGTCTTGAGATTGGTCGGTGTCGAGGTCAGGTCTAACGGAACCTATGCAGCCAGGCTTGGTTGACCCAGGAAGGATCGGTCGAAGTACCCCCATATCTAAGTATTCTCACACAGGTCAAAGAAGATGGTTGCCACAATGAGCCCTCGACACCGGCCATAGAGAGTAGCGTGTTATGAGGATGAAGTCAATCTATTTCCCTGTACTACCAAAACCCCCTTGTCCTCTCGTTGTATCAGTAAGCTCTGAAACCTCCTCAATTTCCATCTGCTCCACTTTTTGGATAAGAATTTGTGCAACTTTATGACCAGCTTCAAACACATATTCTTCTGCAGAAAGATTGATCGTACCAACAAGGACTTCACCCCTATATCCCGCATCAACCACTCCACCCAGTGTTTTGATACCCTCTTTTATAGCAATACCACTCTTATCCCAGATCAGCCCCACATACCCTTCAGGAATCTCCAGAGCAATACCCGTACGAACAGCCTTTCGTTCCCCTGATTTCAGAATGGTCTTTTCCAGAGCATAGAGATCCAGGCCCGCATCATACTCATGTGCACGTGAGGGTAGCTTCGCGGCAGGATCAAGTTTTTTGATACGGAGGATCATGATGCCTTTATAGTATCACGACAATACATTTGGAAAATGATATATTTGTGCCATGAAACCTACCGACCAAAGAACTCCCGATTCTCAATATCAACGCTTGCTTCGAGATATCCTAGAAAAGGGTGAACGAAGTAGTAGTCAGCAAGGAGTTGATACCATCAGTCTGATCGGTCCTTCACCACTTCGTTTCAAACTTGAGAATGGTTTCCCTATTATCAATGAACGCAACATGGCGCCGAAAGAGTCTGACCGGCTACCTGTGACTGTATGGAAGCAGGCTATAGGAGAAATATGCGCCTTTGCAAATGGTGTACGTACCCAGAAAGGTCTCGAAGAGTTTGGATGTCACTGGTGGAGCTCGTGGGTCACCGAAGAAAAATGCAAAAAGCGTGGTCTTGAAACTGGCGATCTCGGACCAGGTTCGTATGGCGCAGCATTCCACGACTTTCCTACTGCCGAGGGTACGCCTTACAATCAATTCCAAAATATCATCGAACAGATCATCGAGTTCCCTCATCTGAAAACTCATTTCATTTCCCCTTGGATCCCTCAGTACATCATTCGAGGAACAGGTAAACAGCAAAAAGTAGTTGTATGTCCATGTCATGGCTGGATTCATTTTCGTGTACTGGATAACAAGTTGACCCTTCACATGTTCCAACGTTCCGGAGACGTACCAGTAGGCGTTCCTTCGAACATGGTTCAGTATGCGGCCCTCCTTATGATGGTTGCGCAGGTTACCAACACTATCCCTTATGAATTCGTTCATAGCTTTTCGGATGCACATATCTTCGTAGATCAAATCCCTGCAGTCGAGACGATGCTTGCACGTGAACCAAAACCATTTGCAACCATGAAGATCGATACCTCTGTCAAAGACTTTTTTGAGTTCAGAAAAGATCATTTCACTCTCGAAGATTACAATCCTCATCCAGGAATAAAAGGTATTCCTGTTGCAATATAAGGGGATAAAAAGCCTTAAATTAAGATGCAAATTAGGATATAATAAGATTCTCAATGAATCGTTACATAAACCTTGCGAATGTTCGGGAAGAAGAACAGCTGAAGGTCATGGCCGAGATTAATATTCAAGGTCATTGTCCTTTTTGTACTGAAAATATACAGAAATATCACAAAAAACCCATAATCAAGGAAGGAAAGTATTGGTTTTTAACAGAAAATCAGTGGCCTTATACAAATACCAAACATCAACTTTTGGCAATTCATAAAAAACACATAGAACATATTACCGAGATGGAAAAGGAGGCTGGAGCAGAATTAATAGAACTTTTTAACGAAGAATCCTTAAAAAGAAATATTATTGGTGGTGGAATAGCAATACGATTTGGAACCAATCCAGATAAAGGTAATTATGGCAGTACTGTTGCACATATTCATGCCCACTTAATTGAACCAGATTTGGAAGCTCTAAAATCTGATGAATCTTGGAAATTCAAGTTTGGCCAACCAAAAAACTACCAGAAAGGAAAAAGGAAGGATGATTGACAAAGTCTTTTTTCTCTATAGTATTGCGATTGGACTGTAGTAAACAATTGAAAACGAAAGGTATGTATGAACTCTTTGTCACTCCCTGTTATTCTGGGACTTTCTGAGCATCAGGTTCAGACTCTCGTTAACTGCCGAACACTCAAACAGTATGCGAGCATGATTGCGGATTACTTGGCGGGCAAATGCCCTTTCTGTGATCCGCTCGACAGTAAAAATCGCATTCTTGTCCAGCACGGGAATACTCCCGAAACTCGCTGGAGAATCTGGGAAAATCCATTCCCACTCAAACACACGAGCCTTCATCTGGTCATGGCGCCAGAACGGCACGTTTCTCCGAATGCAGATATCCTTCCTACGGACATGGAAGCGATGACGCACCTTTTTCTCTGGGCCAAGAATGGCTATGGTGCCAGAGGTGGTTGCCTTGCAATGAGATTCGGCCCACCGAACTTCAATGCGGGTAGCGTTCTTCATTTGCACGCCAACATCATTGTTCCTGATGGCACAGGTAGAGTCCATGTGACTTTGGCCAAAGAAAATAAAGAGATCACCGAAAATGTTCGACGGATGCATGTTTTCGAACGCCTTCGTACAAACAAAACGACTCCGAAATACCTGAGCCCTGATGAGCGTGAACTAGTCAAAGGGCGTCTTGAATAGCCGTTTGGATGACTCTACCTCTTGCGAGAAAATCGCGGGAGGTTTTTTATTTTACATCAACAAAAACAATTTCTACCCCCTGGCTTCGTAGAATACTTTCTCCATCGAGCACTTTATATCCTGTACGATAATAAAGTCGCCGAATACCTGCATATGCGAGTTGCTTTGCACATGGAGGGCACGGAAACGCTTCCGCGTACACGTCTGCCCCCTTGAGAGATATTCCCTCTTTTGCAGCCTCAGCCACCAGTCCCGCCTCTGCATGTAGAGCAAGAGATGATTCTAGATGAATCCCGCTTTTAAAATTACTTCGAGGATCACCTTGATCATACGCTATCTGATCCGAAGGAACGTATCTGTTGTGCGTCTTGAGGATAACCTTACCATCTTTCACTGCAATAGCCCCCAACCGACGCCACCAATCTTTCGCTTTCACACCCTCTTCTTCCGTCACGCTCATCATTTTCTTATCAAATTCATCCTCACTTATCGTAATATCTGGAGAAACCTGGATTGGTTCAACTGCGGTTTTTTTATCCCATCGAAGGAAAATGGTATCTATTTCTACTCGATTTTTTGAAAAATATCTTTCTTTTATTTCAGACGTCACATCATCATTTGGTATGCATATATGAAGATCTACAAATTCAGGATTTCCAATGTCCTCCTTATGCAAAATCCTTACATCCTTGAAAAGATTCCAAGCTGAAACAGCTTGTACTATCAATTCTGGATTCAATGCTCGAATATCTTTTTTCAAATGTTCAAACTCAGAAATAAAATCTAACCCTACCACGTAGAGAATATTCGCATCTGCATGCTTTTTAAAAAACGTTCTATATCCCTCATGAAGTACAGGAATATATGCAATGATTATTTTCATATTATTTTCTCTTCCCTCCCGTATGTCCCAAGGCATCACTGATCATGTCTGCAAGCTTGGGAACGATGGCTTTCTCGAAGCGTTTGGCAAGTTTGAGTTGCATCAGACGAATCTTTGCACTTGTAGAAGTAGTTGCGCGTGGTTCCAAGATTTTTACCTCTCCACACAACTTTTTCATTTCATTCATTTTGGCCTTACTATACTTTGCAACTGTTTCTTGCGTAACAATGAGTACATCAGGCTGAACAACGCGTATGAGTTCCCATTGCGGCATTCCCTCTTCTTTAACGGTCACGATGTCGACAGGGCGAAGATGAGTAACCATCTCCAAACGTTCCTTTTCTGGAACCAGTGGACGATCTGGGCCTTTGCGGGCACGAACCTTCTTGTCACTATCAACTCCAACCACAAGGAGATCCCCATGCTTCTTGGCTTCTTCGAAGTAACGAGCATGACCAATATGAACCATATCGTACGTTCCTTGAGTAAGAACGATCCTCAGACCAATACCTTTACAATGATCGACGATTTTCTTGAGATGTTTGTAATCAGAAATAAAACGCTCATTAAAGTTTGAACCGTGTCCGAATATACCTCCATTAGTGAAAAATCCTTTGGTAGTCATGATGGTGTTTATGAGTGTATCTTAACTTATCATATTACACCTCATGCTACAATAATCCTATGCAAACCTTCATCATCGCCGCCCTGTCAGCAGATGGATACATCGCTCGAGATGCACGACACGCTTCGCTCGCCTGGACGAGCAAAGAAGACAAGCGACGGTTCATCGAGCTGACCAAACGCGCTGGAGTTGTGGTGATGGGCTCGACTACCTATGCAACACTCCAGCGACCGCTCAAAGAACGCGTCAATATCGTCTACTCTACTTCGAAGAAGTTCGAGGGTGCCGAGACGACCAACAAACCCCCTTTCGAACTTCTGGCCGAGCTCAAGGAACGCGGCTTCAAAGAAGTAGCCATCTGTGGAGGTGCCCATATCTACACCATGTTCATGAAGGCCAAGGTCGTCGACAAACTCTACCTCACCATCGAACCGATCATCTTTGGTTCAGGAGTCAGACTCTTCAACGAAGACCTGACCCATCATCTCAAACTCGTTGCCTGCGGACAGACCGAGGGTGGTGCGATCCTTCTGGAATACGATGTACTTCAGTCAGGAAACGTTGAGTGATAATGACCCTGGTTTTGTCATCCCCGCGAAGGCGGGGATCCAGGAGTAAGGGCGTAGCTACTTACTTAACTCTATACAATTACAAAAGTCAGCATCATGTACATGAATGCTGACTTTCTGTTTTCTGTGATTAGATAAACCGATCGAACCATATACTGAAAGTGATTCTGGATCCCCGCCTTCGCGGGGATGACACGCAATTTACTTCACCTCCACTCCCATCTGTCTTGCAGTACCTGCAACGATCTTCATGGCAGCATCGACATCGTTGGCATTGAGGTCAGGCATCTTGCGCTCGGCGATCTCTTTGAGTTGCGCCTTGGTCAGAGTGCCTACCTTGGTGAGGTTCGGTTTGCCTGAACCCTTGTCTTTCTTGAGGGCTTTGAGGATAAGACTCGAGGTCGGAGGAGTCTTGAGGACGAAGTCGTATGAACGATCTTCGTAGACAGAGATGACCACGGGGATCATATCTCCGATCTTGTCTTTGGTGGCATCGTTGAACTTCTTGGTGAAGTCGCCAATGTTAACACCAGCCTGACCAAGGGTCGGACCGAGTGGTGGAGCTGGGGTTGCCTTGCCTGCTGGGGCGATGACTTTTACTTTCTTTACAATCTTTTTTGCCATAGTAGTAGATGGATATTACATTAAACCTTCTTGACTTGCAAGAAGTCGAGCTCGACTGGTGTTTCGCGACCGAACATCGAGACGAGCACTTTGACCTTGCCACGCTGAGTGTCGATCTCGCTGACCTTGCCTTCGAAGTCCTTGAATGGGCCGTCACTGACCTTGATCAGGTCACCTGGCGTGAGGTCGATGGTGTGTTCTGCATTATTGTTAGACATACGGTCGAAGAGTGACTTGAGATCCTTTGCGTCGATCGGAACCGGAGAGACTCCTGCGCCGACGAAGCCAGTCACGCGTGGAGTGTTGCGAACTACATACCATGAATCATCGTTGACGATCATCTCTACGAGGACGTAGCCTGGGTAGATCTTCTCTTCTTCTTCGACACGCTTGCCAGACTTGATCTTGATCTTCTTCTCTGTTGGGACGATCACATTGAAGATGCGGTCCTCCATACCGAGAGACTCGATACGCTGTTTGAGGTTGCGCGCAACGGCATTCTCATAGCCAGCATACGTATGGATGGCGTACCAATTGCGTTCCCCTGTTGAGTGTTGTTTGGACATAGGAATAAAAAGATATTAGAAGAGCAAGGTCAGAAGCTTCGAAAATACGAAGTCTGCAACTCCGAGCAATGCTGCGGTGAGGATAGAGATAGCAACGACCAAGAGAGTGAAGTTGAGTGTCTGGTTACGACTTGGCCAGACGACATGACTCATCTCGACCTGTGTTTGTTTGATGTATTCGTTGAGTTTCATATGTGTATGCTCTGTTATTAAAAAACCCCTCGGGGGGATTGATATATGCAGGATATCATTACGAATTGCCGAAGTCAAGCCTTTATTTTGAGAATTAGCTCAAAAATGTAGCCGCTAATCCGTATACCCCTGGCAAACATATGAGCACTAAAAATAACCAGATTACCACCTTGAGCAACTTAATTCCTTTCTCTTTGGCTTTGCCATACAGAAGACCTAAAACACTGCCTATCAAGAACCAAGAGATTGAACCGTACACATAATATAATCCGAAATGATTCAAACGAACTGAGTGAAGCAAGGTCGAGGTGATCATCTCATAGAGAATAAAAGGTAACGCATTTGGAAAAAACATTACAATCAAATCACTGAAGCCTGTAGGATTTTTGACTCCGGGCAAATTCAACATCCATAAAGAAAATAATATGTTGAGTAATGCGAGACTCATACCCCACCACAACCAATATTTCTTCGATGACATGTATTTATTATAACTCTTCGTCAAACAAAAAACACCCCGACATCATATCGAGGTGTTTTTCCAGTTACGAGTTACTTTTTTCTTGATTACTTGTGACTTACTTTATCTCATACGTCACTGTGACTCTCGACACGATCTCCTGTTCCCCTGTTGGGATCATAGGTGCTGCGGCATTCTTGACTGCTGATGCCTCCATCATGTCACCGCCACGACCGTAGTAGTACGGATTCATATCGTCACTAGAATCATAGAAACTGGTGATGCGGACGATACGGACACCGAGCTGTTTCGAAAGCTCCTTGGCTTTGGTCTGAGCATCAGCGATAGCCTTTGCACGAGCCTTGGCCTTCACGGTTTCGATATCATCGATCGAGAATGCAAGGTTATTGACGGTATCAACACCAAGTGCGCCGATCGTACTGAAGACTTCTCCAGCCTTGGCGATGTCACGGATTTTGACATCTATGTTCTGACTGACTTCATAGCCGATCAAGACACTCTTGCTTGGAGGGCATGAGTACATGGTACATACGCCCTGGGTGTACTCGTAATTTGGGTTGATAGAGTACGAGGTAGTCTTGATGTCCTTCTCTGCGATACCTGCCTCCTCGAGAGCCGCGAGAGCCGCGTTGATACGCTTGGTAGCGGCTTCTTGTGCGACAGCGACCTGTTTGTTGGTCTCAGTTACACCGAATGAGAACGTAGCGACATCAGGGATACTGACTTCTTCGCCTTTGCCACTGACTGATATGCTGTTGAAGACTGGTGTGTCCTTGCCAACATATCCGATAGCCTTGAACTCTTTGATAGAAATAACCGCAAGGAATACTGCGAGGAGTATCCCGACCCACATGCCCACTTTCCATACTTTTTCTTGAATATTCATATAGATATATTTATCTGGTAATTACGTTCATTATACATGCGTGTCATCCCCGTGAAAACGGGGATCCAGGATATGACCACGTCATGTGACCAGAATCCTGGATTCCCGCATACGCGGGAATGACATTCTACTTACAGAGATCGAGTACGTTCTCGAAGAGAGCACAGACTGTCATGGGTCCCACTCCACCTGGAACAGGAGTGATCATCGCGACAACATCTGCAACTTCTCTCGACACATCACCGACCATCTTCCCTTCCGATGAGGTATTGATACCTACATCGATAACGATCTGGCCTTCCCGCACATGATCCTTACGAATAAGACCGGCTGACCCGGCTGCCACGATTATAACGTCGGCGGCCTGTGTTTCTTTCACGAGATCTGGAGTGCCCCGATGACATACCGTTACCTGTGCACCAGCCTGCCTACACATCTCTGCTACCGGAGTTCCTACCAGGAGCGATCGTCCGATAACCGCCACCTTCTTCCCTGAAATGGGTACGTGGTAAAACGCCAGCAATTCTCGGATACCTCTGGCTGTTGCGGGCATGACTTTTGCACCTGTAGTCAGACCATCTGCATCCTTTGCAGGGTCGATGTGTGCGATGACCTTGTCTCGGTTCATATGTGGAGGCAATGGAAGTTGAACTATGAGGGCATGTATCGATGCATCATCATTGCACTCTTGGATTTTGGAAATGAGCTCGGCTTCAGAAATAGTTTCGGGTAGCTGAATGTGTTTTTCCTGCACACCGATCTTGGCGGCAAATCGTCTTTTTGCATTGATAAAAGCCGTAGAGTCCTCGCGTGTACCGACCTGAATGATCGCCAGAGTGGGCACAAAAGAAAGCGCCTCTATCTTCTTGATGAGTTCGGGGACTAGAGCATCACGGACAGTACGACCAGAGAGGATGGTTGCGGGCATATGGGAGAGCGTAGCATTAAAATAATGCGAATCAAAAATTAATATATTCACTCATTACAATCAAGCTGAGCAGGATCAGAACATATGCAATAAACCACAACGGTAAGGACTTTTGGAATAAAGGTTTAGCTGGAACATTTAATTTGGCGTATATTTTATCATTATTCTTTATAAAATATATGCCTGCATAGAGATCGAGTACAACGTAGATAACTATCCCTAGTAATCCCCATACACCATCTCCGAAATCGATTCCGAATTGAAGCATAGTAAGTAATTTGAATAACCCCACAAAACCAAGGGTGAGCAGTATTATACCGAGTGCGATTATAAGTTTTTTACTTTTCATAATTAAATTTAAAAATTATCAATCTCTGCCACGTCATCCTCTACGAACATATACTAACATGATTCCAGAAAAAGCTTCGTGCACTCATCTTAGCTCCACATCTTCACGCACAGCAAAGGTAGGCCTTGCTACCCTGGACTCACCTCCCCCACCTTGCGAAAATACCACATGGCAACAGCCTTTTCTCTGGACCGGATTCTTGGAGAGTGAGCTCCCCTATTTCGATCTCGCCACCAAACGTCTTCTGGAGAGAAAGAAGGTTGTTCTCATAGGCGATAGCGGAATATCCGGCAGAGTAACCATTGATCAGGAAGAATAGTGGCCCGCCTCGAGCGTCGTCGAGAGGCTTCAAAAGCTTCTTGCACTCTTCTACTAATGTACGAAAATGCTCTTCGATCTTCCAGACTTCACTGTCAGGTCCGTGGCCAAAAGCCGGTGGATCCATGATGATGCCGTCGTAGGTACGACCACGTTTGATCTCACGTTCGACGAATGCACGCACATCTTCGACGATCCAACGGATCGGTTTGTCTGACAGACCAGAGAGTTCGGCGTTCTCACGCGCCCAGGTCACCGCCGCCTTGGAACTGTCGATATGGACCACCTTGGCTCCCGCCTGCGCACAAGCCAAACTCGCCCCACCCGTATATCCAAAAAGGTTGAGGACTTCTATGTCTTCACTTACGCCTTGCACCTTTTCACTGTCACTTTTTGCTTTTTGCTTTTTGATTATGTCTTGCAGCCAACTCCAGTTGCTCGCCTGTTCTGGGAAGAGTCCGGTATGTTTGAAAGCCGTCGGCTTGATCCACAGCTTGAGACCTCCGAATTCGATGGACCACTTCTCGAGCGGCATGTTACCGCGGTATGCCCATTCGGCCCCACTACTGTCACGGGTAAAATATGCATCAGCCTTTTTCCAATCGGTTTCGGGCAAGGACTTGTTCCACAACGCTTGCGGATCTGGTCGCGACAATACATGCGCACCAAAACGTTCGAGCTTCTCCCCTTCTCCAGAGTCGAGGAGTTCGTAGTTGGCCTGGGATGGGATGGTGAGTATGTGTGAGTTTTTGTTCATAGGAGTAAGAGCGAAGGATATGTAATTCTGAGGTAGCCGAGGACTGTCTGAGCGACTATGTGCCCCTTAGTCGAAGGATGAGTGCGGATTTGGCGAATCCTGAGACTTAGGGGCACAAGGAGCGAGTTCCGCAGGCAACTCAGAATTGCGTGTCCGGAGCTCCAGAATACTTCGAAAAGATATAAATAGCCAGTCCAGCCAAGAGCGTCGAGGTCGTCGCAGAACCCAAACAATAGAGACAGAAAGACTCGATCACGACCGCCTGCAAGATGAACAGATAGACCGTAAAGACGAATCCTGGCAATGTTGCATAGAGCACCCATCGGAACAGTCTCTCCTGTTTCGACTCAAGATAGGCGAATGTTCCGACCAAGATCAGAACATAGAACAACGCCCCCATCAGTGCCACAGGAATACCGAGCAAGGTCGCATAATCACTGGTCAAGACCTGTTCACATCCGCCGACCGCACATGGAGGCACGACTCCTGCATAGTGCTTGATGGTCAAATACGCCGCATCAGCGAACCCAAGAAGTGCGATGCACAGAACTGCGATCGTGAATTTATGGGGTACTGCTTGTAATCGCCTCGTCAATAAGTTTCTTGAATGATTCATAGTCGCGAGGATTGGTTATGGCTTTGCCGTTGATAAAGAAGGTGGGTGTACCACTGACGCCGATAGCTCTACCGTCCGCAAGGTCTTCATCGATCTTTGTTTTTGTTTCGGTACTCTTGAAGTCAGCCTCGAACAAGGCAACGTTGAGCTTGAGACGTTCTGCGTAGCCTTTGAATACATCATATGCTTGAGATGCAGTGAGTGTCTCCCATGAAGTCTGGTTGTCATAGAGGAGTCCTGCCATATCCCAGTATTTGCCTTGTGCCCCCGCTGCCTCTGCTGCCTGAGCGGCGGCGATCGCATTACGATGTTGAGCGAGCGGGAAATGTCTTCCGACAAATCTGACCGTCGTCGAAGAGTTCGTCAGGAGGCGCTCGACGATAGGATAAAAAGCTCCGCACGCTGGACATTGGAAGTCGGCATACTCCATGAGCGTCACGGTCGCCGTATCTGAACCGCGGACATGGTCGGTTGCACGCTCTGCCATCGGAGTACCGAGACTCAAGCCGCCCGTTGACTCTTTGTGCATAGCTACGATGAGGCCCCAGATAATAAGAGCTAATACCGCCACAAAACATACCCAAAAAATAATTCGTTTGATATTCATAATGGTTGGATTATATACGGTCAGAGCACATTCGTAAACCAGATCAGGCCATATATGCCGAGCATATTCATGGCAAAGGCTATAGGGATGAGTACTGCCACACGGATCTTGGACATCCCCAGAAGCGCCATACCGAACTCATCGGGCAAAGGCGAGGCGATGATCAGTGCCCCAAGGATCGGTGACAACCACTTCATGAACCCGAGGTGGAACGAAGCCAAGATACGTCGCACCCGTGAAGGACGAAGTGACTTGGTGATATGCTCCGCAAAGTGATCACGTATAAAAAAGAAAAGTACCAGATCTCCACAGACCGCACCAAGTGCACCCCATAAGGCAATCGTATGAGGATCGCCATATTCAGAAATATTAACCAAGGTCACCGATGCGGGTCCGAGAGTGAAAACTGAGGTAAAGAATATACCTGCAAAAAAGCTCGCCGCAGCAGTGTTGCCAATGAGAGAGATCATCTGGTCAAGCATGCCTGAAGTACTCAAGAAGAGTGCAAGCGCGATACCGATACAGATCAACAAAAAGTCTTTGATGAGTTCTCGACGAGCTTGGGAGCGCTTCATATGACCTATAGTATACCAGATGCGATATTACCGATGATAATGCCGATAGCAACCGCGATACCGCCGACCACCACCATCGTGATCGACTTGGATACAACCGATACGCCCGAGACACGAGCGCTGACCGTACCAAGCAACACCAATGCGCATAGTGAGATGCCGATCGATAGCGGGAGCGCCACTGCATGTTCCCAGAACATATATGGAGCGATCACCAAGACACCTGAGATAATATAGGAGAAGAACATGACCCCTGCCCCAAAGAGCGATTTACTGAGTTTGAGAACACCCTTGCGAGCAAATTCATCAGCAGAATTATCCGACAACAGAGATCCTGCTGCCATCGAGAATGCTTCTACCAAGATCAGGATGATGCCTGACAAGAGAATGGTCTCAGTAGCGACATCAGACGTCGCTATACCAGAGACAAACCCAACAGTTGAGACGAGACTATCCTCGACTCCGAAGACGAAGTTGCGTACTGCATCTGACGTGAGATATGAGCGACGTACCATATGTGTAGTATATCATTCCTTATGAACACTTAGAGCTCGTACTCGAGCAAGTGTGGTTGATCATCGACGTATGATATCTCGAACAAGATGCGACCGATCACTTGCCCACGTAGCGTCTCTACAGCCACTTCCCAATTGCCGGGCATGAGGTTCTGCTTCATCGAATATCCTCGATACCCTCGATCATTGCCACCGACGATCGTATACGGGATCTTGTTGATCGAACGCCAACGACTCGCCTCTTCATCGAAATGTTTCCAATGATGAACAACTTCAACATCGATATCGGTCGGAGCGAATACCGAGCTGTAGACGTAGAGTGCTTGCCCTTCGACGAGATTCACATTCTCGAAAAGGTCGATCCATGACCAGCGCGAGGGTGTTTCGTGGAAGCCGATATATCCTCGGCCAGTTTTGATCAGTCGTTGATATACACCAGCCTCTTTGAGAGAGAGTGGGATCGGCGGGATGATGTTGGTGAAATAGAGGATGTTGATCCCGATGAACACTGTGCCGATCGAGTAGAGTAAGAAGTTCCTGCTCTGTGATACATGGCGTGGCACAAAATACGCCAGTATCGCAATGAAGAACGAGACAAGCGCCAGTGCACTGATCCCGCTCAAGAGGAATATCCATGGACCCATCTTCCCCAGGAGAACAGGGATAAAGAAAATCAAGAAAAAGAAAAGTGCCGTGAACAAGATACTGACTTGGAGTACGAGGCGTGCATAATGTCTCCGCAACATCTCATTGGCGATCAAGAGACCAACGAGTACTGCGATCAGAGGCCAGCTGGTAGCGAGTGATCCGCTCCGGAAATAAAAGACGGTGAACCCACTGAACAATGCACCGAATGCAAACTGGATGACGAGCGGGATCAGACTGACGACTCTGTGTACGGTCACACTCTGCAGTTTGCGCGTGTCGTAGATATGGAGCACGATGATACCGATCGAGACGACACTGAAGTACGTCAGCATGATGATATTCTCGAGGGGCAAGTCGACCCTGCGGAGGGTCAGCGTATCAACGATGAAACCACTCAGCAATGCTCCTGCCGAGAGGTATCTATCGTTACGTCGTATCCATTCGTATATATTCTTGATGGTATCTTTCACTCTCTAAGAATAACAGATCGTAGAAAATAACGAAGCGGATGGAGATCGTGGACTAGCCTCTAAAGTGCATCTGATGCATCTTCGGCCAAGTCTTCGGCTTCTTTGGCAAGCTCCTCAGCCTTGTCATAATCCTCGTCATCAAATTCAGATCGCGCATCATCGAGCTTGTCTTTCGCATCGTCATATATGTCTTGTGCTTCGTTGACATCGTCACCATCGTCATCTGCTTCACTGATATCATCTCGTGCCTGACTCAATGCTTCCTTGGCACGCTTGATAGCCTTCTCAGCATCGTCTGAACTACCACTAATATCTTCTACGGAATCTTCTACATATTTGTCTGCTTTCTCTATAGCCTCTGTTGCTTCGTCGTATTCACCGTCAAAATAGGCGTAGACCGCATCGAGGAATTTATCTTGTGCACGTTCGAGCTGTTTCTCTGGAGTAGCCACATCTTCTCCATCGTCTTTGGCATCATCGATGTCTTCTTCTGCCTGCTTGATAGCATCACGAACTTTCTTGATCAGATCTTTGAGTTTGCGTTCTGTAGAACTCGTATTCGAAACTACAGGAACGGCATTGGCTACCGTGGCAGTAGAAGCCGCAGGAGGCGTGACGACAGTCACCGGTGAAGGCGTGGTAGGGATCACAGGAACCACAGCGACTGGCTGGAGAGAGACTTCATAGAGCTTGCGCGACTGAGGGCCAAAGTTCCCTGTTGCCGGGAAAATACCTTTGGAGACCTGCCACTTGGTCAAAGCCTCTTTTGTCTTTTCGCGGAAGGTGTTGGTTTCTTTGCCTGGTGATCCGGCTCCTTCTGAAGTAATGATGAATCCGTTTGTATTCAAGAATCTCTGGAGACAACGTACGTCTTCACCGACAGAACCGAGAGTCAGTGTATCTGAAAATATGCAGACCTCTGCAGCATGCACTGGTGACGTAGTAAATGCTATTCCTACAACAAGACTTGTAATGATGGCTAATGTGTATGGCTTTTTCATAATGAGATAAGTATAGCAAATCATTACTCTTGCAACATAGCCCTGTCACGAGCCTCCAAAGTTGCCTTGGCGTCAAGGGCTCGATCTATCGGATAGAGTATCTTGCCGTCATCTTGCGGTTGTGTCCCCACCTTCTGCTCTTCTGCAGTGTCACGTGTACGTTGTCCGATCCGTTCATACTGCTGTACCGCCAGGAAAATGACAAAGGCAGTTCCTAGAAAGATGAGGAGGATACCTATGTAGCCGCCGGAATATAGTTTCGTATTCGTGTGTCTCATGCACACATTGTAGCATCTGTAATATCCCCCAGTGTATGTATGGGAATAAAAAAGAGCCGCCCGTGCGATTCGCATGCAGATGCGAGATGCGCGGGCGGTGCTCTGGTGGGTGTGTGTCTTGCGACACATGGGGATGATGTCCCTTTTACGTAGACGCGAGGAGCGGCTACGCGGTCAGTACAATAGGTTCAGTGAAACGATTGCCGTTCATGATGCCTGCTTGTTCGAGTGGACCTTTGGTCGACTTGTTCAGTACAAACTGGTCCGAGGAATATACTACTCCTTCATAAAAAGTCATGCAAGCCCACGTGTGCATATCTCAGTAGCAAGGTCGGACCTTGCTGGTTATATGAGGGCCATCTTCTTCAACTCCTCGATCGCGACTGGTAGCTCTTTCACTCCGTCTGACTCTGTAAAGTGTCCCTTGCCTGACTCGACGATCACCTGAGCATCGAGTTTGGCAGCGAACAAATCACGATTTTCCGCCAAGGAAACCTCGGTATCATTATCAGAGAAAATGAGAGTAGCTTTTTTGAGGACCTTCTTGATCTGAGCAAAGTTGATCGGATTCTCGAGCCATGGTCGTGCAATGTCTTTGTCCTCTTCGGTTTCGAGCTTCGCGAGGGTCAGCCACGGTGCAATGCAGACAACTCCACCAACATCGGTGATCTCTGGTGCCTGGATGTATCTGAATATCGCCTGACAGCCGATACTGTGCCCAATGAAGAACGTATTCTCATCTGGATACATCACAACTGACTCGAGATGGTTGACCCATGCATCGACGGTAGGGCTATGTGAGTTCGGCATCTCGAGCACCGTCGTCTCGAAGCCAAGCTTCCTGCCCTCTTCACCTAACCATGCGATCATCGGTTCAGTCGCGCTTCCACCCCAGCGATGTACGATAAATAATCTTTTATTCATGGAAAGTAGTATAGCATTTCATATATTAAAAAATCTCCAGCACTGTTGCTGGAGATTGAGAGAGTACGTGACAACGAGACTACGCCGTGCCATGTTGTGTTGATTCGAGATAGTCAGCGATAACCTTGTCATACTCGGACGTATGCCGGATCGCTTCGGCAGCAAGATGGTGTCGGAGTTGCCGGCTTGTTGTCGGACCTCTATTGTCGATCATTGCATTTCGGATCAGGTCGTAATGTTCGATCTTGGAAGCCACGGTTACGAACCTATGGTTCTTTGCAGCACTTCGCAACAACGTAGGTCCACCAATATCGATCTCCTCGATAGCCTCATCGAATGTGACCCCCGGCTTCTGTATCGTCTTTTCGAAGGGGTAGAGATTTACCACCACCAAGTCGATAGGTTCCATTCTCAGGACATTCACGCTTTCTTCATCATCACGATGATGACGTCGGTAGAGCACTCCTCCCATGAGTTTCGGATGCATCGTCTTCACTCTCCCACCCAAACACTCAGGGAAACCAGTGATCTCAGAGACATCTTCCACGTGGATCCCTGCATCGCGAAGCACCTTCGCAGTGCCGCCCGTGGAGATGATCTTGGTGTCGTATCTTGTTTTCAAGAATTTTGCGAAATCCACAACGCCCCTCTTATCCGACACAGAGATAAGTGTCGTCGCTATCCGTACAAAACCTTCGTCGATCTCACTCATGACTAACCTTTCGTTTTGATTGTTTCATGTCCCGAGACGGTATGTCTCAGTCTGACGTATGGATACCACCAAATACCCCCGAGGTCAACTTATCTGAACGTCATTGAGCCTCCCGTTTTGAGATCGAAGACAAGCTCGCCTTTTGAGGTGAAATGGTATGCAGAAGTATTCCCAAGCAATGTGACGAATTCTGTTTCTTGAGAACCTTCACAGAACATCTTGGTCGAGATCATTTCAGAAAAAATGATCGTGTTCCCCGTAGTCGTTGCATATGACCCTGCCACCTGGTTGCAGTCGGTTGTAGCTGAGAATCTCTTTTCAGATGAGAATGTTATCGCAAAGGCATCGGTCTTGCGTGGCTTGATCTCTTGTCCATCTCCGGAACGAGCACTGATCCACAACCATTTATTCATCAACAAGTTCATCCGTGCAGGATCTGCTTCACCTTCGAAGTTCGGCTCTATCTGCTCGAATGCCATACTCTCTGTATTCAACTTGAGCCACAGAGTCTTGCCGACTGACGGCTGAATAGCAAAACTTTCTCCTGCCTTACGATCGGCATAATTCACGATCACCATACTCCCTGTGCCCTTTTCGATCGTCTGGAGCGCGATGCGGTCACCGAGGAACAACCCTTCCGATCCGACATATCCGCGTTCGGTATTGAGTGCCGCCACTACATAGTAGAACGTGCCACTTCCTCCTGGCTGCTGAGTGAGAACAAAGATGACGTCCTCTCTGCCGTCAGCATTGAGATCTGTTCGCACCTCATTGCCGAAATAGTCTGCTTCGCCCAGCGTGATACGCTGCCCCTCGACGATGTATTCTGCCTCCTTGAAATCCGCAGATGCCGGAGCCTGCTTCTGTTCGTATATGTAGTTGTTGAAGGCGTAAAAGCCGCCGACGAGGATGGCGAGGGTGATGAGGATGTAGAGTATGGTTTTCATAGTGAGGTTATTATAGATTATTTTGTAAGATATTTTGTACCCTCTCCAAGATCGACGACTCGTCCATGGTACTGTTGAGACGAGCCACCTGGGCTTTCATTTTTGGAATGAGAAAGTCGATCGTTTGCCATTGGATCTCACTTTCTTTTTCAGCATCTTCGGTAGCTCTGAGTTCTGGTTCGAATGTCTTCATTTTTACCAAGAAATATAGCGTGGTCTTTTCGATCGAAATATCTTCGATGGGATAATTCCCCTTGATCGAACCGATGTAGGTAACAATATCTCCCGTCATCCCGAACTCTTCCTTGAGACCCCGATGCAGAGTATCCTCTATCGACTCGCCCATCTCCATAGTCTCTCGCATCAAAATATAGAAGTCTGTAAAATGTCTGAATTTATTTCTTGAAGTTACCTTTTCGAAATAGTGGCAACAGATCTTATTTTCTCCATTGACGATAACAGCACCGACCGAAAGATGGTACGGATGTTGTTTCGTCCCTCTGAAATAATTCTCCATACACCAATTATACACCCTCGACTATTGTTAGTTGCTACTATCCGTCGAGCCACCTAGGTTGATCTCGAGTCCCCCCTTATCTTCCCCTTCTTCTTTGCCCATGAAGAATCCTTGCGTATACGCGATCCATACCACGATCGCGATGACGACGATCACGAGAATGCCCACCACCATACCTGTACCCGAAGATTCGTTATTCATATTTTAATTTGATTAAAAGCGAATAATACCTACCATGTATAGTATAGCGTGGAATGAAATTGGGTGCCTAATGGGATTCGAAGCTTACAGCTTCAGTACACCTTTCGCATTTTCTTCCCTTCTTCGCTAAAGCTTCGAAGTGTCGAAAATATGCTCAAGGTCTTCGAATCCCATCCGCAAGGTGCGCAGGCACCTTGCTTAGTCACCCCTACGCAAAAATTCCCACGCGGGAATTTTGCTACGGGGTCGCGTGGTCGCGCAGGTTAGGACAATATTCGAGAAAATTGATGACGCGACGATCTACATTCCAAGCTTCAAAGATTGTTACCCCACACCTGCTCTCACTATATCTAAAAAATAATCTGACTCCCAAAATTGTTACAGATCACTTTCAAATTTATCCCTAATTACCTGAAAGCTGCTCATTTCTGTCTGAGACACAGCTTCGCCACGAGGAAAATCTGTAGTTAGAGGATTAATAGGTGACCCGTTTTCAAACATGGCATATTGAAGATGGGGACCGGTAGAAATCCCTGTTGATCCTACATATCCGATCACGTCACCTTGCTCAACCGTTGCTCCGGTCTCTATGTCTTTGGCAATCTTTGAAAGATGAGCATACTGAGTAAGGTAGTTCCCATGTTTAACTTCAACTGTAATACCCAGACCTCCCTTTGATCCTGCAACGGTCACCTTACCGTCTGCTGTAGCAATAACAGGTGTACCGGAATCAGCTGCATAATCTATTGCACGATGCGGAGTAACCTGTTTAGTAACTGGATTGGTACGCTTGTAACTAAATCCTGAGCTTATACGAGCATAATTAAGTGGTGATTTGAGAAACTGGCGAGCAAGAGACTTTCCTTCTGAGTCATAAAATTTATCATTGAAACGAAAAGCTGTGTATGTTTTGTCGCCGTTTGTGAATTTTGCAGCCAGTATTCTTCCAGCTCCTGCATCCTTGCCGTCAAGAGTTCGCTTTTCATAGACAACAGAAAAAGAATCCCCTTCGCGTATGTCGGTTGCGAAATCAATATCGCTTGAAAAGACATCTGCAATTCCCATGGTTGCCTTGTCTTCGAGCCCTACAGACTGTGCCGCTAAAAATAGAGAGTCGGTGATCGTTCCTCTGGCTGTCGCATTCTCAATCACATAAGGGATTTCTTCCTCCGTAGCAACGAAGGCATCTTCCTGCTTTTTTACATGAACCACCGTATCGCTATTTAATGGATACTCCATCGCTGCGAACGCTTCTTGAACAAATACGAGCTTAAGGACCTTCCCGGCGTTCATTTTTGTAAAATCAAAAACATCCTTCGAGGAGCTAAGGATGGAGTACGCTTGCTCATAGGGAACATTCATACCAGTCATTACCTCGGCGAAGGTATCTCCTGGTTCAATTTTATACTCTTTCACAATACCCTCAGGTAGATCACTTTGAGGCAACAATTGAAGCGCCTCACCTTGCTTTGATACTGCTTTTACATTATCCGATGCTCCAATTTTGATGCTAACGAGGGGGATGGTCGCAACAACAGCGAGCCCAAATCCCCACAGGGCAAATTTCTTCATAGGCTGTATATTGTAGCGAAAAAAGAAGAGCTTTTCAAGCTCCTAAAAGCCCTTATTTTATGAGGTTTTAAACAATCTTAGTCCGTTAAGTATCACCAGAATCGCCACTCCAGTATCGGCAGCAATGGCAATGCCGAGATTCGATATACCAAAGATGGCAAGGACGATGAAAGCGAGCTTGGAAATGAGCGCTGCAGTCACGTTCTGCTTTACGGTACGAAGCGCCTTTTTCGAAAGCCCCACAGCGTATGGGATGTTCAGAATATTGTCATTCATGAGAGCAATGTCAGCCGTTTCAATTGCCACGTCCGATCCCTTTGCTCCCATGGCAATACCGACATTTGAAAGTGCCAAAGAGGGGGCATCATTGACTCCGTCCCCGACCATCGCCACCGATCCGTATTTGTCTTTGAGCATCTGAATCTTCTTCACCTTTTCATCAGGAAGAAGTGACCCGTGCGCCTCCTTGATGCCGAGAGTTTCAGCAACGTATGAAGCAGTGTGCTGATTGTCTCCGGTAAGCATGATGGAAGTCACTCCCATTGCGGTAAGTTTCTCAATAGTCTGCTTAGCTTCATCTTTTATCCTGTCCGAGATAGCAAGAGCGCCCATGATTTTGTCACCTTCACTTACAAGAACCACCGTTTTACCTTCACGCTCGAGTTTCTCTGTCTTTTCAAGAATCTCCTTAGTCGTGACTCCATGGGCATCCATGAGCTTTAAATTGCCAACACAGTGTTCGAGATCATCACAGACCATGCAGGTTGCTTTACCTCCCTTACCAGCAATGTTCTGGTAATCCTGCATAGAGTGAGGATTGATCCCTTTTTCCTTTGCGTAGGCAAGGATGCTTTTCGAGAGCGGATGTGAAGAAAATTGCTCAACGCCGGCAGCGTCTTCAAGTACATCTTTCTCCGTGAAGCCATTAAAAGCGATCACATCAGATATGTAGGGTTCTCCGAGAGTGAGCGTGCCGGTCTTGTCGAACGCAACAGCTCTGACGTTCTTGAGCTCCTCAAGGTGTTTACCTCCCTTGATGAGTACACCTCGATGCGACGCTCCGCCGATTGCCGATGTGATGGCTACAGGAGTGGAAATGACAAGAGCGCATGGACATGCGATGACGAGAAGCGTGATCGCCCTCTCAAGCCATATTACAAAAGGTTCACCAGTTATGAGAGGCAGCGCAGCAGCAACGATGAGAGCGATTAGAACGACCGACGGCGTATAGTATTTCGCAAAACGATCAATGAATTCCTGTGTAGGGGCCTTTGCCTTCTGTGCCTGTTCGACAAGGGCTATGATTTTTGAAAAAGTAGAGTTCTTGCTTTCCTTGGTTACCTCTATTTCTAAATATCCATTTTCATTGAGAGTTCCCGCAAAGACAGTATCGCCCTCTCGCTTGTCCTTGGGAATGGATTCGCCAGTGATAGTTGCCTCATTTACTGCTGATAGGCCTTTGATGACTTTGCCATCGAGTGGAATGAGTTCTCCAGGCTTTACCTGCACCTTTTGACCGACGATCACTTCACTTACTGGAATAGTCTTTCCATCAAGAAGCGTTGCTGTTTGTGGCGACTTATGAAGAAGCGCTTGAAGCGCCCTTCGGGACCTGTCTATACCATAGTCCTCGAAGGCTTCCGCAAGAGAGAAGAAGAAAATGACAGCCGCTGCTTCCGGAAGTTCTCCGAGATATATCGCTCCGAGCGAAGCGATGACAACTAGGAAGTCGATATTGAGAAATTTCTGTTTTGAGAGTCCCCGCCACGCTCCTTTGATGACGTAGATGCCCCCTGAAGCAATGGCGAGGGAGTAGATCGCTGTCACTGTCTCTGGATTGAATCCGAAGAGATTGAGAAAAAAGCCTGTAACAACGGAAATCCCCGCAACCCAAGTAAGGAGTTTTTTCCAATTCACACTCAATGACGAAACCGCAGACTTATCTGTCTCGGGTTCGCAATGGTCACATGTGTTGTTTTGGATTTTGCTTGACATTGATTATTTGTTACCGCTCTTGCTCTTTGCGGCAGCCTTTAACTCTTTCCAAAAAGCTTTGTGTATCGACATTGTATCCTTCAGATGTTTGCTGACCAACTTCTTAACGTCGGTTTTCGCGTCAGTGAATACCTCTTTGTGAATACGTACCTCTTCGTTGGCGTGATCTTTTAAAGATTTCAATATTTTTTGTATGTTCATAGATTTAAATTAGGTTAATAGTTGACGTAATATTTTATCTTGGCATTTGCAGTCAAATCAGACACCCACTGTTGCGCTTCAGACTGGAATTTCTGCTGTTTGAGCTGATCGCTGATCTGCTTTCTGAAATCCTCCATCTTCACGTCTTTTGGAAGAGTGGCTTTCGAGTCTTTGATGTATGCGTCTATCTCCGCTTCGCTCACAGCTACCTTTTCTGCTAGCAATTTTTCAAGCTTCTTTTGGATAGTGATCTGCTCTCGAAGTTTTTCCTCGGTCAAACCCTGTTGCGCAAGTGCCATTTCAAGTGTTCCGCCTTGAGATGTAACTTGAGTTTTTATCTTCTCAATTTCCGCATCAACTTCTTCTTTTGAGACATCTATTTTCTGCTTGTTTAATTCGGTCTCGATAAGTTTTTTATCGATGATCGCTTCGAGAGCCTGCTTGCCACCTTGCTTCTCAAGTTCTTTGATAACTGAAAGACGGCTGATAGGACTTCCATTTACCGTCGCAGCCACAAAGAGTCCTTTGGCAAAGATCAGGGCAATGATGATAAGAAGTACCGCTACTCCAATTGCAATATAGAGCGGCTTGGGCTTCTTGAATTTCAAATTGACGTAGCTTGCTTTAGGATCATCTTGAACATTTTTGTTTTCTGGTGTTGTATTTTCCATATATATTTAATGATTAATTATTTTTTGCCTTCTCGATAAGGAGCTTAAATGACTCGTATCCTTTCGGATTTTCTATCTTTTTTCCATCGAGGAAGAATGATGGGGTACCTTGGAGATTGAGACTGACTGCTTCCTTGTAGCTGTCATCGACTCGCTTCATGACCTCATCGCTTTTTACATCAGTTTTCCATTGCTCAATATTCATCACACCTGCTTCAATTGCATACTTTTCAAACTGATCTTGGTTTGCGACCGGCTTTTCGCTCCATTCTGACTGCTTGGTAAAGAGGATGCTGTACATCTCCCAGAACTTACCTTGCTTTCCGGCTGCTTCAACTGCATGCGCTGCTGTTCGGGAATTCTTATGTCCTGGCAACGGAAAGTATCGAACGACTAATCGCATATCGTCTTTGTATTCCTCTTTAAGCTTGGTAACTATTGGATAGAATGCTCCGCAAGCTTCACATTCGAAGTCGAGGTATTCAACAAGTGTTACCTTTGCGGTGCTCGTCCCAGAAACCCAATCATTTGCTTTGATCTCAAGTGCCGAAGCTTGACCGGTGTTTGTAGGTTCTACTTTATCTTCCGTCTTCTTGTAGCCTCCTTTCGCCAGAAGAAAGACGACGACAATCACGACGACGATTCCAATAATGATTTTAAGATTTTTCATAGGTATTTTTCTTTAAGCTGATAAATGCAAGCAGGTTAATAATAATGAACGCCACCAATGCCATGAATGGAATGGTAATGAAGCCGAACCATTCAAAGAACTTGGTAGTGCATGATACTCCGAGCATGCATGGCGCAATGCTTTCGGGGAGAATCTTCCAATAAAGCAGGTTGTGGTAAATCGATATTAGAAGACCTGGAAGTGCGAGAGCAAGGACCGAGATGTAGGTCTTTCGGTCATTTCGAATAATACCTATCGCAACGAGAATCACTATCGGGTACATGGCGATGCGCTGATACCAGCATAATACACATGGTGGCAAGTTCATCACTTCACTGAAGAAGAGGCTTCCAGCCATGGCGATTCCTGCCTGAAGCAGGATGGCGTAGTGAAGTGTTTCGACTGATATTTTATTGATTAATTTTTTCATAATTTTAATTCTCAACTTTACATACTTGAGGATCGATAATCTTTTTGGCGATCATGTAGACTGCGACTGCAAGCAGGATTGCTCCGATGATTCCAAACTCGCTGCCTCCGAGCGGTAGAAGCGTTAATATTCCTCCTGCGCCCACAAGCGTAAGGGTTGTGAGGAGAAATGACCCGCAGGCGGCACACCCCACTCCCAAGACTCCGCTTGCGATACCAAGAAATCCAGTCGCAACACCTGTTTGTCCGACTTCCCTGATTCTGCGCTTCAGGAAGTAGGTGATCATTGCGATGTACATTCCAAATAGAATAGCAATCGCAATCGTGTAGGTAGCGGAGAGCGGTGTGAAGTTTGTTCCTATCGAACCCAGGAGACTGAGTGGCAATTGAATCTTACTTACGAAAGGTACATCCGATGAACTGACTACGCCCGCAACCAGTCGGATATTTGGAAGCCAAACAGCAAGCACAAATACCGACGCACTTACGACAAGTGCAATAACCACATAGGCAGGTTTGCGGAATACTTTTTGTAAAGCATCAAGAATCATAATTATTTTGATGCAAGATCGATCAATTGCTTTATTGCAGAGATTGGCTGAGCTCCTGAAAGCGGATACTTCTTGCCATCTTTGCCGACCACAATGCTCCATGGTGTGCCATTGCCACCGGTTGCTTGAGCATTTTCAACTTCATCTTGAATATGCTTATCGTACTTCGTACTCGTGAGACAAGTGTTGAATTTTGCTGTGTCTAACCCTACGAACTGCGCAATCTTCGGAAGCTCTGCGGGATCGAGTCCATTGTTTGCAGGTGTGACCTCATAGAGGCGATCCGCAAATTCCCAAAACTTGTCGTTTCCTCCCAACTCGTTGGCGCATTCCATGGCGACAGCTTCCTTCCGGGCCTTAGAATGAAGCTGATCGATTGGAAAGTGTCGGTATACCCATGCAACCTTTCCGTCTTTGCCGTAGGTATCCATCACATCATTCATCGTGTCTTGGAATCTCTTGCAGAATGGACATTCGGTGTCCGAGTATTCGACTATCTTCACTGGTGCGTTTATATCACCTCGAATGTGATCTTTTGATGTGACTGGTGCCATCTGCTCAAGATCACCCGTTTGCTGTGCCACTTGCTGTTGTTGTGGCTGATTTGCAGTACCTGATGCTGGTGCTTTGCCACCGCTGTAAATTACTGCGCCGGCAATGAGGGCTCCAGCAATAACTACAGCTATGGGCATTGCCAGCGTATTTTTTTGTATTGTTTCTTTGTTTTCTTCCATAGCGACATAAAGTTAATAGTAAAAGCCGCAGTCCGAAAAACTGACGGCCAGCATTTCTTTGCCACTAGAAAAGTTTAGGGTTTAAAATACCGCTTGAGAAAGCTTCCTTTAGAGGATTCGGGATGGAAATCCTGTTTTTTAGGAAAAAGTTTCTGTATAAATTTGAAAGAGGCGGATTGGATGTATAAAAGATTTCACGCACGCCAAGCAATGCAAGCAGAGCGAGTAGAGAAAAGACGAGAGAAAGTGCTTCCTTTGCCGGAAGGACAGTAAACATATTTTGCCATGCCTGAATGTGCTCCATTGGCGACATTTTACAGATAGAGCTATGGCCCGGCATGAACGGACAGTTAATAGGCTTTGGTCCGTAGTGTCCCGCCATTGCAAAATGGGATATTCCAAAAAGAAGAGTGACTAGAGTAAGCCCGATGATAGCAAAGGTTAGAATTTTGAGGATTTTTGATCGCACGGTGTTAATTATATATTTTTGTTGGCCAATCGTCATTACCCCACACCTGCGCTCACTATATCTAAAAAATAATCCTGAACCCCCATTTTACCTGTAAATGCAGGTGTTCACCATTTTCCACCCTTTTTAAATGGGGGTTGACCACCGTTTTTTCACCGTTTTTAAACGGTGGTTACCCCCACTCTCACTCGCTATCTCGCTCAAAAAGTAGTTCCCGTTAATTTCCCGTTATTACGGGAACTTGGAAAGGCCTACCCCACAGTCTCATTCACTATTTCGAGCTACTTCACCGATGACCGTAATCACCGTAATTTTGGACCGGACCAACTCACCTGTTATTCTCCTGTTCTATCAGGTGAGTACCCGCTAATTCACCGCTAATAAGGGTAGGAGAAACAGGTGCTTATCAGGAGTTATCAGGCTGCAAGGTTTTACCGTAAATCACAGCTTGCGATTATTTCACCCCACCTTGCTCCGCACTATTTCCAAGAACCTCTTTAACTTTCTGTGCGAGGTCACTCGGATCGAAGCGTCCATGATTGCCCAATCTCAAGAGCGGCACACCGGCTGATTTGAGAATACGCTCGACTTCATGGTCCCGATCTTGTCTGTCGGAACGCTCATGCGTTTGGTCATCAAGCTCAATGGCGAGCTTCGGAGCGATGTACGCCCGGTCGCAGAGCACGAAATCTACCGACTTACCGTTGATGTGGCTGAACGCACCGCGCCAGTTCTGGCCGGTTACCTTATGGTCAACGATGGTTGGGAGATGCACTTGGGCGAAAATCAGATAGTCCTTGCCGACAGTCTGGACCAAAGCGTCATGGCACTCATGCTCTGCCCGGGAGAGGAAGAAAGGCTTTCGTTTGTAGAGGTAGCCTTTGGGACCAATTGGACCAGTGCCACCTTTTCTAAAAAACTCAATGAGTGCGATAGCTGCGATAATTATGACTAATAAAATAATAAGTTTTGTCATTGGTTTATTTTTGAATCTGCTCGTAGTCCTCTTTGTTCCCGATCATGCGTATGTAGCCGTCAGTACCATCTACAGAAATAGCGCCGCATGCACATGGAGTCATTTTCTTATGCGTATTCCAGTAAATCTCTGTGCCACACTTTTTACACCTGATGTATGCCTCTTTCTTATTTTTCTTGTTGTAAGCATCAAACTCGTCTTTGGTGATTGGCCGATAGACTTTATCCATGATCGTCAAAAGTGCCGTCGCCTCGTCCATAGCGGTTTGATCATCGATATCCTGACCGGGATTCTCTTTACGCCAGATTGCTTTGTATTCTTCTAGTGCTTGTTTTGAAATCATATAATTTGGGGTTAGTTTGGTTATTCCTCGAATACTTGCCGAAAAGCGTACACGAGGGCAAACAGGTGGCAAGAAGGCCTAAGATAAAGGGGTGGTTTAACTCTGAAACTCTACCTCAAACGGATACATGCCCATTCCGCATGAACCTTGAAGCGTGCCGAGTTTTCCTTCGCCAATATCAATATCCGTTGCTCCTGACTGCGGTAAAGACTTGCTTATATTCAAGCTCGGAATACGAACTGATGACGAGCAGTCGAAGGTTCCTTTTGTGTTGAATCGAATGATTGTTGGAATGCCTGCCTTGGCAATACTCTTTCGTGGCTGATATCCGCCTTTAGCACTTATCTCTATAATTTGTTTTCCATCAACAATGGTGACATTGTTTGCATTTGCTACCTGTCCGGCATTACCACCACTTCGGGTGAGTATAAAAGCTCCCCCAATGAGGACCACTGCCACGATAACTGAAATAATAGTTGCTTTCATAAGGACAATTATACTAGAAGTTAAACACTGGCGGTATGACTCCAATTACTACCAGGCTATTAATAAGATTAAAGAGTGCGAACATGATGACGATCAGTCCTGCAGTCTTGAAGAACACTCCGGCCTTGGAACTCTTTTGAATGCTGAATGAACTGAAGCTAATAAGGGCAAGGACCGGTAAAGTTCCGAGTGCAAATGCAAGCATGGTAAGTCCACCACTGAGGAAACTCCCCGTTGTTAGGGTGTATAGCTGCATTGACTGAGTGAATCCACATGGTAGGAAGAATGTTGCCACACCTACAAGAAACGGAGTGAGAGTATGGTTGAACTTTGAAACCCCGTGTGCATGCTTAGCAATAAACTTTGGCATTGATGGCTGAAGTTTCTTGGCCCAATGGAAGGTATCAAGAAGATTGATACCGAGGATAAGCATTACGATGCCAATGATTAGACTCAAGATAAATGTAGCTGAGGTGTTCAGAGTAAAGGCTGAACCAATAGCACCAATTACTCCACCGAGAATAAAGAACGCTACTATTCGGCCACCATGGAACATGAGCTGAGGACGTATCTTGTCACCTTCTTTAGCAAACGTTGCGGACATTGATAGGACCAGGCCACCAACAACCGCCATACAGGTTGAAAGCGAAGCGATTATACCGATCACAAATGCTGTGCCGTAGGTCACATTACCTACACTAACAAGATTCACGATTCCCATTTTCTGTAGCACTACGAAGAGTACAGCAAAGCCCAGTGCTATCGGGACCGCAATTTTGAAGTCTCCCCATTTAGCTATATGCTGCTTTTTTTCAACTGAAACAGTGTAGCCATGAGGCCTCAGCGGTATTGTAAGATCCTCCGCAATCTGCACTTCCGTCTTATCACCGAACTCTCCGGTGACTTCTACTGAATGCTTTTTAAGACTCGATTTAACATGAGTGATATTAGGCAGATCGCCAAGCTCGCTCTCGGTCATGAGAACACAAGCGTTGCAGTGCATGCCGTGTACGTGAAAGGTTAATGTTTTCATGATTTGATAATATTTCTCAGGATTATATAACCTCTCCTTTTTTCTCAAGCATCATGTGATGGATGGTTGCAATCTGAAGCCATGTTGCGATGAGGATAAGAATTGCCGAACATGCTAATGCATCCATTTTTGTAATTCCGAACACTAGATTGTCACCACCACCGATGAGTGTCCCCACAAATGCGATTACTCCAATAAAACCCGTGATAACACTTCCTACATGCATTACTTTTGATAGTTTCATATATTTTTATGTTTAATTATTTTAATAAGTTTATTTATACCAAGTTGCGTACCAGCCCTGCATTTGCTGAATCTCTTTTGCCTGGGAGCTAATAATGTTTTTTGCTAGCTGCTGCATTTCGGACTGATTGCTTCCAGGTTCAAGCATGTTCGCCATCATGATTGCCATTTGATGATGTGGAATCATCTGCTCTATGAATGCCTTATCGAAGTCTTGTGCATTTCTAAGAGCAGTAAGGTCTTCTGACCCACCCATGTGCATACCACCTTGCGACATCATTCCGCCCATCATCGCACTACCTTTTGGCACATCTTTTCCAAACCAGTTCTTATACCAGCTTTTCATCTGCTGATTCTCAGATTCTTGTGCGCCTATAATCGCCTGAGCCAATGCTTTTATTTCAGGTCGCTTTGCTTTTTCTAAAGCAAGATTAGCCATAGCGATTGCCCCTTCGTGGTGAGGAATCATCTGTTCGATAAAGTGCTTATCAAGCGCATTTGCAGTTACAGCATTATTGGTTGAATCTTGAACAGTATTTGTGACAGTCGAGCCGCCACGCATCATTGGGCTGATAAACATCCCAAGAATGAGACCGACCACAATTCCTCCTATAACGAATCCAATTTTATTATTGTTCATATATTTTTATAGTTAAGTTAATAGTTACTCTCCGGCATACTTCACAGGATCGGCTGTAAAGTGATTCTTGCAGTGGATAGCGCAAAAGTAGTAGGTTTTACCTTTGTAGTCTGCAGTTGCCTTAATGCTGTCTGCATCAAGCTCCATGCCGCAGACGAGATCGAAAGCCACGTCTGGGTCAGCAGGGTTATGGTTTTTATTATGTTTGTGATTTTTTGTTTGCATAGATTTTTAAGATTAGAAATAGTAATAGAAGCTCTATGCAACGAAGGACTGTTTTCAAATAACGAAAGCCAACGGGTAATTTTCCGAGGACGACTGAGCTGGCGTTCCGGATCATGCCGGACTCGCCAAGATACCAGATTGGTTAAAAGTAAACCCCGATGTTTTATATAGATAAATCCTACGCTTAGAAATAGGGCCAAGAGTAATGCAAGGAGAAAAATAAACGGAATTGACGGGACCACGCTGAAGAATGAAATGAATGCCTGGATGTGATGGACCGACATCGCCGCAATGTTTTCCGGACATGGAGTATTGTCTACGGATGATGCAATACAACCTGTGGAGTGACCAATTCCATGATTCATTGAGGTAAAGCCAAACACCCCTATTACTAGGACACTTGTGATTATTAGTAATGAGAGGAGTTTTTTCATTATAGTTTTTTAGCTTTAATGCGAAGCGAGTTCGACACGACTGACACTGACGACATGGCCATAGCAAATCCTGCAAAGACTGGATTCAAGAGCCATCCGAAAACCGGATACAAAGCTCCTGCTGCAAGCGGTATTCCTACAATGTTATAGATAAAGGCCCAGAAGAGATTCTGCTTGATGCCACGCATAGTGATCTTTGAAAGCTTGATTGCTTTCACAAGCTTTGAAATATCTCCACCAAGAAGCGTGATGCCAGCCGATTCGATCGCCACATCTGTTCCAGTCCCCATGGCGATACCCACATCTGCCTGAGCGAGTGCAGGAGCATCGTTTACGCCATCACCAGCCATAGCAACCACTCGACCTTGTGACTGTAGTTCTTGAATCTTTTTCAGCTTATCTTCTGGAAGCACATGAGCGACTACGTCATCGATTCCCACTAGAGAAGCAATATATTTAGCTGCCTTTTCATCATCTCCGGTAAGCATGACTACTTTGATTCCGAGAGCATGGAGATTTTTTACTGCCTCGACCGACTCTGCTTTTATTTCATCAGCTACCATAACAAAACCGAGAACCTTCTCTTTGGTAGAAAGAATGACTGGCGTTTTACCCTGGGAAGTGAACTCGTTAAGTTTTGCGGTATCAAAGGAAACCTTAAGATCGCTTACGAGCTTAGCGTTGCCTACAAAGTATTCAGTACCTTTAACTATTCCCTTGAGACCCTTGCCTTGTATACCCTCGAAATTTGAAATGTCTGATGTTGAAATGTTTTTCTCTTGGGCGTAATTTACAATCGCATGAGCAATTGGATGCTCTGATTTTTTCTCAAGTGAAGCGAGAATTGAAACAAGTTCATCGTCTTTTAAATCAGAAAGGTTTTGTATATCAACGAGTGTTGGCTTGCCCTTGGTAATGGTCCCTGTTTTATCAACCACAACTGTATTTACTTTATGGAGCTTTTCAAGTGTTGCTGCATCTTTAATGAGAATGCCTTCTTTTGCACCTTTACCAACTCCAACGATAATTGCCGTGGGAGTGGCGAGACCAAGAGCACAGGGGCATGCAATGACTAAGATTCCCACAAATGATACGAGGCCGAATGAGAGAGCTTGTGAAAAACCAAGATACTGTGAACCGATAATAAGCCATGCTCCCAGGGTCAGGAATGCGATTACCAAAACTATTGGCACAAAGATTGATGATATTTTGTCAGCGAGTGCTTGAATTGGAGCTTTACTGCCTTGGGCGTCTTCCACCATCTTTATGATCTGAGCCAGGAGAGTTTCGGACCCGACTTTTGTGGCTTTGAATGTGAATGACCCACTTGTGTTTATGGTTCCAGAAACAACACTGTCTCCAGTCTTCTTTTGTGCTGGCATCGGCTCTCCGGTAACCATAGATTCATCTACGAATGATGAGCCTTCAGTAATCACACCGTCTACAGGAATCTTTGCGCCTGGCTTAACGATAATGAGATCGCCATGCTTTACGTCATTCACTGAAATCTCCATTTCTTTTCCGTCACGAATCACCAATGCTGTTTTGGCTTGGAGATTAAGGAGCTTTTCTATAGCATCACCGGTCTTTATCTTTGATCGAGCTTCAAGATATTTACCGAGCGCGATAAAGGTGATAACCACGATCGTCACATCGTAGTATTGATACTCAACATTAATAAAAGGCCGGAGAACGTCTTCAAATGCGGTGACTGCAAAGCTGTATAAAAAGGCGGCACTCGTTCCGATACCGATCAATGTATCCATGTTTGCCTTGCCGTATCGTAGGAACCTGTAAAAACCAAGGAGGTAAGGCTTACCAACTACAAAGAGTATATATGTTGCAAATATTGGAAGAAGATGGTGAAAAAACTCTTTGATCGTATAGCTCATTTCTCCGACGACACCATATTGAGCAAGAATGTCCCATCCCATAACGATAGCCGCAAAAATTGCCAAAGGTATTGCCGAGATCACCTTTGTTCTCATATCAGCTACCTCGGCAAGTTTCTCTTTCTTTGACTGATTGAGTCCAAGGTGTGCAGCATGTTCATCTGCCGACATACCCATATCCTTAGCTGATTGATCACCATGCTCGTGTGACATCTCCTGGTCCAGAGCAAGAGAGTAACCAAGCGGTTCTATCTTCTTTGAAAGTTCTTGTGCGCTTATTTTTGATTCATCAAAAGCTACCTTTGCTTTTTCGGTCCCATAGTTTACTTCAGCAGAGTGAACTCCTTCGGTTTTCTTAAAGGTTTTCTCAATGATGCCAGCACAGGAGGCGCAATGCATTCCTTTTATTCTGTAAGTTTTGGTGGGATGATTCATATTTTTATTTACGCTTAAGCTTATAAACCTTAAGAATCTCATCGACCGCTTTCTTTTCGCTCCCATGCTTCATCTGATGAACAACGTGTGTAGAAAGGTGGTTTTCAAGAACTAGGTTCTCGATTCCTGTAAGCGCCTCCTTGATAGCGGATGCTTGAGTAATAATGTCGATGCAATACTTCTCATCCTCAACCATTTTCTGGAGGCCCCTAATCTGTCCCTCAACAATTTTTAATCGACGAATAGCTTTTGTTTTGATATCTTGTCTCATATACATACATAATACCCCCTAGGGGTATAGACTGTCAAATCAGTAAATGCAAACATTGGAAAAAAGGCGAATTCGTTGTAGATTTGTAGCAAATTACTATTACCATGACTCCAGCTGCCAAAATCAGGTTTGTGAAAAACCGAATTGAAGATCAGGTCGCCATAAGCCCGAAAGGGCCTATTGTTCTGCCTGTGCATGATATTTTCACTAATTCTTTTACCTTTCTGGCCAAGGAGCAATATTTGATACTCAAAAAACTTCAGGAGGACGGCTACATAAAAGGCCTCTTTCCTCTTGAGAAAAAGGAGGTCTGGTTTGAAATGACCGGCAAGCCTCTCGATCCGTTCGGCCTCATCGCCATGAATGCTGCCAAAGGCAGGAAGCCCGCGCGAGTGGCTGTAAAAGATACTCTGCTCATGACCAAGGAGCTTGAGCCCGACTTCGAGGTGAGCGGTCTTGCCTCATATTCTGACGGGACCATTCGCTACAAAGACACGATCGTCCCTCTCCGTGGCCAGATCAAGGATTTGTGCCGCCTGTTCATGCGCAATCCGAAACGGCTTATTACCCGCGAGGACATCAAGGAGAACATCATCGCCGCCGACAAGCGCAAATCTGTTCCGAAAATCACCATTTCCAAATATGTAAGCGAGCTTCGTAATTCATTGAGAGTTCATTTCAAGAAAGACGTGATCTACAGCCAGAAAGATGAGGGCTGGTACTTCGACCCGAGCAAAAAGAGCTAGAAATCCGATTCATTTCTGAATATTGAATGAGCGCACTCACCGAAACTGTGAGTGCGTTTTCATATTGAATACGCGCATTACTAATCTAGCGAAATTACTCTATGACAAGAAAATTAAAGCCTCGGTCCCACCAGGACGACGAGGCATCAGTGTTTACTACTTACGACCTTGGAGTATCGGCGGCACTCTTGTGCCTCGGGTACAAGCTAATACGCTTGGACCGCGACGATCCTCGCAAGGCCCTTTTCGTATTCAGGAAAGAAGCGGATATCGATACGTACGCCAATCAGTATTTTTCAGATCAGCTCAAAGTCAAAGCTCGGTCGTTCTTTGACAGCATCAAGGCGTTGAAGAATAAGCTCTACTCCGAATAGCTATGCTGCTTTTGGACGTGGACATCAAAAAGTTCCAAGAGCTTTACAAGGCTCGCTTTGGAATGGACATAAGCAAAGAAGAAGCCTTAGCAAAAGGCACTCAGCTTGTGCGCCTGATGGAGCTCGTCTATAAGCCAATGTCTCAAGAAGAACACGAGCTCATCCACAAGCGACGGCTCGAAACGCTTCCCTTACTAGCACATAAATTACAAAATCATGAATCAGAATCTAGAGTCACTTACAATCAAAGACGAGCTCGACAAAATTAAGGAACGCATTACCCCGCCTGAACCGATCACCCTTGATCAGGTCCGACATGTCCTGGACCTCACCATCAAAAAAGATGATGGAAATAAAATCATCACGTTTCTTGCAATGCTTGCTGCATACACCGACAATGCGCAATTCAATATCAGTTTTAATGCTCCCTCATCGTCCGGCAAGAGCTTTATTCCTCTCGAGATCTCAAATCTCTTTCCACAGGAGGATGTTATGAAGCTCGCCGGGGCATCGCCCACATCATTTCTTCACGAGAGCGGTGTGTATAAAAAGGAAACGAATGAGCGCTTTATCGACCTATCAAGGAAAATCATCATCTTCCTCGATATGCCGCATGCAACGCTTTTAACAAAGCTCCGATCTCTATTATCTCATGATGAGAAAGAGACGAGGCACAAGATTACGGATAAAACGGAGAAAGGCGGTACACGCACAAAGACCGCCGTCATCAGAGGCTTCCCGTCGGTCATATTCTGCTCGGCCAATGCCAAAATGGACCAGCAGGAAATGACCCGCTTTCTACTTCTCAGTCCTGAAATAAATCAGGAGAAGATACTTGCCGGAATCCACCAGTCCTCTCGCAAGGAATCCGACAAGAAGAAATATTATAAAGAGCTCAATGAGAATCCTCTGCGTAAAGCGCTAATCGAGCGCATAGCTTTAATCAAGGCTGCCGGTGTCGACGAGATTATCATTGAGGACGAGAAAGGCGTTCAGCAAAGATTTCTCGCTCACATACAAAATCCGCAACCGAGAAATCAGCGAGACATTAAACGTATTTACTCAATCATCAAATCAGTTGCTCTTTTGAATGTCTGGCATCGCAAGCGCCAAGGCACTACGCTCTACGCATCCGAACTAGACATCGATACCGGCTTTGAGATTTGGGATAAGATATCGCTCTTTCAGGAGCTTGAAATATCGCCATACCTCTACGAATTCTATTCGCAGATTATTCTTCCTTTGTGGAATCGGGACCAGATCGACGAGTTCGGTGATCCTGTGGCTGAAGAAAAGAAGATAGGCGTTACCCGTCAAGACATGCTCAAGCAATACGCCCACGTCTATGGCGGCAACCTTGGCATGTTCAGGCTTCGCTATGACTATCTGCCGAACATCGAATCGGCTGGCCTTATCTTCCAGGAACCTGATCCGAATGATCGTCGGCAACTCCTGACATACCCAACTATCGCCGCTAAGAGGCTTGAGAAAACGGAGGAAATACATAGTGCGTACGAGCCGGGGGTAAATATTACCAACGTTGAAAATGAGATAAAAGCCGAGGACGTTCCGTTCTAAGGGACTTGCAATTACCCCACGAAGAAGGTAACACAGCAACACCCCTTAGAATTAACATTACCCAATTATATGGCTACAAACGTTGAATACTTCATGTATGCCCGCAAATCCTCTGAGTCCGAGGATCGGCAGGAGCAATCAATCGAGGATCAGATAAATCGATTAAAAGAACGAGCTAATTCCCTTGGTATTTCAGTCAAAGAAATCTTGACCGAAGCGAAGTCGGCCAAACAGCCAGGACGACCTGTATTCAACGATATGTTGAACCGAATCAAGAAAGGTGAAGCTCAAGGAATTCTCTGTTGGCAAATAAACCGCCTCTCACGTAATCCCATTGATAGTGGCGCGCTCTCGTGGATGCTTCAGCAGGGTGCTTTGAAAGCTATACAGACGATGGAACGAGAGTACTTACCGGAGGACAATGTACTTCTCTTTAGCGTTGAGAGCGGAATGGCGAATCAGTTCATCATCGAGCTCCGCAAAAACACAAAGCGAGGCATGCATGGTAAAGCAGATCGTGGATGGTTTCCCTCAAAAGCTCCAGCTGGATACGTCAACGAACGACTCGAACACACGATTCAGCCTGATCCAGAACGTTTCGACCTCATCAGAAGGATGTGGGACCTTATGCTTACCGGAAATTACACGCCAGTGTCGATAGCTGAGATCGCAAGCAAGGAATGGGGTTATCGGTCCCTGAAAAGTAAGCGGAGTGGCGGAGTCGAGATGGCTCCAAGTGTAATTTATAAAATGTTTAAGAACATTTTCTATACGGGAATGTTTGAGTGGGGTAAGAAAATCTATAAAGGAAATCATAGACCGATGATCACGCTTGAGGAGTATGATCGAGTCCAGGCTATCTTCGGCAGGACCGGAAAGCCTCGAGGTCAAACGCACGAGTTCGCATTCACCGGACTTATTCGCTGCGGTCTGTGCGGTGCGATGTATACCGGTACTGAAAAAACCAAGACAATAAAGAAAACCGGTGACCTCAAAACATACACCTACTACCATTGTTCAGGCCACAAGAAAGGCGTGCCATGTCCAAAGCGAAATCCAATCAATCTTATTGACCTCGAACAGCAGATCGAGCTTCTGCTTGAGGAGTACACGATACTCCCCGAATTTCAGACCTGGGCTATTGAGGCTTTGAATCGTAACAACGATAAGGAAATCGAGGAGCGTACAAAGATTTATGAGATGCAGCATAAGACTGTCGTCGAGTCGCAGACTGAGCTCGATAACCTAACTAAGATGCGTTACCGCGATCTTATCGATGACGACACCTTCGTCAAAGAGCGTGACATCTTAAAGGATAAGATTGCCCGATTACAGGCGAAACTCCGAGAAACCGAGGGACGTGCTTCAAAGTGGCTGGACCTTACTGAACAGGCGTTTAGCTTTGCCTGCTACGCTAGAAAAGAGTTTATTATGGGCGATCTTCAGCGAAAGCGTGAGATATTCTCATCACTTGGCCAAAACTTCTATCTCAAAAGTGGCAAAGTCTTTATCACTGGCAATGAATGGTTCCAGCCAATCAAAGAAGCATACCCTGAATTTAGGGCTAAATTTGAGAGGTTAGGACTGAGAGAATACGCCTCTGTTGAGGCACGAAATGTTGCTTTTGCAACACTCATTCTCGAATGGGGTGCCTAATGGGATTCGAACCCATGCTGCGGCTTTCACAGAGCCGAGTGCTAACCATTACACCATAGGCACCATATAACTACCTGCTCATTTATACCAGATTTACGGCATAAGTACAGATGAGACTATAGTTGACTTCCCCTTCATAACGAGTAATGTTGTCATTAGAAAGGCTCTTATGAAAAAAATTGAAAATGCGAAATGGGAGGATATTCTCTTCAAAATCGGTGGAGTGATCGGAACGCTAGGTACACAACCTCATGAATTCGAGATCGAATTCATTGATAATGAATTCTATATAGGAGATCTTGAAGGAGGCGGCAACCGACTGATCTTCCGATCGCCAGCCGTAAGCAAATTCATCACTCCTCAAGGTCATGGAATGGCGATAATTTCTTCCAACCGTGAAGCATGGTTGGAAGATCCTGCGTTTTATCAATTTATTTTTTACAGTCTTGATAAAAAAGCCAGTGTACGGAGGATGTGCAAGATTACCTATGCCCGTAGCGAGAGACGCAATGTTTTCAGATCCATAGAAGTTGGAGAGATGGAATATTTGAAATTCTACAAATTTAAGGAGGTCAAAGATGCTGAGACTTTTATGGAGGCCACTCTCCTGTATCTCAAAATACTCGACGCGAGCATCGCCTAACACAACGAGGACAGCCTCGTTTTTTTGTTTTCACTGAAGTCATTGAAAAAGTAAGTCGTTTCAGCTATAGTGCAGGAAGTCTCGTTTGAAAGAGCTTAGCGACAATATGCACGGGTGGCGAAATTGGTAGACGCACTACCTTGAGGTGGTAGCGCCCATTTGGGTATGGAGGTTCGAGTCCTCTCCCGTGCACAGCATTTAGTATGCCTGAGGGCAAATCAACTTCTTGACTTGCGTCCAGGGACACAAAAAATCGCCCGAGGATCTGGGGCGATTTTTATTTTTCTGTATTCCCTATTTTGCCTCCACCGGAGCTTCTGCAGGAGTAGCGACAACTGGCGCCTCTTCTTCGGCATAACTAGCATTCATAGTGCGACGCATCTGGTGACGGATCTCTTTGGCGGCCTTGCGGCGGACGAAGTAGAGCTTGGCACGGCGGACTTTGGCACGGCGGACCATCTCGACCTCGTCGATCATAGGAGAATAGAGTGGGAAAATGCGCTCAACACCGATACCGTCGATGACTTTGCGAACGGTGAAGGTTGCACCAGCTTCACTGCCGTGTTTGCGAGCCATGACGAGACCTTCGAAAGCCTGGAGGCGGAACTTGCCCTTGGCTTCTTCGATCTTTTGCCAGACGCGAACAGTATCACCAGGACGAACGTCCAGTTTCTTGCGGAATTCCACGTTTGCAGGAGAAATAATTGCGGTTGCCATATAGGAGAACACCTTACCATATAGTTATTTTATGTTCAAGTTTTTCCTCATACATAGGCCCTGAAAGTATCGTTTTCATGAAACATTGTGCTACAATCAATTTCATAAAAACTATATGAAAAAAGCCAAACTATTCTTCCTCAAGCGCCCGTATATCTACTCGATTATCATCCTTATCATGGTCGTCAGTGTCAGTTTTGCTGCATTTGGCGGCAACGACAACGGACACGAGACGCTCACCGTCACCCGGAGCACCTTCAAGCGTCAGGTCGCCGTATCAGGCAAGGTTGTCGCTACCGAAAGTGCTGACCTCGGGTTCGAACAAGGCGGTCGCCTCGGGTTTATCAGTGCACCACTCGGCACCGTCGTCAAAAAAGGCGCTGTGATAGCGAGTCTCGAAAATGGCGACGTCCGCGCCGAACTCCTCCAGAGACAGGCCTCCCTCGAGCGTGAAGAAGCCAAGCTCGCATCATTGACCCAAGGTACTCGTCCTGAACAGCTCCGTATCGACCAACAAACCTACGAAGACGTCACTCAGACATTTGTCACCGCGATGCGTACCGCACACCTCGAAGCAGAGAAAGTCCTTATCGAAGAGATCAATACGTTCTTTGATAACGGCTCAAGCGTCAATCCAGATTTCGTTATCACACTTCAGACATACGAAAAAGAGAATCGCATTGAGAACGGTCGTATCATGGTCGGAGAAAAGGCATCTGAACTCAAAGGGGCTATCTCCGCACTCTCTGTTCCCTACTCCGAATCTGCCGTAGCAACCGCTGGCAGCATGACTATAGATACTCTCAACTCGATCAACACCTTCATCGCCGATCTTTCACGTACGGTAGACGACGTCAACCTAGACGCGAGCACACTAGACTCATACCGTTCAACACTCAATGATGCCGAACAAGCAGTGGCCGATGCTCTCGACACTGCACAGACTGCCCGTACTTCATGGAACAACGCTCGCGAAAAGCTCTCCCTTTCCAAAGCCGGCACCACCGTCAACGATCTCAACGCTCAGAGTGCCAGCGTCAAAGCCGCTCGCGCTGATGTCGATAGTGCACAGGCACGTCTACGCAAAACCCTGATCATCGCACCATTCGACGGTACCGTGACTCGCATGGATGTCAAAGTCGGCGAGATCATCGCTTCGAACTCTGCTGAGATCTCTCTCATGAGCACCGCTTCGTTCAACATCGAGAGCTACGTCCCCGAGGTCCATATCGCTCATATCAAAGTTGCTGACCGCGCCACTGTCACCCTCGATGCATATGGCGACACCGTCACCTTTGCTGCAACCGTAGCAAGTGTCGATCCTGCAGAAACTGTCCGTGACGGCGTCTCGACGTACAAGGTCACTCTTGCCTTCGCAGAGCCTGACACGCGCATCAAGTCTGGCATGACGGGCAGTATCACGATCATCACCCTAGAAAAGGACAATACTATCGTCGTACCACAGAGCGTCATCATCCGACGTGACGGTGACGCATTCGTCCAAAAGATGGTCGATGGATCCCCTGTCGAAACATGGGTGACCCTAGGCGACTCGACCTCTCTCGGTCAGATCGAGATCGTCGACGGGCTCAACGAGGGAGACGTCATCCTCGTCGCTCCGACGAAATAGCATGTTTTCACCACTCAACTTCCGCATCGCATTCTTCCTGGCCGTACGCCAACTGCGTCGCTCCAGCAAATGGACCAACAGTCTGATCATCTTCGTAATGATCCTGACCTTTTTGAACCTGGTCATCGTCTCCGGTATCCTGGTCGGTCTCATCCAAGGTGCGATCGAGGCGGTACGTGAACAATATACGAGTGACGTGATCGTCTCCAACCTCAACACCGAGACCTACATCGAGTACAGTCCTGACATCATACGCACGATCGAGTCACTCCCCCAAGTCGACGCCCTCTCCGCTCGCTATGTCAGCGGTTCGACACTCGAAGCGAATTACAAATCTCGCACTGATCCGAACGAAAAGCCGAACACCGCTGGTGCACAGATCGCGGGTATCGACCCTGTTGCAGAAGACGAACTCACCGGGCTTTCTCGATGGGTCATCGAGGGTGAGTATTTGCAACCTGGTGACTACGACCAAATACTGCTCGGATCATACCTCATCAAGAAATACATCCCCGTCGACAATCCAGGCTTCAGTGCACTCGATGATGTCGGTCCTGGTAGCAAGATCCGTATCAAGATCGGCGACGTCGAACGTGAAGTCACGGTCAAAGGTATCCTCAAGAGTAAGGTCGACGAAGTGAGCTTCAAAGCGTACATGGTCGACTCACAACTCCGCGGCATGATCGGTCGCAATGACTTCAACGTCGATGAGATCGCTATCCGTCTCAAGCCAGGATCAGATCCTGTAGTAGTACGCGACACTCTCCTGCGCAACGGAGTCGGCACCTATGCCAAGGTCCAGACATCTGCCGACGCTCAACCCAAGTTCATCAAAGATATCCGTGACACCTTCGCACTGCTCGGCAACATGATCAGTTCGATCGGCCTCGTTGTAGCTTCGATCACCATCTTCATTGTGATCTTCATCAACGCCCTGACTCGACGCAAGTTCATCGGTATCCTCAAAGGTATCGGCATCAACGGCCAAGCTATCGAACTTTCGTATGTGATGCAGTCGATCTTCTATGCCTGTATCGGTTCGGCAGTCGGCCTGGTCTTGCTCTATGCCTTCCTGCAACCATTCATTGCCGCTCATCCGATCAACTTCCCTTTTAGTGACGGCATCCTGGTTGCACCACTCTCGGGAACCATGCTCCGTATCAGTCTCCTGGTCTTCGCTACGATCATTGCTGGGTACATCCCCGCAAGGATGATCGTGCGCAAGAACACGCTCGACTCGATCCTCGGTCGCAAATAATATACATATATGATTGAAGTCAAAAATCTCTACAAAACATTCAAAAACGGACAAGTCGAAACGACCGTCCTCAAAGACATCGATTTCAAGATCGAGGAGGGTGAATTCATCGCTATCATGGGACGCTCCGGTGCCGGCAAAAGTACCTTCATGTACCAACTCAGTCTGCTCGACGAACCGACTCGAGGACAGATCACGATCGACGGTATCCGTACAGATACGATGAGCAACGAAGCCAAGACGCTGTTCCGTCTATCTCGACTCGGCTACGTGTTCCAAGACTACGCGCTGATCCCCGAACTCACTGCCGCAGAGAACGTAGCTCTTCCCCTCCTGATGCAAGGTATGCCAACCAAAAAGGCGTTCGAGACTGCCAAGAAGGCCCTCAATACGGTCGGTCTCAAAGATCATATGAATCAACTCCCGAGTCAACTCTCTGGTGGCGAGCAACAGCGCGTGTCTATCTCTCGTGCCATCGCGCATAACCCTGACATCCTCTTTGCTGACGAACCGACCGCCAACCTCGACAACGAATCCTCTCGCACGATCATGGGCATCTTCAAAGAACTTCATAAGCAGGGCCAAACGATCATCATGGTCACTCACGAACCTGAGTATGGTGAGATGGCCGAGAAGATCGTTACTCTCGATGATGGGCAGATCGTTAAGGTGAAGAAGTCCGCCTCCGCATAAAGCTCCGGCATGACGAGGAATTAGCCCCACTACGCCAAGGCTTCGCGGGATGTATAGAGTATAAAAAGCCCCATCCTTCGGTCGCGTGTGCGAATGAGGGATGGGGTGTTTGATTGGTTCAAATTATCTGGAACCTGTAGGAATGACCAGCCCTGGTTCATACTGTGCGAAACCGGCAAAGACCATCTGTCTATGCACGTAACTCAAAGACAAAAATGTTTTCGTCAGCAGTTCCGACTTGATCCAGGTGAGAAGATCTTTTGGCTCACCGTAAGCAACCAGTGGGAAAAAGGCTACCGAGGGAGAGATCTGACAACCTTCTGTAGTTAACGTTATGGTTTGAAGAAGACGAGAGCGTCCCGCAGCATTGCCAAAAACTTCTGCTGAGTAATACGTGAATTTCCCTATCGCTTTACTCAGACGACTTCTCACAACTTCAAAATCAGTCGATGTTGCAGAACGCTCTCGAAAGTTGGAGGATTCTTCAAGGAAACTGAAGAGACCCGCATCATCTTCCTCTTTTGTGAAAATTTCGAAAAACGCCGTGATTACACCCTCCACAGAGAGAACGAGCCCTGGAGTCTTCATTATTGTACGATGCACCCAAGGAGCAACATGATCGTACTTGAGACCCCATGTCGCAAGGCAATCTGCGACATACAAACTATTACTCGACCTTGAACGATCACTAGCAAGAAACCCGACGGATTCTTCTATCATGTTCTCAGCAGTCTTTTCAGTCGAAGCAACTACCAGATCATGGACAAACCATCTATCCGGATGTTTACTCTGCATCCACATTTCACGAATCGCTTTTGCAGCGCCGATTTGATCTTTTCTAAGTACTGGTTTCATACCAACCTTTCTGATCCTCTCGGATCTCTTGCAATCCCCTCTCGGGGATATTATGTATGTTCTTGCTCTCGCAAGAGGCTTACAACGTGCAAACCTGACTGAACTCTATGCTTTTTCGGGAAGATGTCAAATGCGGTTGTGTCATCCTCGCGCAGGCGGGGATCTAGGAGCAAGGGCATGGCTACTTATTTAATATCTATACAACCACAAAACATTAGATACTATCCCTGTAAGTAAATGCCGAACCTATCACATTTATTATTTACATAGCCTAAGTCGACTATATACTGGGAGTGATTCTGGATCCCCGCCTGCGCGGGGATGACACAGGACAGAGAGATATGTAGGTTTACTTCATCTCAATCCCCAACTCCTTGAGCGCACCACTCATATCCTCTGGCAAAGGTGCAGTGACGGTGATACGTTCTCCATCGAGAGCAGTGAATGAGACCACGTGAGAATGGAGTGCCAGACGTTCGAAACCAAAAAGGTATGGTCTCTTGGGTGCATAGAGACTGTCCCCTACGACAGGATGGTTCACTGCGGTTAGATGCACACGGATCTGATGCGTGCGACCAGTCTTGGGTTCTGCTTCGATGAGGGAGAATCTTTTGCCGAGATCTGGCGAGACATCTGCTGGTATATCGTGGTACGTTCCCGTCCACAATCTGGTCCAATAGGTCTCTGCTTCACGAGTCTCGCCACGAGTACCGCGTTGTGCAGACCATTTGCGAAAGTCACTACCACTACGACCGATCGGACGGTTGATGGTGCCGAACTCTTCTTGGACTTCACCCCAGACGAGTGCCAGATATTTTTTGAGGATGGTACGATCTTGGAATTGTGCCTTGAGAGAGTCGTAGCCTTCTTTGGTCTTGGCGACGATCAGTGCGCCGGAAGTTTCTCTGTCGAGGCGATGCACGATGCCCGAACGCTCGATGTCGTCACCCTCGATCGATCGTGCAGTCTCGCCCACACCTTTGGATTCTGGGAAGTTTACAAGTATCCAGTCAGTCAGGAATGGCCCAGTGGCTTTGCCATCTCCATGTACCATAAGATGCGCCGGTTTGTTGATAACGGCACAATGGGCGTCTTGGTAGAGGATTTCTATGGGTAGGATGTCTTTATTGCTCATATCATGAATATACGCTAGTCTATAAGTCAGCGCAAAGTTTCACGACGTATGCGCGATTAGCTCAGTTGGTAGAGCAGCGCTTTTACACAGCGAAGGTCGCAGGTTCGAATCCTGCATCGCGCACCATTACCCCATGCGCCTCATCACAAAAATACTTCTCCGCACCCTGATCTGCATATCCGTCATCATCGTTCTGACCATCCTCATCACACGACTCGTCACCTCCCCTGCCAATGACCGTACCTGGAACACCGACCAGGAAGTTCTGCCGTATGCAGATATCTCTGGAGACCGTGTATCTATTTTTAATATTCGTAATTTCTCCTACGCGTCTACGACAAGCTACACTCCCGCCTATTATCACCACACGTACGACCTCCAGAAGCTCAAGCGCGTCTGGTATGTCGTCGAGCCATTCTCCGGGATACCTGGATCTGCTCATACCTTCGTCAGTTTCGAATTCGAGGGAGACGTCTTCGTAGCCATATCAGTAGAGATCCGCAAAGAACGTGGCGAAGACTATCATCCGATAAAAGGTCTGTTCAACCAATATGAACTCATGTACGTGATCGCCGACGAACGCGACGTCGTGAAGCTTCGTTCCAACTATCGCAAAGACCAGGTCTATGTCTACCCTGCCTCTACTACCCCCGAGAAAGCACGAGCTCTCTTCCTCGACATGGTCACTCGCGCAACTCATCTCAAGGAATATCCTGAGTTCTACAACACCCTGACCAACACTTGCACCACCAACATCGTAGAACATATCAACAACATCACCCCTTCTCGCATCCCATGGTACGACTTCCGCATCCTCTTCCCTGAGAATTCAGACCAGCTCGCCTATGAACAAGACCTGATCGACACCGCCCTCTCATTCGAAGATATGCGTACGCGTTATCACATCAACGATCGAGCCATGAAGTATGCTGATGCTTTGGACTTTTCGGTGAGGATCCGTGGGGAGAGATAGCGCCTTTGGAATTAGAGAATTATTTCCTACACACAAATATACACGTCGCGGGAATCATTTTCGCCTTTTCGATAGAGTAATGCCTATGCGGGTCACCTGATCCATGCCGAGTATTCCTTGGCTGAGGCTCATGATATCCAACCACTTCAAACCCTGCATTTTTGAGCAATCGAAACCATGTCGACGTCTTCCTATACACAACAGTCGCTGTGGCACCTTCTTTCTTCCAATTCTTTCTCGTAAAAGGAGTTTCATCGTGATACGAACGAGTTATGCTGTATTCACCATTTTTGTATTCAACATTATTGAAAAATGAATGATCCCAACTCCACACAAATATTCCACCATGTTTCAAACAAGAGCATATATTTTTGAATGTACTCTCTGGATCAAGTGTCCACCCGATTCCGTAAATAGAGAAAACTAGATCAACGGGGTCTATATTGAAAGGATCTTCCATTCTCCCCTTTATCAATTGCACTTTGCCCTGTTGTACAAGATCTTTATTGAAATTATGAGCCTCTTTCAACTGCATGGCCGAGATATCCAATCCGTACACTTTCTGTGCTCCTTGCTCGATCAGATACTTTATAGATCTCCCGCTTCCGCAACCAACTTCAAGAAACGTCTTTCCTTGAATATCTGGGATCAAATCCAGGTCTTGACCAACACCAAAAGGTCCCCATATCGGCAATGAACATGCATCAACAAAATGATCAGACACCATGTCCCACGTCTTCTCATTTTCAGAGATAATTTTATCCATAACTTTATATTCTATTGTGTGAAGTCCACAGATTTTTCCACCAATCAGAAGGATCGACTTCGTATATCGACTTACCCAACCTCTTCCCCGTCTCTGTTTTCAATTTTTCGAGTTGCGCATTAACTTTGGATCCGTTCTTTCCATACAACCACATGCTCGCTTCCTTATTTCCAGACCATTCATATTCACGCAAGAGAAGAATCTGATCGAGTAGATCGGCCTCCTTCGCCAAAATCGCCTCTCGACTTTGTCTTTTTTGATATTCATCAACAAAATCTCTAAGTTCTGGATACGGCAACGTCCCGAGCTGATCTTCATGTATTTCATGTTCGAAGACTTTGATATATTTTTTGTGTATCCAGTTGTGATCATTGCTCCTAATTTCGGCAGTATCATGGAAAAGACTCATCATCACGGTTTTGTATGGATCGGCCCCTTCTTCTTTTGCCAAAAACCAACTTATAACTGCTACTCGATAGGAATGAGAAGCGATATTATCTGACATATCATCCGTCAAAAGTGCCTGTCTATGCATTCGCATAAGTTTTCGCATCGTACCAACTTCATAGAGAAAATTGACGATTTTGTGCTCTTTCTTATTTTTCTTTATCTTTTGAGATTTCATATCCAATTTCAAATGACCTACTTTTTTATATCTGTGCCCCCGCGTGGAATCGAACCACGAATTACGGCTTAGAAGTCCGCAGTTATATCCATTTAACTACAGGGGCAAAATGAGTAAAAAGTGCGAAGTCAAAAGTCAAAAGACTCATACATCCGCACAATCACAGACTACCACGTACACCTAAAAGCTCAAATGAGTAGGAAAAATGGAGCAAATGGAGATCGTGGACTAGCTCTACAACGACGGATCACCAAATCCTCCATACCCCTTGATCAACACAGCGCGCTCGGCAGCACGAGCAGAGAACCGTTCGATGATGCTCTGGAGTGTGGCTTCGTCGATCGTCTCTGGCTTCTTGGCAGTGTCGAGGTTGGATGCATCGGAGAGACGATGTTCGCGTGTCATATAGGCATATCCACCCAAGGCAATGAGAGCGAGCGTGATCACAACCACCGTACCGAACATGCCACCCCAGTCCATATATGGATCACGACCGATACGGTGGAAGAACCCGCCACGCGTCGAGTTGAGCACTGCGCTGTTGGTACTATTCTTTTTGTGTGAGAAAAATGATTTCATATGATTATGGATTGCGCGCAGGTGAAGACGACGCTTTGGACAGGAGCACCTCTACGGTGAAGGTTGCTCTCCATGAGCGTCCTTTGGCCGGCTCGGCCGAAGAGTCCAGACGTGCATCGCGTATCGTCACTGCATACGGGAGATTCTCAGTCAATGACAGTGCTCTCATGACTCCCGTCCAAGTGCCCGTCACCTGGACACTGGCACGAGCAAGCCCGTATATACTCCCCTCTATTTCTCCCGGTGCAACATCACTCAACCCCGAAAGCGACACGACACTCCCTGACTGTGGCCCAAGAGCCTCGAGCGCCTCGATGAATTCAACCACACGATCTGCAGGGATCAGGAACTTCGCAAGCGCTTTGCGATCGTCGAGGGTGCGTGCATGCAAAGCCTTCACGTCTTCTTCACGGCCACTGTTGGCTCGCTCGAGAGCTACAATGTCACGCGCTGTTGCGGCACGTTGGATCGATACGGTGACTACGTAGTGCATATAGGCGTACACACCGATCACCAAAGTGACTACCGATATCGCCAGGAACAATAGGAATAAGTGATGATTTTTCTTCATTTGAATGTTTGGGTGATCCTCATCGAGAATACGAGGTCTTTACTCTTGGCCAAATCCGAGACTGGTAGTTCAACCGCACCGCCAGGGACGAGCTCTTCGAGGCGTGCCTTGAAGGCAAGGAGCGTGTCGCGGTTCGGTGCAACTCCTTGGATGATGACCTCGAGTGCATCAGGTACCGGACTATTGACCGAGATCGAGTTGAGCTTGACTGTCCCACGAACACCGACAACACTCTGGATACTGACCGACGGACGTGGAGTCTTGGGTACCTGCGACAATGCATTGATCGTATGGTTGTCACGCTGGAAGTCGAGCTCGAGTGTCGTCACACTGATGTCCTCTGCATCTTTCTTGATCGACTTCAACAACTCGAACTGAGTTTCTTCTTCATGAACCGCAAAGAGGAATGTTGGGAAGAGTGTCCCTACTCCGATCAATCCTGACACCGACACAAGGAAACAAAATACGATGAATACGCGGATGCGATACTCTCGCCTGAGGATGCTGCGCTCTTTACTTGGAAGGAGTGTGTGTTGCATATATTAATGATCCATCGCCAGTCCCGCCGCGACCACGTAGGCCAGAGAATCATTCTTGGAGATCGGTGGTACATAGTGGTTGAGGTCGAGCGTATTTTGCCAGGTATTGGCGACGCCGATAGGGACTCGGATATCTTGAGAAGCATCGATCAGGGCATGTTCATGCTCCACGGCATCTTGGCCCACCAAGACGATCCTACTGATCGACGACGTATTGCCCTCTCGAGAACCCCAGTAGGAATACACACGAGCGATCTCTCGCGACAAGAGGTCGGTATATGACGGATGACCTTCTTCGACCTGTATACGACTGCCGAGTCCGATCGTCGAAGTGAACGACACCACTCCCCCAGAGACGATATATATACCCGTCTTACGATTCATCATGTGCAAGATGAGGAGTGTTTCTTCCGAATGTGGAGGCACGATCGCACGTGCGATCGCTTTGGGAACAACTTCGAACGAGACTGGGAACAAGTTGGCCTTGGAGAGGAGTTCGATATGATGTTCGATATATGTACGAGGTACGACCGAGACACTAGCACGCAATACTCCACCGGTGACCGACATTGGCAAGAGATCGTAGTAGAAGACTGCATCTGCCGCCGCCAAAGGTACGTTTTCTTCTAGTTTGAATTCGATATTCTGACGAATCTCATTGATCGTTCCTCCGGGCACATTGGTCTGGAAGAGGTAGGCTTTTTCTTCAGGGATAGAGACTTTCACATACGAGAGTCCGGCTTTCTTGCCAAAATCGACCAGAAGGTCGGTGAACTTTTGAGTGTCTTTGATGTCGCCATCTTGGATGACATTCTCTGGTACTGATAGTGCCGAGAATGTGCCGATGATCTCTTTGCCGCCCGCAGAATGCGCGTACTTGAGACAATGGATCTCGTCATCAGAAATATCGAGACCAGCATGCCTCATCACCAGGAACTTTGGTGGCGGGAACAGGCGAAAGAACGTCGACATATGCATGCGTACAAGTATAGCAAATAAATTCTGCTTAGTTTTCCCGAGGAGAGGAAAATGAACTCATCAACTCCTTCCTGTTGCGCCATATTTCACGAAGTGCTGGAAAGGACGAGACCGCGATGATCACGAGTACGACAGGGATAATATATCTGTCCGGATTGGGTATGAGCGATCCGAGTCCATAGCCGAGCCAGACCATCCCCCATGTCCACAGAAGTCCACCGATAACATTGAAAGCCAAGAATGTGCGGTAGTTCATGTTCCCTATTCCTGCCACAACCGGTGCGAAGGTACGGATGATCGGCATGAAACGTGCCAGGATGATCGTCTTCTTGCCATGCTTCTCATAGAACTGTTGTGCACGAGCGATATGTTTCTTGTTAAAAAAGAGAGAATCTTCCCGAGTAAAAATCGCGGGGCCGATCTTGCGTCCGATATGATATCCGACCGTGTCACCGACGACTGCCGCCAAGAATGTCCCGATGAGCAATCCCCACAGCGACACATAGCCTTGTGATGCAAAGAATCCCGCCGTGAAAAGCAACGAATCTCCCGGCAAGAAAAACCCGATGAGAAGTCCCGTCTCGGTAAAGATGATGCCGATGACTCCGAGCGTCCCTACCGTAGAGATGATCGTGCTCGGATCGAGAAATGTGTGGAGGAAGTCGAACATATATTATCCAGCCTGTGTGCCGGGAGGGATATCGCCATGCGGTTCGAGTAGTGAAAAAGCTCCCGCTTCTGTAGACACAGCGAAGATCATACCCTGACTCTCGAAGCCACGGATCGTGCGTGGTTCGAGGTTGGTGACGAACATACAGGTCTTGCCTGCAAGGATGGTGATATCAGGAAAATAGAGTGCAATCCCTGAAATGATCTGCCGAGGCTTCAAGACGACTTCCTTGGTTCCATCAGGTAGCAGGTTCTCGATCTTCTCGCCGAAGTCCACGGATAATTTCAAGAGTTTATCCGTGTCAGGAACTTTCTCAACAGAAAGGATCTTGCCTGCGCGTATTTCGACCTTTTTGAATTCATCGTAAGTGATCATGGGTGGATTATACATGAGAAACGTAACTAGTAAAAAGTAACTCGAAAGATGCTTGTGATTTTCTAGTTACGAGTTACTTATTACCTGTTACTTCTTGTCCAAATAACTCTGTAGTATCAACGCCGCAGCCGATGCATCCGTGAGCTCAGTCTTCCCCTGGAATCGTTCAGCTTGCACACTGGTCATGAACTCTGGTTCCCAGTGAACAACGAATCCTACCACCTCGAGACTCTTCTTGAGCTCAGTTGCCGCCGGCAAGATGGCATTTGCCCCGCCTTTGTAGTTTCGCGACTCCCCTATCACGATCTCTGTGACACCATTCTTCTCTGCAATCTCCTGTATTTCTGAAATAAGTTTCGCAGAAGTCGCGATCACGACTGCAGGAAATGCAAACTTCGCTTCTTCATCCGAAAGCGCGATACCGACTCTTTTGGTGCCATAGTCTATGCCGAGGAGTTTCATAACAGAACATTAACACGGTGCATATACTCTGACCAATTGCGAAACCATGACTTTTGCTTTATGATGGCAAAACACTCTTAGGATGGGTGGCTGAGCGGTTTAAGGCAACAGTCTTGAAAACTGTCGTCCTCGCAAGGGGACCGTGAGTTCGAATCTCACCCCATCCGCAGATTATATAAAAGAAAATCCTCTCGACATTACATCGAGAGGACGAGATTACATGCAATCTCGAAAGTGACTAGGATTTTGCAGTGGCTTTGAGTTCGGCAGCGTTCATCTGATCACGAACGCTCTGAAGCATCGACTTCCGATCGAACGACAGATCGATCTCATGAGCTCTGCCTGTAGCATTGTTCATCCGATCGCGAGCCTTCCTGATATGATCAGAAATGTTGAAATCAAACCTGACAACACCCTTATCCTTGAGTTGCTGGAGAAACTCATCCCCGACGATTATCTGTCTGGCAAGATCACGCACATTTTCTTCAGCCAATTCTTTGGTGAGAAACGAATCATCTCCATCGTACGACCGGAAGAGGTTGATGAGTTTCTTGAATTCATCCAACTGGGATTGAGCATCTTGGGAAGCAGTATGATACTTATCAACCTGCCTACTAATCCATAAAATGATTCCAACGACGCTGATGCCGTATAACGCATGAATGATTCCAAACTCATATCCTGAGGGCGTGTACCTCAGAAGCACTACGTTCAAGATGACGAGACCGGCAAGACCCAAGAGTATACTTATCGGGCAAAGGAAGTAAAACCTGTTACACTTGAGTCGATTTTCCTGATACACCCGCCCCACTTGCAACAGATTAACCCCGCTCTTCTTTTGATACGCATCGACCAACTCGGTAGACACACGACTGAGCATGTATTCGTTCTTATTCATTTTTCAATGCCTTTTTGAGGACCAAGGGGGTTCAATCCCATTTGTATGGATTTCGGCCCATACAAATACTTCTTGTATCCCGAACAGTTCGGCAGCTATTCTGTGTATATTATAGCACACTGTATCCATACCTGTCAAATATATAAAGGCCTTAGCCTTGCAATTCAAATGACGAGGTCCGACCTTACCGAGGAACAATTCACATATCGACACACACGCTCATCCTGCCAATGCTATACTTATCCCATATGGAACCACTCATCTCCTGGCACGCACCTACCCACATCCACAGAGAGAAGCGCTCCGACTGGTATTGGGTCGTCGGTATCATCACACTGGCACTGGCGGCAGTGGCCTTTATGTTCGGCGAGGTTATCACCGGCATATTCGTGATCGTAGCGGCAGTTGCACTGATCCTCCACGCCTCTCACCCACCACACACCGTCTCCTATCACATCAACGACCGTGGGATCCTGGCCAACGACACTCTCTATCCATTCCTGACACTAGAGTCGTTCTGTATCCCTCATGACCATGTGCCACCGAGATTGATCATCAAGTCACGCAAAGTATTCATGCCACTGATCGTCATATACATAGACGACGTCGAACCTGAAGAAGTCCGTCGCACACTCCTACGCTACATCGCCGAGACTGAACATCGTGAACCGATCCTGAAGTTGCTGTTGGAGAGGCTTGGGTTTTAAACTATTCGTTATTCTTAAGGATCTTTTTCACCTCCCTGTCGAAATCTGATTCGATCTTTTGATGTTTATTGAACTCTTTGTATTCCTCGATCGCTTTGGTATCTGCATCCACCTTTGAGATCTGTCCTTTGCCAGCGAGGATTTTGTATTCGTTAAATGTCAGGAATTTATCGACACTCCCGGCGAACTCCTTCATGGTAAACGTATTGTTACGTGCAATAAGACCTTCGATATAATCAAAAAAGCCTGTAACCGTCCGCTCGAGCTGTTTGATCTCGGATACTCCCAAATAATTCTTGGCGATCGTCACGTCAGACTGCAACACTCTACCCTCCGGAGAGTTTTTCCATGTTGTAAGACCCATGTGTGGTGATCGTGCATTTGCCTTGGCGTGAATGATTTCCGGGCCAGTCTTGCCTGTTATAGCGAAGTGAAATTTGTTTTGTACCATGGCATAAAAATCCTGACTGACGGATGACTCGCGATCGTAGTCGATGCTACATTCTGCAAAAATATCGGTGATCTGTTGGTACACTCGCCGTTCGCTCGCACGGATGGAACGTACACGCTCCAAAAGTTCTCGGAAATAATCCACGCTGAATAGTTTTTTACCCTGTTTGAGCCTCTCATCGTCCAGTGCGAATCCTTTGATGATAAATTCTCGCAACACCTGGGTTGCCCATATACGAAACTGTGTGGCTCTTTTAGAGTTTACTCTGTAGCCTACGGCAATGACGGCATCGAGGTTGTAGTGTTGGGTATCGTACGATTTACCGTCATCTGCAGTTATCCGGAAAATCCGGACAACTGAATCTTCGCTCAATTCACTGCTTCTAAAGATGTTTTGAAGGTGTTCGCTGATCGTGCGCGTGTTGGCATCAAAAAGTTCGGCCATAAGCTTCTGAGTGAGCCAGACCATCTCTCCTTCTACACGAACCTCGATCTTGGGATTACCAGCCCCGGCAGTAAAGATCAGGAATTCGGCGGTGGTATTTCTTTGTAGGCCTTTATCATTCTTCATACAAAGACTATTATACCACGCGACTCAAAATACTCAGGGCTTTCTCGGTGACATTGGTCGGAGAAGTTTGGGTTTTAAATAAAAATTCGGCCACCAGTTGCTTGGTGACCGATTATCTTTAGTGAGAAGAGCACCCTAATCAGGATGGGCCTTGCAATAAGGTTCATCCCAATCCTCTGGGCCACCTCCTCCTGACGCTTGACGATAGTGGTCAAAATTCAAAAAACGGATCTCTTTATCCTCTTTCGGAATTATATTTTCCGAATTTGCCACGATCATTGTTGAGCCTTCGGGTATCTTCGAGCCACAACAATTGCACTTTTTGTCATCACCGACCACCGTTTTCTCGAAATAGAAACCTATTTCTCTTTTCTCAAATCTTTTAACATCTGACATATCCTGAGTTTGGTGAATTGTTTCAGGTCACCACGGCCTCCTTTCAAGAGCCAGCCTTATTTTTCAAAAACTGTTCTCAGTTAAACATAATAGAGGTGTCTTGTCAAAAATCAAGGAATCAGTACCTTTATACGGGCAACATATCCCGCACCCCCTCCGCATTTAGTGTATACGCCCTGACGAATGAGTCGTCTACATGAGCATACAGTACACCTTCGTCTTTCGTCGTCTGTACGAATTGACTTGCGAAAGTTATCGTCCGAGCTTCTGTATCACGGATGAATGGTTCGGGAGAGACCCATTCTATGATTCCCTTCTCGTAGTTGTATATAAAAAGTCCTACAGAAAATATTCCGTATAAGGTCTGTGTGCCAACCTTCTTGTTCGCTTCTCGTCCATTCATAATACCCACAAGTCTCCCCTCTCCGATATCGATGAACTCCCTAGAGAAAAGTGGTCCTGGAGATGCATGTCCCCCGATCCACGGGATAGCGTGTTCTTTGGGATGGAAAAGTATGCCACCGAACTTCCACGGTTTCCCCATATCTTCGGCAACGGCAAGTCTCACTACAGAATACGTAAAGTCACTTTCCTTCTTGCTGGATTCGACCAGGTTGAGACGAATACCATTCGTATTCACCGGAGCAACCGACAACTCTTTGGCACCTCCGATAGAATCTGCAAGGAGTGTGGGCTCGGTCATCTCGAGCGAATCCAGATCTCTCCCAACCGCATGACCGAGATGGATCTTGTTCTTGCTGTGATGTGCATGGTCGATCAGTGGCAAGGTGAAGTAGAGATGCAAAAAGCCACTAGCATGATCGACCCATATATCCGGATCTTCCAGACCGATGAAGTCGAGGTTACCCTTGAGACTCTCAGTCACTTCGGCTTCGTGTTTGATCTCGAGTCTCTCTCCTATCTCGAAACTTCCCTGAGCGTTCTTCTTGATCTTATGGAGCTCGCTCCTGTCGACATATCCACTGACTGACACATCACCTTCTCTACTGGTAATGCAACGGATCACACCTTCCTGATGATCTGTTCGTGGATCGAGTGCGATGGCCATGACATGAGTGAAGGTCGAGTCTGTCTGCACTACTTTGCCTTCGTGTTGGATGTAGGGAGTGTTCATTTTTTTATTTTATTCAAGACAAAGATACTTACAACCAAGAGTACCGCGAGTGATATTATTCCTGATTGGTACCCTCGAGCCCCTTCCCCCATAGCGATGAGGGCGACACTCCACACCATCGGTCCGATAAGTGTGGCGAATCGTTCGGCGACGACATAATAACTATACGAGGAAGCAGTCAGGTGCTGAGGAGAAAGTTCTCCTACGAGCGAGCGACTTATCGCCCACACGGGACCATATAATATTCCTGCGAAAAGAAAGAGTGGTACCAATAGTTTGAAGTTCGTAATAAGTACCATACACAGGAAGATGAGACACCAGACACTGAGAATTAGTTTCAATGTTTTGAGATTCCCTTTCTTGTCTGCGATCTTGCCAAATACAAGTGCTCCAAGTGCAGCCAAAACGAGGATGGATGCCGATAAGATCGATTTGGTCGTATCAGTAACTCCGTGAACCACTTCCAGATAGAGTGGAAAATTATTGGAAAATGTCAGTAGCGCATCACTGAACAAGAAATATCCGATGAAAAATAGTGCGAGTGCCTTGTGAGAAAATACTTCTTTGAACAGAAGAAAGATATTGGACGAATTGCCGATCTTGGAAGTCCTTGCGGAAATTTTATCTTCTCTGTAAGAAATGAGCATCGGCAATGACAACAACCCGAAAACGAGTGTGGCTGGGAGAAGAGCCTGTGCCCTTCCCGGGTCACCGAACAGTGTGATCCCATTTGCAAATGGCAACGCAATCAATATTCCGAAAACTTGTCCGATGGAATTGGCACCTTGACCAATACCTGATTTCCAGGATCGATCACTACCGTCCGATAAGTCGTTCAGCATTGGTGTGAAGTACAAAAAGCAGACGAGATACGCATATGTAGAAAGCGTATACAAAACCGTGACCAGAATCTCGGCATCACCAGAAAGCATGACAAGGAGAGATACTACGACATAACCAATGAATGCGAGGAGTGACCAGAATCTAAGACCTTTTATTTTTGACTTGCCCGCATCAATCCTCTTGCTCACGATAGGAGCCGTAATAATGAAAAGTGCCGACGAAATGATGAGTGCCAGGTTATACCACCATGCCGGCTTCCCTTGATCAATCACCAACCACTGAGAAAAGTAAAAGAGGAAAGCTATCAAAACGATCGAATTTGCAAAATCATAGAGAGACCACAAAAATAGGTTCTTTTTGTTCATGGGATGAATTATATCATTCCCTTGCCCCTTTTTGTGCCCTCGGTAGGAATCGAACCTACATTGCAGGATCCGCAATCCTGCGTCCTATCCATTGAACGACGAGGGCGATAAAAGTCAAATCACACATTCACAGACTAACACGTACACACAAAAGCTCAAACGAAGTGTTTAAACTAGCTTCTTGAGGGCGGCCATTGCACGAGACTTGGTACGTGCAGCAGTATTGGCCTTGATGTAACCGGTTTTGACGGCTTTATCGAGTGCCTGATAGATGGTAGGGATGAGTTTGGTTGCATCTGCCGTGTTTTTTGCAGCGAGGAGTTTGCGGAAATCCTTCATCTGCTTCTCGACCGTGCCCTTGCGGCGAAGGTTGAAAACGCGCTTCTTCTTTGAGGCGCGGAGGGCTTTCTTGGCTGATGAAGTGATTGCCATATATGTGTGTATGAAGTTACCATAGCCTTGAAATAAAGTAAAGGAGCGTACTGTTGTATTCTTGGTATACTAGTGACTATGATCTCTTCCCTACGCGGTACCATCATCGAATCCGGCGACAAGCATGTCACGATCGACGTCAACGGCATTGGTTACAAAGTGTACGTGACCGACTCGACCCTCCATACCCTCTCCAAAGAGACTTCAGTGTCGCTCTGGACGTATCTCGCTGTCCGAGAGAACGCTCTCGATCTCTATGGTTTCATCTCCCAGAAAGAACGTGGCCTCTTCGAACTCCTGATCACGATATCAGGTATCGGGCCCAAGTCTGCACTCGGTATCATCTCACTCATCGATGCTGACACGCTCGTCCGCGCAGTCCGTAGTGGCTCGACATCGCATCTGGTCAAAGTCTCGGGTATCGGCAAGAAGACTGCCGAGAAGATCGTACTCGAGCTCAAGGATAAACTCGGTGGTCTCTCTGATATGAGTGAAGAATTCAGCACCGACATGTCGAGCGATGCCGACACCATATCTGCCCTGGTTGCTCTCGGCTACGATGCCGGCGAAGCACGTGACGCTCTCAAGAAAATCTCCAAGGATCTTACGGATACGGGTGCCAAGGTCAAGGCTGTGCTCAAACTGTTAAGCTGATTCTCCACAGGTTGTCCACATCGTTTGGGATGGCGACGGGAGTATACTTTTGTAAACCCGCTCTTTTCAAAGGAGCTCCTCGTAAACCAGTACATTAGGTGAACATATGAATACACTCGAGATGGCGATTGAACCTCTATCGGTTACTCAATCAATCCAAAAAAATGGCTACGCATTGATTCCGTGGCCGAAACATGAACTCGAATCACTGGCCCAACGTGTCATGATGGGCTGGAACAAGTTCCTCGCTGAACCCTTGGAATCGAAAATAAAATGGTCGATCCCAAGCAAACATGCAGAAGGAACTGACAACGGGTACATGTCTCGCAATCATGAGAAAAAGCTGGATGGCAAGAAACATGACGACAAGGAATTCTTCCACTACCGTCGACATCTAAGCTCACTTCTGGAGGAACAAAATCTTGTGACGGGCGATCATCGCCAATTCCTCCTGGACTGCGACAGACTCTTCATTGCGTGTCGGAACAAGGCACTAGAGGTTGCAGGACATCTCAGTGAGCTGGTACCAAACATGGATTTCTGTTCCATGATGCAACATCCGTTCGCTGAATGTCGTCACGTCATGAGACTCCTCTCATACACAGCTCAACCCGTAAAGGGCAAGAAACTGGCAGAAGGCCACGAAGACCGATGCGCCTTCACGCTTCATGTTTGGGAGAACAAACCTGGTTTGTTCATCACAACTCCAGACAAGGGGGTCGTAGAATACACCGCAACACCCGGAATGATTGCTACCTTCCCTGGCGCCAAGATGGCCCTCATCACAGAAGGGCTCCTCTCTGCTCGATACCATGGAGTCGTTGGTCGCGAAGAATCCGCCGGGGAACGCCGGCAGTCGATCGTCTTCTTTTCTCACGTGGAGCGAGAAGATATCAAATTGTTTGTGTGACATTTTGCTCCTGGCCGGTCTCTCACGAGGCCGGCTTTTTGATTATTCCCCCCACACTCTATATACTAGTTTCATGCTCGACACCACTCTCAACAAAATCCGCTCTTTCATTCCAGTGAAACTCTTTCGATCACTCCAGCCGATATATCATTTCTCCTTGTCTTTCGTGGCGGCGCTGGTCTACCGATTCCCTTCACGTCATATCAAGATCATCGGAGTCACCGGTACCAAGGGCAAGAGTTCGACCGTAGAGATACTCAGTGCCATCCTCGAAGAGTCTGGATACAAGACAGCGCTGTCGAACACGATCCGATTCAAGATCGGCGCGGCTTCTTCGGAAAATCTCTACAAGATGAGCATGCCCGGAAGATTCTTCGTCCAGCATCTCATCCGTCAGGCTGTCGATGCGCAGTGTGACTACTTGATATTAGAGATGACGTCACAAGGCGCATTGCTGCACCGACACAGGTTCATCAATCTCGACGCGCTCGTCTTCACCAATCTTTCACCAGAACACATCGAGGCTCATGGTTCGTACGAGAACTATCGCGATTCCAAGCTTTCGATCTGTCGTACCTTGAAGTCCTCTTCGAAGAAAGGTTGCGCCATCATCGCCAACGGTGACGATCCTGAGAGTTCACACTTCCTCGCTTGCGAAGCCGATACCAAGACCACCTTCGGTCTCTCCGACGCCGAACCTTACACGATCAAGAAAGACGGCATCGACTTTACCTATCAGGGACAAAAGATATCTTCCCCTCTGTCTGGACTCTTCAACCTCTACAATATTCTCGCCGCCGCAACTGCCGCACGGAGCCAACAGGTACTACCCGAGACAGTTGCACGCGCTGTTTCGAAATTCTCCGGCATCCTTGGCCGTGTACAAAAGATCGAAGCAGATCCCGCCTTCGCCAAGGCTTCGGCGGGCAAGCAGGATTTCACCGTCATTGTCGACTATGCACATACGCCCGACTCACTCGAGAAACTCTATCAGGTCTTCCAATCCTCACGCAAAATATGCGTGCTCGGTGGCACCGGCGGTGGTCGCGATACGTGGAAGCGTACAGAGATGGGGCGTATCGCCGACACCTACTGTGACGAGATCATCCTGACCGACGAAGACCCCTATGACGAAGATCCGAAGAAGATAGTAGACGATGTTGCTAGTGGTATCACCACCAAAAAGCCGACCATCCTCATGGACAGACGCGAGGCTATCCGCGAAGCTATCACTCGTGCAAAAACAGGAGACACCGTACTCATAAGCGGCAAAGGCACTGACCCCTATATCATGGGACCAGAGGGCACAAAGACTGAGTGGAGTGATGCGAAAGTTGCGAGAGAGGAGCTAGAGAAGATACTCGGGAAGAACTAGCTATATCACCTCGACGCCGAAGGTACGATTGAGAACTTCGATGGTCTTGCTGCCCACTCTGTCTTTCTCATCGGTGATACCGTGTTTCTTTTGGAACAGATCGAGAGACTTTTTGGTACAGACGCCGAGCTTGCCCGTTCGAGGACAGTCGTTCTTGCTCATCGGTACCGGAGGATATACCCCATCGAGCATCAGTGCGGTCTGGAGTGCGAACACATCTATCCCCTCTGTACTCTGACCTGCAACCTCGTTCTTCCAGGTATGGGGTAGAGCAACGGTGTCATAGAAACGATCATAGTTCACTGCGCTCTCTGGATCGAAAAAGTCTGACATGCCGATATATGTCTGGTATGCGATATCTCGGATAGCGAGCGGTCGTATCTCTGCATTCATGAAATGTGGTTCGTATATATAGCCATACTCGATCAACATACTGGCGGCACCGACCGTGTTGTAAGGACCGATAGCGATGAGCTCCTGATCTTCGACGATACCCGTACTCTCTGGAGCAAAATCACTGATCGGTGAGTATTTCGAAAGTCTACCGAAGATCGTACTCGCCAATGCACGTGTCGTCGTACTGTTGATGTATTGTTTCTCAGGTACATAGATAGAGAAACCGGAGTACGAGCCCGGCTCAGATATTCTACGGCGCGGATAATCATTGAGATGGAGATGGAGCACGATGTCGATATCATTATCTTGTACCCATTTGTTGATGCCATAGAGACGGATCGCCACATTGTTCGGAGCAGTCACATGCTCGACCGGCGGAACACTGAGTTCGAACTTGCCTATTTCCATGAGCTCGATCGTTTCGGATTTGTGAGCGTCTTTCCAGGCAATGATCTCCTCCCAGTTATTCTTGAAATATTCTTGGAACTCTGGTTTCCATGACACCGTATCGCGCGTCACGAAGACCTGGTAGCGTGGATTCTTGCTCAAAAGTGCCGAGATCTCATCGGCAATAGAGACAACCACATCTCGCTCTTTGACTACACCGAACTCGGTCCCTCCGAAGTCTGGCTCATGTCCAGGCACAAGGAGGACGCGGACCTGGGTACGAGGTCGTCTGCGATCGACGTCGTATCTGGAGCGGAGGTCATCGACCGTCTTAGCACGGCCAACCATGATGATCGATGCGATCTGGTCGCCCACCCGGTCAAACGCTGACATGATCGATCCGATCACACCGGGTGTCTGTGGCGAATAGTGATCGGCCACCCACGGTGCACCCAATAACAAAAGTGCTATGCTCGTCGCCAAGAGATATCTCATATGTAATAGTATACCCCATATGCCCGAATTGCCCGAAGTACAAACAACCGTCAACGGTCTCAACCGTACGATCGTCGGCCTGCGCATTGCCAATGTCTGGTCGAATTACGACAGTTCATATTTCAAAGATTCACAAACCATCAAAGATCCTGCATACTTTGTGGTTTTCAAAAAGATCGTCATGGGAAGTACAGTAGTGTCAGCAGAGAGACGTGCCAAGAATATACTCATCCATCTCGACAACGGTCAGACCATCCTTATCCACATGAAAATGACCGGTCACCTCCTCTACGGCACCTATAGGTTCGATGCCTCCCTGCCGAAAGATCCGTGGCAGCCTGTCGAGCCCGAGAGTCTCAAAGATCCTTTCAACCGTCACGTTCGCTTCCTGATCTCCTTCGACGATGGCACGTCGCTGGCACTCTCTGATGTGCGCAAATTCGCCAAGGTCACGGCGAGCCCCTCGGCCATCCTCCACGAGTCAGAACATCTCCGAGAGATCGGTCCAGAACCTCTCGATCCTGATTTCACCTTCGAGGCATTCACCACACGCATCGACAAAAGACCGAATGGCAAGATCAAACAAGTTCTGATGGATCAGAGTATCCTCGCCGGTATCGGCAACATCTATGCCGACGAGTCCTTGTGGCGCGCAAGTATCCACCCGCTCACTCAGGTAAAGTCTGTTTCGACCCTTCAACGCAGAGAATTATTCCAAGCAATCCTCCAGACCCTTTCACGAGGAATTGATTTTGGTGGCGACTCCACATCTGACTATCGCAATATCGATGGCGAGAAAGGTTCTTTCCACGAGCAGCACTACGCCTATCGCATGACAGGTACTCCCTGCCAGAAAAAAGATTGCATCGGCACCATCACCCGCATCGTCCTTGGCGGCAGAGGTACACACTTTTGTAGTGAGCATCAGAAATACGTGAAGAAAAAGGCTGCACACAAGTAATTGCTGACCCTCTTCGCAGGCGCCACGTTCAATACTTGTCACCCTCAGTTAATATATGTCATCCCCGCGAAAGCGGGGATCCAGGATCATACCACTGACATGATAGATCCTTCCATTGAGGATTAGACTTCTCGATCAATTCAAGTTTCCACTTCCTACTCCACTTCTTAAGCTGTTTTTCTCTTGTCAAAGCAGCATTCACATCTATGGTTTCTTCAAAATATACTAATTGAGATATATCATATTTTTCAGTGAATCCAGGTATTATTTTGTGTATATGTTCGTATATACGACGTTCGAGATTATTGGTTACTCCAATATATAATGTTCCGTTTCTTTTGTTAGTGAGAATATAGATGTAGTAACTCATACCTACGATTGTAGCTAACTAACATACGGGATGCTAATCCTGGATTCCCGCTTTCGCGGGAATGACACCAGGAGAAAACTACCTGTCCAAAATTCGATACAAGAAAATCCCCGCAGATACTGAAACGTTGAGCGACTCCTTGTGCCCCGCAAGAGGGATCTCGGCGATCACATCTGCCATCTTGAGAATTTCTTTTGAGACTCCTTCAACTTCATTACCCAAAATAATTACCGCCTTATCACCAACTTCAACGTCTTTATAATCAGCAGAATTCTCCGCTTGCTCAAGGGCAATGATCTCAAATCCTTCTTGTTTTAATTTCTCCAGAAGTGTCGTAGCCTCTGAAACTAGTTCCCAGGCAACAGTCTCCTCTGCCCCGAGTGATACTTTGGCGAAATCTTTCCTTTTATTCTTGAATCGATCGAGCGGCGTCGGTGTTGTGCCGATACAATAGATACGAGATATGCCGAGCGTATCAGCCGTACGGAATATCGAGCCAACATTGTGAACACTGCGGATATTGTCGAGCACCAGGCGTATATCTCTCTTTTTTGCTATCATACACATACATTACCCAACCATAACCAATACATCAATGCTTTCTCTTTTTCCATCGCTCTTGAGTTGGGGCCAACTCTCCCCTTTCATCCTCCGCATTATCCTCGGCTGTGTATTCCTCTACTGGGCATATACCGCGATCCGTAGCAAAAACATTTCTACTATCGAATACGTATTCGGATATATCGAAGGGGTCGCAGGACTTCTTCTCATCGCTGGTCTTTGGGTCCAGGGCGCGGCACTCGTTGCCTGTATCAAACTTGTAGGGTGCATCATCGGTAAGATCCGCACAGGCGCCTTCCTGACCGATGGAGTCAACTACTATCTGATCCTCCTTGCGATCGCAGTCTCTCTTCTTCTGACAGGTGCAGGTTTCTTTGCTTTTGACTTGCCCCTCTAAGGAGCGATCCGACAACGCATATTGACGAAAGGGTCAAATTGCTAGTATATTGTTGAAACGCGCCCATAGCTCAGGTGGTAGAGCAACTCCCTTTTAAGGAGTGGGTCCTTGGTTCGAATCCAAGTGGGCGCACATTGCATCTATGTAGCATTATGCTACTATAATAGGCATATATGGCTTCGGCCTTCCCCTGAACAGGGGTTAATACGAAAAGGCGTATCATCCTATAATAGCGATGATGCGCTTTTTTAATTCCTCAAAATCTTTCGTGGACATAGAACCTATTTTATATTTAAGTCTCTTACTATCTATCAAACGAAGCTGGGACAGATTTGCCGTACTCACGGAGTCTATTCCGTGTCGAAATTCAAAGTAATATTTTCCAGACTTATTTCTTGAAGTCAGGGGTATGCCCCACAAAGTCTCCTTGTTGAATTTCTTTAAAATGACAACGGGTCGTAAAAATTCTTCGCCTTTACCATCCTGTTCAAAGCCCACATTCATTCTCAGCAAGGAAAACCAAACATCCTTTTCATTGAAAAATGGAACTCTCGAGCCATTCTCATGGAGATCATACTTTTGGATATGCCACTTTTGAAAATCCTTTTTCATTGCGCACAAGTATATCAACCGTGCACATAGAAAGCTACCTATAGTGATCCTATCCCCTCAACTCCAACATCACTCTCTCCACTGCCAATTCAGAATCCCTCATCCCTCGATGAGCGTCGTGATATATGACGACCAGCCGTTCGAGAAGTCCTGATAATTCTTCCTTGGAATAATTCTGTGCATGTTTTTTTGCCTTGGAAAAAACAAAAGGGCTCAAGCCTGATGCAGGAGCAGTCGAGGCACTCTGCGCGACGATCATCGACTTCACCTGCCAGAACAACGTACCGATAATACTCTCAGCTTCGATCCCCTGTTCGACTGCCTGACGATAGAGTGTCCATGACATGAGAGAGTTACGCGAGCCGAGTGCATCAGCGAGCGCAAAGATATTAAAAGTTTCTTTACTTGAATCTTGAATCTTGTCTCTTGAATCTCCTGTCTCTACTATTTTCTCTGCATATTTCTCGAATCCTTTCTTAAGCTCAGCGACAACCTTGCCTTCCAGGATGATAAAAATATTCGTCGACTCTTTCATGAGCGGAAGCAGATCGACCAACTCTTCCTTAGCTGTCCGATCCTCTGTTACACGATCGAGAAAGACGATGTACTTACTAGAAAAAAGACCTTGGCCTCCGGTATTTTCTTCGACGGCTCCACGACTCCAGCTATCAGCATCGATCTTCACGAAAGAAGCATCAGGGCGTTTTGTGCGTAGTGAACTCACCAACGCATGAGCCTTGTCGACACTCGTCTGTGTATCTGTTCCATGGAAGACGTAAAGCATGTGTTATTTGAGATCTCCCCAATTCGCACCGACCGCCATCTCTGAGGTCAGTGTGATCCCTGCGATATCCTTGGGGTCAATGATCGATTCCATGATCGAGCGGATTTTCTCCCCTATTTCGTGTGCACGATCTTCGCGGATCTCATAGACCAGTTCGTCGTGCACCTGGAGTATCGGAAATGCCACATCAGTGAGACCTGCCTCCTTGAGCCAGCTGTCTACCTTGATCAATGCCAGCTTTACCACATCGGCTTCTGTCCCCTGGATCGGGGCATTGAAAGCCATGCGTTCGGCCTGTGCACGAATATACGGAATCTTGGAATTGATCCCCTCAAAATATCGACGACGACCAAAGAAGGTTTCTGTATACCCGGTACGAGCGGCGTCAGCCTTGACCTGGTCAATGTATGCGGCGAGTGTAGAAAATGTCGCGAAATAATCATCCATGAATTTCTGAGCTTCGGCGCGATCGGTGCCGAGATTTTGTTTGAGCGCCATAACGCCCATGCCGTACAGGATGCCGAAGTTGATGACCTTGGCCTTGCGACGCATATCAGAAGTCACCTCGGTCAGTGGAACTTTGAATACCGAACTTGCAACCGACGTATGGACATCTGTGCCATTTTTGAAAATATCGATCAACGTTTGATCCTTGGAGAGAAATGCTGCGATACGCAACTCGATCTGAGAATAGTCGAGTGACACCAGAGCAAAACCTTTCTCAGCTACGAACGCTTTGCGAATAGCTTTGCCCAGCTCGGACTTCACCGGGATATTTTGCAGATTCGGGTCGAGAGATGCCATACGACCTGTCGTTGTCCCTGCGGGAATAAAGTCCGAATGCAGACGGTTGTTGCTATCGAGTTGTGGTGGGATAGCATCGATATAGGTAGAGAGGAGCTTTTGTAGTTCGCGATATTCGAAGATCATCGGAATGATCGGGTGCAGGTCACGGAGCTTCTCGAGTTCTGACTCACGTGTCGAACGTGCTCCCCCACTCGTCTTCTTCATGTTCTTGCCGACGAGTCCGAGCTTGTCGAACAGGATCTCACCGAGCTGTTTGGGTGAATTGATATTGAACTCAACCCCTGCGGCTGCAGTGATGTTTTTCTCCAAGAGTGCAAGTTCCTTGTGATATTTCTTGGAAAGATCTGCCAAGAATACTTTGTCGATCTTGACCCCACGCTCTTCCATCCGGTGCGTGATCGGGAGCAGGGGTAGCTCGAGTGTTTCGTATACGGTGCGGAGATTGCGCCTGTCGAGCTCTTCGAAGATCATTTTTTTGGCGACTTCATAGTCGTCAGTATTAGCGAAATTCAATATGTCTTCGAGTTGAGGATTGGTGGCATTGGAGTTTATGAGCCATAGTGCCACTCCGGTTTTCTCGATCTCTTCCTTGGAAACAAGAGGTGATTCTGCACCGCGGATCCCCGCCTGCGCGGGGATGACAGAAAATATGTCACCTTGCCCTCCCGTTTTGTCATCCCCGCGCAGGCGGGGATCTGCGCTCCCGACAGTAACTACACTCATTGCACTACTCTTCTTCCCTGCCAAGACATTTTCCAACCTTTGCCCGAGAGTTCGGAATTCCAACACATTCCACAACGCCTTTACCTTCTTGAGGTCAACGTTCTCTTTGAATGTCTTTTCTGGGAAGACGAAATCGATCGGTGCATCACGACGGATAGTCGCCAGCATCTTACTGAACATCGCCTCGTCTTTGTTATCTTTCAGGAGTTGTACGATACGTGGCGTGATCCCGGCTTTGATGAATGCATCTTCATGTCCTGCCTCAAGTTCCACATACATATTCTCGAGTGTTCCGAATGAGGTGATGAGGATGGTCGCCGTCTTCTCGCCGACACCTTTGATCCCAGGAATATTGTCAGACGGATCGCCGCGAAGTCCTTTGTAGTCAGGGATGAGCTCTGGTCCAAAGCCAAATCTTTCCTGTACGGCTTTCTCGTCGTACATGATCGTATCTTTGATCCCCTTCTTGAGAGTGAATACTTTGACCTGCGTACCCGAGATCAGTTGCAACGTATCCATATCGCCAGAAGCGATGATGATCTCTAAATCTTCATCCGACCCGCGGATCCCCGCCTTCGCGGGGATGACAGGGTTCTTTTCCTCGCTTCCTGAATCTTGAATCATGAATCCCGCATTCTTGAGCTGCTCCACGATCGTCCCCAACATATCGTCAGCCTCAAAGCCTGCTTTGTCATAGATGGGAATATTGAGAGCCTCGAATACTTGCCGAGACGTATTGAGCTGACGGATCAGAGCATCATCGGTCTTTTGTCTACCCGCTTTGTATTCTTTGAAGACTTCATGTCGATGAGTCGGCCCTGCCAAGTCGTACGCAGCCACTATATAGTCTGGTTTGAGATCCTCAATGGTCTTGATCAGCATCGTTGAGAGTCCATATAGAGCTCCTGTCGGTTCGCCTTGTGCAGTCGAAAAGTCTGGCAATGCATGATATGCACGATGCAATATGGCATGCGAGTCGAGCAAAATGAGTCTTTTCATAGAGCTATTGTACTCTCTGTTGTGAGTAATTCACAGATCTTCACAAAGATCGATCGATATCGTGTTAAAATATCCGCATGCCAACGAACACATATCTCAATCCACAAATTTTCCCTTCACAAAAAGATCTCAAACCTGCCGACCATCATCGTATCCTCTATAGTGCCGTAGCCATCCTCCTCTGTGCCACTATCGTCGGGAGTGTGTACTGATGGAGAATACCTGGAGACAAACCTCCGGAAGAACCGGTCAATCTTCGCGCAGAAGCCGTCGCCAGACTCAGAAATACATCATCTATCCAACCCATTAGCACCTCAACATCAGAAGCTCGAGCCCGTTCAATAGAAAGATTACGTTTACAAAGTAACAATTAATATCAACTAATATGAATAAAAACTTTACTCTTCGAAAGGTTGCCTCGGTTGTCGGTTTGATGGGAGGAGCTTTTGCACTCAGTGTCGCCGCTCAGACAGTTCCTTGGACAGCGGCTCCGTCATCTCCACCAAACTGTAACCTCCCTGGATGTAACGCCCCTCTCAATACAGGTACGGGCGCTCAAATCAAACAAGGCGACTTATCAATTGGGCTTGATGATACCTATAATCCAACAATTAATGGTGGCTTGATTTTTACAAAGGGCCTTTTAGTCCTTAGTGATGCCTTCTATTTCAACCCTGATCCTAATGTAACAATCGCACCCGGATCTGTCCTAACTACTCCGTCTGGCGATGGGACGATATCATGGCAAGCACCCGCTGGTGCGACCGCCAGCGGTGTTCGAGTATATGATTCTCCTGGTATCTGGACAGTTCCTGCTGGTGTGACCAAGGTCAATGTAGAGGTATGGAGTGCAGGACAAACCAATGGTCGCTCTGGCGGATATGCTTACAAGCATGCCATACCAGTAACTCCAGGCGGTACGCAAACCATTGTCGTTGGTACAAATGCAGCTCCTGCCTCATGGTTCGGTGGTGCCTCATATGGAGCTTCTGCTGCCGGAGTTGCTGCAGATGGTCTATCAGGAAGAGGTGACTACACGATACAAGGCAGTCGTGGATTCGGAGGATACGCCAACGGCAACGGTGGTGATGCGCCTCGTGGCGGATCTGGTGCCAAAGTAGAAGGAAATGCACCTGGCACATGCTACCCAGCACGTATTCCTGGAGGCGGTGGAGGTGGTGCTCCGTGTTTCAATGGCGACGAAAAAGGTGCTAACGGTCGCGTCATTATCTGGTACTAGACCTTTTCTCAAAGAGAATTTGTAAAAATCCCCAGAAGTTATCATGGGGATTTTTTGTTACATAGATACTATTTCAATGCCACTACAATAGATCACTGTACCGAGATCCTATGCACCCCCTCCTTTATTTCAAAAGAAAGCTGCGCGTGCAGGACGAACTCCTTCAAGCCCACATTCTCCGGCCATTCTATCAAGATCAGATTGTGCCGATCAGCGATGAGTTGTTCCCACTTCAACACTTCGAGCTCTTCCCTCCTCTCTAGTCTGTAGGCATCGATATGGACGAGTCGCTTCCATTGACCCTGACTGATATCGTACAACTTCATGATCACAAACGTCGGACTAGTAACGTCTCCGCTGATGCCCAGATGTTTCGCCACAGCTTTCACAAAAGCGGTTTTTCCCGCTCCGAGATGTCCAGAGAGTCCAACAACGAGCGCTTCGTCTCTCTCACCGTATTTCGCCGAGATATCCGTGAGCCACTGCCCTGCAATGTCATGCGTCTCATCGAGTGAATGTGAGGTGTAGGATTTCATGGAAGAAATATAGCACAAAGCCTGCCGAACCCTAGGGTAGACCTAGGGACAAAAAACAGCCCCGCCTTCCGAAGAAAGTGGGGCCGTGTGATATAGAACTGCTCACCTCGATAGGTGAGGTTGCCAACCAGAACGAGGAGGTGGCTGACCGGGTAGATGTGGCGACTTGTAAGTATTGCCGCGGTGCCCTCCATGCGATGAGGTGCCGTAGGCCTCCTGTGTATTTTTCCAATGCTGATCCTGATAGTTGGCAGGAGTGACGATGACTTCGATCTCTGATGAGGTTGAGAAGACTGGCTGGGATCGGCGTTGTTCACGTTCCCTCACCCACCAGGGTTCGGAACTGACATAACCACCCATTGCTGCTTCGGTCGCAACTGCTGCTGCCCATGGATTGCCTCGCGGATGAACCGATGAACCGTAAGCTGGATCGACGGTACTGAAGCGCTGGTAACTACCATAACCACGATAGTCTCCGGCGAACACCGTCGTGTCACCCCCCACCCCGAGTAGTCCGATACCGACTTTGAAGGAAGTGTCACTGAACTTCTCGGCACCACAGGCAGTGACTTCACGATGAACGTTCTTGCGTTCAACATGTGCACAACCTGTACTGAACATCGCCATGAGCGCGATACCGAGGATATAGATATATGTTTTCAAGTAGCAAACCTTTCGTTATGTCCCAACACGTTGTCAGGACTATGGGTATATTATAGCATGTTTTATGTGTACAAGTCAATACCCTCTCCGAATAGTGAGCGTATCGCTCGTATTCTTGATATACTTAGACGCACATATGACACTCGTATTCGATGAAGACAAGCAGAATCGCAAACTCAACGATCTTTTGCACAAAGAAGAAGAAGACCTCGTACAGATGCTCGGGGGCAAATACAACGTCGAATACGTGAACCTCCTCGTCACCCCGATCAGTACCGACGCCCTACGCCTCGTCGAAGAAAAGGCCGCTCGAGATGCCCAGGTCGCCCCGTATGCCCTCATCAACAAACGAGTCAAAGTCGCCGCTCGCAACCCTACCGACCCCAAGACTCTAGTAGTCCTCGAGGCTATTCGGGCCAAGAAATACGAACCTGAGCTCCATATCACCTCTACCCAAAGCCTGGAGAAGGCCTGGAAGATGTACAAAGACCTTTCGTTCGCCTACGAGAGCAAGGCTGGCTCACTCGAAATATCGAGCGAGGACATCTCCTCTATCATCGAACAGGCCAAAAGTCTTCCCGAGGTTATCGCTATCCTCGAAAGTGCAACCTCCAACAAGAAGAGTTACCGTGTATCACGTATCCTCGAGACCGTAGTGGCTGGAGCCCTTTCGATCGGTGCATCTGACATTCATTTTGAACCAGAAGAGTCTTACATTCGTTTGCGTTATCGTCTCGACGGTGTGCTCCAGGACGTCATGCGTTTCGATATAGAGACCTATGCCCTACTCCTCTCGAGACTCAAACTTATTTCAGGGATGAAGCTCAATATCAAGAAAGACTCTCAGGACGGACGCTTCAGTATCAAACTCGCGATCGGTGATGTCGAAGTCCGCGCATCGATCCTCCCTGGTGCCTACAACGAGTCGGTCGTGTTGCGCCTCCTCAACCCAACGTCCATCGACGTACCACTGGAGAGTCTCGGTATCCACGAAAAGCTTCTCAAGATCATCATGACCGAGATCACTCGTCCCGACGGCATGATATTGACCACTGGTCCAACAGGCTCGGGCAAGACCACGACTCTGTATTCATTCATAAAAAAGGTTCACTCTTCTGACGTGAAGATCATCACCATCGAAGACCCGATCGAGTATCACCTCCCTGGCATCGTCCAGACTCAGGTCAACGACAAAGGCTATACGTTCCTCGAGGGACTTCGTGCGGCGGTGCGTCAAGATCCGGACATCATCATGATCGGTGAGATCCGTGACAACGAGACTGCCGGCATCGCCGTCAACTCTGCTCTGACCGGACACCTGGTCTTCTCGACACTTCATACCAATGACGCCGCAGGCACCTTCCCTCGTCTCTCAGATCTCGGCATTAACTCGACCATCCTCCCTTCTGCCCTGCGCGTATCGATGGCACAACGTCTGATGCGTCGTCTCTGTAATACCTGCAAAAAAGAAACGTCTCCTACAGGAGACGCACAAAAACACATCGAGGAGGTACTAGCCTCGATTGTCGACAGAACCCTTCTCCCGAAAGATCTTTCGAGGATGTGGGTTGCTGTCGGCTGCCCGGCCTGCAACAACACCGGATACAAAGGACGTATCGGTGTCTACGAAGCGATCCTCATGGATCAGAGTGTCGAAAAAGCCGTCCAGTCCGGAGCCAGTGACCGAGATATCTGGGAAGTAGCGAAATCTCAAGGTATTCTCACTATGAAGCAGGATGGTGTATTGAAAATATTGAAAGGAATCACCTCCCTCGACGAGCTGGAGCGAGTGATTTCATTACGAGATTAGGAGGTCTTCGTTAAGACAGACCTTGGATAGTGGTGTCAATTGATTTTTCGCTGTGTATAGCGCTAGGATGATATGCAGATATCGAGGGAAAAGAGTGACGATAGCATTTCAAGCTCATGGATCTCTAAGCAATATCTTATCGCGCGATGCGTTAAGCGAGGTAGAGTCCCGAGGATGGTTTCAGTACGGATCGCCGAAGCGAAACAACCAAAACGTCCTTAGAACTATACCCAAACCTGGGAAGGCCATTGCTTAGAGGTTCATGATCTCAAATCGAAAGAGCACAGTGTAAGATCCTATCATATATAAAACTGTATGTCAAGCACGTCCTCACAACCCTTACAGGAGACGAAGGAGGCGGGTTTTCTAGACCAGACCCTGCGTCCTTCGCGCTGGGACGAGTATATTGGGCAAAGTACGATCAAAGACAACCTCCATATCCTCCTGACTGCCGCCAAAGAACGCGAACATCCCCCTGAACATATCCTTTTTTATGGTCCTCCAGGACTTGGCAAGACCACACTGGCACACCTTATCGCCAAAGAAACCCAAACTCAGATCAAAGTCACTTCCGGTCCCGCTATCGTCAAAGTCGGCGATCTTGCATCTATCCTCACCAACCTCTCTGCAGGTGACATCCTCTTTATCGACGAGATCCACCGTCTCAACAAAGCCATAGAAGAAGTCCTCTACCCTGCTATGGAGTCGGGTGTACTCGATATCATCATCGGCAAGGGCCCTTCTGCACGTACGATCCAGCTCGACCTGCCAGCTTTCACCCTGATCGCGGCCACTACTCGTATCGCTATGATCTCTGCGCCATTGCGTTCGAGATTCTCTGGTGGCGTGTTCAAGCTCGAGTTCTATACCAATGAAGAGATCGGCAAGATCATCAAACGCTCTGCCAAGATCCTCGGTATCGAGATCCACGAAGACGCCGTACATGAGATCGCCACTCGTTCCCGTTTCACCCCACGTACAGCCAACTATCATCTCAAGCGTTGTCGTGACTATGCACAGATCCACAAGGTTCCCCTGTCACGCGAAGTCGTCGAGAAGGCCTTGGCGATGCTCGGTGTAGATACCATGGGACTGACTGCTGCTGACCGTGAGATCCTCAAGGTGATCATTACGAAGTTTGGTGGTGGTCCTGTCGGTCTCAACACGATCGCTGCGGCACTTTCGGAAGAACAAGCCACTGTCGAAGAGGTCTACGAGCCATACCTGATCCAACTCGGCCTCCTCGAACGCACTCCCCGTGGACGTATCGCTACTGACAAGGCTTATGCGCATCTGGGTGAAAAAGGTTCAGCGAAGTTGTTGTGAGGCACATTCTTAAAGTGGGGTATTGGTTTTGATTTCATATAATCGATTGGGAAATTATTAGTGTTCGAGACCTGGCAGGCACCCTTAGTATACGCTTACATCTTCTCAGAAGAAACTCATGTGAAGTGGGGCGCTTTTCTCAGAAAGAAAGGTTGTTAATCATGACGACATGTCTTTTTTCACATTTCGTGAAAACACCCCAAAGTGACGGAAAACCCGTCACTTTGACCTATATGGAGAAAGTCGAAAAACGACACCTCCCACACCTACCATTTTCCCTTCTTTTCTATTTGAATGCGATTGTATTTTCATGCAAAATCAGATACATTTTGTGTACTAATTATACAGAGCATATGGCCGGCCATAACAAATACTCAAAGATCAAACATATCAAAGCCAAGAACGACGCTCAAAAAAGCAAAGCGTTCGGCAAGCTCGTGCGTCTCATATCGGTAGAAGCCAAGAAGTCGGGAGGCAACCTCTCTTCCCCGAGTCTAGCTACTGCCATCGAGAAAGCTCGCAAAGAGAACATGCCCAATGACACCATCGACCGAGCGATCAAAAAGGCCACGACCGACAACAGCGCCGCCATGGAAGCCATCCTCTACGAAGCCTACGGCCCAGGCGGAGTAGCGATCCTGATAAGCACCCTGACCGACAACCGCAACAAAACCGCCCAAGAGATCAAGCATATTCTCTCGCTTAACGAAACTGCTCTTGCCGCACAAGGAAGCGCTGCATGGGCTTTCACCAAGAGCAACGAAGGCTGGGAACCGACCATGACCACCCCACTCGAAGACACAGATATAGAAAAGCTCACCAAACTCGTAGAAGATCTGGAGAACCACGACGACGTGCAAGATGTGTATACAAACGCGGAATAAGTTCAACATTCAACTATTCAACCATCACACCATTGAAAGATTCGTGTTTCTTGTTGTTGAATAGTTATATTGTTCAATAGTTAAATATGCTACATTTCTCAGATGATCATCCTCGGCATTGACCCCGGTTACGATAGACTTGGCATTGCAGTCATCGAGAAGCCGGCTCGAGGCAAAGAGCTTGTCTTGTATTCGGATTGTTTCCAAACGTCCGCGACCGACACTATATACGAACGATTCCGCCAACTCGGCTCAGAGATGTCTCGAGTCTTGGAGCAATTCAAACCCGACGTCATGGCACTCGAAACCCTCTTCATGTCCAAGAACCAAAAGACCGGCATGCGCGTATCAGAAGCCCGTGGCATCATCATCCATGAAGCAGTCAAGAGAGACGTGCCTGTCCATGAATACAGTCCGGGCCAGATCAAGATGGCGGTAACCGGAGACGGAACGAGCGACAAAACCCGGATGATCCGCATGGTGCATATGCTCGTATCACTTCCAGAGAAAAAAACCCGCGATGATGAGTATGACGCGATAGCGGTAGCGCTTACCTGTAGTGCGCACCAAAAAAATTCAACTATTCAAGCATTGAAAGATTGAGGGTTTCGAATTGTTTAATTGTTAAATAGTTCAATATATAACTATCCCCAGCTTCTTTTTCTTGCAAAAAATACTGAGCTTTGTTACAACTGTGGCATATCCCTATTATTGAGTATTAAGCCCCGAGCATGCCGAGAATAAAAACGACAAAAGCAAAAGAGACGAGCGCTTCATCTGAACCAGAAAAAATCGATGAGAAAATTCTTGAAGATGCCACAGAAGTTGAAACAGCTGACATCGAGGACAAGACCGATGTTCCTATCGTTCCGATCGTGGACGCAGAAGAAGATGAGCTCGCTGAAGATGAAGATACTCTCGACACAGAAGAGATTGACCCCTTTGGTGATACATGGGAACAATAAGTTCCGCCGAGTGGTATACTATATATCTATGATACGAAAACGCATCCGGAAGCATCATCTGCGATCCGGTCTTTTGCTTGGAATCTCCTTTGGTCTGATAGTGACCGGTTTTGTGGCACTTTGGGTCGCTACACTACCGATGCCCGACCTTCACTCTTTCGAGAATCGCCAGATGCCGGAATCAACCAAGATTTATGATCGCACAGGCACGATCCTCCTCTATGATACCGGTACGAATGCAAAACGCACCGCCGTTCCCCTCTCCGAAATATCTCCTCTGATCCAAAATGCAACTATCGCCATAGAAGACTCAGACTTTTATACGAATATCGGTATCGAACCAATGTCGATCATTCGTGCGGTCTTGGCCAACATTGTATCCGGTGAATACGCACAAGGTGCCTCGACGATCACCCAACAAGTAGTCAAAAATTCTCTCCTGACTAAAGACAAGACTATCACTCGTAAGATCAAAGAATGGGTCCTCGCTATCAAGCTCACCCGTGTCCTGAGCAAAGACGACATCCTCGAAACATATCTCAACGAAACTCCGTATGGAGGCACTATCTATAGTGTCGAAGAAGCCAGTCGTGCATTCTTCGGCAGACCTGCGAAAGACGTCACTCTGGCACAGGCGGCATATCTCGGTGCGATCCCTCAGGCACCTACCTACTATTCTCCGTATGGCACACACAGAGAAGATCTCGATGCACGCAAGAACCTCGTCCTCTCACGCATGAAGACGCTCGGCATGATATCAGAAGAAGAATACACCCAAGCAAAAGAAGAGGTTGTGCAGTTCTTGTCCAAAAATGAAGGCATACGTGCCCCCCACTTTGTGATGATGGTACGTGAATATATCACCCAAAAATACGGCGAAGAACGTGCGAGCCGCGGCGGACTCCGCGTGATCACCTCTCTCGACTATACGATGCAAGAGAAGATGCAAGGCACTATATCTCGATTCGCACCATCGCTTGAGACCAACTTCAATGCCAGTAACACTGCAATGGTCGCGCTCGACCCCAAGACTGGTGATATCTGGGCACTGGTCGGCTCTCGAGATTATTTTGATGCCGCAATCGACGGCAACTACAACATCGCACTAGCAAAACGCCAGCCAGGTTCGACCTTCAAGCCTTTTGTCTACGCCAATATGTTTGCACTCGGCTATACCCCAGACACCGTACTCTTTGACGTAAAGACGGAATTCTCCACGCTCTGTACTGTGGAGGGTAAACCCAAGAAGTCCGAAGATGATCCCAAGAAGGTCTGTTACTCACCGGTTGAATATGACGGTCTATTCCCAGGGCCTATGTCGATCCGTGAAGCATTGGCGCATTCTCGTAACGTACCTGCCGTCAAAGCCTTGTACCTCAGTGGTATTCCTCGGGCGCTCAAGATCGCGCGCGACATGGGTATCACCACCTTCACCGATCCAGATCGCTACGGCCTTACTCTCGTTCTTGGAGGCGGAGAGGTTACTCTTCTCGATCTGACCAGTGCTTATGGAGTCTTCGCCAATGATGGTGTCCGCAACCCATATCGATATGTTCTCGAAGTCTGGGATGGCGACCAGAAGCTCGAAGAAGCAGGCACTCGACCGAACCAGGTGATCCCTCCAGAGATAGCCCGCCAAGTATCGGATATCTTGTCTGACAACAAAGTCCGCATGGATAGTCTCAAACCGATCGCTGACAGTGTCGGAAGACAAGTCGCCATCAAAACCGGTACTACCAACGACTTCCGTGATGTATGGACGCTCGGATACACACCAAATCTTGTGGTTGGTGCATGGGCTGGCAAGAACGACAACACAGCGATGGATCACAATGTTGCAGGTCTCATCATCTCTCCTGTCTGGGGTGCATTCGTATCCGATGCAGTCAAAGACCTCTCTCGTGAGAATTTCAAAACTCCTCCTGCACCGATCACCGACAACAAGCCAGTTCTCCATGGTGTCTGGCAAGGAGGCGTATCATATTGGATCGACTCAGTATCCGGAAAATTGGCCACAGAATACACCCCAACCGAAACCAGACGAGAGGTCGTCGCCAACAGTGTACATTCCATACTCCACTGGGTAGACAAGGACGATCCGTCTGGCCCTGCACCCAAAGATCCCAAAGACGACTCTCAATACGAATATTGGGAATATGGTGTACGTGCATGGTTCGACACTTGGAAACAAAGTAACCCTTCCTTCATAGAGAACAACACCGTAGTCATCCCCAAAGACAAAGACGACATCCATGGTCCTGATAAAGCCATCTCGATCAGGATCATAAGTCCAACCGCAAGTACCACTGTGGATCGCCACAATCTCCTTTCGATGCGTCTCCAGGCGGCATCAAGCAAGAATAAAATAGTTAAAACAGAAGTCTACCTCAACAACAAGTACGTACTGACTGCTGAGAGAGATCCTCTCAACTTCTCTTTCGTACCGAATGATGCAGGCGCCGTGTCTGGCAAGAATACCCTCCTCGTCCGCACATACGACGATGTATACAACAAGGGCGAAGCTACTCTCGAGTTCAACGTATCTCAGTAACTCTGGTCTTGCCCAACAATGTATTGATCTCTGCGATCAATCCATTCCTTTTGATGAAAATCTCATTACGAGCCGCCTGACTGATGCCTTGTAGAGTCACCTTTGTGGATTGTATGTGTATAGCCTCTAGAGGTACTTCTATAGAAATGTGTTTTTTTACGACCTCTGCTATGGTCGCATGGATGAAGAAGCTCCCTGCACGTGCGTTTTGTATCTTCTTGAAGAAGTCTCCGATACTGCGCATAGTGTTAGCGGTTCATCGGCATCGCGAGATACATGAAGGTCTGATCCCCTGACACAGGTCGGATGACCATAGGACGATTCGGCCCACTGATCTGGAACGATACACTGTCAGCGTCGATCGACTGGAAACAATCGGCGATATATTTGCAGTTAAAATTGATCTCTACCTTATCCCCTGTCAAAGCCGCATCTATGGTCGTACTGTTCTCACCAATATCACTGTTCTTGGTCTGAATTTCGAGCGTCTTGTTCTTGGGATCAACGATCAGTCGTATCTGGTTGAACTTATCAGAAAATATGTTGGATATCTTGAGACTATTGAGGATGTCTTGCTTCAGGAATACCGCTTCGGTAACGAAAGATTTTGGGATGATCTGTCGATAATCCGGGAAAACTCCGTCAGTAACGCGAGATACGAGATATATTCCCTTCGACTCGAAAGATATGAGGTTCTTGTTCATTCGAACATCTGATGTACCCCCTATCACCTCCAAAGTTCTTACCAAGTCTGAAATATTCTTGAAAGGAACCAGGATATCATTCACATGGAGAGATTGTGGTGCTTTTATCTTCTTTTCCGCCAAGCGGAATGAGTCTGTGGCCGCAAACACGACGTTTTCCTCGTCTCGGTATATATACACACTCGAAAGTTCTGGTTTTACACTCGATACCGAGGCGCTATACCATACCGATCGCAAACCTTTGACGAAAAGCTCTGTAGGCAAAGGAGTCGCATCCTCTGTTACCCGAGGAATACTCGGAAAATCCTCAGAAGGAACGGTTTTGATGGTGCATTTTGATTTTGCAGATGTTACGAGCATGTTTCCTGATACAAGCTCGAGAGTCACTGTAGGGTTCTGGTCAGGAAGCTGAGAAATGAAAGCTGAGATAACCTGAGCTGGTATAGCGACCACCCCTTCCCCTTCTACCTTGGCAGGAATAGTGACTTCGATACCAATGTCGAGGTTGGTTGCCCGTAGAACAACTTCGCCTTTCTTGGCCTCAAAAAGGATACAAGAAAGAACGGGTAGAGTTGCATGCTTGCCAGAAATCTTCTCTACTAAGGAAATCGATTCTTTGAGTTTCTTTGTTTGAGTTTCTATTTTCATAAGTATTCTTTATATTAAACAAAACTTTTCGTTATTAGGGATGTGGAAAAGTGGATAACGTGATAAAAAGGCTCAACGGTAAGGTCAAATGAGAAGATCTATTCTGGGTATAACCTGAAGATCTTCGGGTGGTGTGTGAGTAGGTTCTCATGGTGGTGAAGTTATACTATTCTTATTCCTGATTTGTTCCGTACTTATTATCGACTTTTCCTTGAGATAACCACAGGTTAATCCACAGTTATATCATCGACCGGATCTGTGTGACCTCCTGAGTCAGGACACTGTCGGACTTGAGTTCTTCTTTGACCTTCTCGTAGGAGTGGATGACGGTAGTATGGTCTCTTCCTCCGAGTTTCTCCCCTATTGAAGGGAAAGATATGCCAAAGTCTTCTCGGAGGATATACATGACCATTTGTCGTGGGCGTACGATCTCTTTGCGGCGAGTCTTGTCGTATATGCTTTGTTCGTCGATATTGTAGAAATCAGACACGATCTTGACGACTTCCTTCACCGAGACCATCTTTTTTGGTCGAGTGTTGTTCTTGAGGATGTTCTTGATCTCATTGAGGTTGAGCTCTTTGTTCTTGAGCTGTGTCTGGCAGGCCACGATGTTCACTACTCCCTCTATCTCACGGATATTGTCCTGGATCGAAGAAGCGAGGAACTCCATGAGCTCCAAAGGAAGGGTTATGTTGTGTGTGGCGCATTTGGTACGGACGATGGCCATACGAGACTCTTGGTCTGGTTCGGGGATATCGACCGACATGCCGGCATTGAAACGGCTACGAACACGCTCCTCGAGGCCAGGAATGACGTTGGGGTGTTTGTCAGATGAGAAGATGAGCTGTCTCCCTGAGTCTTTGAAGGTATTGAATAGGTGGAAGAATTCTTCTTGGAATTTCTCTTTGCTCGAGAAGAACTGCACGTCGTCCATGATGACTACGTCGTATTTGCGATATTTCTCCTTGAAAGCCTGAGCCTTGCCTTCTTGGAGGGCACTGAGGAACTCGGAACCAAATCGTTCTGAAGTGAGGTAGTAGATCTTCTTGTTCGGGAATGCAGTCTTGATCTGATTGCCGATGGCTTGGATAAGGTGTGTTTTGCCACGACCAGGACCTCCATATATGAGGAGTGGGTTGTACATCTGGCCGGGACTCTTGATGACGGTCTGAGAGGCGGCATGAGCGAGCTCATTGAATGGTCCAACAATGAAATTTTCGAAGGTATAGCGAGGGTTGAGGTTGTTCTCCTTGTCGATATAGAAATCCTGCAGTGGCATGGCCATCGTCGGCATCATGACGGGCTTCTTGCCACGAGAAGAGTCGCCTTTTGAGCCGGATTCTTTCTCGATAACATACTCGAGAGCTCTTACCTGTTCATTTGTCTGGCGCAAAATACGCAAAATCGAGTTGTGGAACTTCTTGACCAGCCATTCTTGAGTGAAAGAGTTAGGAACTCCGAGATATACTACCCCCTCTTCTTCTTTGATGATGCGAGTTTCTTTGAACCACGTGGAGAAGTTAGCCTGCGAAACAGCAGTTTCTATTTCTACGAGAGCAGTCTGCCACATTTTGGAGTAGTCATGCATAAAATAGGTGCTATAAGTATATACCTGTTTATAGTTCTGCAAACTTGTGGAGGACGTAAAGTTATGTTGATAAGTTGGGGACACGAAGTTTTGTTGTTTATTATGTCATTCGCGCCGGCGCAGGAGGCGTGTTGTCTCAACCCACGATCGACTTTGCTCACAAGAACTGAACTGTTCGCAAAGTCGTCTTTTCTCGGCGACGTCTAAGGTAGTCATTATTATCCTTGTGGACACGTCGCCTGCGAAGAGGGTTTCGTCAACACGCCTCCTGCGCCGGCGCTTGCCTTTTTAGCAAAATAATGTAATATTCTACACATGTCAGTCACGTATCAACCAAAGAAACGCAAGCGCGCAAAGACACACGGCTTCCGTGTGCGCATGAAGACCACCTCAGGTCGCAAGGCTATTGCTCGCCGTCGTGCGAAAGGTCGCAAGCGCCTCGCTGTATAAGGCATGCTTCCACGCTCACACAAACTTTCGGCTCACGATGTTGTGTATATTATGGAAAAGGGACGAGTAGCACACTCTCCCCTTTTTACGTTACGGTGGGTACCTGCCGAAGGTCATACTCGTATCTCGGCGATCGTCCCCAAGAAAACCGCCAAGATGGCTGTCGGACGCACTGGTCTCCGACGCAAGATATATCATGCTCTACGAGAGCTCTATCCACGGATCGTCTCTGGCTTCAAGATCGCTGTTCTTGCGAAAACATCAGCGACAGATCTTACTCAAGAAGAAATCGCTCGTGGTATTACCGAGGCTTTCTCCAAAGCCAGACTCATAGCTTAGGCTAACCCACTATCTTCACCTGCTTCGATAGTGTATATTTATCTTCTATATGTACCACGAACTCATCTTTCGCCCCCTCTACAACGGCCTGATCGGCATCATGGATATCCTTCCATTTGTTGATATCGGCATAGCCGTTATCATATTTACAGTTGTGGTGAAGGTCATCCTCTTCCCTCTTTCCAAATCCTCGATCCTCACCCAGATCCGCATGAAGGAAGTTGAACCTGAGATGAACAAGATCAAAGCCGAATACGCCAAAGATCGTCAGCTCCAAGCCATGAAGGTCATGGAACTCTACAAGACAAAGGGTATCCGTCCATTCGCAGGCATTCTTCTCCTTTTCATACAGCTCCCCTTCCTCTTTGCCCTCATCTCAGTCTTTTACAAGATCATACCTACAGTGAACCCAGATTTCCTCTATAGCTTCATCTCTGCGCCAGACATCTCGACACGAATATACTTCTTGGGACTGATCGATCTCTCTCAGAAGAGCTTCATCCTCGCGCTCCTGACAGGAGTATTGCAGTTCCTCCAGATCCACTATTCCCCTGCGATGCGTCAGAGCAAAAAGGCTGTGGTTGTTCCAGGAACCGAGAATGATTTCTCCACACAACTCGCTGGCTCTATGCAAAAGCAGATGAAGTTCATGCTCCCTATCATCGCATTCGCCTCTACCTACTGGCTGATCCCGATGAGTTTCCCTCAGGCGGCCGCGATCATCGCTATATATTGGTCTACAAGTACCGTTTTCACTCTGGCACAAGAGATCTATATTCGCAGACAGTATGAGAAGAAGAGGGTTTAGGGTGTCTGTGTCATTCCTGCTTCTCTTGTCATCCCCGCGAAAGCGGGGATCCAGAGGCAAGGGCGTGGCTACTGACTTATATCTATATCATCACAAACTATTAGGGACCATCCCTGTAATTGCATGCCGAACCTGTCACGTTCAGCGAAGATATAGATTAATCGGACTATATACTGGAAGTGATCCTGGATCCCCGCTTTCGCGGGGATGACACAGTACTAATTACTGGACACCAGATCCAACGACCACAATGATAGGTCGTTTTTGTTCATGAAGAAAAGGAAGTCGTCACGTTCGTCGAGTTGAAGATTGAAAGAGTTGATGATTCGATCTGCCTTGTCAGAGAGCGAAGTCACAAGACGCACCTCACCTGTCGTTGCATTCACATCCCATATTTTGTCACTGGTTGATACAGTCCCCTTGTACCAGTCATCTGGATACGAAGCGTCGGGGAAAGATGTAGGAACCCCACAATAGACGATGTGTTTGTAGAAATTACCCCAGACACATTTCTCGGCAAGCGTTTTGATACCTGGATCGAGGGTCTTTTCGGTACTGACAGTGTAGAGTGCCGAAGAGATCATTCCTGCCTGGTCGGTGAATGAAGCGAAGACCTGTTTTGCATCATGACTAGTACGAGTGGTAAGACCGACGGTTGGGCCGAGGACTTTCTTCCATATACCGGTCTTTGGATTGACGAAATAGAGGAAGCCGCTTTGTTGAGAAGATGCTTTTGTAGTAAGGGTGATGGTGTTCTCTTCTGGCCATTCGGCTACGAGCTGTGTCAGAGGTGTGTCGAATATACGTGTGATAGCCGAACCCTGGAATGTAGAGACGTACCCAACTCCCCTACCGTTCTCCTCGATGAGCATGAATACCTTGTCCTTTCGGGGTGAGGTTGCATACGAGATGATATTCGGAGGGAGTTTTTGACCCTTGAGTTCATACGGAGTTGTGCCAAGAGACTCTGGTGTCGAGGTGCCAACAGTCTTGGTTCGGATCAGTCCTGCATAAAGAGTTGTTGCTACCTCGGTGGTTTCTTCGAGTACAGAGGCGATGAATGCTGACAGGTCTCTGTTCCATAGGCTCGTATAGGTGCGCGGTACAACTGTGTTGGAGAGTACGGAGGTGTCGAGTGTGTCACTGTGAGCTTCGATGACATTGCCACGACCACGATCTACCCAGCGTACGAAGGTGGTCCGGGCAGTGGTGCTCGCACCGTACCCACCGACAGGTGTGTCACTCAAGAGTCGTAGGCTTGGAATAACGACGACAGGCTGTTGCTGGGTCGAAGTTGCCTGTGAGGTCGGTTCGCCGGTACTCGGTGTCTGGGTCGGCATGTTCCCTGTTGAAGGACGGTTGAGAGGTTGGAAACCCGTGATACGACCGATCGGGTCAATGGTCTGGGTTACGGAGTTGCTTGTAGGTGCAATGAACCAATACGCAAAACCCGCAAGGATGATTACCAGGAGAAGTGTTGCTATAAGAAGGATTGTTTTTTTCTTTGATGACATGGTTATAACGTTTTTGCTTTTGCGACGAGTGCCCGAGTGGCTTCTACTGCCTCATTTGCTTTTTTCATAAGGAAAATCCGTGTTTCTTCATTGGGGTTATTGATTATCCTGTCTGTTCGAATTTTCTGAATACGATCTTCGATGATAGCGTTCTTCTGTGTTAGGTCTGCCACAAGAGCCTTCTTCGCCGCCTCTGTTTTCAACATACCTGTTTGGTTATCGTATTCAACTTGTATCTGGAATACCATCGATGCTTCTTGGCCGATAGCAAGTTCTACAAGTTTTCTCTCTTTGTATTTCTCCAGCGCCTGTAGTTGATCGGGATCAGGAGCAAGGTTCTCCAGCTGACTCTTTTGGACTTCGTATACCTTCTCAACCTCTTGTACGGCTTTTGTCCAGTTAACGTTAAGGAAGCCATCTTTGTAATTGTAAGGACGAGCAGTCACATCTAAGGCAGTTTTTCCGATAACCAGTTTGCTGTTCGCGGTGTCGCGGCGTATTTCATCACTGAGTGAGTCGATCTCTGCTTCGAGGGTTTCGATTTCTTTTGCAAGTTCTTCGTCGGATAAGGATGAATTCTTCTTGAGCTCCTCTATTTCAGTAGCGGCACGAACGATGAGTGCTGTACGTTCAGCGTTTTTCTTCTCTGTATCAGTAAGCATTTTCTGAGTTTCGGCCATATTGGTACGGAAAGCAGAGGCCTCTTTGCTCAATTCACTGAATATTCCTGCTGACACGCTCTCATACCGTATACTCAACGGAGGCACCAACGTCGTCGGTATTGCCACCAGTCTCGGGTCTATCGTGCGGAGGATAATATATGAAGTAAGGACGAGGAGTAGTCCGAGTGCAGCGTTCTTGACCTTCTCGAGGCCGGCACCCTTGCCCTGCCATGAGTCCGTACTCATATATTGGAATCCTCCCCAGACGATCATGAACACTGCCGATACTGCAGCCAGAGCGATGGCAAGGTTGAAGAGATATTGTACGTAGTATTTGAAGTTGAGTTGCGTCTGGGGTTGACCAGCAGTACTTGCGGTACATGGGTCATCTGCCTCAGGGTTCTGACTCGGCACACACGGGAGCGGTTCGAGCAATGTATATGTGGGCAGTGGGTTGTTCGCAGGATTGCCGCCAGTATTGCCCCCTACTGTTGACTGAGCATACACAGAAGTCCCGAGAGACAAGGCGATGATCGTGAGGATAAAGATTTTTTTCATAGGATTTTAGAATGAAATAAGGCTTCTCTCGTCCGGCTTCGAGAAAGAAGCGGTGAACGAAGTCGCTGCTTCCTGGAGGATGTTGAGGTTATGTTTGATCTGGAGTTCGATCGACGAGCGACCTTCTTCTTCGGGTGCACGGAGGACGATCGACTGGTTCTTCGCCAGATCTTCTCGGAGTGATCCGTTGACTGTCCAGAGGTAAGAGAGGTTCCCTGCCCCTTCGACAGGTTTGTTGAAACCATACGGTACTGCCAAGATAGAACTCTCACGTTGTCGGCCGAGATTGATATTGCTGCTGGCGGATTTATTGAAAAGAGGTCCATAGAGAGGGTCATCGATATACAAGAGTAACGATGCTGCCTGTGGAGATACGGATATATACCCTGTTGTTGCGGCACTGTTGTCTCTGGTGCGAGCGGTGACACTGATGGTATAAGGCCGAGGTACGATACCACCTTCGACTATCACGGAATTCTTGCCATAGCCAGATTGGTCACTGATAGCACGGTCGTTGCGTTGCCATTCGTAGATCAGAGTTTTGGGGTCGTATTCGACTCCTGCACTATTGGCAAGATGCGGTATGGCGACGATCTTGACGTTATTTTCGAAGACGGGACTGATCTTGCCCAGGAAAAGTGGCGGAACATAGCCATCTGACTCGAGGATCAGGTCGACCGATCCAGAGCCGATAGTGATGGACTCTGCGAGCTGTTTGCCACTCGGAGCGATCACGACGACACCGACCGCCACCTTTTTGCCCAGTGCTGGGGCGGTGACTTCTACTGTGTCTGCACCGAGTCCACGACGTCTCTCCTTGCCTTCGACGATCCATACTACCGTGGATCCGCGGATATCTTCGACATAACTACGTACGGTCACGGTGATGGTCTGACCTGGTACAGGGTTGCTCGAAGACAGGGATAGGTCGAGTCCCCCTACCGAAGCAGGTACAGTCTGCGCGAACGTGACCGAAGAGAAGAACAGAGAGAAAATACAGACAAAAAAGATATAAAAAGACTTACCTTGCATGCATATATTGTAGCATAGAGACTACGCAGCTTCTTCGTAATCCTGTGGAGCACGAACTCCGTCACTCACGAGGGGCTGGATGCTAGAGCGACTTGGTGCTGAGGGTTGAGGTTGGCTCGGTTGACGGACACCACCGGCATTAAAGGTTGGTTGTTTAGTGAATTTGCCATGAGTTGCGTCTTTGAGAGAGATACCTGTTTTTTCTTGAACCTTGAGAAATGCGAGCAGAATGATCATGCCCACTACGATCGTTGGCAAGGATTGCACGATAGGTAGTATCTCTGCGAGACCAGAAACTACCATTGGCGCCAAACGACGGGCATTGAGGAGACCAAAACCTTTGTAATAGAAGTACCACGCTACACAGAACCAAAACGCCGGTCCAACCGCGATACCTACTCCAGGAATGATGCTCAAGAGGTCTGCTAGAAGCGCCACGAACACGAGTATGATCATGGCCATAATGCCTATCTGTGGAGGATTGTTCATGTGAGGTAGTATACCATTACCCTACCTGCTCCAACTCCTTCTTGGCTTGCTGGATCTGCATGACCTGAGCTGGGTTGGTGGTGATGATCTGGTCTTCGGTGTAGGATGCCACGATCTTGATCGCAACGTGCTTGAGGCCGACGAAGAATATACCCTCCCCTACGTCTGACTCGAGCAAGAGATACTTTTCCTCATCGGTGAGGTTGAAGGTCTTCTGGATACTGTCGATAACTGCTGGGGATTGCTTGAGGAGGATCTGGATCGATGAGTTGGTGACGATCGGTAGGCCATACGGCGAGTTCAGGAAGTCCCCTACGTCCTGGGTGATTGTCATCAGTCCCAAGAAGTATTTGCGACCTCTTTTTGCCAGACTAAAGAGGAACGAAGCGGTGTCTTCGGATTTCATCATCCACCATGCTTCATCGATGACCAGGAGGCGTTTCTTGAGGTTCTTGCGGACAGCGTTCCATATATAGTGCGTGACGATGTACATGGCAACTGGTTTGAGCTCGTCTTCCATGTCGCGCAGTGAGAACACCACGAACTTTTTGTTGATGTCGACGTTCGAAGGACGGTTGATGAAGCCAGACCAGGTACCTTTTGTGTATTTGCCGAGACGCTCTACCAGAGAGCTTGCCCCTTCCATGCCGGCAAGTACGAGCTCGAAGTCAGAGAGGAGTGGTGGTTCGACATTGCGGAAGTCGGACTCCGGTGTGATGTCTTTGAGGGCATATGTCTCGGTGATGGCGCGGTCGATGAGCGCATCTTCTTCCTGGGTGAGACCTCCCAACATGATACGGAAGAGACCGACGAGGTTGATGGTGTTGGAGCGCAGGATGTCAGCCGCGGACTCGTCTTGCCCAGGGATCGGCAGATCAAAAGGGTTGATATGGTGTTCGGAGTTCAGAGATATATTGAAATATTTGCCTCCCGTAGCCTCGGCCATATACTCGTATTCTTTTTCTGGATCAATGACGATGACATCGGTATCGAACATCAGTGTTCGTAGGATCTCGAGTTTGGTGCAGTAGGACTTACCTGCACCAGCTACGGCGAACGTCACAGAGTTATAGTTGCCCAGCAAGAATCTGTCAAAAAGCACCAACGAGGAGTTGTGACGGTTGATACCATAGAGGATGCCTTTGTCTGAGGTCAGGTCAAAAGAGACAAATGGGAAAAGGCTCGAAAGGGGCGAAGAGTTGAGCTTGGAATGTACGGCGAGCTGGTCGTCCCCTGTTGGGATCACACTCTTGAACCCTTGCTCTTGTTGGAAGAGAGCTGGTTTGACGTAGATGAGTTTGGATTCGAGGATGGACTTGATCTCGGACTCGAGCTTGTCGAGTTCGCCTTCGTTGTCTGCAAAGAGGGTGATGTAGACGCCAACATCGAAGAGGTGTTCTTGCGCTTGCATCAGTTGGTCGCGGAGCGCCTCGAGATCTTGGTAGGCGGTATCGAGTGCAGGGTCGCGTACGAGTCCTTTGCTCTCTCGGCGAGAGATCTGACTCTGAACCTCGGCAACTTTCTTTTGGAAATGACGGAGCACCTTGGCGGTATCGATCGGATGTACGAAAATAGAGACGTTGAAGACCTTGTCGAGGTTGATGATCGGGGCGAACCAGCTCTCATCGAGGAATCGTGGATATGAGATGACGAAGAGTGTTCGACCGACCTTCTCGCCGAGGTTGATGTCTTTGGAGCTGACCTTGAGTGCCGAAGGAGCGATGACATCCTTGAGCTCGAGCACGCCAGCCTGGTATATCTCCTCGGGCAGGATGGAGACGATCGGACTGGCTTCTTTTTTACCTAATAATTTTGAAAATATGGACATGGGAAAGTGTAATTGGAACCTAGTAACTCGTAACTAGAAAAACACACACATGGCTTTTTCTAGTTACAAATTTCTTTTTACGAGTTACGGTGTTCATGTGATTTGTATCGGCTTCTCGGTCTCGCCCGGGTTGAAGATTTTGTAGAATAATTCTACCACTTCTTCGGTTCCGAGTTCTGCACTGCGGACGCCGCAGCGTACCAGTCCCTGTTCGACTACTGATACTCGCTGTTCGAGCTGACTCCTGTATTCCTGGAATTTGTCATCGAGCGATCCGGCATCCGCTCCCTTCTTGCCCTTGGGCATCATGTTGGCGAGAGGGTTCTTGCTGGCGGTCATGAGTGGTGGATCGTACGGTATGACCACGAAGAAACTCTTGGACATGATGTTGGTGCTCTCGACAAAGGTGCGGATGAACTCGATATATTCTCGGACCTGGATCTTCATGAGCTCAGTGAGCTGCTCTTTGTACTGCCCTTCGAGGAGGGCAATGTATGGCCTGATATCGAGCTTCTTGGACTGGATACAAATCTGGATCGAGAAATCCAGCGAGTTGAGGAAGTTCTGGAACTGCATCATGATCGAATTCTGCTCATCAGAAGACTTGAGAGCGAAGTTCAGTGACGATGCCAGGATGATGGCACGCATGCCGCCGTTCTTGAGGATGACCACACCATCGCGGATCTCCTGGATCGGTACAAAGTTTTGGGTTGATTGGGGTGCTGTAGGCATAAGTGTAATTGGAACCTAGTAACTCGTAACTAGAAAAACACACACATGGCTTTTTCTAGTTACAAATTTCTTTTTACGAGTTACGGTGTTCATGTGATTACTTCTGGTTACGGTTAGAATACATACTCTCTTTGATATCCAAACTCCAGGTCATGTCTTTGAGTTTGCTGTTGGAGATCTTGGGGATCATGACAGACGCATAGGTCTTGGCATCTTTGAGTGCAGTACGCGTGTCGGTTGGTCGTGGCTTGTCTTCTTTTTTCCAAATATAGAGCTTGGCATTGCTGTAGTATTTGAATGCTGACTCGGCGATGTTTATGAAAGGTCTGTTATGGAGCTTGAAGAAAGCGAGCGCCGCAGAGATACCGAGGATCACCATGATGGGAATGAGCGAGAGGACAAAACTCTTGAGGAAAACATATACCAGGAATGAAAGGCCTCCCCCACCCGCGAGATATATGAACTGTTTGAGAGTCAGTGGTCCGAAGATCTTATCTTCGACTTCGATGAATTGAGGAACTTGGAAACGCATCGATAGTATTATACCTCACCCCCACTCCTTATTCTATTGCCTCGCGGTACGGATCTGGTCCCGGGGCAACCTTCGGTGCCGGAGGAGTTGCCTTTGGGGTTTCTTTGGTTGGAGCTCCGACTACCTTGACCACTTTCTCCTCGGGGATCGAGGTCGGCTTGTTCATCAAGAGATCAACCAAGGGCTCTGTATGAACATCCACCCTCGCTGGCGCTATCGGCTGTGGTGTAGGTTCTGGATTCTCGAGCGCATCGAGGAGTGCTTCCCTGTGAGTACTGGTCGCAGTCTCATCAGACATAGTCTTGAGTGACTCCGTCTTCTCCTCTGCTCCCTCTTTCTGAGGCTCTTCGATGGTGAAGTTACCGATCTTCTCGAGATCAGAGATGGAGGAGGTGTATGTAGGATCAGTGAGATCTTTGTCTTGTTCGAACTTTTCTTCCAAAGATTGCATGGCAGATTTTATCTTCGAGAATATTTCCTTGTTAACGTCATCCGCAATTTCGGCAGATACACTTTCTCGGATGTTTGCTTGGTTAGATAAGTTTTTCACAAATTCTTTTGAGGGAATAAGGCCAAGCATCACCAAACCAATGAGATCAACAAGTTCTCCCAGTTGATCGATGTGGAGTGAATGCTTATCCCCTATCGCTTGAATGGCAGTGTTTATCTCAGGTGAAGAAATAGCCTCCTGAAGATCTTTTGGAAGTTGCTCGAAGCGTTCTTGAATTTGTTCGGCGCTAAATTGTTTCATATTATTTTTTATCGGATCCAGACTTCTTTTCCTCGTCACCACCCTTCTCTTCCTTGTTACTATCGCCAACCTTCTTCACCAGATCATCAAAAGATTCCTTGCTCTTAGCCTCTTCTCCTTCCTTGATTTTGTCTTCCAAATCCTTAATTCCTTTCTTTAGAGTATCAATTTTAGCAATACTCTCTATTTTTGGAGGTTTCGGTCTTCCAAAACCTACGGGATTAGAATCACTATCCATTTCCTTTTCAAGGTCTTTCATCTCTCGCTCCATATCCGCCTTGAGCTTCTTATTTTTTTCCAAATCGGATTTCGCCTGTTTCTTAGCGGCTTCCTTGTTCAATTTTTCTGCAGTCTCTCTTCCGGCACGTCCATTCAACATGAAGTTGAGTACCGTATTTTCGTATGGAAGATTCCTTCTGAATTCAGCCTGCATTGCCTTGGCATCTTTCTCGGCCTGGTCAGCACTAGCCTTATCCGAATATAGACTTCTGTTCACTGTTCCAACCCTCTTGTATAGATCCTCTTGAGCTTTCTTCTGTGCTTTTAGTGTAGCTTCATAACTAGCTTTTTTGTCACCAAAACCATTGGAACTCAAAGCAGACAGTCCTTTTGAGGCCATAAGTCCCAATCCTGGAACTCTACTAGATAATCCTCTCAAGGCTTCACTTTCATTGAGTCTATAAGCAGCTCTTCCGACAGTGTTTCTGTTTGTCCATCTTCCCAAACCGCCCCACATCCCTGCTGCACCGATCTTATCTGTATTGATAAACTTGAGTATTCCACCACTGATACTGACCGCTGCAACCAATGGGAAGTTGAGGAGAACGATCACGATCACCGCGTTGATGACGAGTGTCATGATACTGGAGTACCAGGTCGTCGAGTTCGTAGAGGCGGCGCTGGCAAGGTCGACACCAGTCAGGAGCGGTGTTGTGGTCAGGACGCTGAGTGCCAGGTACATCAGGAGTAGATACACCGGCATGAAGACGAGCATGCCCTTGTAGAGACTGGTCCACTTTTCTGCATACTTCCCTATCTCCGGGACGATATGAGATGCGAACCAGATCGGTGAGAATGCCAGGAGGAAGATCAACACTACGAAACGAATGACGAATGCTAGTGCCGCCGCGGCGAAACTCAATGCCGCAGTGATCATGATCATGATCGAGGCGATACCGATCATCATGATCTTGATCGGTGCCGTCCAGGCCCCACCAGCTGCAGCGGTCGAAGCGGCCGGAGTGATACTACCGTTGGTGTTGTAGAGCGCAGGGATCTTCAAAGACTTCATGAAGATATCAGAGAGTCCCCCGTCATTGGATGACCCTATCGATCTATTAACGAGTCCTGCGGGACTGAGGTTGCCTGCATTGAGCGAGTTGGCAGGAGCGATCGCATTGTAGAGTTGGATCGAGACGATGTTGGAGACATCGATACCGAGTCCTGCGAAGAAGAAACTAAAGTTGATGACGACACCAGCGATGACAATGTTCTTGATGAGCGTTCCGAACTTGGCATCTTGGAGACCGAGGATCAGTCGTAGTGCCGCATAGAGCAAGGTGAAGATGATGAAAAGGCCAGAAATATCACGCAACGCTTTCCAGGTAGTGAAGACTGCCGGTGTCTGTTGCAAGAATGACTTCATCTGCAAGGTCAGGTTGATCGAGTAGTTGAGCAAGAATCCGGACAATGCCAGTATCCATCCTGCCCCCATCTGGATGAAGTTGATGATCTGGGCCAATATCTCGGCTACGATCATCATCAAGTTATCAAAACCAAAAAGGTTGGCCACAATATTTTGTGCATGCGCAACGTGTGTGCCCAAGAGCCATCCTCCGAGGATAGCGAGCGAGATTATGAAGATGTTACGGATGTTCCTCATGGGTTTGTAGGCGGCTTGTTACATGCGTTTTGGAATGTGGAGGCTTTTGCAGTGAGGTCTTTATTCTCTTCTTTCACCTTCTTCACATCATCAGCCGCCATGGTTACATTCATGCGAGACTTGATGGTGGCAACGAGCTCTGATATGCCCAGATAATTCTGGAGCTGTTGGTCTGGATTGGCCTCGGTAGTTGTAGCCAGGCCACTTGTTTTGGCGCTATTGAGTTGTTGCATCTGGATCTCTGCGTTGAGTTGCTTGGCAACCATCTCTGTGAAGAGTGGCGTGAAGTCGGTCGTCAAGAAACTGTCGAGCATAGAGATCTGGCTCTGGAAATAAGGCGCCATAGCGGTATTCTCAGGGAGAGATGACTTGGTCACGAGACAGGTGCGGGCTGTGTCGAATTTTGATTTCGTCTCAGTGAGGAGGGTGACTGTCTGGTCATAGTTTGCCTTGTATGTTGTTACGACCTTGATACCAGAATCGATATCTTTCTCCAGTTGTTTGCGAGCGATCTCCCCTTCTCTCCTCGACTCATTGAGTATACGCGCGGTATATGATCCTTTGCCTCCAGAGTCGTTATCACTGAGAGTACTCAAGCCTTTTTCGAGAGCAACACTGACCATCTTGCTCACTAGTGCATCGAAGACCGCATTGATACTATCTGCCAGCTCGAGTTCTCGTACAGAAGAGCCGAGCTGATTGGCAAGAGAATTTTCTATGACAGATCCAGGGGTTTCGGTCTTGCAACTCTGGTAGGTGACACCTCCAGTCTTTTTGTCTACTTTTTTCTTGAGACTAGTACTTTCTCCATCTTCAGCTTGGCCAGTCTGAGCAGTCTGGTTTCCGAATTGTTTAAATTGCTCACCCTGACTTTCTGAAAGTGCCATGTCTCCCGAAGTCACATTCTCTGTCACATCCTTGCATCTATTGAATGAGAGGAAGCCTCTTCCGCGGTTGAGATCCATGTTGACCTCAGAGTGCTTCTTGGAAATACGTGACAGAAGGTCACTGTGGGCATAGAGGTACGCACCAGAATAGCTATTCTGAGGCTCGGTCGAAAGAGCGACGAAGCTTGCCCAGCCTCCTTGGGAGAAGTCGCCAGCATTGAATCCGTTGATAGTGATACCGCGTGCAGCTGCATCCTTGGTATTCTGGATGATCTTGCCCAAGGTACAAGTGTACCTTTGACTATTACGGGCAGACATTTGCAGGGCAAGAGTCAGACGAATATCAAAACTAAAAGGAGAACATAAGTTCGATAGCGGTCCACCTCCCCCGCCCTCTAGGAATTCGCCGGTTACTTGGTCGGCCGCATCGAGGAAGAATCCGTTCGGGTTTGTGATGAATGAAGGGCTGCCTTCGAAACCGGTATTGATCCAGTTGATAACACTCGTGGTGAGTTGGTGGAGGAGTTGTTTCGCGATCGCCGTAGCCGCTCTGTCCAAGATGAAATCCTTCGCATTACCCATGATGTTATGGAAGTTGAAGTCCGTACCAATAGGCACATTGAGCCCCTGTGCTTGTGCGGGTAATGGTTTGATCAGGGGTACAAAAACAGCAACAAATAGGCATATGATCAGGATTTTTCTGTGTAGGTTTTGATTGAGAATAGGCATCATGGGTTTGCAGAAATAGTTGCGAATGTTGTTCCTGGTTCAGTTGAAGTAAATGCGATGTTGTGAGTATCAAAATGATCCTTAAGATTGAGAAGTGTCGACCGTAGAGATCGTTCTGCATCAGCATATGTACCCAGTGCGATCATGGACTGCATCGGATCTGTGGAAACATTGCGAAATTGTTGATTTATGAAACCGAGAGCACTCAGGTTGTTGATGAGCTCGATGTGAATGTTCTGTATTGAAGATGGTGTTGGTATCGAAATGAGAGCTCGTATTAGGTTTTCGTACGAGACGATAACAGGGTCGAGATCTTCGAGTATGTCCATATCCTCGTCTTCGAGTGCGCTCGTGACGATCTCGAGAGGGTTTGTACGAGGTGCATGGGTGATAAATGCAGTTGCTACAGAGTTGCCATAAATGCGCATCGATCCAGCGTCATTGTTCGAGGATGCGACGATGTCTGCCGAAGAATACGCCACAGGAACAGGGGCATGTTGGACAATATCCTCCAATGTACTCTCGACACTATTCTCCACGGCAACACTGTCACTCGACAGATTCTGTTGTCGAAGTTGCATGTAACGTTCGAAGAAATCTCGACCAAGGACGTCGGTCAGAGTCAGGGGTTCCGAAGAGGATATCTCTGAGGATCCTGATGTCGAGGCTACCGAGAGGAGCGCTTTCTTCCAGTCGATCGAATCGTCGAGTGCGATGAGTGTATCATTCGAAGTCGATGTTCTGGCAGTTACGACGGGGGCAGTACTTGTCGATATTTCAGCATCGGAGTGTGATCGGACATACGCCACAAATCCGGTTACAACGAGAGCACATACAACGGCAATAGTAATAGTATTTGTATGCGGGTAGAGTCGGGTCATACTCTCCAAATTGTATCAAAAAAAGGCCGTATACACCCAGAATTATGTGGATAGTAGCGAGGTCCGACCTCGCTACTCTGCTATGGAGAAGTTCCGATCTTGAGAATAGTCCCCTTCGGACTTCCTTGTGCAGAACACCCTGTGCCAGCGTATACCATGCACGAAGCTCCACCAGGTGTGTAGTCTCCCAGAACATTTACCCCGATAGTAGTTACATTATAAAAAGAATGAAGAATACTCGATCCTGTTGTATATAACAAAGAAGTCATGCTTCCTCGGACATCCTGGATATCGAGCAGTATAGATGAGCTGCAGGTACAATACGTTATGTTATAGACCATGCCACCAAAGGTCATTGCCCCGCCTCCTCCGAGAGCTGCACCACCGAGAGCTGCACCTCCGCCGATCGCTGCACCCCCAGCTCCACCACCACCGTCGTCATCCCCGCCTCCAAAAAATGACCCGACCGTGCTAAATGTAGCTCCAGTGGGCGTTAATTTATATAACAAATCAGACATAGTTGTATCGCCAGTGAGTTGGCCGAGGCCTGCATCGAACATCCATCCCGAAACCTCACGGTCGATCTCCTCGATACTTTTGCTGTCACCGCCAGAATTCCTCGTAGTTTCGGTGCCACCTGTCGTCCTTTGTCCGGAGGTGTTGGTGTAGAAATATGACTGATTTTGCCAGGCAGGAATGTCAGAATCTTGGTTTATAGGTTGATTTTGTTGAGGTTGTTGGGTAGAAGTCGTCACGGGCTGGGTCGATGTGCTCGTAGAAGTGTTGGTTGGGCGTGTATTCGTTGTAGTGTCACGATATTCTGGTGTGTTTTGTCTTACCGGGACTACCTGTACAGACGTATCGGTGCCGGTAAAAGGGTTGATATTGAGACCTGTCGAAGTAGCAGTGGGGACAGCATCGGGAGACAGTCCTCGGTCAACAGAGGAGAAACTAGGGTTATTCGGGTCATCGGTCTGTGTCGTAGTCGGGAAAAACAGTGAATACACATAGAGGATAACCCCGATCAGGATGAGGAGAATGACCACAAAAATCCCTAGACGTAGTGGATGTTGCACCTGAATATAATACCATAGGAGCGAGTAGCAAGGTCCGACCTCGCCACCTTACTTCGCGAGCGCGTTCGCAAGTTCAATCCATTTGCTCACTGGTATATCTTCGGAACGAACTTTGGGATCAAGACCTGTCTGTTGCCATGCCTGTTCAAGAGTATTTATATCAAAAAGTGCTTCGAGGTTACGGATGGTGAACTTTCTTTTGTGTGCAAAGGCGGTTTTCACGATAGTGAAGAAACGACGAGTATGCTCGGAATCTGTGAAATGCGCGACACGATCCGTAGAGTTGATACCGCTGATCTCAAGTATCGCCGAGTCGACTGTTGGCGGAGGAGTGAACGCTCCTGGCGGTACGGTTGCAACGATCCGCGGTACACCGAAAGCTTTGACGGATACGGAGAGGATGCTCTCTTTGCCGTCACGAGCGACGATGCGTTCGGCGACTTCTTTTTGTACGAGGAGGACCATACGTTGCGGTCTTGGTGCATGTTCCAGGAATGATTCGAGGATCGCTCCGGTGATGTAGTACGGAATATTGGCAACCACGGCGTATCCCCCATCTTTCAGGCCTATGGTTGCACGGTCGAGCTCGAGGATATCTCCGTGGAGAAGCTCGAGTTTCCCTGAAATGATCTCGGTTGCATATTTTTCTCCGAGGAGTGCATAGGCCCGATCGTCTTTTTCTATAGCGATGACACGGTCACTCTTCTTGAGGAGTTCATCGGTCAACACTCCTGTACCAGGACCGATCTCGAGCACTGTCTCGTCTTGGACGATCTGTGATGCATCGACGATCTTACGCAGTACTCCTGGTGAATTCAAGAAGTGTTGCCCAAGGGATTTTTTTGGAATTATTTTCATATATAAGATGAGGCAGTATATCCTATTCCTCACCCACGATCAGCTTTGCTCACACTACCTAAACCGTTCGCAAAGCTGTCTTTTCTCGGCGCCACCTTACAGGGATTATATATTCAATGTGGACGTGGCGCCTGCGAAGAGGGATCGGAACAGGACATACTGCCCCATCTTGTCACACTTACCCTAAAAATCAATGAAGATCGCTTTGGCTCCCGTAACACCTGAATGTCCAGGATTGTGTTCGTGGATGAGGCTCTTCTGGATGTCAGCGATGAACTCCGATGGAGTGTTCACGCGTTGAGATCCATAGATCGTTCTGACCATAGCATGGCTCAGATACAGCTTTTTACGAGCACGGGTCAGCGCTACATAGAAGATGCGACGCTCTTCTTCCTCTTCGGCTTGGCTGATATCGGCTTCGTCCATATGTTTGAGCGGGAACAGATCCTGTTCGAGCCCTGAGATGAATACATGGTCGAACTCCAGACCCTTCGAGGCGTGTATCGTCATCAGTTTCACAGCATTGATCTCTTTCTCGAGATCGTCTTGGTCACTGGCCAGTGCCGCATTACTCAAAAATGTTTCCATGCCCTCTTCTGGAGAGAGATGGTCATACTGTGTGGCTACCGATACGAGTTCTTGCACGTTGAGGATGCGCTCCTCGTCCTCACTTGTCCCTTCGCGGAGTGCACGCTCAAGACCGGTTTCTTGGATGACGAACTTCACCGCAAGCGACGGCTTTTTCTCTTTGCATTCACGTGCAATATCATCGAGTAGTTTCCAGAAGTTGTTGATCTTGGCCTGCATCCCTGCAGGCAATGAAGCCTGGCCTCCGGCGGCGAGTTTGGTCAGAGTGACTTTGCCGATGCCACGAGTCGGTACGTTGATACAGCGCATGATGTCACCCCAGGCTTCCCTGTTGAGAGCAGCTCGGATATAGGAGAGTACGTCTTTGATCTCTTTACGTTCGAAGAACCTGGTGCCGACGAGTTGGTAGGCGATATTTTTCTTGATGAAGAATTCTTCCAACACGCGTGACTGGAAGTTCGTGCGATAGAGCACAGCGATGTCTTTGGGTTCAGAACCAGCTCGTATCAGAGATCTGACCTCGTCGGCGATCGTGCGCGCCTCGTCACTTTCGGTATAGTTGACCAACAAAGATATTTTCTCTCCATGGTCGTTGTTGGTGTACAGAGTCTTCTTCCTGCGGAGAGTGTTCTTTTCGATGATGTCGTTGGCGGCAGTGAGGATCGTCTTGGTCGAACGATAATTTTGTTCGAGGGTGATGACGGTCGCATCAGGATAGTCCTTCTCAAAATTGAGGATGTTCTCGATAGTTGCCCCGCGCCAACTGTAGATGTTCTGGTCGATATCGCCGACCACGCAGATGTTGCGATGCTCAGCAGAGAGATACTGCGCGATGCGATATTGGACTTTGTTGGTGTCCTGATATTCGTCGATGTGAACATATTTCCAGATAGCAGCATATTTTTTGCGGACGTCTGCATGTTTGCCGAGGAGTTCAGAAGTCTTCAGAAGGAGATCATCGAAGTCGAGTGACTTCTCTTTTGCCATGACGGTGTCATATATCTCCCAGATCGCTGCAACCTTCTCTTCATAGTACCCACCTGCATGGTCAGCGAATGCTAGTCGGTTGAGCCCCTCGCCTTTTGCACGAGAGATCACCCCGATGATCTTGCCCGGATCGAATACTTTGGGATCCAAAGAAAGCTTTTCCAATGCCTCTTTGATCGCGCGACGCGAGTCGGAACGGTCGGCGATCGTGAAGTGTCGATGAAGGCCGAGGAGTACTGCATTTTCTCGGATAATATGGACTCCGAGCGAGTGGAAGGTGCTCACGAAAGGCTTACCTACCGCTGTGGTGCCAGACAACAGAGAGCCTACTCGGTCGCGCATCTCCTTTGCTGCTTTGTTGGTAAAGGTGATGGCTAGTATCGCCGAAGGAGCGACTCCCTTCTGGATCAGGTGGAGGATACGATGAGTGATGACACGGGTCTTGCCGGCACCTGCACCCGCGATGATGAGCACCGGTCCATCGGTTGTTTTGACGGCTTTATCTTGGGCATCATTGAGTCCATTCATAGAGTGAGTATAGTAGCACACCTCCCACGGACTCGAGGAATTATTTACACATCATTATTTGACATTACGTCAAGTAATGATGATATACACATTTCAAATTGACAATTATTGCCCAACTGTTAACCTAGATAAGTTACCTCGTGGGTAAGTCCAGATAAAAGGCTTAGTAGAGCCATTTGTCGAAAGAAAATCCTCTTCCGGTATAGTTAGAAAATGTACAGACGGACATTGCGCTATACGAAGTCTTGTTATGAAATATAATCTCAATTTAATAGTGTTCGCCGTAGTGTGCACCTGCATATTATTCCCTACATCCAATGCGCATGCGGGCATGCTTTCGTACGTCTCTGCCCTCTTTGGTAGTGAGTCTGCTGTAGCACAAAGCGTACCAACGACGAACGGTCAGAATCTCCAGACGATCGCACTCCTCCAGGCGGCCGTCAATATAGATCCGAACCCAGAGAAGGTTGCCGATATTATCCCTGTTCAGGCGGGCGACACTCTGTCAGCGGACCTTGCTATGGGCAACACCGGGACGTCTCATGGCACTATCAACACTCAGGTCAGTACCTATGTGATCCAGAATGGCGACACTCTCTCGGGTATTGCGGAGATGTTCGGCGTATCGGTCAATACGATCCTCTGGGCGAACGGCATCACCAAGGCATCGGGCATCCAGCCAGGACAGTCTCTCGTCATCTTGCCTGTGTCAGGTATCGTCCACAAGGTCAAAAGTGGTGATACGATCCTCGGCATCGTCGCCCAATACAAAGCAGACATCAATGAAGTTTTGGAATACAACGATATCACCCTCTCTTCCCCACTCTCTGTCGGCCAGTCGATCATCTTGCCTGACGTCGAAATCTCCACAGCCCTCCCTACTCGTATCGTTGTCGGTGGTTCACTATCGAGTGGATCGAGCCAGACAACTTCCAAGTATTATATTCGACCATTGAAGGTCGGTGTACGCACCCAAGGCATCCATGGATACAATGGTGTTGACCTCGCGGCCCCTGTAGGGACTTCAGTCTATGCTTCTGCCGAAGGCTCGGTGATCGTCAGTCGCAGCGGTGCCTATAACGGTGGCTATGGCAACTTCGTCATCATCGCTCATCCGAACGGCACTCAGACACTCTATGCCCACCTTTCCAAGAATCTCGTAGCCTCTGGTGACTATGTCGAACAGGGTGACAAGATCGGTCTCGTCGGTAGTACCGGCAAGTCTACTGGTCCCCACCTCCACTTCGAGATTCGAGGAGCCAAGAATCCGTTTTAAACCTTCTTATACTGCAACGCCTCCAATATATGCTCCTTGCGTATCGTATCAGTACCCGCAAGGTCAGCGATCGTCTGAGCGACTTTGATGATACGGTGATATCCTCGGCCAGATAGTTCGAACTTTTGTGCAGAGAGTTTGAGTGTTTCGCGTGCATTCTCATCGAGAGTGACACAGAGGTCTATGTCTCGGGCATTCATTTCACTATTATAATATTTCGTCAGTCCATACTTTTTGAACCGTTGTTCTTGGCGAAGTCTTGCGACGATGATGCGTGCGCGGATATCCTTCGATGACTCCCCTGTCGGAGTTGTAGCAGAGAGCTCGTCATAGTCGACTTTGTGTACGTTCATCCAGATATCGATACGGTCGAGTATCGGGCCAGATATTTTGCGGCGGTATTTGTCTATCTCTCGGCGAGGACAGACGCAGCCGTTCTCTATGCCTTTGCCACAGGGGCACGGGTTCATCGACGCTACGAATATACACTGTGCGGGGAAAGTCACTGTCCCTCGTGCTCGAGATATGGTGACGCTGTGGTCTTCGAGCGGTTGGCGGAGTGCTTCGATGACGTCGCGATCGAACTCGGTGAATTCGTCGAGAAAGAGTACGCCTCTATGTGCCAAGGTTATCTCGCCTGGCTTAGGGATCGCTCCACCACCGATGACTGATGGGTATGATGCGGTATGGTGTGGTGCACGAAAAGGTGGATGAGTGATGATATGTTCGGTCAGACTCCGGGCGGCAGAGTGTATGCCGGTGACTTCGACCGCCTGTTCGTATGAGAGCGGTGGCAAGATCGAGTGGAATGCATGTGCAAGCATAGTCTTGCCGGTGCCAGGCGGACCACTCATGATGATGTTGTGAGCACCTGCAGCAGCGATCTCCAGACTACGCTTGGCGGTTTCGTTGCCACGGACCGTCTGCATGTCGGTCGTATGTGCATAGTCGAGAGTTGGTGAGAGGGTGGCGGGACCGATCGGGCACAGAGGTTTATCGCCCGAGAGGTGCCCGATGATCTCGTCGAGCCTCGAAGCCGCATATATAGTCATGTTCTGTGCCAAGGATGCTTCGGCGATGTTGTCCGTCGGTACGAATGCAGTAGTGAAGCCGTGTCTATGTGCCTGACATAAGAGAGGTAGAAGCCCAGATGTCTTGCGGATGTTACCCTCGAGTGATAGTTCGCCGAACAAAAGTGCATTCCTCTCAGGTGCCTGTACGTCCCCTGTTGCGGTGAGGTATGCGATCGCCATGGCAAGGTCAAAAGAAGGACCTTCTTTGCGTAGATCTGCTGGGGCGAGAGATATGACGACCTTGTGGTTGCGTTGTTTGGGAGAAGTAAATCCGGAGTTCTTGATCGCGGCAGATATGCGGTCTTTGGCCTCATCTACCGACCGGTCTCCGAGTCCTACAATAGAAAAAGCATGGAGACCGTTCGAGATATCTACTTCGACAGATATGATCTCGATCGCCAGGCCGACTAGCTGTGCGCTATATGTTGTAGCGATACTCATACCACCATCATAGGGGTACGGTATGAAGAAACGATGAATTTAGGTTAAAATCCCGATAAAAATTCACGAGCATATCCAGATGAAGATAGTGGACTAGCTCGAGTGATCGTGCTTGAGGGAGATACGTGCCGCAGGATTCGCTTCGAGGCGCTCCTTTTCTATAGGTTTCTTGCAGATTTCGCAGGTGCCATAGGTGTCCGTGTCGATCTTTTCGAGAGCAGCTTTGACGTCAGTGAGCTGTTTTTCGAGCTGGTGTGCAATACCGATGTTATCATCGAGTTCTTCGAGTTTGTCAGCGAGTTCGTTCTCATCAGCAGGATCAACCTCCATGGCGCCTGTCGTAGCTTCCCAGCCACCTGGTGAACTCGAGTCTTTCTGTGCGATACCACCGAGCTCTTGTTCCAGAGTGATCTTTTCCTCGAGCAGCTTCTTTTTGAAGAGTTCTAGGTCTTTTTTGTTCATGCCACCATACTAACGTACAAAAGCGCGATTTTCAAGCCGGTCGAGTATCTCGATGATAGTACCTTCTTTGCCGGCCATGAGTAGTGTCTTGTTGTTGATGAATGAGTACAAGAACAGGGTGTCTCCGGGGACTGTACGGAATACGCGAACATCCTTGTTTTGTATGATCCGGTCTTCGAATGATCCACGAATAGTAAAGTAGGTCGATGTCTCGACTGGAGCTGGAATAGTCGATGTTGCTATAGTTGAAGTTCCTGTTGGGGTTTCGGTCGGTGCAGAGATGGTTTCTCGAGCGGTTGTCGGGAGGAATGGCTTGAGATCGTCTACCATCAGCCTTTCCCATTGGAGCATACCTGCGAATGTGTTCTGGAAGAATTGAGTTGTGCCGATAACGAAGACGTCTCGTTCCCCTGTTGGGGTGGTGTATATGCCGAGAGTCCAGAGAGGTTCGAATGATCGTGCCAGGATGTCGGGCACCTCGATAGCTATGCGTGCGAGCATATCGGAGCTACTGACCTGAGTGTTTCCATCTGTTATGACGAGTTCATGGATCGTGCCTGGGTCGCGAGGCATTTCGATCTCGGCTCGGATCTTTTGGATAGCTGCTTGTGAAGCTAGGCCTCGTACGTCGACTCTCGACTGTGTATCAACAGGGATGATATCCGAAGCGACCACTCCTGGATCTTGTTGCTGTTGAGGGTTTTGTGATGGGAGAGGGACGAAGACGCTCTTGCTGTAGAGATAGTAAGCCCCAAAAAGTCCTGCACCGATGAAGAATGCACTCAGGAGTATGAGAATGAGCTTGAGAGTGTTGTGAGAACTGGTAGGAGTAGTTTCGGTTTGCTCGCTATCCCCCGCCTCTGCCTCCATCTCAGATGTCTTCTTTTGTGTATCTGCGGCGATCGCAATAGAGGCCTTTGAGACTTGTTTGTGAGCCAGGATCTCGGCTACGTCGCTCTCGTAGGTACGGAGATTCTTGAGATCAGTCTTCTCCGGTGCCTGTATCTTGCTCGTTTGCTGGACAAGAGATCGGCCGCCAAGTGTTTTGGTTGCAGGATTGGCTGGAGAGTTCGGGTTACGGACGAAAGGGCTCGGACTCGGGCTCGGAGAAACGGGAGGCATATTCGCAGGGTTACCAAAAGCTGATACGAACGGCTTTGGCTGTCCCGGCATCATCGGTGTTGTAGGCTTTGTCAGAGTTGGTCCTCCGGCCGAGGGTTTTGGTGGAGGTTGCGATGGAGGTGGTGTCGACGATGGAGACATTGAAGACGTCTCAACTTTTGATGCAGTACTTGGAGCCGAAGGTGTCACTGCACCCATCCCTCCTTCGACCGGGGTGGTATTTGGGAAATTTTGCTGCAACGTAGGAGGAGTAGTGGATTTTGGAGCTGAAGGTGTGAAATTATGAGGTTTTGCATCGAACGTGCCCTTGAAAGCCGGGATCTCTGGCAACGGCGGGAGTTTGATCTTCGGGGTCGGCTTTACCACAGGTGCGCTTTTTGTGGCGAAGACTCCAGGGGCTACATAGTTGGGGTCAAGGACATTCTTCGTCGGGGATTCTGTGGCCGTGCTCGGTTCCGTAGGCAGATTGATCGGTATAGGAGCAGACGTTTTCGGCTCAGTTGTGACTTTTGGTGGGACTGTTGGTATGGCGGACGGCGCCTTCGGTGTAGGAATAGGGGTCATGTTTACCTGTGGAGCCATTGTAGTCGCTACGATCTTCGGTGCTACGGGGATTTTCGGTAGAACCTTTTTGAGTTGGAATGTCTGCCCTGGCAAAGGCTCCGACTCTTCCTTGATCGGTGAGATGTTGTCTTCAGATATGTCGAATACCTGTTCTCCTCGAGAAACTTCCCCCTCTCCTTCTGGTGATGATGTGATGTCAGTATCTACTGGTAGTTGTGTATCTGGGTTCGGAATGAGGATGTCGTCGTTCATACGTATCATTATACTATTGTTCCTGTTGAAAAAAGAAGTGGATCAGTGGAACGTAGTATGTCATACTTGGTACATATGGTATCTCCCCTGTTTCGATTTGCGCAAAAGAAGAATAAAAAAGGTTTTACACTCATCGAACTCCTGGTAGTCATGTCTATTATCGCAATGTTGTCGAGCGTCATCCTTGTATCTTTGAGAAGGGCTCGAGATAAGTCTCTGGATGCCAAGGTCAAACAGCAACTGAGGAATTTTAGAACAGCAGCTGAACTATACAAAGATGTGGTAGGTAATGGTACCTATGGAGGAGGGCAGGTTATGGCCGAAGATGGCAACGATGCAGGTATCACCATAGCCAACGGTTGTGCAGGTGGAATGTTTGGTCATTCAAGTATTGCTCCCTACTTTTTAAAATCAAATTATCCTGCATATGTTACAGATGCCATTACTTCGCCTCCAGATACAAATTATGCATCTTGTATAGCAATTAGATTTCCAGATGAAGATGGAAATATTAGCACGGGTAACGCGACAAGGTATATGGTAACCGTAAGGTTGTCAGATAATTCTTATTACTGCGTTGATTCATTGGGTAATAGTCTTACACGATTAACAAATCCAGTCAGGACTAGATCGACTATCAATGTACTAGGAGCCTTTTTTACACTTGAAGATTGCAATAGTGTACTCAATTGTAACTAGTCTTAATTAGGGCCTCGTGTTTACAATACCTTACCCCACTTCCCTATCCACTCCCTGAAATCTTCCCAGCCGAATTTTTTACCCTCAATACTATTCATATCTTTGAAAAAAGGTATCAGTAGTGACAGGTCGCTTTGTAAAAAGATTTCAGTTTGTTTGATGATCTCATGTGTATCAGCATGCCAATAGTCTGGTTTGTGCGAATAGTACGCATCTAGTCGTCGATGATATTCGAGCGAATTCACGAGTCTGTGTTGTATACCATTCAACACGAGACTTTGGATTGATGTGGTTGGATATTTCGATAATTGGCTGAGAGTCTGAGCAAGTTTTCCAATTGAGATATTTTCTTGCCCCATATTTTTCCGGATGGACTCCATCACGATCGTGGTGAGTGTCCATGTCGAATATGGTGCAGGTTTTGTATCTACGATCGGTGCGTATGCATGAGTGCGCCGATGTTCGACTGCATATGGGATAATCCCAGAGATATATTGAGGAAAACAGGTGTGTATGAGGTAGCCGAAGTTCGCATCCTCATTGGTGCCAACAGGTGGGAAAAACGGCAACGGTTGTGAAGTGTCGAGTCCCATCACACCGAGATATTCTGCGCCACTGTACAACCTATACCCCTCTGCCATCCTCGCGATATTCGCCGATGACCTATTCTTCCTATACTCTTCCTCAGAATTTCCCCACAAGCTGTGCGGATGATCGGTATGATCTACCATCGTCGGTGGATGGGCTCGCATCCAGGAATGCCCGACGATTCCGGGGAATGTGACCGCAACTTTCTTGGAAGTGAGAGCTTGGCTGTGTATGTCTATGAATAAGGTGTTATTGATACCACCGAGTTCTGGGTCGAACTGGATATCCGCTGGTGAAATCTGTGAAATAAGCGAAGAGACGTTTTGTCCGAGTAGTTTCTCGTGCTCGCCGAGGTAGTCGACGTCCACAGTCGGGAAATAGTTCATTGCTTGTTCGTAGCTATCGAAGAACCATGAAGGCCGTGGTGGCATCGAGGAGATAGTGAGGGATTCAATGGTGGAGGTTGGCTTGTATCCGGGGAGTGTGTGCACAGTGCAGATCGTATCGTCATCCACCATGAGTATTTTTCTGCCTCGCGCATATAACATCAAGAAATTACGTAGTGCGCCGACATGGTTCTGGTCAGTATCGTCACCGCAGACAGTGAACTCGGCGATACTATACTCGACATTCTTATTCTTTGAGTACTCGTGTGCGAATTCCTTTCTCTTTGAAATATCATGGTGAGAAATAGTCCCAGGGTATTTTTTCCTCAGTATATCTAGGGCGAGCCGATTCTTCTCCAAGAATTCCCTATCAGAATCATCCGCAACTACAAATTCCGGTGTGCGGCCATATTTCATGACGTTTCCCATATAACTTTCGATACAACGAGCGAGTTCTGTTGGTCGGTTACGTGTTGGGATACCGATCATTTCTATCCTATTCGTCATCCCCGCATCTTTTCCTATCGAACCCACGATCTTCGCACGAATATCATCTTCAGATACGAGCAACCCAGCCTCAGCACATTTCTCTAATACCTCTACATACTGCGAAAAACTTCCCGTATGCTCTGCATAACGAGAAGTGTATATTTCGACATGACGTCGCAGAGTCTGCCAGGTATTGCTGTAGAGGAGGAGTGCCGTCTCGTCGGGTGCAAGATCGACGTATTTTCCCTGGCTGTCTATCCCTGAAACACGGTTACGTACTCCGTGATCGACCGGTTCCATAGAGATGAGATTGCATCTATATCGTTGGTCGGAGTCTTTCATCCCCGTAATGTACCATACAGGCGTTTATTTCCTACCACCTCTCAAGATATATTTGCTGGAGTTGACGTCAAGATCGGTGAAATGATCTGCAGCTTCGATGAGTTTGGCAGAAGTAGACTTGCCGAAAGAGACGACCTCTACTTGGCAACCTTGGTTCATCTGGAGGTATTCGACGAGCGGTACGAAGTCCCCGTCCCCCGTTATGAGGATCACAGTGTCGAGCTTGGGTGAAAGTTTGACGGCGTCGATCGCGAGTCCGACGTCCCAGTCGGCTTTCTTGGCACCAGAACTAAAGATCTGGAGATCTTTGACTTTGGTTTCGATACCCATCTTGGTGAGTGCGTCGAAGAAGCCACTTTCATCACCAGACTCGGTGGCGATCACGTAGGCGACTGCGCGGACAAGTTTGCGACCTTCGAGGGCATCTTTGACGATAGCACCGAAGTTGACCTTGGAATGATAGAGATTTTTGCCACTATGATAGAGGTTCTGTGCGTCGATATATATGCCGACGCGTTGTTCTTTGTGTTTGATGACTGACATAAATTAGTTACAAGTTAAAAAGTATAAAGTAAAAGTAGACCTAAGACTCAATATATGAAAATTAATAAAAGCTCTGTAAGTATATGCGCTATCTACCTTCTTGTCACTTCGCTCAATATTCGTCATCCCCGCGAAGGCGGGGATCTGCGCACAAGAATAGACAAATATTAACAGACTAGGTCATGGATCCCCGCCTTCGCGGGGATGACAGGAATATGGATGGGGTGACACACGAAACTACTTCTTGAGATCGAGTTTCTTGATGATCGTAGAGTAGCGCTTTGGGTAGTTCTTCTTGAGGTAGTTGAGATGTGTCTGACGATCCGCGACCATACCGAGCAAGCCACGACGAGAATGGTTGTCTTTCTTGTGTTTCTTGAGGTGATCGGTCAACTCTACGATCTTCTTGGTGAGGATCGCGACCTGGACTTCAGGAGAACCGGTATCCGTAGCGTGGATGCCTGTTTCTTTGATGATTTTGGTTTTTTGTCTGACACTCAACATTGCTCAGCAATCGTAACATGAATACCTTATAAATACAAGTACTTATCAAAAATTTTACCCCGGTGTGTCTTGCGACACACCGGGGCGTACATTGGTTTTGTTTGGGAATGAGGCGATCAACACGGTCATCGCTGTGTAAGATGACCCAGGAGTTGTCCTCGTAGTTGACCCCCTAAGCGTCACCGGTACGGTATAAGCATAAGCGCCTTTCTCTTCGCTGGCCAGTTGGTACTGTGAGTGACGCCATAAAACAATAGGCGTCCCAATGGATGGTGTTGTGAAATTGCCACAACAAGAACATCCAGAGAGTACAATATCATATCTAGTACTTTTGTCAAGTGCTCTCAGAAACGCATACTGCTACAATAGAGTAGTCATGTCGCACAATATCTCCTCTCTCAAGCAGCAATTCCTAGAATACGTAGAGATCGAAAAGGGTCGTTCGGTCAAAACTGTTGAAAATTATGATCATTATCTCTCTGTTTTCATTCAACATTCGAAAGCCAAACAGCCGAGCGATATCACCGAGTCTGCTATCCGCGAATTCCGTCTATGGCTCAACCGCCAGTCTACAGGCAATAACCGCGCAACAGGAGCCACCCTCAAGAAAAAGACCCAGAACTACTACATGATTGCCATTCGCGCATTCCTCAAATATCTGGCCAAGTGCAATATCAAGACATTGAGCCCAGAATACATAGAGCTGGCCAAGACGGGTGACAGACACCTCGATCTCATCTCTTCTGCAGAACTGGAGCGACTCCTTGACTGTCCCAAGGGTGACAGTCTCAGGGCGTTGAGAGATAGAGCCATTCTTGAGATGCTTTTCTCTACAGGTTTGCGTGTATCTGAACTCTGCTCTCTCACTCGCGATATCGATATAACCGCTGACGACTTCTCTATTCGTGGCAAAGGAGACAAGATACGCGTAGTTTTCCTCTCCCCTGCCGCCAAGCAGATCCTCAAGAAATATCTCGACAAGCGTACTGATGCCGAGGACGCATTGTTCATAAAGATGGATGGTAAGGAGAATAAAGGCTCAGATTCAGGTCTTACTCGTCGCTCGATCGAGCGTATCGTCAAAGATCGCGCTGTAGAAGCTGGAATATCCAAAAAAGTCACTCCTCACGTCATTCGTCACTGTTTTGCCACCAATCTCCTTTCCAATGGTGCCGATCTGCGCTCAGTCCAGATGCTCCTCGGTCATGCCAATATCAGTACTACGCAAATATATACCCATATCACCGACAACGAGCTCAAAAAGGTGCATCAGAAGTTTCATGGGAGGTCGAAATAGTGTGTTATTATTTTGTCATGCGAATCATCTCCTGGAATGTCAACGGAATCCGAGCAAATGCGAAGAAAGGCGGCTTCGAATGGCTCGTCAATGAGTCTGCTGACATATTCTGTGTCCAAGAAACCAAGGCACACCCAGAACAACTAGAGGAAAGTGTCAGAAATCCTGCTGGATATCACTCCTATTTTGACCATTCCAAGGGTCGCAAAGGATACAGTGGTGTAGCAGTATTCAGTAAAATAAAGCCAGAAAAAGTCGAGTATGGACTCGGGGTAGATGAGCTCGATCAAGAGGGTCGCTTCCTCGCCCTGTTTTTCAAGGATTTTGTATTCATAAATATCTACTTTCCCAACGGTGGTGGCGGTCCAGAACGTCTGGATTTCAAACTTCGCTATTATGAGGCCTTTTTGAAATACGTGAATAAGCTCCGCGCAGCAGGTCATGAAATCGTCTTTTGTGGCGATATCAACACTGCTCATACTGCTATAGATCTGGCTCGACCCAAAGAAAACGAAGGAAATACAGGCTTTTTGCCGATTGAGCGTGCTTGGCTCGATAGTGTAGTCAAAGAGGGCTTCGTGGACACATTCCGACACTTCTACCCTACTGACGTGGGCAGATATACCTACTGGGATCAAAAGACTTTTGCACGAGAGCGCAATGTTGGATGGAGGATAGACTACTTTTTCGTGACGCCAGGACTCCTCGAAAGGCTCAAAAGCGTGGCAATTCTCGATAACGTATTGGGCTCAGATCATTGCCCTATCGAAATAGTTCTGAGATAGTTCTGTGGCTTAATAAGAGGCTATTAAATGAAATACAGCATCTATCTTGTCATTCCCGCGAAAGCGGGAATCCAGGATCACTTCCAGTATAGAGTTGATGCAAGTCATATAAACAATGAATGTGAAGGGTTCAGCATTTACTCACAAGGATAGTTTATAGTAGTTTGCGATTATATAAATATAAGTAAGTAACCATGCCCTTGCTCCTGGATTCCCGCTTTCGCGGGAATGACAAAAAAAGCGAGGGTAACACATATAAAAAAATGTCTTGCAGATAGAGATTGTGGATAGCTCCAATAAAAAACCGCGTTGGGTGTCTAGAGAACTAGTAAGACACGTAGCGCGGTTTTTGAAGTTGCTGCTCGGGGTAAAAAAGAACAAGTCTTCTTCTATCCGAACGGTTCCTTAGATACGGTGTGCATTGCCCTTTGAAAAGTGGTTCCTCCGGAGGAGGACCTAATGAGATCGTAAGACAATATATGCACCGTTGTTTCCTAAGCAACAGAAGGACGAGGAAGGTTTACGAACAACCTCCGCATCAACTTCATGAAAAGGAGAGCAGCCTACCCTGCTGCTAATTTTGTGGAAAGAGCTTTCGGTGTTCTATCGAGAAGATATTCTCTCTTCGCGATACCTCGGGAACATCTCGAGGTCTGCACAAAAGTATATGTCCTTTAGATCAGTGTGTAAAGGACATACTGTGGATAACCTGCAGATCTAAGAGACATGATATTTTTTACGGATCTCCTCGATGTCTTTTTTGTCTTCTTCCCTTTTTCGTTCGGCTCCAGCAGTTCCCAGTGCTTTCAAGGCTGTTTCATTCATAGAAGCGAGCTCTATAGCCCTTTTGTCTATGTATTCTGTAGTGTTGAGCTTCGGATCGGAGAGTATTTCGTCGAATATTGCATGCAGAATATAGCCCACCTTCGGTCCCGGGGCTAGATGTGTCACCTCCATGATGGCTTTACCGTCGCGTTTCATCATGGCGAGAGATATAGGGTCACGTAATGCTTCGTCTACCATGGCTTTGTACTTTCTCAGTCTATAAGGGTCTTCTTTTGGCCTACCTGTGCCGATTCGGTCGCAAATGCGTACATTCATCAGATCCCAGATGTTTTCATGGCCAACATTGACGATCATCCTACGAACGGCAGACAAGTTTATCTGTTCAGTATCAGAGAAGAACATGTGCCAGCGTACCAATTTGACCACTTTCTCAATGATTACACGTGAAAACCTCATTCTCTCGAGTATTTTGCGTGTTTCACGTGAACCAACCACCTCGTGGCCGTAGAATGTGTATTGATTTGTCTCACGTGAAAACCTTCGGGTCTGTGGCTTGGCTATATCATGGAAGAGGGCCGCAAGACGAATATCTAGAGGCCACTCCTTGTCAGCGGCATGTTGTAGGCTACGCAAAAGGTGTTCCCAGACATCGAATTTGTGAGCCTGGTTCTGTTCTACGCCCATGCCAGCTTCCAATTCAGGTATGAAATGCTTCAAAAGTCCGGAGGACTGCAACATCTCTATGCCCTTCTTGGGATCTTTCGACATCAGTATCTTCGAAAACTCATCACGAATACGCTCGATAGAGATGTCTTTTATGTGCGAATTGAGTTCCGATATCGCAGAAAACGTAGGTTTATCAATACTAAAATCGAGTTCAACTGCCAGTCTGACTGCACGCATCATACGCAAAGCGTCCTCGTTAAACCTATCGCGCGGCTCCCCCACTGTCTTTATGATACGAGACTCAAAGTCCTTGAAGCCCCCATAAAGGTCAATAACGTCCTTTATGGCACCAGAAGACAGACTCATGGCCACGGCATTGATAGTGAAGTCGCGTCTTTTGAGGTCATCTTCGATCTTGTCACTAAAGTGCACCTGATCTGGTCGTCTACGGTCGGAATATGTCGATTCTAGGCGATACGGAGTCACTTCTATGTTCCTGAGAGTTGGATCTTCTGTAGACTCATCTATGACGACTACAGTGCCAAATGAGTTCTCGTATACGGTTTTTACGAAGAGTTTCTGGATTTCTTCCGGTTTTGCATTAGTGGTTATGTCCCAATCCTTGGGTTTTCGACCCAAAAGCGTGTCTCGGACGCACCCGCCGACAAGATAGCCTTCAAAACCCGCCTTCTCCAAAGTGGTCACAACATCATTTATTTCCCTTGGAATAAGGGTTTTCTGAGTCATGTTCATGGTGACAGTCTACAATAACTTTGGCTTTTTTCCTATGTGCGCTAGTATGGATACGTTGTATCGCAAAACCCGCCCTCGTAGTGAAATGGATATCATACCGGTCTTCGGAACCGTTGTTGGGGGTTCGAATCCCTCCGAGGGCACAGAGCGAACGAAGTGAAGCGAATGACCGAGAGCAAGGCCCCTGCGGGCTTTGCGTGAGGGATTCGAACGCCGGAGCGATGTTTCGTGTAGCAACACGAAACCGCGAGGCGGTGCCCAGCCCGAACGAGGCGGGTAGCCGAGTGAGAGGCGCGGGCGAATCCCGATGTACATCGGGACGAAACCTGTACTGAAACCGTAGGTTTCGAATCCCTCCATAATAAAAAATGGCTTAAATACGAAGACTATACGGGTCCTGTAAGGACTGAATCCCCTCTTTGTTCCACGTGAAATCCTTATTTTCAGGAAAAACTTTGAAAATATAAAACTATACGCTATACTCTGCCTTATCGGTCGCTGTTTCGATGATTGAAATCCATATATGCGGGTATAGTTTAGTGGTAAAATGTATCGTTGCCAACGATAAGATGGGAGTTCGATTCTCCCTACCCGCACCAACATTTAGTAGTCCGAGAGTAACACGCTTGAGTCACCCCGACTATAAGCCAAAGTCCCATAACCACTTCCTTGAAGAATGGCCGTATTTCAGGGAATGATGTTGATAACTGGGGATAACTAAGGGGATTAGTTTATAAAAGACAGATTATATGGCCTACATACGTCCATGACCGTCTCAGAGATATGTTTTCACAAGAAACATTTCACATGAAAGTCGACGTATTTGGGCCATATATTACCATTTATTCATGGACACACGTGCAAAAGGCAGAATTGGGGAGAACGAAGCTTGTTCCTTCATTGAGAGGGAAGGTTTTGTTGTAAAAGAGCGTAATTATCAGAAGAAATGGGGAGAAATCGATATTATTGCCACAAAAGGTCACGTTATTCACTTCTTTGAAGTCAAAAGCATTACGGTACCATCGATTGACTCCTTGGAACATGAATATCGTCCAGAAGAGAACGTTCATGGTCTCAAAGTCAGGAATATCCGTCGAATGGTCGAGACGTATCTATTCGAACAGGGAGGAGGAGATGGCCAGGAATTTAGTTTTCATGTACTATGTGTTTTCCGTGAGACAAAGACGGGTAGAGTGGTTATTCGGTGGATAAAAGACATCATTTTGTAGAATATCGCAAGAAGAGTGGGCATATGTAGTATCGTGTGCTAGGATGGTGTGTATTCGGAGCGTGGTGTAACGGCTAACATATCTGTTTTGGGAACAGATGACTCCGGGTTCGAATCCCGGCGCTCCGACAACCGTTAAATAACCGAGAGCACAGTGCCTACGCACTGTGCGTCCAAGGGTTCGAAGAGGTTGAGCATGTCGCAACGAGTCCTGAGCTTGCGAAGGGCGAAGTGAGACGCGAAACCTGTACTGCGCCTGTAAGGCGAGAATCCCGGCGCTCCGACAAGATCTAGTCTATAAGTGTGAGCTTTGAAATTTGTAGGGTATAATGATGCGCATGATCAAGCGCTTAGTTCATTTTTTTGATAAGTTTGAGGACCGGACTCGAGCCCATTTGAGCAGGTTTCCGATCACGTACTCTATTGTAGGGGGTATTGCTATCGTCTTGTTCTGGAGAGGTGTGTGGCATACTGCAGACATGTTACAGCAACAGGGAGGAGTTCTCGGGTTCATTTTCTATGAACCGGTGAGCCTTATCATCGTGGTTGTGATTTTGTTGGCTACCGGACTTTTCGTTTCTTATTTTATAGGAGACACCATACTGATGAGTGGTTTGAGAAGGGAAAAGAAGTTCCAAGAGAAAACAGAGAAGGAGGTTCGCGAAGAAGAAGCAACTCTCAAAGACATCAAATATGCAGTCGAAGACCTCGAAGAAGAAATTCATATCATAAAAGAGAATATAGAACATGAAAATAAATAAATCTCCCTGGATACATCAACTCAATCAGGATCGCAAGATGAAACCACTTGCGAATGATCTCGACACCGACATCGTCATTGTCGGTGCAGGTATCGCGGGCGTCTCCACAGCCTTTTTTCTTTTGAAATACACACAACACCGCGTAGTGATCGTGGAGCAGGGGAAACTCGCTCATGGTGCAACAGGGCACAATGCGGGTCAGGTAGTGGCTCGTTTCGAAAGGCCGCTCCATAGTCTGGTAGATGAGTATGGTCTTGAGAAGACGAAACAAGCCCTTCATGATCTTCAGTCTGGATGGGCTTTGATCGATGAGATGTATACAGATGCGAATCTGGACATTGCTTTTTCTCGCGTGAATGGCGTGCGAGGTTTCTCTAATATCGAACAAGTGCTAGAGATTCTCAGGGATATGGAGATCGAGCATATGTCAGGACTTTCGATCAACACACTTCTTATTAGCGAAGATGCTCCTTTCAGGGAATTGTTGCCAAGTGCGCTCAAAAATCTCTATTCCTTTGTTCCTCACAAAGAAATTTTGGCGAAACTGGAGACGGAATACACGGATTTCCATGCAGTCCTTATAGATCAGGCAGCATGTGTGAATTCGGCATTGTTTTGTCAGGAAGTTATCGAGTCCCTTTCGCAGAAATTTTCTGACAGATTCGCTCTCTACGAGAATACGCGCATCGAAAAGCTGGTACTCAAAGAAAATCATGCGCTTTTGGATGCGGGCAAACATACGATCCACACTCACAAGGTTATTTTGTGTACCAATGGTTTTGAAAGACTAGAAATCCTCAATGAAGGAGGTCTCGAGGTCGATAAGCGATTTCATCATTCTGTCGAAGGAGTGGTTGGATACATGTCAGGTTATTTGGAGACTATGAACAAAGCGGGTATCGCGATCGCGTATTATATGAAAGACGATAAACCTGCGAGTGCTCATGAAGATGCATATTTTTATTTAACTCGACGACCACATGAAATGGGGGATACCAAACACAACTTGATCTGTATGGGTGGACCAGAAGTACTGATCCGGGACAGGGAAGAGTATTTGAATGATTACGACTATCCAGATCAGATGCAAGGTGAGATCGATAGTTTCGTAAAAAAAGTCTATGATGCCGACCCAAATCGCAAAATAGATTATCAATTCACGTGGCACGGTCTCATGGGATATACGCCCAACCGTGTACGCCTGATCGGAACTGAGCCAAAGAATCCTGCACTTCTCTACAATCTCGGTTGCAACGGTATAGGGATTATCCCTTCTGTTTTCGGAGGAAGAAAGATTGCGCGTATTATCTCGGGAGAAAAACTCGAATCATCCATATTCGATCCTAGAATTCAAAAGAGTTGATGTAACGGGGGAGTTGAGGTAGCATAGAACGATCGACCCCTTCGCTAAAGCTACGGAGGGTCAAGCGGGATTAGTTAAATGGTATAATAACAGTTTTCCAAACTGTGGTCGGGAGTTCGATTCTCCCATCCCGCACCAA
>JBBTRB010000004.1:0-3643 GCA_038065395.1 Patescibacteria group bacterium
CTTTGGGTTTGGTGTTAGGTCAAAGTGCTAAGTTCAAACTGATATAACCATATTCCAAGTCCATAAGTCAACATTTTCACGTACAGTGATATACTATTTCACATGCATTACGTCTACATCGTCTCATGTGCAGACCAGACTCTCTACACCGGGTACACGACCGATCCTGCACGCAGAGTTCATGAGCATAATCACGCCCGTACGGGTGCGCGCTATACCAAAATGAGAAGACCGGTCGAGCTTGTGTATTCAGAAACATGTATCACATTAAGCGAAGCGCTCAAAAGGGAAGTAATGATCAAGAAAATGACTAAAAAAGAAAAACAAAAGTTGGTACAGAGTTCGCGGTAAGTATTTTAATATTATTATGAAAAAAGTATTCATCACCGTCAACGATACAATGCAAAAAGGATATACGTATAGTCTGGTCGAGCCAGTGGGGAAGAATTTTGATCCAGAATTCAAACCAGAACTTACTCCACAGGCAATGCTGGCACTCGGCGTGTTCGGTGGTAGGTATATGCGCGATTGTACACAAGAATTCCCTCGAGAATGGTTCGAACATGCGGTGTTGTTGCCACGCGATGCAAAGGGTCACGATAAAAAACTCAATTATTTTGGTGTCGATGCATCTCAATCGCTAGAAGTATGGAAACAGAAAGGATGGATCTACACAGATGATCCTCGAGGCTGGTTCCAGTGGTACTGTAGGTACTATATGGGCAGGAGAATACCAGATGAAGATGCTCGACAGATCAAGCGTTGGAAGGCGATGAGGAGGCATGCTATGCAGATCCGTTATCATTGTATGCCAGGGGACGAAACCTGTAGGAAGGCTCAACGACAAGCTCTTTTGCATTGGGCATACGATAGCAGAGTGATGTGAGAGTGGTTATCCACAGAGAAATCTTGCAGGTGAACGATCGTTCACTTATACTGTATTCATATCAGTAACAAAAACTACTATGAGCAAACACCAAGCACTTCGCACAATTCGTTCTGAGGTCGAGAGGCTCAACCAAGAGATCGATCTTCGCATCATCAAAGGCATCTCATATGCTCGTCAGGCACGTCGTCACAAGATCCTGATGAATCAGTTGGCACAACTATCATCATCAGGGCACTCTTGGTTCAGTCGCTCGATGAATTTCTCTTCATTCTTCGGCATATAACATGTCGACATACTCGGACAAAATATTTTCTTTCTATCGAGCGCACAAACGCATGCCGGTCTATGCCGAGATCATGAAACTTCTCGGTTTCAAATCCAAAAATGCCGTGTACAAACTCGTACACAAACTGGTGGATGAAGGAATGTTGTCGAAAGACGCACAGGGTAGACTTATCCCTAACAGAACTCTCGGAGACTTGCCGCTTCTCGGCTTGGTGGAGGCTGGAATACCGACAACGGCAGAGGAGAGTGTTCTCGACACTCTCAACATCGAAGATTATCTCGTCAAAGAGAAGGATTCTACCTACATGCTCCGCGTAAAGGGGGATTCTATGATCGAAGCGGGCATTCATGAAGGGGATTTGGTCATCGCTGTCCGTAGGAACGACGCAAAAGACGGCGACATCGTCATTGCTGAGGTGGATGGGGGCTGGACGATGAAATATTTTCGTAAAGAAGGCAACACCATTTTTTTGGAGCCTGCGAATAGCAAATATTCTCCGATTTACCCCGAATACGACATCAAGATAGGTGCTGTTGTCAAGGGTGTTATCCGCAAGTATTGACACACGGTGGTCACGAAGATTTTTATGGCCTAAATGTGGGTAATCTGGGGAAAAGATTTGTTGTCTTATGTGGTAAAATTGTTGGAACGCTTACCCCGATAAGCCGTTTTAACGACGTACGTGGCGAACCATTACATTACAACCAGGAGATACAGAAAATTATGGCTTATCTTGGCCGTGATAATGATGTCATCTCTTTTTGCACATTCATTCGCATTCGCTGCGAGTGGTACGCCTCCGATCATAAGTTATCAGGGAAGATTGGCTGACTCGAGTGGTAATCTCCTTGGTGGCACGGGGACAACCTACTATTTCAAGTTTTCTATCTGGGATAATGCAACCGTTGGTAACGGAACACGTCTCTGGCCATCAGTCGCTCCGCTCTCGAGTGCTCATACAGTCCGACAAGGTGTTTTCTCTGTCGATATTGGTGATACGGGAGCAGGATATCCTCATTCCCTCGATTATAATTTCAATTCGAACAGCGATATCTATCTCCAAGTTGAAGTTTCTTCCGATAATTCATCATTCCAGACACTTTCTCCTCGACAGAGAGTCAGTGCCGCAGCTTTTGCACAACTAAGTGAGGCTGTCAGTGGCGCCACTCGCCCATCTTCGTTCGGAACCACTACTCCGATAGGTCTTTCGGTTGTCACTATCGAGGCAACATCGACAGCGTCAGTCCCACTCGCGATCCGTGCCTTCCTCGGACAAGCTGCAAACATTTTGGATATACAAAATTCATTGGGACAGAGTCTTGTTTCGGTCAGTTCTTCAGGATTACTCAGTTCTCAGCAGTCATCATCAACACTTTCTTCGGTTTTGGATGGTTTGACGATCGGACGAACAGCTACAACGACCATTCGTGGTGAATCCAACGCAACTTCGACTTTCGCTGGAGGAATTTTTGGTAACGGATTGCAAATCTCTGGTTTTGCATCGACCTCGGCTCTCAGAGTTTCTCTCGGATTGTTCCAGGATGGTTTCACCGAGTGTAGTGATGAGGCAAATACGGTCTTGTACAATGCTACTTCCGGAAAATTCTCTTGCGGAACGGATGCTGGTGCTTCTGGCTCCGGTGTCAGTACGATCGAAGAGAACAATTCCAACGTCGTGACCTCGGCATTGTCGATCGATTTCCTGGGAAATGACTTTAATGTTGCCCTCGATGGATCTGAAGGTGACATCTCGATCGACTATACGAACTCTGGTATCACCCGTCGCAACCAAGACGAAATCATCTCTGGTCGCTGGTCTTTCGCCAACTCTTCCTCGACTTTGGCTAGTGTTTACAATGCGTTGTATGTGGGCACGACTGCTACGACAACGATTTCTGGTACTGCTACCTCCACATTCGGTGCAGGAATACAAACAAGTTACTTGAATGTGACGGGTACGACCGCAACTTCTACGTTCGCCAATGGAATTTCGTTGAATGGAGGATGTTTCTCGGTGAACGGGGTTTGTATCGGTTCGAATAATGGGACAGTTACCTCGGTGAATGTTTCCGGCGGTTCAACAGGCCTCACGGCAAGCGGTGGTCCAGTTACATCGTCAGGAACAATCACGTTGGCTGGAACACTGAACGTTACCAATGGTGGTACCGGATGGGCAGCTGTGCAGTCTGGTGCACTTTTGTATGGAAATGGGTCAAGCGCTCTCGCTACGACAACCTCAGGTACTAACGGTCAGGTATTGGCGCTTCTCGGCGGTATTCCTAGTTGGACTGCTACGACCACGTTTGGAAATGGTTTAACTTATAGTAATGGTCAGGCAAGCATCGATGCTACTGCTTCTAACGTCTGGACTTCATTGCAACAATTTAGTCGCGCTTCATCCACCCTCGCTTCCGTATACAACGCCCTCTACGTCGGTACTACTGCAACCACCACCATCCTCGGTACTG
>JBBTRB010000004.1:3743-228784 GCA_038065395.1 Patescibacteria group bacterium
CTAACGGTATCTCATTGGGAGATGGCTGTTTCTCGATTGATGGGGTATGTATTGGGGCTGGATCGGGGACTGTTAATACGGGAACAGCAGGATACTTCGCATATTATCCAGCATCAAACACTACAGTAGACGACCAGACGGTTCTTAATATTGTAGGGTCAAATATTGGTATCGGTACATCTTCGCCATTTGGGTCATTGGGGGTGAGCACGAGTTCTACTCTGGTGGAGGCAAGAGCTTTAAATGTTGCTGTCACTAACTCTGCAGATGCCAGCATTTCATATGGAGGATATTTTAGTGCGAGAAATGGCGGAACATCAGTTGATGTTTATGGAATCTATAGCGAAGCTATTGCGACAGGAGATCCAAATAATGTATACGGAATATATAGTAATGGTGGTAGTAATGGAATAGGGATCTATGGTACCGGAAATACAGGTGTTCAAGGTGTCTCAAATAGTCCAACAGGAAATGCGCTTAATGGAACCCAATCCAATGCTACTGGATATGCGTTATACGCAACGGGTGGTAGAAACTATTTCTCTGGCAACCTCGGCATCGGCACCACCTCCCCATACGCCAAACTATCTGTAGTAGGTCAGATAGTCGGTGCATACTTCACCGCCACCACCACAGCCACCTCTACCTTCGGTGGCTCATTGGCAGTAACAGAAGCAAACGCAACCTCAACATTTGCAGGAGGAATAGACTTGTCTGATGGATGTTTTGCACTCGATGGTGTGTGTATTGGGGCGGGTAGTGGAGTGACATCTATCGACGTCTCAGGTGGTACCACCGGTCTGACCACCACAGGTGGACCTGTTACTACAAGTGGTACTATCACTCTCGCTGGCACACTCAACGTCGCCAATGGTGGAACAGGTTGGGCCGCGATCCAAGCAGGTACACTATTATATGGTAACGGTGCATCTGCACTTGCAACTACTTCTGCAGGAACGGCCGGGCAAGTACTTGCACTTCTTGGTGGAGTTCCAACATGGACAGCAACCACAACCTTCGGTTCAGGGCTCTCATATGCCGCAGGAATTGCTTCTTTGAATACCGCCAACGCCAACAGTTGGACAGCATTACAGCAGTTCACGAACTCAAGTTCAACTCTTGCGTCGGTCTACAACGCTTTGTACGTAGGAACCACTGCAACAACTACTATCTCAGGTACGGCAACTTCAACATTCGGTGCAGGAATTCAAACCGCTTACTTAAACATAACGGGAGTTGCCGCGACCTCCACCTTTGCCAATGGCATTACTCTTGGCGGCGGATGCTTCTCTATAAATGGAGTATGTATTGGTTCGGGTAGTGGAGCGGGAACTGTCAACTCTGGAACTATCGGCCAAGTAGCATTCTATGCAGCCAATGGTACTGCAGTATCAGGAACATCAACTCTTATCCTTATTGATGAGAAGGTGGGTATCGGTACATCGTCTCCATGGGCAACATTTGCGGTCAACCCAGTAGCAGGCCTTGCTGCTAACCAATTTGTCGTTGGTTCTTCGTCCGCAACTGCGTTTGTCATTAACAATAGTGGCAAGGTTGGGATCGGAAGCACTACACCGACATTTGCCCTCAGTGTGAGTGGTACAGGAGAGTTCTCAGATATCTTGCTAGTAGATGGAAAAGTTCGAGCGGGTACCTCTACAGGTGTCAGCACTTTGCCACACTACTCGTTTAATGCAGATCTTGATACGGGTATGTATTTGATTGCCGCAAATACAATCGGATTCTCGGCAAATGGAGGTGAAGTATTCAGAATGAGTAACGCCACGATCAACCCGAATGTGGACATGCATAGTAATAACACCAGATCATACTATCTTGAGAACTCCGCTGGTACAGTGTCTGCACCGAACTATGCTTTTGCTACGGATCAGGATACGGGTATGTGGTCACAATATGACAATGCCTTCAACTTCAGTGTCGGGGGTACAGAATTGATTCGTGCAGATATTGCTTCGACATCTATCCTTCACGGCAACGTCGGCATCGGCACCACCTCCCCATACGCCAAACTCTCTGTGGTTGGACAAGTCGTTGGTGAATACTTCACCGCAACTTCAACTACTGCAACAAGTACGTTTAACGGAGGTTTGGTTGTTGATGCGGGTACGTTAGTTGCGGATTATTCTACAAACAGAGTTGGTATCGGTACATTGACACCAATGCAGGCTTTGTCTGTGTCGAGTGGAGGTTTACAAGTTGCGGGTCTGATCTCAGGATCTGCAGGTACAGGTGTTCTTGTTGGGTATGGAAATACTGCAAATACAGGACGTATCCAATCCATCACCATAGGAAGTGCTTTTAGAGATTTGGAAATACAGACTCGAGACGTCATCTTCTCAACTGGAGTGGGTGCAGCCACTGAAGCAATGCGTCTTTTGAATACCGGTAACCTCGGTGTGGGTACATCTTCTCCATACGCCAAACTCTCCGTAGTGGGTGAGATCGTCGGTGCATACTTCACTGCTACCACCACAGCTACATCAACATTCGGGGGTTCACTGGCAGTGACCGAAGCAAACGCAACCTCTACCTTCGCAGGAGGTATTGATCTCTCTGATGGATGTTTCGCTCTCGATGGTGTGTGTATTGGGGCGGGTAGTGGTGCTGGCACAGTCAACTCTGGAACCCTCGGCCAAGTAGCATTCTATGCAGCGAACGGTACTGCAGTCTCTGGTACCTCGACACTCATTCTCCTCGATGAGAAGGTGGGTATTGGAACTTCATCTCCATGGGCCACCCTCGCAGTCAACCCAGTAGCAGGCCTTGCCGCTAACCAATTCGTCATAGGTTCATCTACCGCAACTGCTTTCATTGTTAACAATAGTGGGAATGTGGGGGTTGGTACGTCGAGTATAAAGAGTAAGCTCGCTATTCAGAGAACGGATGGAAGTCACGTGGAAGTTTTCCCTAATTCTGGCGATTTACTCGAAATATATCAGGCTGCCGATGAAATTCGCGCTCTTCATATTGATTCGGATGGTAATACTACCATTGCAAATAGTGTCGGAAACATGTTCACTTCATCTGGTTCATCGGTCTCACTTGCGGCAGTCAATGGAATAGCACGTTTCTTCATTGATACTACAAGCAACGTCGGCATCGGCACCACCTCCCCATACGCCAAACTCTCCGTAGTGGGTGAGATCGTCGGTGCATACTTCACAGCCACAACCACAGCTACATCAACATTCGGGGGTTCACTGGCAGTGACCGAAGCAAACGCAACCTCTACCTTCGCAGGAGGTATTGATCTCTCTGATGGATGTTTCGCTCTCGATGGTGTGTGTATTGGGGCGGGTGCAGGATCGGGGACTGTCAATACAGGAACAGCAGGATACTTTGCATACTATCCAGCATCCAACACTACTGTAGATGATCAAACAGTTCTCAATATTTCAGGATCTAATATAGGTATTGGTACATCGTCGCCATATGCAACATTGTCAGTCGTAGGTCAAGTTGTCGCATCACATTTCAATGCTACATCAACTACAGCAACTTCAACGATCGCCAACGCATTGATTATTGGCAATTCGAACAATCTTAATGCTGATACGATCCCTCTCAGGATCAATAGTAATCAAACGAGCTTGGAATGGTGGACAGAATTCTCTGGAACTTCAGATGATCAGATCAAGATAGGTCGTGATGCGGCTACGGGACATGCGAAGATCCAGGCATTCAGAGACAACTCAGTCCACTCTCTCCTCCTCAACCCTGCTGGCGGTAGAGTCGGAGTCGCTACCACATCTCCTTTTGCCCGCTTCGCCATCAACCCACTCGCAGGAGACCTCTTTGCTTTCGCTATCGGTTCATCCACAAAGTCGCTTCTTGCTGTGTCCACTGAAGGATTTGGCACAACTACTCTTGCGGGTCTCAATATCTCAGGTCAAGCAACATCCACCTCGAACGTTGGATTCAATATCTCAGCGGGATGTTTTGCTATCAACGGCACCTGTATATCAGGTGGTGGTGCAGGATCTGGAACAGTCAACTCTGGTACTATCGGTCAAGTAGCCTTCTACTCAGCAAACGGCACTGCAGTATCTGGAACTTCTACCCTTATCCTTCTTGATGAGAAGGTGGGTATTGGTACGTCGTCACCATACGCAAAGCTCTCTGTTGTCGGGGAAGTTGTAGCACGTAACTTCACTGCTACGTCGACTACGGCGACCACGACACTCGCAGGAGGCTTGCATGTGAACTCGGGTGCATTGGTAACAAACTTCTCGACAGGAGTTACTACCATCAGTACTCTTGAAGCCGGTAACTTCAACTTCGAGGATAATGCAGGTATCAATAGTTGGGCAGATCTGACAGTCACATCTTCTGCTCCGGTTGATACTCCGCAGGGTTACATCGCATTCCTTGATGGTAATCCTATGTTCTCGATATACGGAGAGTCGAATGGTACAGGTGTAGTGAAGAAGACTGCGGTGGGTATTGGAACATCGACTCCGTTCGCGCTCCTCTCTGTGCAAAATAATGCATTTGCTGCTTCTAGTACGTACAGTGTCTTCATTGCCTCATCAACTGCTGCATTTGCTACAACTACACATTTTGCGATCACAAATACAGGTAATGTCGGATTCGGTACATCTTCCCCATGGGCAACTCTCGCAGTTAACCCATCTGCAGGCTTTTCCTCTAACCAATTCGTCATCGGCTCATCAACAGCAACCAGCTTCCTCGTCACCAACAGAGGATTCGTAGGAGTAGGTACAACCTCACCATCTGCCCGCTTCGCCATCAACCCACTTGCAGGTGACCTCTTCGCCTTCGCTATCGGCTCATCTACCAAATCACTTTTGTCAGTATCAACCGAAGGATTTGGCACAACCACTCTCGCAGGGCTTGATATCTCTGGTCAAGCAACATCTACCTCTAACGTTGGATTCAATATCTCAGCGGGATGTTTTGCTATCAACGGCACCTGTATATCAGGTGGTGGTGCAGGATCTGGAACAGTCAACTCTGGTACTATCGGTCAAGTAGCCTTCTACTCAGCAAACGGCACTGCAGTATCTGGAACTTCTACCCTTATCCTTCTTGATGAGAAGGTGGGTATTGGTACGTCGTCACCATACGCAAAGCTCTCTGTTGTCGGGGAAGTTGTAGCACGTAACTTCACTGCTACGTCGACTACGGCGACGAGTACGTTTGCAGCTACGACAACCGTGACTAATCTCCTTGCTAACAAGTTCGTAGATACCAACCAGAGTCGCTGGTTGTCATTGGCAGAGCTCGGTGGTAACCGTGGCTTCGGTCGATTTACCCAGTACAACCCAACAGTTGCGACTACCTCGTTCCATGCACCGACGAACTATTATCTCGCCACATCGACATTGAATTTGAGTTCATCTCGCTCGACGAACGATTCGGGTGCCACATACAACCCTGTCAACAACTCGATCCTGATGATCAACAATAGTAACCTCATTTACGAGCATGATCTCGATGGTAAACTCCTCCGTACTATCACCCTCGTCGGATTTGCTGATACAGAGTCTCTTGTCTGGATGTATGATGATATGTTTGCGATCGGCGAAGAATCGGCAGGTATGGGTATCAACTTTGGCCTCCGTATTCCGAATGGTACAACGACGATCAATAGAAACCTTGCTACACGTATAGACCTTACAGGTACGTTCGGTACTTCGAACCAAGGTGTCGAAGGTCTAGCATACGATCTCGATCGAGATGTCTTCTATATCGGTATCGAAGGCACAGGAGATACCATGAGTGTCTACACAGTTACTCGTTCAGGTGCGGTATCCGTAACGTTCTCAACATCAACATGGGCAGCTGCCGACATTGGTGATATTTCGGATCTCTACTATGACCGCAATACCGGACATATGTTCGCCGGAGTTGACCAGTGTAATGGTGAAGCCAACGGACCAGCATCGACGTTGTGTGACGGTATGATCGAGATCGATATGACGACAGGTGCGATCATCGACAAGATACATGCCCCTGCTGGCTTTAGTCAGGTTGAGGGTATCGGCTTTACTCCAGATGGACGTCTGATGTTCATGACCAGTGAAGGAGACATGTTCGCCAAATACATCGCCCAAGACCGTGGCACACCATTCTCCTTCGTCCAGTTCGCATCATCCACACCAGTCAACCTCAGTGTTCTCACTAACATCGGAGTAGGAACATCTACACCAGAATACGGCATCACAATCGCCACATCTACCAAGTCACAACTGGCCCTCTCTGCAGGTGCAGGTATCGCACAATGGGCATTCCGTAATGCAGGAGGTAATCTCTATCTCAGTACCACTACTGTACTTGGTACAGCTACTACCTCTATCTCTGCCCTTGAAATCGCAGGAGATGGCTTCGGTACTACTACCCTTCGAGGTCTCAGTATTCTCGGTCAAGCTACCTCTACCTCTAACGTCGGCTTCAATATCACGTCTGGCTGTTATGCAGTCAACGGTACTTGTGTCGGTGGTGGAGGTGTCGGTGGTGGATACTCAACCGTTCAAGATGAAGGCTCAGGTCTTGCTGCTCGATCCATCCTCAACTTCCTTGGCACTGGGGTGAGTTGCGTGGATGACGGTGTTGATTCCACTGACTGTACGATCACTGCCGGTGCAGGATCGATGGCAATCGGTTCATCGGTGACAAGTGGAACGTCAGGTTCAGTCTTGTTCGTTGATAGTGGTGGTTTATTGGCTCAAGACAACAGTCATTTCTTCTGGGATGAGACGAACAACCGTCTCGGCCTCGGTACTACCTCGCCATACGCCAAACTCTCAGTGGTTGGTGAAGTCGTAGCCTCACACTTTACAGCAACATCTACCACTGCTACGAGTACATTCGCAGCTACGACAACAGTTCGCAATATAGTCTTCAATGGCAAACTAGTAGACACCAACCAGAGTCGCTGGTTGTCATTGGCAGAACTTGGTGGTAACCGTGGTTTCGGTCGCTTCACTCAGTACAACCCGACAGTTGCAACTACGACATTCCACCCACCAACGAACTATTATCTCGCAACGTCTACGCTCAATTTGAGTTCTGTGACAGCCTCTAACAACTCTGGTGTCACCTATAACCCTGTTAACAATAGCTTGTTCTTCATAAACAACAGTAACTTCATCTACGAACACGACCTTGATGGTAAGCATATACGTACTATTACCCTGGCAAACTTTACCGACACGGAAGCATTGGCTTGGATGTATGATGATATGTTCGTGATCGGGGATGAGCAAGGAGGTCGCATAACGTATCTCCGTCTCCCGAATGGCACAACGACAGTCAACCGCAACGTAGGTACTACCATCTCCACATCAGCGACTTTTGGTGTGGGCAACTCGACTATCGAAGGCGTCACCTACGACCTCGATCGAGATGTCTTCTATATCGGTATCGAGGGTTCTGGAACTGGTGCAGGAGTATATACGGTCACGCGTTCGGGTACGATCACGGCGACATTCTCTACCTCAACCTGGCAGACTGCCAACATTGGAGATGTATCAGACCTCTACTATGACCGCAACACTGGACATATGTTCGCCTCCGTTGACCAGTGTTACGGTGAGTCCAACGGTGTTGCGTCTACGCTCTGTGACGGATTCATTGAGATCGATATGACAACAGGCGCGATTATTGACAAGATCAGTGCGCCATCAGGATTCTTCCAGGTCGAAGGTATCGGATTCACTCCAGATGGACGACTCATGTTCTTGGATGGAGAAAACGACATGTTCGCCAAATACATCGCCCAAGACCGTGGCACACCATTCTCCTTCGTCCAGTTCGCATCATCCACACCAGTCAACCTCAGTGTTCTCACTAACATCGGAGTAGGAACATCTACACCAGAATACGGCATCACAATCGCCACATCTACCAAGTCACAACTGGCCCTCTCTGCAGGTGCAGGTATCGCACAATGGGCATTCCGTAATGCAGGAGGTAATCTCTATCTCAGTACCACTACTGTACTTGGTACAGCTACTACCTCTATCTCTGCCCTTGAAATCGCAGGAGATGGCTTCGGTACTACTACCCTTCGAGGTCTCAGTATTCTCGGTCAAGCTACCTCTACCTCTAACGTCGGCTTCAATATCACGTCTGGCTGTTATGCAGTCAACGGTACTTGTGTCGGTGGTGGAGGTGTCGGTGGTGGATACTCAACCGTTCAAGATGAAGGCTCAGGTCTTGCTGCTCGATCCATCCTCAACTTCCTTGGCACTGGGGTGAGTTGTATCGATGATGGGGTAGACTCTACCGATTGTACGATCAATACGTCTGCAGCATCTCTCTCCATCGGATCTGCTATCACCGGTGGCACACCAGGATCTGTCCTCTTCGTCGATGCAGGAGGTCTTATGGCACAGGACAATGCTGCGTTCTTTTGGGATTACACCAACGACAGACTCGGTCTCGGTAGCTCGACTCCATACGCAGCACTCTCGGTCGTCGCAAACGGTACCGCACCAAAATTCGTAGTCGCAACATCAACTACTGGGGACAACCAACCACTCCTCTTCGTCAACGGTACAACGACAGGGGCACTCGACTGGGCACGTGTAGCGATCGGTACCACTACGACATGGGGTGCAGAGTCGGGCCTCCGTGACCAGTTCACCGTGGCAGGCCGTATATATAGTACCTGGCGTGAGATGAGGTGTGACTTCCCGGGAGCGAGTTTGACTGCACAGATAACTGCGACTACACCGAACTTCTGTGGAGGGTTCGCTTATCAGCCTGATACCTCGGGTCGCATGGAAAGTCCAGTGACTGTACAGGGAAATGCAAACTATTCTCACAACCCACACGTGTTGCGTCTCATCTCCGGTGGAACAACAGACGCCTCTGCTTCGGGCGCTGGTGCCGCTATACGTTCGATCACTACATTCTTTGCAGCCTCTTCGAGTCCAACGTTCGAGGTAGTTTCTCGCCTCGGCACATCGACTCAGGCATCGTTCTGGACAATGGCTTCTAGTTCTATTTACATGATCGGTTTCCATAACATAACTGCAGGTACGGGTGGTGATGTATCTGTTATTCCTACAAATGCCATTATGTTCGTGGCAACCACGACAACCAACTGGATAGCCCTCGTGCGTAATAACAGTACGTATACTTCATATGTCAACACAGGTGTCCCTACCACCACCTCACCAAACATTGCATTCAATCGTTTTCGTATTGAGGCGAATCAGAATGATGTCACGTTCGTGATCAATGGTAAGGTCGTGTCAAAGCTTGTAAGTAATGGCTCAAATATCCCAAGTACAAACCTCGGATACATCATATCTGCCGGATCAACGGCTGCTGGTCGTGGCAAGACCATGGAAATCTCGCAGATACGTCTCTGGGTTGACGATCCGACTGGCGGAGGGATCTCAGAAGGTTTGCTCGCTGCTGCAAGTGACATGTCGGTCAAGAAAGAAGAAGACGAAGTCACCTTCGAAGATGTGCTGGGGGGATATAATTCTTCTGCAGAATCCGCCAATAGCATAGAGTATATGGCGAGAGACGCGCGTATGCTCGGTGAAGGAACTCTCGTGTCACTATCCACAACTACGGGTGAAGTAGTACAGAGGGCCCAAGGCACATACGATCCGTCACTATTCGGTGTAGTGAATATCTCGAGTGTACAGACGTTGGGACATATCAACGAACATACGGTAAAAGTTGCAACGGCCGGAAGAACGTACGTGCGCGTTAATACCGAAAACGGGCCAATAGTACCAGGAGATTACCTCACTTCTTCTTCTGTAGATGGAGTCGCTATGAAGGCGACAGGTGCAGGTCAGGTCATCGGACGAGCTATCGAAAAGTTCGACAAGGTTGGTGAGGAAGGACTCATCGTAACAACAGTTGAGCCATCCTATTATGTAGGTAATACATTCGCACTCAACTCTCTTGGCAACATGACAGCGCAGTCGTTCGCTTCACTCACTTCAAAATCTTTCGTAAAGGATGTTGAATATCTCACCGCATCGAGTACCGAGACATTGGTAGGTGGTCTCGTTAGTATCAAGGTGTCATATTATAGAGATGTATCCGCAGCTTCGACGTCACCATTGCAGCTCGGTCTGATCACCGAAGATGTTCCATCTGAGATCAGAACCGCAGATGGGAAGCAGGTAGATCTGCTCAAGCTCTCGGCACTGATCGTGGCTGGACTCCAAGAGCAGAAAAAGAAGCTTGATGGTCTCCATATAGATACGGTTAACAATGAGCTCGTACTGAGCAAAGCTCTACGAGTAACCAGTATGGCCACATTCGGCGGAGGGCTCACGGTCGACAGTATCAGTTCTATCGGCACCAGTCTCACATTCAACAACGATACCGTATTCTTTGGCCGACCATACTTCAACACTGACACTGCAGGATTCGCAGTCATCGGAGAGGGTGCACGAGATGTAGAAGTAGTATTCGATAGTGAGTATCTCGAACAGCCGATCGTCAACGCATCTATCGCACTCGATGATATAGGTGACGAAGATCAGGTTGCTGCAGTTTCCGAAGCATTGTTCGATCAAGATATCAGATTCCTGATCACCAAGAAGAGTGTCAAAGGATTCACGATCATCCTCAACAAGCCGGCACCACGAGATGTTCAGTTCAGTTGGATAGCCTTGGCAGTCAAAGGGGCACGAACTGCAACATCGAGTCAAGTTCAGAATCTACCTGTAGAGGAAGACGAACAGGATCCTCAGGTTCCTGAGATCGAGATCGTCCCAGATCCAGATACACAGCCAATAGACGACACTCCGCCTCCTTCAGAAGAGGCGACGACAACCATATCAAATGGGGAAGATGATCTTGTGACACCGCCCGTAGCAGAAGAAGAGTCGACTCAGGGAGATCAGACAGGATCGTCCCAAACAGAGGAAGAAGTACCACAACCTGAGCCTGTTATAGAAACAGAAGATGCTCCTGAGCCAGAGGTGCAACAGACACCAGAAACATCTCAGGACTCATCAGCTGAAGATACTCCTGTGGCGTCTGATGATACAGGAGACTCGGATGAGAACGAACCAACCAATCCTTGATGCCCAAGAAATATTATTTTAGGGCACTTACTTGTTTGAGGGCTTCTTGATATACGACTTTTGAGAGGAGACTTGCAACATCGGACGCCTTATCCATATCTGTGCCACGTGTCATGATACAGATGAGATATGGGTGATAGGGGAGGTATACGATACCGCAATCATGAAATTGTTTAATGTTGGAGGAGTCTGAATATCGTTCGCCAAACTTGTGTGAGACAACAGTGTCTCGAGGTAGATATTTCGTGATGCCTTTGTCGAACTCTGTCTCCGAAAGGGTAGACAGTAGCTCCTCGGAATTATGCTTACTCAGATATGATGCATTGAACAATACACGGAAAAAAGTCGCATAGTCTCTCACGTTCATAAAGTCCGCATCGCTACTCTGGGGCAGAGAAAGATGAAGATCCTCGAGTAACTTCCTGAAGCCGTCTTTCTCTGTAGCAAAAACCAGGGCTTCGGCCGCTTTGTTGTCTGAGTGTTTGATGCTGGCTTCGAGGAGTTTACGGATAGTGTGTGCCTTCGTGAGGTCGATGGATTGGGATGGTTTGAAATGCTGTTCAAAATCGATAGTCTGTAGGTCTTTGTTCGGAGGAATGATCGAGTCAAGGAGACCAGGTATTTCCTCTGATCTCTTGTAAAAATACATTGCAAGGGGAACTTTCATGAGCGAAGCGGGGAAGAAGTTTTCCTTCTCATTGATACCGAGCCACGGGCCGTTGTTGAGGTCACGATAATACACAGATGCATGAGTAATATCACGAGATGCCACTTTCTCCGTGATGACCTTCTCTAAAACTTCTTTGGAGGGACGTATGGTGTTTTGGGCGATGTAGTCTTGGCCGAAACTGCATTCGAGCAATGGGTTCGTGAAAGAGGATTCAAGCGGATTCTCGCGAGATTCGTTGTAGGAACTGTATTCGCCGATAGAGTTCCTGAGCGCATGGCCTCTCCCTAGATAGAAAGCACCAATACCAACCAGGATAGGTAATACGACGAGAATAATGCGTGTATTCATGGTCATCGAGTAGTATACTGTATAATGTATTCATATACTATAATAATGTGAAGCTTATGAAAAGCCCTGCATACACAAGAGGTTTCGTTGTTCCAATGCTCATCTTTGCCATTGTCGTTGTTTCTGGTATCTCTTTTTATTTTTATCAGAGAGCGAGCAGAGACCCGCAGACTCGAGTCAAACAAGATGCGAGCAAACTCCTGGCAGAAATAGGTGCCATTGTGCTGTTGCCAACAGATGAGGAGCCGACCATCGCGACCATCACTGACCCAGAGAAACTCAAGGATCAAGTATTTTTCGCCAATGCCAAGCCTGGCTACAAGGTGCTGATCTATGCCAAAGCTCGTAAAGTGTTTTTGTACGACCCTGTAGGCAAGAGGTTGATCGATGCTGCCCCTCTCTATTTTGGAGACGAGCCACTCGATAGCTAACAACCCCTATTGATTTGTATTGGCATGGTGTATAATAGTTCCAATATTAAGAATAATGAGTAACATAATGAATAACAAGAAAATCATAGGCATTGTAGTAGCGGTCATAGTCATTGCTATTATCGGATTCCTCGTATACAAGAAAGCGCCAGCTTCAACTCCTGCAGACCCAAATACCGCAGAAGCTCAAGCTGAGATGGAGGCGATCGTCGCAAAAGTCGGCAAGCTCATCGACCTCCCAACGGGCGAGAACCCAACGGTTGCAACTATTACCGACCCAGAGAAGCTCAAAGATCAGCCATTCTTCGCCAACGCAAAGTCTGGCCACAAAGTCTTGATCTATCCTACCGCTCGCAAGGCGTTCTTGTACGACGAGTCTAGGAACAAGCTCATCGAAGTTGCTCCACTTATCCTCGGTAACCCAGACCAGTTGACTAATACTCCTACATCAACCCAATAAGAGTTGATACTCTTGCATGTATAGAGCCTTCCTCATCATCATATCTCTCGTGGTTATGGTGCCGCACGGTAGTTTTGTCCATGCGGAGGAATACACTTCTTCGAGCTATACAGTATTGCATCCCGTGCTCACGCCAGCAGGGTTCGGCACCTCAGGTTTGTATCGGATGTGGGGGAGTCTGACCGAGATCGCTATCGGTACCAGTACAGCCACAGATTATAGTGTACAGTCAGGCTTTCTCTACTACCCAGAAGTGACCGTGCCAGTCGTATCTCCTACGGCCGGCGATGCCCAAGTGACCCTTTCGTGGACTGCCGCGCAAGGGTTTTTGGGTTGGACAGCGACCTCATATAGAGTAGGTCAGTCGACTGTCTCTGGAGGCCCGTATATCTATACTTCTGTAGGAGGGGTACTTTCTTCGATACGAACAAGTTTGACCAACGGAACTCCTTATTATTTCGTCATTGTGGTCAACGATGCATATGGTAGTCCGATCGGCACATCGACCGAAGTCACCTCAACTCCTGTAGCAGGCACAACACCTACTCCTGGAGACGGAGGGGGTGGTGGAGGTAGTACCTCTTATTTCGACTACATACTCGGTACCAACGTGTTCTGTTCGATTGAGGGTGACGGGGAGCATAGAGGCGCTGATCTCAACCGTGACGGAAGGGTGAACCTTGTTGATCTCAGTATCTTGCTCTACCATCTCGGCAGATTTGATCCACGATATGATTGTAATTCTGACGATAAGGTCGACTTCGTAGATATTTCTATCATGTTCTATCATTGGACAGAATAAATACTCTCATGAATATTCACAAAATCACTACATCTATACTCTTGCTCGTAAGTGTATTGGTGCCCATTCATACACTGAGCGCGCAGGCCAATGCCAACACGTCTCCTCGAATATACATAGAAGCACCTACGCGAGTTTCTGTGGGTTCAGAGTTCGTGGTGAAAGTATTGGTTGATAGTGAATCGCCGATCAATGCTATGGAGATAGCACTCACCTATCCGGGAACATTCCTCAAACCAAGTGCATTCAACGAGAGCTCGTCGATCATTCAGCTCTGGCAGGACAAAGACTGGAGATCAACACCAGGTAAGATCATGTTGAGTGGCGGCATACCGCGTGCTTTTGCAGGTAACAAAGGAGAGGTCGGACGTCTGACATTCAAAGCTGTTGCGCCAGGAGACGTCACTGTGTCATTTACCGTTGCGGATACCTATTATGCTGATGGGTTAGGAACTCGTACTACTGCCCGTACGTCCCCTGTACGCTTGAGTGTTTTTGCTGTTACTCCAGGTTCACCACAGGTAATAACTACCACTGTGGTACAAGATGAGGCATTGAATTCAGATACGCAACCCCCAGTATTCGGCCTCACTGACACTCTACGTAACCCTTCCAAAGGCAATCATCTGGCTATTTTCGAAGTGAAGGATACTGGTTCCGGTATTGCCAAGGTGGAAATACGTACCAACTCTCTGGTGTCCTGGAGTGATTGGCATGAAGTGACCAATCCAGCCGAAGTCCGATCTGGAACTTTCAAGTATCAGTTGCGTGCCACTGACAACACGGGGAATATCACCGTCGAAACATTCTATATCCGTTCAAAACTCATCTTGATACTGAGCATTGTTATACTCAGTTTTGCCTTCCTTGCTGGTGCAATATACTTTATAATTAAACGGTGAACCTTCTCATCAAAGGCTATATAGTTTTTGTGGCAGTCTGTGCCATCTTCGTTGTCTCAGCTCTTCCTGTATCTGCGGCGCAACTTATCTTGTCACCAGCGAGTGGAACTTTCACGGTAGGGAGCACATTCGATGTGTCGATATTCCTCGATAGTGAAGATCAGTCTGTCAATGTTGTCAATGCTGAGATTTTGTTCCCTCCAGACAAACTCCAGCTCGTTTCGCCTACAACTGGCCAGTCGATCATCAGTGTGTGGACTGCACAGCCTGTATTCAATAATAAAGATGGACTTATCCAGCTCACCGGCGGTATCCCTGGTGGGATCAAGGTTAGTCGAGGTCTGATCACGACATTGACATTCCGGGTCAAGCAAACAGGCAATCCTGTCCTTGTCCGTTTCTCCGACAAATCCACCGTACTTGCCAATGACGGCAAAGGCACTGCGGTTCTCAGTGGTTTCCAGAACGGTATCGTCAATCTGATATTGCCACCACCTGCTGGGCCAGTGGTTTCTTCGGAGACGCACCCTGACCAGTCAGAATGGTATTCCAACAAAAATGTCATCCTGCGTTGGGCAAGCGTCAATGCTGTAGAAAAATACAGCTATGTTATCGATAAGAATCCTGTAGGTATTCCAGATAACATCGCCGATGGTGACAATGGTAGTGTGGTATACAAAGACCTAGAGAATGGTATTCATTATTTCCATATAAAGTCCCTTCGTGATGGAGCGTGGGGAGGTGTAACTCATTTCGGTATCAACATAGACGCCGAAGCACCTGCAGAATTCCCTGTAGAAGTCATCCCTTCGAGTCGTACATCGAGTAAAAACCAGATCATCAACTTCCTAACCACAGACTCTCTGTCTGGTATCGCATACTATGAAGTCAAAACCATACCTCTGAGTCAAGGCTCATCAGGTGAGCAATTGTTCGTAGAGACGATGAGTCCTCATCAGTCTGCACTCGATCTTGGTTCCTATGATGTCATTATTCGAGCGTATGACAATGCGGGCAACTATAGAGATGTGCAACAACGCATCAAGATTGTTGCGCCGTTCCTCGAATTTGTAACGGATCAAGGTGTTCGTATCATTGGCGGGGCTATCATACCGTGGATGTGGGTGTGGATATTGATACTCATTTTCATTCTCATCACAGCATTTCTGGCATGGTCTACTCGACGATGGCACCATGATATACACTCCAATCGCCAAAAGAGGATTTTGCCAGACGCCCTGAAATCCCAACTTTCAGAATTGCAAAAATACAAACAAAAGTATGGCAGTCTGGCGATCCTGCTTGCTGTCGGAGTGTTGTCTTTGTTCGGCGGCAACGTGGCAGATGCTCAACAGAAGATAGAGCTTGCACCACCTTCGGTCTCCACAGTCTCACGTGATATTTCCAATGAAGAGATCTTCTATATCGGTGGTAACACATTGTCACCACTTACCGAAGTCGTGATCTATCTGCAAAACATGCAAACTGGGGAGGCGGTCAGTGAGACCGTCACTTCTGACAAAACCGGCGAATGGTTCTATCGTCATCCGCGTTTCCTCTCTCCAGGCAACTACGTCTTGTGGACTCAAGGGAGATCCGGCGAGATCATGAGTCCTCCTGGTCCACAGATCGAGCTCAAAGTAGTTCAGACGGCGATACAGTTCGGTGGATCCCGCTTGAGCTATGAGACACTCTATCTCGGTCTTACTCTCATTTTGCTGTTCATCGTGATCCTCCTGGGCACCTTCATCATCTATCACGCGTATCATGGCAGGAAGAAACACAAGCTCTTCTGGAAAGAAGTCCGTGAAGCCGAAGAAGCCGTACGCAGAGGTTTTGCAGTGCTCAAGCGTGACATCGAAGCCGAGCTCTCTATCGTGCGCAAAGCCAAGCTCAGCCCATCGGTCCGCGAAGAGATCAAACAGCGAGAGATGCAACTTCTCGGCGATCTCGAGACGGTTCGTGGTCATATTGGCAAGGAGGTGTGGGATATTGGGCAGATCGAGCAGTCGTCGATGTAGAAAATAATAAATATAGTAAAAAATATGAAAATATCACATTCTATATTTATCTCAGTTTACTCATTAATCTTATTAGGCTCGATTATTTTTGGGGTGAATTTAGTTTTCAATAAGGGTGTCAGACCTGATGATTTTACAGAATTATTACTCGCAGCCGGTTATCTATTGGGTTTGATTTTCTCTATTTTTTTACATGTGAGAAGTCTCAAAAGATTGGCTAATGTTGAGCAGAAATTATTCCTCGGAGTCTCTTATCTGAATCTCGCGGTATTTGTCGTTGGAATTTTCATGAGCTTAACCTGTAGAGATGCGGGTTGTATGGTAGTGTTTATCCCCATGCTCATTGTTATCTCATTATGGTTATTTAGTTTTCTTGCTGGAATAATTGCGCTGAAGAGATAAGATTATTCGTGTTAGAATACTCCCATGTCTCGCCCTCATATTGTCATACTCGGAGCAGGTTTCGGTGGAGTGTATGTTGCCCGTAAGCTTGCCCGCGCCGTCAAAAAAGGTACCGTTGATGTCACTATCATCAACCGTACAAACTACTTTCTCTTCACGCCGCTTCTTCATGAAGTTGCAACCGGAGGTTTGAGTCCACGTAGTGTCGCCGAGCCACTCCGTGAAGTATTCGCAGGCACAGGCATCCGTGTCATACAGGCTGATATCGAAAAGATAGACACGACCGCACGTACTGCGTCTCTCAAAGGCCATATCAATACCTGTTCGATCTCCTACGACCGGCTCATCATCGCCACCGGTGCAGAGACCAACTACTACGGTATTCCTGGTGCCGAGATGCATACCATGGCGTTGAAAAACCTTCAGGACGCGTATCTCATCCGCAACAAAGTCATCGACCTTTTCGAACAGGCAGTTCTCGAACGTGACACACTCAAGCGTCGTGAGCTTCTCGCGTTCACGGTAGTCGGAGGTGGCGCAACGGGTGTAGAGGTCGCAGCCGAGCTCAAAGAGTTCATCGATGGCATGGTGCGCCGATACTATCGAGACACCGAAGGGCAAGATGTCGATGGGTCTCGACCAGATGATACGAAACAGTGTCATCCAGAAGAACCAAGTATGACACTTGTCCATGGCGGCAAGGAACTCTTGGAACAATTCTCTCCAGGATTGCGCAAAGCAGCCTCTGAACGTCTACAGAAAAACGGCATTACCATAAAATCCGGCAGTACCGTAGCGACAGTTACGAAAAGCGGCATCACTCTTGCTGACGGTTCTTCGGTCCCATCTTCGCTCATCGTATGGGCCGCTGGTGTCAAACCGATCATTCCGGCTTTCGCTCGTGCAGAGTCTGTGACTGCCGGAGGTGGACGTCTGGCAGTTGATGAATATTTCCGCCTTCTCAAACACAAAGATATTTTTGCGCTCGGAGATGTGTCAGGATATATCGATCAGGATGCTCATGCTGCTCCACAAGATCCGACCAAACCTCCTCGACCACTGCCGATGTTGGCGCAAGTCGCGGTCTCACAGGCACGCATAGTCTCTACGAACGTCCTCAAGTCTCTCGATGACGATGCGACACTTTCTCGGTTCCATTATCATTCCAAAGGCAGCATGGTCTCGGTCGGTCAATGGTTTGCGATCGGCGAGATCTTCTCCTTCAAGATTGCCGGCAAGATCACTTGGTGGATGTGGCGTACAGTCTATCTCTTCAAATTCTCCTCATGGCCAAAACGCATTCAGATCGTCTTCGAATGGACTCTGGCCATATTCTATCCGAGGGATATTACGAAGTTGAGTTAGAGAGCTAGTCCACAATCTCCATCTACTTCGTTACTTTCTACGCTCAAACTATCACCGTATACACGATACGGCTCAAGTTTTCGCTTGAAAGTGCCTCGCATATGGAGATTCTGGATACGCTCTTGAAAGCGCTCTCGCATGGTATACTCAAGTAAGAGATTATTGGTAGTAACTTCCAATCACTATGAATATCATATTTCACTGGATCGTATCTGCTCTGGCTATTATCATTGCAGCGTATCTCTTGCCGGGTGTGGCGATATCAGGACTCATAGCGGCTCTGATCGTGGCCGTAGTTCTCGGTATTATCAATGTTTTTATAAAGCCGATCATCATACTTCTGACACTTCCGATCAATATTCTCACCCTCGGGCTCTTCACACTCGTTATCAATGCGGCACTTATCATGCTTGCGAGTTCTATCGTCCCAGGATTTGTCGTAGATGGCTTCTGGTGGGCATTTGTCTTCGCGATCGTTCTCTGGATGATCAACTCAGTCTTTCATTCGATGGGCAGCACGTCTGATCCGGTTACCAATTAGTCCCTAAAAACTACTCACTATATGACCATATCAATTCTTTTTATTGTTGGGCGCATCATCTTTGGCCTGTACTGGCTCCGTCAAGCATACAATCATCTCTTCCACTCAGCAGGTATGATCGGTTACGCGCAGTCAAAAGGTGTTCCTCAACCAAAACTGGCCGTACTAGGAACGGGAGTGCTCATTGCTATCGGTGGTCTCTCTATCCTTTCGGGTATGTGGATCACCATCGGACTCTCTGCTATCGCCATCTTCCTGGTCGGAGTGACTTTCACCATGCATGCATATTGGAAGGATACAGACCCTATGAGCAAGATGGGCAACGAGATCAACTTTTGGAAAAATCTGGCATTGCTCGGCGCGGTTCTGATGATGTTTGCGTTTTCTGGTTCGTGGGGGGTGGTAGGACAGAAGTAGAGAAGGTTATATAAAAGAATTCGCCCTAGCAGTAATGCTAGGGCGGGGAAATTTCGAGCAGACTCACCCTATCTTTCTGAGTTCTCGCTCCAAATCCTTGGAGTGAACACACTGCAAAAAGTAGAATTGATGTTCAGACACACGCGGATCATGAGGACTTTCCTCGTGAGAGAGTTCTCCTGTGCCAATAATCGGGCTTCGATTATTTCGCAAAGTTTCAGGATCTTTTCCCAGAGCCCGGAGATAGATCCCAACGCTCGTGGCCGCCTCCACATGGTAATCAGAACACTTCAGGCAGCAAGTACAACCTTTTTTCTGCAGATCATGCAAAAGTTTGATAATTTGAGTTTTTAAGTCCACTTTGGGATATTTGGGTTTTTTGTTCGGACTACCCAGGCTCCTTTCTAAAGCCAGTCCGTAATTCAATGTGCTTACCTGAATATTATACACCATAAGTACCAGTTAAGTCAATACCCCGCAAAACACCCAAAATACGTCTTATTAGAAGAGTCTGTCATGCTATAATTTCCTCCATGAATACTATTTCCGACCTGCAGAATCTCATACAAGGTTCAGTCGACACGACACCAGAAACCCTTACCAAAGCCAGTCATGATGCAAGTATCTTCGAGATTCGCCCAGAGGCAGTCATCTCTCCGAAAAATGTCGAAGATATCAAGAAGCTTGTCATCTATGCGAGCGAGCATCCAGGAGTGACTCTTACTGCACGTTCGGGCGGTACATGTATGAGTGGAGGGTCTCTGACCAACTCTCTGGTGCTAGATATGACTCGTCATTTCAACCAGATCAAGGAAGTGGGGGAGGGCTACGCGGTGACGCAACCCGGTGTGTACTACCGAGATTTCGACAAGGCCACTATGGACAAGGGTGGTCAGATCATGCCGAGCTTCCCGGCATCACGTGAACTCTGTACCGTAGGGGGAATGGTGGCGAACAATGCTGGTGGCGAGAAGACACTCACGTATGGCAAGACTGAACGTTATGTACGCAGACTCAAGGCAGTTTTTGCTGACGGTAACGAATACGAGATCAAACCTTTGTCTTTGGGTGAACTCGAGGAGAAGAAAAAGTTCAGCACATTCGAAGGGGAAGTGTATAGAAACATGCACGAACTCATTTCGACCAACTATGACGCTATCATGCAAGCCAAGCCGATCGTTACGAAAAATTCCTGCGGCTATTCGCTATGGAATGTATGGAACAAAGAGAAGGATACATTTGATCTGACTCAACTCATCGTTGGTTCGCAGGGAACGTTAGGTCTCATCACCGAGATCGAGTTTGGGTTGGTAAGACCAAAAGCATATTCACATCTCCTGGTAGTCTTTCTAACAGATCTCCAGCAACTGGGCGAAACAGCTGCACGTATTTTGCAATTCAACCCAGAGAGTTTCGAATCCTATGACGATCAGACGCTCAAAGTTGCGTTCAAGTTTCTGCCACAGCTCATGAAACAGATGGGGGGAAATCTCATCACGCTTGGTCTACAGTTTGTCCCGGAGATGATAGCGGTCCTCGAAGGGGGCATTCCGAAACTCGTACTTATGGCAGAGTTCACTGCAAATACCGACGAAGAAGCACTCCGCATGGCAACCGAAGCTCAGGCCTCCATCAAGGATCTTCATGAGAAGTCTCGTGTCACCAAGACCGAACAAGATGAGAAGAAATACTGGACGATCCGTCGTGAGAGTTTCAATATGCTGCGCAAACATGTTCACGGAGTACGCACGGCACCGTTCATCGACGACTTCGTGGTGCCTGCTCAGCGTCTACAAGAATTTTTGCCACGATTGTATACCATCCTCGGAGAATACAAGAAAGACCTGACCTATACTGTGGCGGGCCACGTGGGAGATGGTAACCTCCACATCATTCCGCTTATGGATTTCCACAAAGACGAGGTTCGACATATCATCGAAGATTTGTCAGTCAAAGTCTATGCACTTGTCCATGAATTCAAAGGCTCGATCACAGGGGAACACAATGACGGCATCATCCGTACTCCGTTCGTGAAGATGCAATATGGTGAAGAGGTCTATGGACTTCTCGAACAAACCAAGAAGATCTGGGATCCAAAGGGTATTTTCAACCCTGGCAAGAAGGTTGGTGGTACGCTCGAGTATGCCTTCAAGCATATCGTGAAGGAGTCATAATGTTGATATCTCCTCAGAGTCGATAGGGTATAATTACCTCATGACCCTCAACACTATCGACATTCACATCATCAACTTCTTCAGACGGTCATCTCTGGTTGTGGCACGTCTCGGACTTTTTATCGTGTTCTTCTGGTTCGGTATCTTGAAAGTCTTCGACATGAGTCCTGCCAGTCCTCTGGTCCAGGCGTTGTTCGAAGCTACGATATCATTCATGGATTTTCCTACATTCCTTTTTCTTTTTGGTATCTTCGAATGCATCATCGGTATCATGTTCCTGTTACCCAAAGTTGAACGTATCGTCATACCACTTCTTGCATTCCATCTCATCACGACGATGATGCCACTCTTCCTCCTTACAGAGGCAACATGGACAGCGCCTTTCGTGCCAACACTCGAAGGTCAGTACATCATCAAGAACGTACTGATCGTTGCAACTGCTATATTCGTAGCCGCTCACGTACATCCGTGGTCACGTCGTAAGCTTTCACCATTATAAACATATGAACATATTTTCTATGATCACTTCTGAGCAGATCGAACTTGTCCTCATTTTCGGTGCGACGATCGTCGGGGTGGTCTCGGCCGCATACTTCTACTCATCAACAGATATTTTCATCCGTCTGATCGGACGACCATTCCGGTTCATCGCTTCGGGAGTGCTCCTGATCATGATCGGCGTCCTCATCGCTGCATTCATCTCGTACGCTGACCGTCTCGGAGTCCTGATACTTTTCTACGAGTTGCCGCTCCAAGTATTTTTCTATATTCTCTACATCAGCGGATCACTCCTCATCGTCCATGGTGCAAAAACATTTTCTCGGAATGTTTCGCAATAATTTTTTCCAAAAAGTTATACACACATTTTGTTTTTTCTGCTCGCATTCGTACGCACATGACCTATAATGAATACAGGTCGAAAATAATATCTGAATGTTAATTTAATTTTACTTCTCTCTATTTATTTTTATGGCAAAAAGACAATCATCGCAAGGCAAGGCGTCTCGTTCTCGCAAGACCAAGAAGCGTCTCGCGGTCAAGCACACGAAGAAGTCTAAGGCAAAGAAGACCAAGAAGCGAAAATAGTTCGCACTTCTTCTCATCGAATTTCAAAAATGCCCCATACTGGGGCATTTTTGTTGTATAATGAGTTTATGAATAAAAAATATTGGCTGAGAGGATTGATGAGCGGGTTAGTCCTAGGTATTCTTGTGGTCATTGCGCACGAAAATGCATCTGAAATTTTTAGTTTATTTAATATTCATATTCCCTCGAATCCAGCTTCAGGAGATACACCACTTATCTATTTTAAATACACTTTCGTCGTCCAATATTTCTATAATATAGGACTATTTCCATGGTTCTTTTTGTCATACCTGTTGACGGAATTACAATACTTTCTTGTTCCCGTTACCTATGGAATTGTAGGAGGTCTAGCAAGTTTCCTTTACGGTCAGACTCGATGATTAAAGTGAATTAAATATTCTCTATGCCCACCACCCTACACACGGCCGTCTTTGGAGGAGGATGCTTCTGGTGCACAGAGGCGACTTTTCAGATGTTGAAAGGGGTACACAAAGTGACGTCGGGGTATGCGGGAGGTACGACTCAAAATCCTACCTATGAGCAAGTCTCCAGTGGCACAACTGGCCATGCAGAAGTCATCAAGATAGACTTTGACCCGAGTGTCATATCTTTCTCGGATCTGCTGACAGTCTTTTTCAATACCCACGACCCGACAACCGTGAACCGTCAGGGTGCAGATGTGGGTACGCAGTATCGATCAGCGATATTTTATTCTAGTCCAGAGCAGAGAGAGGTTGCAGAGAAACTCATCACTGAGCTTAATAGTTCAAAAGCCTATGAGAACCCGGTAGTGACCGAAGTTGCGCCACTCGGAGAGTTCTACGAAGCAGAGGAATATCACAAGGATTACTACAAGAACAATTCTAGTCAGGCGTACTGTCAGCTGGTGATCGCTCCGAAACTTGAGAAGATGCAAAAGAGATTTGCGGAACTTTTGGCATAAAACACAAAACCCGCCGAAGCGGATTTGCCAGCTTACCATCTGGGTATTTATAGTATACAATTTAATGGTTATATAGTTCAATAGTTAAATCTTTAAATAACTTTCCATGACCGAAGATGATATAAAAAAGAAACTCACACCCGAAGAGTATGCCGTACTCAGGCAGAAGGGCACCGAAGCACCTTTTTCAGGGAGGTTGCTCCGTGAGAAGAGATCGGGAACTTATAATTGCAAAGTCTGCAACACCCCGCTCTTCTCTTCTGAGGCGAAGTTCGACTCGGGGACGGGGTGGCCAAGCTTCGACCAGGCACTCCCAGGAGCAGTCAAAAGTATTACCGATACGTCACATGGTATGGCGCGCACAGAGATCGTCTGTGCAACGTGTGATTCTCATTTGGGACATGTATTCGACGATGGTCCGACACCTACAGGCAAAAGGTATTGTCTCAATTCGGTGTGTTTGGATCTGGATCCGCAAGGGAGTGAGAATAAAAGTTCCTCCTAGGTGAGCATTGACGGAGTGTTGCAAACGTCGTGAAAAGATGTATGATGGAGGAAGAGAAAGTGCAACTTCAAAGAAAGGATTATTGTGCCCACGTTCGTTCAAAACACCCTTGCTAGTCAATTCCCACATCTTCCATTTGCGTTCGAAGCAGACCTGTTCGTTGGAGAAGTTTCAGGAAAGTCTGTATTTACCCAGATTGCATCTCGCAAAATCGGATTCGTTACCATCATTCAACCAAAGAAAGATCCAGAAAAGAGAGGTTCCGAAAAGGTTGAACCGAACAGTCTCCAGGTTGAAAGTAACGGAAAGTTCGATGTTCACTTATTCGGAGATTTTTGCAACGATGGCGATCTGTTAAGGGCCTTCGGGTACCAGCTTGCTTGCACCTTCGAGTACGAACTGTCAGTGAATCCTCCACGAAAACTCACCTTCGAAGGTCAGGAAAATGAATTCCATCATTTTTGCGAAGCGTTTTGTGAACGGTGGGTTCAGCAAGTTCCTATGGCAGAAGCAATTCGGGTGATACGGAACTTCTAAGAGAAATTCTCGACACACAAGCCGTCTCCTGACACGAGCGGCTTTTTTTATTTACCACACAGCCCTATTTTTTCTTCTTGATCTCAATACCCAACTCTCGGAGTTGTCTATCTGCAATACTCGAAGGTGAACTCATCATCAGGTCTTTGCCTTCACCAGTTTTGGCGAATGCGATGACTTCACGGATGGAGGTCTCGTTGCGGAGGAGGGTGACGAGACGGTCGAGACCCCAGGCGATGCCACCATGTGGAGGTGTGCCTGACGCGAATGCACGGAGCATATGGCCAAAATTGGCCTCGATTTGTTCGGTAGGGTAGCCCATGATCTCGAAAACCTTCTTGAGAGCTTCAGGGTTATGGTTGCGGATACTGCCGCCACCGATCTCGAAGCCGTTGAGCACGATGTCGTACTGAGTAGTGAGGATCTCGCCGATCTTCTCTTTGTTCATGATCCAGGATTCATGTTCTGTCTGTGCACGAGAGAAAGGGTTGTGCGTAAATGTCCAACCACCTTCCTCGGTCTTTTCGAAGAAAGGAAAGTCGATCACCCAGCAGAATGCCAAGAGATTCACATCGTCCTTGTCGGTACGGATATCTGGGCGGTCGTTGCCGTATTTCTCCATGGCCTCCTTGTAGGTGATACGAGGGAAAGGTGTCTGCTGGATCTTCTTCTCAGGGAAGAGGGTCGCCACGATCTCGATCAGCATTTTTTCATTCAAGGCCATGACATCTTCACGGTCGACGAAACTCATCTCCATGTCCATCTGTGTGAACTCGGGCTGACGATCCGAACGAGTGTCTTCATCACGGAAACAACGCGCGATCTGGAAGTATTTTTCGAAGCCAGCAGTCATCAGGAGTTGTTTGTATTGCTGGGGTGACTGAGGAAGAGCATAGAAATGACCTTGTTCGAGTCGAGAAGGTACAACATAGTCGCGCGCACCTTCGGGAGTGGACTTGGTAAGGATCGGGGTTTCGATCTCGGTGAAGCCTTCGACGTCGAGCATGTCTCGAACATGTTTGATGATCTTGTGACGGATGCGGATGTTGTCTTGCATACGAGGACGACGGAGGTCGAGGTATCTATGAGCCAGGCGTGTTTCTTCGTTGATCTCTGTGCCTGCGCCACGAACGTCGAAAGCGGGGGTTTCGGCTTCATTGAGGACGGTCATAGACTTGAGTTCGAGCTCGATCTCGCCGTTAGCCTCATTCTTGGAGATCATGCGCTCGGGACGTTTGTTGACGATGCCGGTAGCGGTGACCACCCATTCGGAGCGGACACGGCCTGCAACCTCGTGTGCCTCCTTGTTGTTCGGAAGTGCCACAGACTGTACTTTGCCGGTCATATCGCGGATATCTATGAAGATGAGTTTGCCATGGTCACGACGGATATCGATCCAGCCGGAGATAGAAACTTCTGTTCCGATATGGTCTTTGAGGTCTTTGATATAGGTTCTTTTCATGGGGATTACTATAGCACAACTAAGAGCTAGTCCACTATCTTCATCTGCTTCGTTACTTTCTACGCTCAAACTCTCACCGTATGCTCGATACGGCTCGAGTTTTCGCTTGAAAGTGCCTCGCATATGAAAGATAGTGGATACGCTCTCCTGCTTTTACGTTTCAATTATTGCGTGCTACGATGAACATATATGATGACTGACATCTCACCTCTCGTCACCGAAAAAGCCCCGCTGATCCTGGCGGAGATACATAAGGCCAACAGTATCCTTTTGCATTGCCATCCATCACCAGATCCGGACTCGGTAGGGTCGGCGTTGGCGATGAAGTTCGCGTTGGAACAACTGGGCAAGAAAGTCACCGTCATCCGTGGTGACTCCCAAATTCCTGTGGCATTTTCGCACTTTCCGGGGGTAGGCGATATCGTGCAGAAAAACTTCTTTGAGATTGACCCCCAGGATTTTGACCTTTTTATTGTTCAGGACTCCGGTTCTCCTGAGATGGTCTCTCGACTCCAACCTATCCCCGTGCCTGTTCCGATCAAGACGATTGTCATCGATCATCATGCCTCGAACACAGGCTATGGCGATCTCAACCTGATCGAACCAAAGTATCCGGCTACCGCACAAATGCTATTCGATCTTTTGTTGCTATGGAATGTGAAGTTGGATGTGAATATTGCCTCGAATCTGTTTATTGGCGTCTACACTGATACCGGAGGGTTCAAGTATGCAGGTACCACTACCAGAACGTTTCGTATTGCCAGTGAACTCATCAAATACGTTCCTGATTTTGCCAATCTCATTTCACAGATGGAGAATTCCAACACCCCTGCCGATGTTGCATTCCAGGCACTCGCATTGTCATCCATCGAAACCTTCTTCGAAGGCAAACTGGCGCTTTCGGTCGTATCTCATGCATCTATCGTGGAGAAGGCTATACCTCTCGAAGATGCCCAGGCACACGCCATCTCACCAGCATTGCGTCGTGTGCGCCAATGGATGATCACTGGTGTACTCGTCGAACAAGTCCCTGGTACGATCAAACTGAGTTTCCGTAGCAAAGACGGCACCACGATCGATGTCTCACGACTGGCTGTTGCACTTGGTGGCGGTGGACATAAAGCTGCTGCAGGTTCGGTATTCAAGGGTTCGATCGAGGATGCAAAGGAACTAGTTGTCGCCAAAGCCAAGGAACTGTATAATCTCTAACCATATGAATTCAACACATATCATCGCACTTGGAGCACTTATTATCATTGCAGGTGCCTGGTTTACGTTCGATCGCAAAGCTGCACCAGTATCCATTCAGACGACAGAGAGTTACTCGACCGAACAGCTAGCATCTTCGATAATTGCTACAACATCGAGTACTACGAGCACTATTACTACTTCATCATCTACACCAACATCCATGAATACCATCACTATAGAAACAACCAAGGGTACGATTGTTTTTGAAACCTTCAACAGTGACGCTCCTAAGACTGTAGAGAATTTTATTACTTTGGCTAATGACGGCTTTTACAATGGCGTCATCTTCCACCGTGTGATCAGTGGCTTCATGATCCAGGGCGGTGATCCGACAGGCACCGGCATGGGAGGTCCGGGATACAAGTTCGCTGATGAGCTCAACTCAGCAACCGAATCCTACAAGCGTGGCTATGTCCGTGGCACCGTTGCGATGGCCAACTCTGGTCCCAACACCAACGGCAGTCAGTTCTTCATCATGCACAAAGACACGCCATTGCCGAATGCCTACACCATCTTCGGTCGCGTGATCTCGGGTATGGAGGTCGTCGATGCGATCGCTGCATCGGAAGTCAACAGTAGTGATCGTCCGCTGGTGGATGTAGTTATGAAAAAGGTGACCGTAGGGGAGAAGAAGTAAGAAAGAAAAAAAGTGATTAGTAACTAGAAAAGTAAATCTGCCATTGACACATGGCGGATTTACTTTTTTGATATTGAGGTGTAGGATAGTGACTAGACAAAAACCCATAAAGAGAAGGATTGATCCATGTCAGAAAACACAAACGAAGTAAAGGTTTCAAAGTTTTTTGTCGAACCTTTTGGTGAGACAAACGAGACCCTTTTCAGGGAAATCGTCGATGATACCTCGGGTAATGGGGAATTCCGACAGCTCAAAGATGTCGAGGGGAATGGTCATAATGTCGTCGAATTGACTGTCGAGCAATTTTGCAAATTGTTGCGTCACAAACAACAACGATGCCACCAATTCCACGTATTCATTGAGACAGATGGCGGCCTTCTCCAGAGGATTCAGGTCATCATCGAGGATGAAGCCACACATCGAACCTTCGATGCGATCCTCCAGGACATCTCTGCGATCATGCCACAGGTGACGCTTCAGGATATGCCCGAACTCCTTAGTCGGTCCAAGATCCAGCCAGTCCAAGGCAGATCACCTCACTGGTTCGGGAGTCCAGCCTGGAAGCAGAATAGACGTCCCAGGCACACTCCCGGGTACATTCGTCGAAGGTTTTCTCGCGGAAGTCATCGGCCATAAGCTTCACGCACATTCACATCGCCTCAAGGAACAGTCCTGGGGCGATTTTTCATACAAAAAAGCGCTCCGACGAGTATCGGGGCGCGTGAGACGGATCTTCTCAGGAGAGCACTTTCTGGTTTCGCTTCGAGCTCTTACCTTTTCTGATTCGCCTTCTACTTTGGCTTTTTTTCTCATCTCGAATCTTCGCTCTTCTGTGAGCTTCTGCCTTCTTTTGATCCAAGACGATCAAACACCATTTGATCGTCTGTTCGGTGAAGAGACATTGACGTCCCTGTACCGTGGTATTTATGCCCCCGAGTACAGGTATCTGTCCAGATTTGACCACATGCGAAATATGGGCCTTGAACGTGTTAGCAATCGAACCTTCACCCCTTTGGTCCTTGTGGAAAGGGTGGTGTGACCCGACAGGGGTACCTCCGATCTGACGCGACCAATATTCGAATGTGTGCCGGTCATTGTTTCTCTTGGACAAAGTCCCTCTGCGGAAGAGTTTTGTTCGATAGAGCTTTTCGTGGGCAGCTCTTCGTGCAGAAGAGTCGTCCCGAGGGATCATGGTGAGAGTGGCGATGATATCGGTTGCACTGAAGGCCCCATTCACCCGACCATCAGCGAGTGAGATGATCAGATATTCTATCTGTTTAATTCTGAACTGAGACAGAGTTCTGAGTACGACTTCGCCACATTCTGCACACTCTCTCACGGTAAAGTAGGCACCGTGAGGATTGTTCGGTTGCGGTTCGAGAACATCATGAGGAAGTATCACAAAGATTCCTTTCTGTTTGTGTTGTTGGGTTTTGAAAGACCGAAGATTCATCGCTAGTCTATCACATCGGACTTTTTGTTTCATGGTATTATTCTCCCATGTCCGAATACTACAAACCTCACCGAACACGCAATATATTCGACCCACAGAGCACTGACACCTTCCGTGTGAGTCGTTCCAAGATCGATTTGTTCATGAATTGTCCGCTCTGCTTCTATCTCGACGCACGACTCGGGGTAGGGAGACCGCCAGGGTTCCCTTTTGCGCTCAACTCTGCCGTGGACTCATTACTCAAAAAAGAGTTTGACATTCATCGTGCCAAGAAGCGTCCTCATCCGTTGATGGGTGCATATGGCCTGACCGATGTCGTCCCTTATGCCCATGAAGACATGGATCTGTGGCGTACCAACTTCAAGGGTATAACCCATGTCCACGAACCGACCAACTTTCTCGTAACTGGCGCGATCGATGATATTTGGATCAATAGTGCAGGTGAGTTGATCATCGTCGACTACAAGTCAACCAGCAAAGAAGAGAAGGTCACCCTCGACAAAGAATGGCAAATCGGCTACAAACGTCAGATGGAAGTGTACCAGTGGCTTTTCCGGAGGAATGATTTCACGGTGTCTTCGACAGGGTATTTTGTCTACTGCAACGGCAAGACTGACCGAGAGGCCTTCGATGCCAAGCTGGATTTCGATATCGACCTCATACCCTATACGGGTGACGATGGGTGGGTAGAGCCGGCACTACGAGATATGCGTGCATGCCTGACGCTCGAGAAGCCGCCCAAGCCTGCTGCAGCATGTGACTACTGTGCCTACCGCAAAGCCGCTCGAGATGTGCAAACGAAGATCAAATGACAATAGAAGAAGTGAGCTTGAATGTGATACTATAGAGCGACATTTAATCAATAAGCATACATAATATGAATACAACACGTTTTTCGTCAGCATGGAAAGCAGATCTCGGTATCCTGATCCTTCGCGTCGGTCTCGGCGTCACCTTCCTCGTACATGGCATAGCTAAGCTCAGTGGCATGGAAGGAACTATCGGATTCTTCGGATCACTGGGACTTCACTCGAGTCTTGCTTGGGCTGTAGCACTCATTGAGACTATTGGCGGAGCGATGCTCATCCTCGGTGTTTGGACGATGGTACCAGCTCTTCTTCTTGTGGCTGTTATGATCGGAGCTATTATTACAACCAAGATAGGTAAACCTTTTATGGGGGGTTATGAACTCGACTTCGTACTCCTGATGTCGCTCCTTGCAGCGGCAACTCTCGGGTCTGGCAAGTATGCCCTGACCAAAGGTTCTTCATGTGACTCGTGTGGCGCATGTGGTTGCAATTGCCACGAAGGCGACAAGCGTTGCGGGGTGGACGGAAAATGTGAAGGTTGTACCTGTGCTTAGGAGAGCTAGTCCAGCATCTCCATCCGCTCCGTTATTTTCTCGACAATGGAATAACTATCTCACACACCGTGCCGATCTTCGGCACGTTTGTGATAGAGAGGGTGCCGGCGAGCTCGTCTTCAACGATTGACTTCACGGTCATGAGACCAGTTCCTGTGCCACTTTTCTTGGTGGTGAAGGGACGTACCAAGATTGTATCGACATGGTGGTCAGGTATACCTGGCCCATTGTCGGTTATGGATATGCGGATACCATGAGCTTCCGTATTTGTAATATCAATGATCACTTGTTTGTCATCAGGGGAAGGTGTATCAGCATGAGCCTCGACTGCATTGGAAATAGTATTGAGGAATAGTTGCTGCAGACGTACCGAGTGGATCGGTACAGTGAAATGATCATGATTCTGAACAGCGATCGTCACACCAGCGATGCGAGCTTTGTAGGCCAGAAGGTCGAGCACGATCGCAAGCTCACGAGTACTATCTGCATGTACTTCGCCAGGTACAGGTAGCGGATGTTGCATGACGGCACGGATACTTTCCATGAAAGATGCCATCCGACGTGATGCTTCGACTGCTGTCTGCACCGTCTGGGAAGTCTCGTTGGTTGTAGATGTGTCTGACTTTGTTGCGAGGCGTTCTACTGAGAGTGATACTGCTGATAGTGGTCCGATCAGGTCATGGAATAATCCTTTGGAGAGCTTACCAAACTCGGCGATACGCTCCAACTCTTGGCGATGTGCCTTTTGCGCATCGACGAGTTCTAGGGTGCGGTTCGAGATCTTGTATTCCAGGGAGAACCTGTCTGTCTCGAGTGAAGCATCGATTGTATGGATATGTTCTCGAGATCGACGATGTTCTCTGTAGACCAGATAGAGGATAGTTGCACCACAGAGGACGATGATACCGAGCGTCGAGAAGTCCAAGATACTATCTGCGAGTCCAGGCACGAATACAGCGGGATATACTCTATCCCGCTGTAGGAGTTGGACTCTGATACCCATATACAACCGTGTCGCTACGCACCTGCCAGGATGGTATGACTCTAGAGGAGTTGTATGTGCAGAGAATGGAGTCATATGAGCTCACGTTCAAGGATACCTCTATCCCCGAACAGGAAGATCGTGAGCCTATGATACTGAAAATAATGATTATGTCGACTCATAATCCTTGATACGTTAGCCTGGCGAGATAAAATCCGTATGAATTTTGTCTCAAAAAAGGATAAAAATACATTAAAATTTTGATAAATTTTCCGGTGTATCGATGACATAGCCTCGTCCAGGGAGGTTAATGATGAGATCTGCATGCCCATGTGCAGTGAGCTTTTTGCGGACATTGCGTATATGAGCCTCTACGGTGTTGGAATATGGGTCACTCTCGGCAGTCCATACATGTTCCATGATGAGCGACCGTGACATGACGACGCCTGCATGGTGCATGAGGTAGGAGAGCAGGTTGAACTCTTTGCGAGTCAGGTGGAGTGGGGTACCACCGCGTTCGACGGTCTGGGTTTCGGTATTGAGGTTGACGTTGTCTACGGTGATGATCGGGGACTTGATCTGTGGTGATCTGCGAGCCATGGCGTCGAGTCGAGCCGAGAGCTCGATCATCGAGAATGGTTTGGTGACATAGTCGTCGGCTCCTTCCTCGAATGCACGGACTTTGGTGTCAGTATCGCCGATCACCGAGAGGAAGAGTATCGGTGTAGACTTGCCAGAAGCACGGATCTCTCTACATACGGTCAGGCCATCTTTCTTGGGGAGTGCATGGTCGAGTATGATAGCGTCGTACGGATAGCTTCTTCCCATGAATGAGCCATCGGCACCGTTGGTCGCCACGTCGACGATATGAGATTTTGCCCCAAGACCCAACCGCACATTCTCTGCGAGTGCCTGATCATCCTCTACGATGAGAACTTTCATAATGTCGGCAGTATAGCAGAGTTAGCAAAAAGAAGTCTATAGAGTGCGCAGGCACTGTGCTCTCGGGCACACTCGATCACTGCGTTCTCTCGGTGCCCTCGGCAGGAATCGAACCTGCATCTATTCCTTAGGACGGAACTGTTCTATCCATTGAACTACAAGGGCGGAAAAGTAAGCTCGTACCTTTCAACTCTACACCAAACAATAGACTCTCGCCATCTGAGCCATGATTTGCTATAGTAGCGCCATGACGCCCGAAGAACGTTCTTTGCTCGAACGAACCCATAAACTCGCCGAAGAGAACAACGCTCTTCTACGCAGTATGCGACGCATGTCACGCATATCGGGTGCCTTACGCATTCTCTACTGGGTCGTCATATTGGGAGTCGGTTTCGGTACATTCTATGTCATTCAGCCGTACGTAGAGTCCTTGCTCACTGTCTTTGGAGATATCCAGGCAGCTAGCGGACAGTCTCCCGGAACAGCCAGCTTATTCCTGGATTTGCTCAAGTAGCGTTTGGTCACCAATTCGCCAAGGTAGCTGTCTTGGTAGGTAACATGATAGATTGAAAATAGCATAACCAATTTGCCAAGGTAGCTCAGTTGGTAGAGCATTCCCCTGAAGAGGGAAGGGTCACCAGTTCGATCCTGGTCCTTGGCACCACAGAGCACCTCTATAATCTTCACCTGCTTCGTTATTTTCTACGCTCAAACTCTCACCATATACTTGATATGGCTCGAGTTTTCGCTTGAAAATGCCTCGTATATGAAAATCGTGGATACGCTCATATTCTCGGAACGATCCCAAAAACCTAGATTCTACAAGGGTCTGGGTGGGCTTGACATTTCATATTAAATGATATAATATACGACTCACGCATATTAACGCGCAATTTCCCCAAAATCCTATGAATAATCCAATCATTTCAGCATACAAAGCCCTGGCGATCGCTGTGATAGCTATCACGGTAGTATCGATGGTTCCAAGCTCTGCACGCGCATCTGACTTCTTCGATGACCTCGGTCGTATTATCGACCCTGCATGTCTTTTTGCGTGTGACAACGACTCACCAAAGCGCGTTACCAAGACAGTTACTACAACCAACAACTATACCAACAGCAACAACGTCAACAGTAACATCAACAGTCCTGGTGCTGTTGTCGTAGATGGCAACGCATACAACCAGACACCAGTATACGCATATGACTATCCGTCATACCCATCATATCCTCAGCAAAACAGTCCTTTGATGGTCTCTTGTTATCCTATGCCACTTTCTGCCCAAGAAGGCGATCGTGTTCACTGGGTTGCATCTGCCTATGGAGGCAATGGCTCATACAACTACAGTTGGTCAGGTACCAACGGTCTCTCTGGTAGTGGTGCCGAAGTTACCAAGCGCTACACAAGTTCTGGTTACAAGAACGCCACGATCCGTGTGATCTCTGGCAACCAAACCAAATCTCAAAACTGTGATGCATCAGTCTATATTAGTGGTGATTATGATGACGACTATGATTACGACTATCCTCATTATCCCAACTACCCTCAGCAGTACCCACTCTCGGTCTATTGTTCAGTGAACACTACCTTCGTACAGGCTGGTGGAACAGCTACCTGGACAGCATATGCGTCTGGTGGCAACGGTTCATATCGTTATAGTTGGTCTGGAACAGATGGTCTCTATGGTTCTGGTCAGAGTATCTATAACCGTTATTACAATACTGGTACCAAGTACGGCACCGTGACCGTTCATTCTGACGGACAGAGTGTTACTCGTAGTTGTAACAATGTCTTGAATGTGGGTGTCCCTGTCACCGGGTACAATCCATATCCTCAGGGCAACAACCTCGAGCTTGATGTTGCATGTTATGCAGATCCTGTCAGTCCTCGTATCAACCAGCCGATCACCTGGACAGTAGAAGTCGTCGGTGGTCAGTCTCCATACACCTATTCATGGTCTGGAACAGATGGTCTTTCGGGTACCCAGAGTTCTGTAGTCAAATACTACGCTACAACAGGGGAGAAGAGTGCGATCATCGCGATCACCTCTGCTGATGGACGCAGTACCACACGTGCATGTAGTCATGCGGTATCTGTTCGCGGAGCGGCTTCAACAGTCCAGCCTGCACCACAGGCCCCGGTTAACACCGAAGATACCAGTCTCTCCGCGGCATCACTCTTCTCTTTGAAGAACGTGCCATGGGGCTTGGTAGCGATACTCGTTATTCTTGTCCTTGCAGGAACAGTCTTGTACTTGCTCTTGAATAAGAGCAAGATGTAAACGATAGATCGCCTTCGCGGATCTTCAGTGGGTTTACCACGCCGAAGATCCGCTCCGGCGGATCGAAGATCGAACGAGCGGGCTTGGTCCTCCGAAGCTCTCTGAGCGAAGGAGACTGCGAACTCCAAATACAATAATGTCTACAAAAGGCCCCAGAAATGGGGCTTTTTGGTGCTATTGACATTGAGTAGTTAAGTATGCTACTATTTATACAGGTAGAAATGATCTTATGACAATCACAACAGAAGAACTACAGGCAACAGCTCCAGCTGTTCCTGCCAAGGCACAACAGATGTCTGGATTGAAGAATCCTTTTATCTCGTTACAGAGTCTCGAATCTCTGTGCCAAGGGAATGAGACTTTAGAGGAATGTCTACGCGACATGGTTACGTATTCGCTTCGATATGCTGAAACAGTCTGTCGATTCGAACAGATCGTAGCCCGTGGACAAGATTCGAACCAGGATGGTGCACGTGAAGAAATCGAACGAGTTCGTTCGACTATCCATGATTCAACGATCGATGCAATCAAAATTCTGTCACGGACCATGAGGACTCATGGTAAAGACAATGGATGGATTTCGAAGATGCACACGATTGGACGGGCCGGTTACGGCAAGTTTGCAATCCTGATCGCTTTCGAGGTTGTATTGGGAAAGGTGTAACAATGCCCAACGAACAAAAACAACTTATCCTTCGGTACGCTCAACTGGTTCTCGGTAAAGAAGCCAGAAAAGAGCTGAATGAAACAAATCCTGATCTTGAAAAAGAGATGGATACGATTCGTAAGACGCTTGGTGTGGAGCATGAGGCTATCCTCGAGCTTGCGGCCAAAAATGTTGTCGATGAATTCAACTGTTGATTTATAACTCACATACCCCGCGGACATGTTCCGTGGGGTATTTTTTCTACTTCCTCTCCTTGATCTCTCCCGCCACTTTTTTCAATACTTCTTCTGCACTCATCTGTCCAACCTGACCATGATCACGACTTTCGAGAGTGACTTTGTCTACAGCGATGTCTTTGTCACCAATGATGATGAAATACGGGATACGAGCGTTCTTGGCATTGCGGACTTTTTTGCCGAAGCCGTCGTTGGATAGGTCTACTTCGGAGCGGATCATTTGGTCACGCAAGAGCGTGTTCATCTTCTCTGCTGCAGAGACATGAGCCTCGCCGATCGGGATGACTTTGACCTGGACCGGAGAGAGCCACAGAGGCAGGTTGCCGGCATAATGTTCGATGAGGAAGCCGATGAAGCGTTCGTGTGTGCCCAGTGGTGCACGATGGATACAGAGTGGAGTCTTTTTGGTGCCGTCTTTGTCGACGTATTCGAGGTCGAAGCGACGTGTCTGAGCAAAGTCGACTTGGTTGGTTGCCAGGGTGAATTCTCGGCCGATCGCACTCCATACCTGGACGTCGATCTTCGGTCCATAGAAAGCGGCTTCGTTGGGGATCTCAACAAAAGGGATATTGGACTCGACGAGCACTTTTCGTACCATGTCCTCGGTCTTCTTCCAGAGTTCTGGTTCGTCGACGAACTTGTCACCGAGACGCTTGGGGTCATGGGTGGAAAAACGCATGACGTACTTGTCGATACCGAAGATCTTGAAGTAGTGGAGATACATGTCGTTGACGGCACGGAACTCTTCTGCGAATTGTTCTTCGGTACAGTAGAGGTGGGCATCGTTCATCTGCATCGAGCGTACACGCATGAGACCGAAGAGTTCACCGGATTTCTCATGACGATATACAGTGCCGTATTCGGCCAGGCGCAAGGGTAGGTCGCGATAACTCTTGGGACGAGCAGCAAAGATCTTGTGATGGTGCGGGCAGTTCATGGCCTTGAGATAGTACTTGCCACCCTCATACTCCATCGGAGGGAACATGGAATCTTCGTAGTAAGGGAGATGTCCACTCTTTTTGTACATGGATTCTTTTGCGATATGAGGTGTGTGTACGCGTTCGTAGCCAGCTTTGAATTCGGTTTCTTTTGCGAGCTTCTCGAGTTCTTCGATGATAGCGCCACCGTTGGGCAACCACAGTGCGAGACCAGGACCTACATCATCATCAAAATCGAAGATGTCGAGCTCTTTGCCCAGCTTGCGATGGTCGCGCTTCTCGGCTTCTTTCATCATCTGCTCGTATGCATCGAGCTCTTTTTTTGTGTTGAATGAGAGACCGTAGATACGGGTGAGCTGTGTGTTGTTCTCGTTGCCACGCCAATATGCTCCCGCGATGTGGGTGAGTTTGAATGAGTCGGGTGCAATGTCTGATGACGGGTTGTCGCTATGTCCACCACGACAGAGGTCGGTGAAGGCGCCAGCAGTATAGAGAGTGATAGGCTCTTTCTTGTCTCCTATTTCGTCGATCAACTCTTTTTTGTATTTGTTTCCCTGAAATGCGGTACGTGCTTCGTCAGCTGAAGTTTCTCTACCGGTCATCGCCTTCCATGAAGGGAGGAGTTGGCGCATCTTCTTTTCTATTTCTTTGAGGTTCGCGTCGGTGATCGGGGTACTGAACTCGAAGTCGTAATAAAAGCCATTGCCGATAGCGGGACCGATGGTCGGCTTTGCATCTGGATAGAACTCCAAAACTGCTGCGGCCAATAAATGGGCGAGTGTGTGGCGCTTTGCCTGGAGTTGAGGGTCGGTGGGGTTCATGGATGGTAATATAGCATTTTTAGTGTAATTACAACATAGATATAAGGTCCAGGAAATTGTTCAGTGTATATATTAGCATTATAATTAGCAATCTATGGATTTTGACGCTCTTAAATTCAATAGGATAAAAGAAGAGGCCGAGAGTTTCTATAAATCTCTAGGTGAAATTTACTGTCCGTATTTTAAAGAAAAGGTCTCTTTTAACAGAAAAGGCTTCGAGCACTTAAAGTTTATTGGAAGAGGTCAAGCACGTTCAGAGAAAGATCAATTTCAGAGATTTAGATTATTACATCTTGCTCCTCAGGTCTTGGGTTTGACTACTACAATACAAGGGGTCTGGAATACAAGTCATTTCGAAGAGATTAAGAGTAATTCCAGAGTAGAATTTCTACTCAAAAATGTAACTTACTACGAATTCATTTCGGTACTTACGTATAAACAAAACTTAAGAAGGGTTAGAATTATAGTTAAGCAAGTAGAAAATAGTTCTAAATACTTTTGGAGTATTATTCCAGATTTCAAAAATAAGATAGGTCAAACAAGGGCAATGGGTCTGGAGTTGGAGAATGAGTAACAAAAAACACCACGATGTGGTGTTTTTTGAAGGCACTTGGCTACAGTGTGAATCAAACAAGAACTGTGAGAGGGCCTTAGCCCTTCCAAGTGCTAACTATAGTTTAGTGTATGAGTTATAAAAAATCAAGTTGACTTGAGTGTGTATACGGGGGATCATATACACATGTCCCACCCTCTTTTCAGAAAAGTCATCCCTGCTCTCTCGATAGTAGTCGCACTGGTCGCAGTTAGTGTTGCGGTATATGCACTGACCGGTAATGCACCAGAACAAAAGCTTGGTATCTTCCTGTATCCAGAGACGATCTTGCCGGGCGATCCGGTGTTCGTGACGATACATGCAACCTCAACTCCCGTAGAAGTATTCGTCGATGGCCAGATAGTCCCGATATTCTTATACCAGGGAGTACCTCATGCACTGTACGCGGTTGATTTTAACGAAAAGGTCTTGGCACACGAAGTCAAGGTGGTTTTCGAAAGTGGGGAGGTCAGGGAGGTTCCTTTTACCATCACACCACGAGCCAAGATCGAAAGACCGATCGGTATCCCAGAGAAGCTCGGTGGCAATACGCCGGTGGCGAGTAAAAACCTGGTGAACAATCTAGCCCGAGAGAATGCAGAGATCGCACGTGTCACATCGAGTGTTACACAGCTATGGGAAGATGCGTTCGTGCTACCTCTCACAAATATTTTCGTAACTGACGACTACGGCTATGACCGGGCAACTGTTGGACAGACGATCGTCCACAAGGGCACGGACTTCCGTGCGGCTACGGGCACTCCGGTTGTGGCCATGAATGCGGGTAAGGTAGTTCTCGCCAAAGAATTCACCGTCTATGGCAACACGGTCATCGTAGACCACGGTCTCGGTGTCCATACGCTCTACATGCACCTCTCTCATCTCGATGTGAAGGTGGGGGACACGGTCGTGCGAGGACAGCTCCTGGGGCAGAGCGGTGTGACTGGATATGCCAACGCTCCACATCTCCATGTCAGTCTAAAAGTAGGAGGAGTATCGATCGATCCGATGGTGTTCGTGGGGTTTTGGGAGGAGGTTGACCACTGATTAAACAAATGTTATTATTTTGACTTAAATCGGATTGCGCTAAGCGCAGTAGCGAAAATTGATCGTTGAAAACTCAAAAATAAATTCTGAATGAAACAATGTATAGTCAGTATTTGCGTGTATCTTTGTGGTACGTTCGTTTCTCTTGCCGCTGATTTTAGTTTGACATTTACGCCACATCCAGCAAGGGTCACTTTGGGCTCGAATGTTTTATTGAACACTATCCAATTCTCGTCACGAAACACCTCAGGTGCCCGAGCTGACCTTGTATGGATTTTCGATTATCTCCCCGCCCCTGTCTTCCAGACAATTACTGATACTAATGGTGAAGGTCCAGGGTATTGTTTTTGTGGCAGAAGGCAAGACTTCAATTTGTTTACGAATTGGAGACTTGTTGATGATCGAGGAATTATTGTTGGCCACGGCTCTGTCATTTTGCCTCATTATCCTGAGACCATGATGGCACGATTGGTATTTACAAATGTGTCGTTGTCACTAGGAACGAATAAGAACCTGTCATTATCTTTGTTTGCGACCATGGCTTACGATCTTGAAAAAGACATCTCTAGGGGAATCGTAAGCGGTGATGAAGTGAGAACATCCCTCCTCATGTCTGATCTTAAGATATGGGAAGGAGAAGAACGTCTTTCATTCGAAATGGTTAATAATCAGCCGGCGCTCGATTATACAATCATTGAGAGGAAACATTATTCAGCGATTGATTTAATAACAGAAGTCGGCGACGAATTGTTGCTTACTGCTCGAGTCGAACCTGGTAAACTGTTTAGGCTCGAAGTTGCTGAAAAAATTGACTCGCAAGATAAGTTCAAGAAAGTCTATAGTGGAAGTGAGACTGTTCTTGGGAATGAGTACGGAGAGATTTTCTTCTTGGTACCCAAATTCTCTGATCGAAACAGATACTTCCGTGTTCGAAGTGTGGAAGATGCAGATATTGATTCGTTCGATCTTGTCCATATAGGAATTATTCTTCTGGAAAATGGAAGTAATTCTGAAACGGTTCGTGCAGGACAAGTCCTAATTCGTCCGGAAATCAGAACAACAGAACGGGTTAGGCCGATCGAATACAATTGGTTATCTGATATTGGTGAAACTGGACATCAGGAGAATTTCGCTCCCACTTTCGCGGCAGGAGTACACTGGGTTAGGCTCTATGTGCGAGGTGCTGCCACTGATGCATTAGCATTTAAGTGGATCATTGTCCGTCCGTAATTGAACGGAATTATTTTATACCACCGTTCGCGTAACAGCGACTGGTGGTTTTTTATTTCCCACAACGCTACACCTTCACTCACCCCACCAGAGTATCGATTTACTAATATAACTATACAGATGTATCATGACTATCTATAAAAAATGGTTACAAAGGGTTGTGCGAGGAGTTGGGGTGATCGTAGTGACAGTACTCGTATCCGGGATATCCGCATCTGTCTTTGCGGCGACGTTGGAGCGTGAACTAGAGGTAGGCGCAACAGGGACTGATGTATCTGCACTGCAGACATTTCTCGCACAAGACTCGACGATATATCCGCAAGGTCTCGTTACCGGATACTTCGGCTTTCTTACTAAGGCAGCAGTCTCGAATTTCCAAAGTCGCAATGATATCCCTACCGTGGGTCGTGTCGGACCTTTGACCTTGAGAATACTCAACAGTCAGATGTCGGGACCTATTGTGGGTAGCAGCGGTGTTGCACCGACTATATCCAATGCCTCCATAAGTACCGGCAGGAACAGTGTGAATCTCAACTGGAATACCAACGAGTACGCAAGTGGTGTTGTGTACTACAGTGAGAATCCTCTTATATTGAGAGAACAATTCAACTCTGTCGATGTGTCAGGGAACTTCTCTACAGCTAACGCTGGTTCAGGTACGTCACTGAATGCAGTGATCTCCGGATTATCATCGGATACACGATATTACTACATGGTCTATGTGACAGATCAAACAGGCAATGTCAGTGTCATGTGGCCGTCTACCTTCCAAACAACAAACTAATCTATATACAATTTGGAAGAACATGAAACCGTTTCATCATATATGAACGGTTTTTGTGTGTGGGGAGATAGATCCGATGGTGTTCGTGGGGTTTTGGGAGGAATACATTTACAGCAGGTAAGATTACATAGGATTGGACTATCGGATACTTTTATGGTATCTATATTTTAGAAACTATACTGGAAAACACCCAGAATAACGCACCTTTACAGTTAAGGTGACGAACAACCTGAAAGGATGATATGGACTTGCCAATCATTGCCAAGAAAGCAGAAATCATCAGTGCAGTTACGGACAACAAGGTAGTCATCGTTACGGGGGAAACTGGGTGCGGAAAAACTTCGCAACTTCCAGTAATTCTCCATGAAATGGGACTATCCCAACGAGGTCCGATAGTGGTTGCAGAACCACGTCGGGCTGCAGCGATTGCGACCGCAGAATACGTCGCTTCGCAGATCGGCTCGGAACTCGGGGAACGTGTCGGATACCATGTTCGCTTTGGCAACGTCAGTGTTGCGGGCACAGCGATCAAATTCGTGACCAACGGAATACTCCTTCGGGAAATGTTCTCTGGTTCCTTGTTTGAGCGATACAGTGCTGTGATCATTGATGAAGCCCACGAGCGTAGCTTGGAAATCGACCTCCTTCTTGGACTTGCCAAACGTGCAGCCCGAATAAGGAATAATTTCCGAGTTATCATCGCTTCGGCCACACTCAATGCTGAAGCCTTGTCAAAATACTTCGAAGGAGCTCCAGTCATCAATGTTCCAGGAAGGCAGTTTCCTGTGACTATCTCATACCATCGTCGCACTCTCCCTCGCATAGAGTGGGTCGTGCGCGCGGTGGCAAAGAAAATCATGGCGATACTTGCAGACACAAAAGAAGGCGATATCCTAGCGTTCATGCCAGGACGTGACAGCATTGAAGCGGTCATTGCCGAGATTTGGAGTCAGGAAGGGGGACGAATTGTAACCCTGCCATTCCACAAGGACATGGAGGCAACTGAATATCATCGCATCTTCGAGGAATTTCCTGGGATGCGGAAGGTAATCATCGCCACCAATATTGCTGAAACATCCCTGACATTGCCTACGGTGAAATTTGTCTTGGATAGCGGCCTCATCAAGGAAGTCGACTACTGTTCAGAAACAGGAATTGAAAGCCTTGCGATCGCGCCTCACTCACAAAGTGGGTGCATCCAACGAAGTGGCCGAGTAGGGAGAGTGTCGGAAGGGACGTGTCACAGGCTTTATCCTGAACCGTCCTTTGAGCTCCGACCTCCATATACCAAGCCTGAAATTCTTCGGCGAAAGCTAGATATCACACTCCTCTACCTCAGAACTCTGGGATTTGAGGGTCCTGGCGCATTCGAGTTTGTCGATAAGCCTGATGAGAAGGTATTCACCCAGGCAAAAGAGGAACTCGTTAAATTGGGGGCGTTCTCATCAACTAATGGGGATCTCACCAATGCCGGGAAACTCATGGTGGCTCTGCCACTTGTTCCTCGAGTGGGACGTCTCGTTGTTGAGGCTGCCAAACGAGGTTGCGTGCGCGAGATACTGTCATACGCCTCCTTCCTTGCTTCGCCTGCCGTTTTCCTTCGCCCTTGGGGTAATGAGAAAAAGGCACGCTCGGTTCAATCGCAATTCTTTGTTCCGCATTCAGACGTTTTAACATTTCTGAAGGTGTGGCAAGGATACGCCGATTCAGGTCAGTCAAAGGCTTGGTGTGAAGAACACTTCCTTTGTCCGCACGCTCTCGGCGAGGTTGCACTTGCCAGAGAGCAGCTCTCACGCATCCTCCTTGATCGCAATATCGGAATGAGCAGTAATTCGTCAGAGGATGTTTTGGTCCAGACGATTGCCGCTTCATTGCACGCCTATCTCTTGAAGCACGAGGGAAAAGGAAATTATGTCGGAGTGTTCCATGACTTCGGGAAGGTACGCATCCATCCTGGGTCGGCATTGTGGGGTACAACACCGGATCATATCGTTGCGACAAGCATCGTAAAGGTCTGGCATCCATATGCCGCACAATGCACGGCAGTTAACAGGGAAATTATGGCGAAAGTCTTTCCCCAGTTGTTGCCGAAACCTGCTCAGGAAATTCCGAGGGAAAAAGTGGTTGAAAGACCACCTGCTCCTGAAGTTACTGCAACCATCGTTAAAGTTTCAGAAAAATTTGTCGTTGATGAAAAAGTCACGCTGGTTTTTGTGAAGCATAAAAACGAGTTGGTCGCCTTGTATCGAGGAGCACTGCTTCAGCAGTTAGAAAGAGGATCAATCGTACCGATCCCTGGTAGGCTCTACGCCTGTTCAGTCTTTTCCGAAGGGGGGAAGCTGACTCTGAAACTCCACAAGGAGATTCTTCCAGGAGAGAAAAATGGGACGAAAGATTCACATCGAATTGTTGGGGATGTGCTTAAAAGCAAAATCGATCGAAGACTTGAGGTTACCGAGGAGACTGCCGATTTAGCACATGACCTGGCTACTTCATGGCAGTGCCGTCTCGATGATTGAAAAGTTTTTGAAAAAAATAAAAGCCGGAGTGGAAACACTCCGGCCTTTTTGTATATGTTGCTCGGCTTATTAAGCCGGTGAGTAGGCGCCTCGGGCTGCCTTGAGTTTTTTCTTGAGTTCGCTCCCATCTTCTTTCAAACAGACCGATATCCTTCCGATTGCTCGGTAGAGGCCGTCTTGATCGAGATGGAACGCACTCAGTATTTCGGGCAAGGGGATTTTTGGAAAATCATCCCAGACCAGAAACACCACTGCGTCTTTTGCAAGCATGACTTCGGCGGCGGGATCACGGCTTTGCAGAAGATCAGCACCCAGGAAAACCCCAGTGACCGCTTTCTGCACATTTCCGATGACTTGCGCTGTGTTCCCAGAAGCAATGATCGGTGTGGTCTCGGTTTTCGTCGGTCCTTTTGCACTGAGCGGTGTTGATTGAGGTGATGGACTGGCGGGCGCAGAAGGGGAACTGGTCCCACTCGGCATGGCTGCGATCATAAGAGCCTCGGTTTTGATTTCTTCAATCAATGAAGCCAAGGTCGCATCGGCTTTCAGTAACGTTTTGACCTTTTTGACTGCCTGATAGACGTCAGGATTATGTTTCCTTCCGACGACTTCTCTCGAAGCCTTGAGTGATGCACCGAGCTCTTCCCTGAGGGTGTACATTACCACCTTCTTGGCCACCAGATCACCCTTGTCGCCTCTGAGGATTTCAGGCGTGGTCTTGTAGTGAACTGCAACCATCGCGAGTACTTTTTGAACGATTCGAGGGTCTTGGGTCTTCGCTTTCATAATTCCTCTCTTTTGTTAAGGTTCATATGCATTTACCGAAATCTTTGACTCTGATTACAATACTACACGATTTTGGAATCTTGTAAAGGGGTAATAAAAAGGCCATCCGTCTTTGCGGATGGCCATGTGCTCGATGCTTTCGCATCAAAGATTCTGTAATTCAACCACGAGGCGAACTTTCTCAAACTCTTGGGTATAACCCACCATCAGATCCGCGTCCGACGGATCTAAAGTCAGAGTCAATCGTTCCATGGTCGTGACGAGAATCTGTTGCACTCGGGAACGAGTGATATTGTAGGTTTGTCCTAAGGCTTCATACGTCGGAGTTTCTTTTGTTGGGTCTCCTCCGAAACGAAGCCGGAGGATATCCTTGTGGCGGTCTGGCACATCTAGTGCGTCGAGCTTGGCGTGGAGTCGTTGAACTTTTGCTTGGAAAGGTTTTACAATTTTTTCCACAATGCTTTTTAGTTCCTCAACCTGTTTAGGGAAAAGGATCTTCTGGCATTGTTTTATTTGTTGCAAATCTCCTCCATAAACATCCAGGCTATACTGACCTCGTATGAGTTTCAGTTTTGCTTGAAGGTCTGCATCAGTCTTCATTTCTTCCGCCATGCCACTGCAAATTACGGAAGCGCGACTATAATCACCGAATCCGAAGATTTGCGCTACTTCCTGACACTGGACGTTGAAGTCAGTGCGCAGAACGTGCATCGCAAAACTTTTTGCACGAATCCGATATTTTTCCGGGTCGTCGGGTCTTGTATGTGACCTGGCGAACAGTTTCGACTTCTCGACGTCGAATGCTTGGCTCGTGAGAGTAAGGACTTGATCGACAATCGGAGAAGCTGCTTTTAATGCAGACTCTGCGGCCAGAGCAACTTGTTCAGGGTCAACTTGTTTTTCCTGTCGAAAACCGCACAAGGCGATGATTTTTTCGATCTCATCGGCAAGGGCAGTGTCCCTCTCAATCGCTTGTTTGAGCGACCGATGTCCATGCATGGCCGTCGTGTGGTCAGCGTAGTGGAGAGCCTGTCCAATTCCCACAAAAGAGGATTTGAGTTCCTCCCTCATGATATATGTGCAGACCCATCTTACCCAAACAACTTCGTTCGGGCGAGATTCACCGAGTATTATCTCTGGTGTTTTCCCATAAACATCGCCGACAACTCGGATAATGTCTTCTGGTGTAGGCGTTCCTGGCTTGACCTCTGCGAGTTTGGCTTGAGGACGTCTTGGGGTAATTGTCACCCCTGGAATCATCTCTCCGCCACTTCTCTCGGCATCATCCTGGAATACGATTGAGACTTCATCCAAGATCAAGGCTTCGGCTGGAGTGGACAGATCGGCTTCAGCACATACGATGTTTTCAAGATCGTGGACGCGCTTAAGCTCCTCATTAAGTTTCTCTCGAGTCATTGCGATTCCGTGTTTCGCCAACTCCTGCCAGACCTTATCTTCCATTTGCTGAATTCGTGAGCGAGTCACTCCTCCCATTGCGGGGCGAATTGACTCGTGTGTATGATCTTCGGGATAACCCTCAAGGCCCCAGAACATTTTGAATACCGTCTTGCAACGATCACTGATTGGCAGCGCTTTAATCGCCGCTAACAATGTTCTGATGTTCCGAGAGGCTATCTCCAAATCCTCCTTTGCTTCGAGAGCAGTAGAGGCAGAAGGGAAGCAGTTGTCCATGATGTGATCGCCGATGGTGACATCGCTGTCTTTCGACGAGGCACTGTAAGCCAACTCCTCCAAAGACACGACGGGAACTTTGAGTTGATGGAGAATCTTCTTCACCTTATCAACGTCTAGCTCCGCTCGAGCTGCCACTTCTTCAAGCGTCGGTTCGCGTTGCAGTTCCAATCCGAGCTCGCACGTTATCTTGAGGACCTTGTTGAGAGCCTCAATTGCGTGAACTGGCATCCGGATGATGTTCGTGAAGTTTTGGATCGCACGAGCGATATAGGATCTGATCCACCATGTCGCATACGTAGAGAAGTGAAATCCCTTTTCAGGGTCAAATCTCTCCGCTGCGACCATGAGACCCATATTTCCTTCCTGAACAAGGTCGTCGTAGTCCAAACCTCGACCCATATAGTGCGCGGCGATTTTCATCGACAAGCGCAAGTTATGAACCACGATGGTGTTGCGGGCTTCGTAGTCGGCGTGCATGTGCCATCGGCGTGCCAATTCTAGTAGGTCCTGATGCTTCAGAAACTTATGGTTTTTGACGGCACTATAGTAAGGATTGCTGACTCCTGATTCACGATCGAAGATGAACTTCGGTATGAATTCTCCGTTCGGATCAGCATGCTCGCTTTCCTCGCCATCAGTTTCCTTATTCTCTTCCAGTTCGAGCAAAGCCTCTTTTGAAGGCTCTTCCGAAACAGTTTCGCTAATACCGGTTGAGTTGAACAAAGCCGGTAGCTTACCCCTGTTGGAGGATGGTGATTCGGGGCGACGAGAGTAGGACGTCTCGGGACTGTGTGAATCTGGTTTTTTGTAATGAACCTCACCAATCACAATCTTGACATCGATGGCTCCCAGCAACTGGGTGATCCAACGCATTGTTGTTCGTAACTTTGCATTGTCCTGCGAAATTTCCGCAGGGATGAGAGTTCCGATTTGCTGTGGCGAGATATGACCTTTCGCTTTGGCTGCCAGAAGAATTCCGAGAGAGTCAGGCACAAGGCCTTGCTCGCGCAAAATTTTGGCATTCAAGAAAGACGACTCGTGTCCTTCTCCTGCGTATTGTGGTCCCTTAGCAGGAGCTAAGGGAGGAACAGTCTGTTCCTTGACCTTCGGTTGCGGTTTCGGCTTGATAGTCGGAACTGCAGAGGATTGGACAACATGGTTATGTACGACGTTAAACGTGACGCTAATGTTGAGATTTTGCAGTATTTTTTTAATTTCCTGCAACACCCCTGCCATCTTGTTTCGGTCTTTCGCTAACGCCGTGGAAATCATCTCACTGATTTCCTGAGGGGTGATGGTACCTCGTTCCTTGGCTCGGTTGAGAGTGTCCTTGGCAGTGGGCTTTAAACCCCATCTTTCAAGTACAGCATCATCAAAGCCGCTAAATGAGGGGTCGATTCTTTCGATCATTTTTGCTCCAGTGGTTGAATTGTTAATGTGCGAAGACTGAAAGTACACTACCTTAATTATAGTGACTTGTCCAGTACTTTCTTAAAGTAAAAACACACCACCACTCGCTAGGTGATTGGTGGTTTTTTCTTACCTGGGGAAGATCTACAACCCTTTGACCCTCTCGACAATAAAACTCCTTTCACCGTTACGGGTGGTCACGGTGGCTTTGAGAGCGACACAGCGGTCAGGGGTGATGAGGTTCTTGAATTCGGTGTAGGTGCGAGGGAAGACGACGGCTTCGGTTGTGCCGGTAAGGTCAGAGATGGCGAGGAAGGCCATGGTGTCGTTCTTCTTGGTTTGGATCGGGCGGACGCTGTCGATCATGGCAACACAGACGAACGAAGCGCCGTCCTTCTCGGTTTCGAGAACCTTTTTTATATTGACGTCTCTCTTCTCCATGATCTCTCGGAATCGTTCCAGTGGATGTCCTGAGATGTAGAGACCGAGGAGCTCTTTCTCCCAAGCCAGTCGGTCGCGCATATCTACTGGAGGAGCATCGACGAGGCGGAGTGTCGGAGCGCTCGAGGCATCTGACATCATGCTAAAGAGAGAGTCTTGGTCACTATGCTGATCGCCCTTCTCTTTGTTGTAGGCGAGACAAAGATCTATATTAGCGAGCAAGAGTCCGCGTTCATGACCGAAGAGGTCGAGCGCACCGGCTTTGATCAGGGCTTCGAGAGACTTTTTGTTCAGGTTACGATCTTTGACACGGTCGAGGAAGTTGGCGAGGGAGGTGAAGGGGCCGTTCTTCTTTCGTTCTTCGATGATCGAAGTCGAAATACCCTGCCCGAAGTTCTTGATCGTGACCAGCCCAAAGCGGATACGATATTTGTTTGCTGTGTCATCCCCGTGAAAACGGGGATCCAGGGTATTGTTACTGTCTGTGGTTTGATCCTGGATTCCCGCTTGCGCCTTCGCTTCGCTTCGGCTTGCGGGAATGACAACAGAGGTTGGTCCCTTGACCACCGTAAACTGACTATAACTTTCATTCACATCCGGAGGTAGCACCGGAATATTCATACGCTTACATTCAGCGATCGTTTCGGCCACTTTTTCTACTTCGCCAGATTCTGAGGAGAGTACCGCCGAGAGATATATTGCAGGGAAATGTGCCTTGAGATACGCCGTGAGGTAGGCGATACGTCCATATGATACCGAGTGTGCTTTGTTGAAACCATACGATGCGAACGGCTCGATCCACTTCCAGACTTCTTTGGCTTTCTTCTCGCCCCACTTGCTATGCGTGACACAGCCTTTGATGAACTTCTCTTTTTGCTCCGCCATTTCCTCGGGGATTTTCTTGCCAACCGCTTTGCGAAATTTGTCCACCTCGCCCCAGCTGTATCCGGCGAGTTCGTGAGCCATCATCAACAAGTCGTCTTGGTAGACCAGGATGCCGTTGGTCTTCTTGAGGATCTTTTCGAGGCTTGGGTCCAGGTAGCTGATGAGTGACGGGTCATGTTTGCGGGCGATGTATTCTGGGATGAACTGCAGGGGTCCAGGACGATAGAGCGCCACCATGGCGTTGATATCGTGGATACTGGTCGGTCGGAGGTCTTTGAGGAACCTGGTCATGCCGTCGCCGTTGAGTTGGAAGAGGTCGGCGGTCTCACCACGAGCGAGCATCTCGAATGTCGGCACATCGTCGATCGGTATCGTGTCGGCATCGAGTTTGACTCCAGCGATCTTCTCTACACGAGAGATCGTATCGGCGATGATGGTGAGGTTCTTGAGACCCAGGAAGTCGAACTTCAGGAGTCCTGCTTCCTCGATCGAATACATGTCGTACTGCGTGATGATCTTGCCTTCGCCTTTGGGGTCGAACTGGAGTGGAGTGAAGTCCGTCAATGCACTCGGAGAGATCACCACTCCTGCCGCATGGACACCGATGTGGCGCGAACAACCTTCGATCTTGCGTGCCATATCGATGATCGTACGCACGTCTTGCTCGGACTGGTATATCTGTTTGAGTTCGGCGACTTCTTCGAGTGCCCGGTCGATCGTCATCGGGAATCCTTGTGCACCCATGGGAACGAGTTTGGAAATACGGTCACCGAGATCGTAGGGGAATCCCATGGCACGAGCGACGTCACGGATCGAGCCACGTGCCATCATCGTACCGAAGGTTCCGATCTGAGCTACTCGGTCATGGCCATACTTCTCTCGTACGTAGGCGATCATGTCGTCACGACGATCGTCGGCATAGTCCATGTCGATATCGGGAGCAGAGGGACGTTCTGGGTTGAGGAAGCGCTCGAAAGGGATCTCGTATTCGATCGGGTTGATATTGGTGATACCTGCGAGGTACGTGACCATCGAGCCAGAGACCGATCCGCGGATGTTAGACAAGATGCCGTTGGCACGAGCGAAGTTCAGGAGGTCTGCCACCACCAAGAAGTATGGTGCATAGCCTTTGTCGCGGATGACCTTGAGCTCGTATTCGGCACGAGTTTCGTATTCGACGGTTTTCTCGACATTTCTCTTGGCGAATCCTTCGAAGACCAGACGACGGAGTTCTTCGTCTGCAGTGAGACCACTCTCGATCGTGAGCGCAGGGAACACCCATTTGCCCAAGGTCATCTGGAAGGTGCATCGGTCGGTGATCTTCTGAGTATTCTCGAGTGCTTCGGGCATATCGCGAAAGAGTTCCTCAGCACGTTCGGTAGAGATGAAGGAGAAGTCGTCTTCATCATTATCTGATACACGCTCGGAATTGTCACCGTGACTGTTGACGCGTACCAGCGTCTCACGAGCCAGACGGTCTTCAGGTTTGAGATAGTAGACATCGTGTGCGGCGCAGACAGAGATACCCTCGGCGTCGGCGAAGGCCTTGAGAGCCTTCATCGACGTCTCGTGGTTGTCGATCTCGGGATGATGCGTGATCTCGATATAGAGTCGCGGGCCAGTCTCGTCGGGAGTGAAGACGTTCTTATAAAAGAGTGCTGCTTCGCGAGCCTTGTCCTGGTTCCGACTCTTGAGTGAGAGTGCGATCTCGCCACTGAAGGAAGGCGAGATGGCGATCAGTCCCTCATGATATTTCTGGATGAGTTCATGGTCGATACGAGGTTTGTAGTAGAAGCCTTCGAGATGGGAGAGTGTCACGAGCTGGACGAGGTTGCGGTAGCCGGTCTCATTCATGGCGAGGAGTACCAGGCGAGAGCGTTTGTTGTCTATACCGGCCTGCATGTCTTTGCGTGAACGAGTGGCCACGAAGAAATCCACTCCGATGATCGGCCTGATGCCTTTTTTCTGGCAGGCTTTGTAGAACTCTATGGCGCCATAGAGGTTGCCGTTGTCGGTCAGGGCGAGCGCCGTCATGCCAGACTTCTTGGCCTCTGCGACGAGATCGTCGATCTTGGGGAGAGCGGTGAGCAGTGAGTAGTGGGAGTGGGTATGGAGGTGAGTGAACGGGACGGACATAGAGGTAGTTTACCGTTTGTATATCCAAATGGAAAGTTCAACGTATTTTGCTATGATCAGTATCATATGAAGATGTATTCCATAGGTATTGATGAAGTCGGTCGTGGACCTATCGCAGGCCCTGTGGCGGTTGGTGCTTTGGTATTTCTCAAACCTGAAGCCAGAAGACTTTTTCGTGGCGTGAAGGAATCGAAACAATTGACTGAAATAAAAAGAGAACAGTGGTTTCGGATTATCGAATTGGCGCAGAAGTCGGGACATGTAGATTTCAAGGTCACGTTTCAGAGTCAGAGAATAATTGATACCAAAGGTCTGTCATATGCTATCCGTACTGCATTGGCGCTTTCGTTGAATGGTTTGAAAGTCGAACGTCGCAAAGCGCATGTTCTCTTGGATGGTGGACTCAAGGCGCCAGTGGAATATCTACATCAAAAGACGATCATAAAGGGAGATGAGAAAGAAGTGGTGATCGCCTTGGCATCTATCTGCGCAAAAGTATTGCGCGACAGGAAGATGAACCTATTGGCCAAGAAGCATCCTGAATACGGCTTCGAAAAACACAAAGGGTATGGAACCAAGAGGCATCATGAGGCGATCAGGAAACATGGTCTGCTCGAGGTGCATCGTCGAAGTTTTTGTCACGATATAAGAAAATTTGTTGTGCCCGGGGTGGGAGTCGAACCCACATGATCTTGCGATCGGCAAATTTTAAGTCTGCTGCGTAAACCAATTCCGCCACCCGGGCATGGGTACACGATATCATGTATGTATAAGGGATTCCAATATATAAAAAACCCCACCGCGTCAGTTGCGGTGGGGGGGTGTTGTCGGTCTCGTCACTTTTGCAATCTTGATAAGATCCGAGAACCAACACAAAAGAGGGTAATCATCATTCCTACAATTAAGTAAAGGATTACCGCAGCCGAGGGGGACAAGTGAAAGATCGCGCCAGCAAAGGAAGAGAGGGAAAACATGAGTGATCCGAAAAATTGCGTAGCTGAGACCCAGAAGCCTTTGATGGCAAAAAAGATCCCGAATGATCCGATAAGAACAAGGATAATGTGAAATGTTCCAATGTTTTCGAACATACCAACTCCTGTGGTTGAAGGTTGTAAGAGCAAAAAAGACCAGACAATACTCTACCAATTTTGAATGATATCGTCAAACACTTGAATAATGAGGCCACGGCGAGATCGGTCCTTACAGGACCAGTACAGGCTTCGCGTCTCATTTCGTTCCTCGGCAAGCTCGGAACTCATTGCGACATGCTCAGCCTTTTCGATTCTCGCACGCAAAGCCCGCAGAGGCTTTGCTCTCTGAGGTAGACTGCTAAAGTTCGTAGTGAGGCCACGGCGAGAATCGAACTCGCGTATAGCGGTTTTGCAGACCGCCGAATTACCACTTTTCTACGTGGCCAGGGAAACTCAAGAAATTAGAAAAAAGAGATTAGAGATTGGAAAAATCTGTGATTTTCTAATATCTAATTACTAATCTCTTGTGACTTAGTATCTCCTATCTTACCTATTTCGTCCATCCTCTGTCGGTTCTTCTCGCCACTATCGATACGCACTTCGAAGAAAGGTACACGTTGGACACGTGAATTTTTCATAACATATTCTCGGAACTCGGAGAGCTGACGCTTGGCGAACTCGAGTGCCGCTTGCTCCTTGTCCTCAGGAAGCACCGTGATCAAGATGATCGCTTTGGAGGCACGATTGCGTAGGTCGATATTGGTGACCGTGATCAGGGATTGGCGGTTCGACTCGCGTGAGAAATAATCCGCTGCCAGTGCTCGGATGATCTCTTTGAGTTTGTCGTCTTTTTGATTCATGGGAGTGTGCGTCATCCCCTCGAAGGAGGGGATCTACGCTTTGGTATCTAGGACTTCTTTTCTATAGTATGCACCGCCTCGACGCGGTCACCAACAGCGATGGCGATCTTGGCTTCGATGAGCGCTCCGAACTCATGACCTTCGGCGACCTCAGATGCACGGATCTTCTTGGTCTGGAGTTCGCGGATCTTACCACGACCGATCTCGGTACCACGACGCATGATGCGGACGTCATTACCTGTGTTGATGGTACCTGTCTGGACTTTGCCGCCGAGTACCTGACGGTCTTTCTCATGAGAGAAGAGTGCGAGGATCTTTGCTTCGCCGGTGACCTCGTCGATGTATTCTTTGGGGACTTTTGCCATGAATTCGGCTCGGATGAACTGAGCGAGTTCGTATATGATCGTGAAGGTCTTCATCGACACATTCATGCGCTCGATGATACCAGCGGCTTTCTTGTCAGGGGAGACGTTGAAGCCGATCAAGGTGACACCAGTGTCACTGAGGGCGAGCTTGATATCGTTCTCGTTGATCTCACCGATCCCTTCAGCGACGATCTTGATGCGGACTTTGTCATGAGTGATCTTCTTGAGTTCATGATGGATACCATCGAGACTACCGATCGTGTCGGCTTTGATGACAATAGGGAAGGTGATGACTTCGTCTGCAGAGGCGTTACGGTTCGGATTGAAGACATCATCTGCTGCTGTCTTGCGAGGTGCAGGAGTTGCTGGTGCTGTAGGAGTAGCGAGGCGCGTTCGGCGAGCCTCTTCTTGGTAGGCAGCAGTGATCTTCTCTGCCTCCTTTTTGCTCTCGACAGTGACGAAGAGTAACCCGCAGACAGGGATAGATGTCCAGCCGACGATATGTGCCGGCATCGAAGGACTAGCCGAGTCAATCTTTTTGCCTAGGAAATTTTCGATGAACCTTACTGGTGCATAGGATCCTCCAGCGACGATACAGGTACCGATGCGGAGGGTGCCGTTCTGTACGAGGGTAGTGGCCGAGATACCGGTACGTGTATCGAGCTCGGATTCGATGATGATACCTGATGCAGGTACACTGGTCTCGGCAGAGAGGTCTGCGAGTTCTGCCATGAGCAGGATCATGTCGAGGAGTTCGGATACTCCGGTGCCCTGGAGTGCAGATATCGGTACGCAGGGGACTGTGCCACCCCAACCTTCTACGTATATCTCGTGCTCGCCGAGACTTTGTTTTGCACGGTCGACGTTGGCGTTGGGCTTGTCGATCTTGTTGATGGCGACGATGTAGGGGATCTTATTTTCAAGGATCGTATTGAGAGCTTCGATGGTCTGTGGTTTGACGCCGTCTTCTGCAGATACTACGAGGATGGCGATATCAGCGGACTTGGCGCCGCGTTCACGGATAGTACAGAATGCCTCGTGACCTGGTGTATCGAGGAAGGTGATGGCGTGTTTTACTCCATCTGCCCCAGTGTGCTCTGCCTGATAGGCTCCCATGTGCTGAGTGATACCTCCCGCTTCGCCTGCGACGATGTTGGACTTGCGGATATAGTCGAGGAGGGTGGATTTGCCATGGTCGATGTGACCCATGACTACAACCACAGGGGGACGACGCACCAGTTTTTTCTGGGTTGATGTAGACATAGAGAGAAATCCAGTCTAGCAGGAAAAGCGTTTATTGACAACAAAAACTTTGAATGATGGAGTGAATATGCTTTTTATTTCCCCAACCCGGTCTTTGCATTCTCCAGCGACTCTACTTCTTCGTCTGATAGCTCGTGTTCCGTAACGTGTCTCTTGAGAGGTTTGGCGAAGACGCTGACATGGTCGCGAGAATAGAGACTAGAGAGGATCACACCATCACCTTCTTCGTTGATGAGTGTGGTCGCGAAGCTCTGGTTGCTACCGCCACCAGTACCCTTGAAGGGGTTGAAGCGGATCGTGTGTACCGACTGGATACTCTTGCGCAGGCGTTTCTCGACACCAGAGAGATAGGTTTCGAGCTCTGCTCGGAATGAGTGGAGGTTTTTGAGGTCACTGGAGACAGATGCGAGTGAGTCAGTGATCGTGTCTGAGTCTACATTGACCAGAAATTTCTTGAGTTTGGTGTGGAGCATCGTAACCCAGATGATAAGGACGACTACCAAGACAAAGAGGATGATCACGGCAACAGCGAGTGGGTTTTCAAAAATAGAATTCATACATCTATTATACCTATACAAGAGGTTCTTGCACCTTTTGTCTGGAGGGTGTACGCTTGTTGTCAGTGCACATTTTATATGGATTGTTAGTGGTACTTGCATCCGCAAGTTACCAGGGAACACTCGATGAAGGTCGTCGAGCAGATCTTCTTGTGCTTGCCGCTGCACAGGATACGATCCAAGAACAAACTCTTTGGTTTGTACAGAATGACACCACTGTCGAATGGTCGCATCGAGATGAACTCTCTTTCGCTACCGTCTTCGGTTCTGACATTTTTACGAAAAGCCAGATTGTCTTTTGCCCCGATATTTCGGCACGCGATCCTCCGCTTACAGTGAGGCGGGTGATAGAGGTCTCACAGCGACCTCTATCGTCCCGATCTCATTACAACTCAAGACACTCTTGAGGAATTGGCTAGCTTTTAACTCAAACAATTATCCCGCCATGTGCCGAACATGGCGGATTTTTATTTTCTACGCTATATTGACAATATGAGACGTATATATCTTGATTATGCTTCGCTCACGCCGGTTGATCCGCGTGTAACGGCAGAAATAAAGAAGTATTCAACCCAAGAATACGCCAACTCTTCTTCTTTGTACAAAGAGGGTGTATCTGCACGTACCGTCATTGAAAGTAGTCGCAAAAAGGTCTCTGACATGCTCCATGCATTGCCAGATGAGATAGTCTTCACCTCTGGTGGCACCGAGGCCAATGGTCTCGCACTCGAAGGTGTGGGACGAGCAGCACATAGGAATGGCTTTACGAAACCACACCTTATCATTTCTGATATTGAACATTCATCCATCAGAGAATATGCCGCTATGATGGAAAAGCACGGCGTCGAAGTCACCCGTGTCGCGGTAGGTGCTGACGGTATTGTTTCTGCCGAAGATATCAAAAAGGCCATTCGACCCGAGACGTTCCTGGTATCAATCATGTACGTCAACAATGAGATCGGCACAGTCCAGCCAATACGTGAGATCGCAAAAGTGATCCGTCAGGCACGCAAAGAATTTTCAAAAGAAGGGGAAGATCGTCGATATCCGCTTTTCCATACTGACGCATGTCAGGCACCACTCCATCTGGATATGAACGTTTCTCAACTTGGTGTCGACATGATCACGCTCGATGGAGGTAAGGTCTATGGTCCACGAGGTGTCGGATGTCTCTATGTGCGAAGAGGAACTCCGATCGAGCCGATCATGTATGGTGGTGGTCAGGAGAGAGGTCTTCGCTCGGGTACCGAGAACGTCGCTGGTATTGCGGGCTTCGCTCGGGCTTTAGAATTGGCGACCATCATGAAAGAAAAAGAATCGCAGCGAATAGGGGAGTTGAGAGACTTTTTCATTGAAGAGTTACAAAAAATAAAACCAGGTATTACGGTGAATCCAAGAGTTTTTTCAAATTCAGACAGGGGGGTGGAGGATAAAGATTTCTCAAAAATAGCAAAAATGGCTGAAGTGACAAGAAAAGTTGTCACTTCGCCCCATATTCTCAATGTTTCAATTCCGGGCATCGATAACGAGTTTCTCCTCTTCCAGCTCGACGCGGGAGGAGTCGCTGTCTCGACCAAGAGCTCGTGTCTCCGTGATGAGGACGAGTCATACGTCCTGAAGGCGCTCGGTGCAGATACCACAACCTCCATCCGATTCTCTTTCGGCAGATGGACCAAGAAAGGCCATATCTGCTCCACCCTTAAGATAGTAAAGAAGTTGCTGAATAAGTAGCCACAGATAAAGGTATCGGAATCAAAATAAGGCGAGCAGAACATGTATCGAGAAGTGCCCTGCGAGCGCGACTGGCGCGAGCACGAGGAATTTTTCAGCAGAAAAATATCCGTGCACTTCGAGATATATGTTCTGGGAGCCGTACCAGCTTCAGACTAACCTTGCAATATATAGCCCATTCTGTTACTATCTCTCCCACATGTTAATGATCCGCCTACAACGCACAGGACGCAACCACGAACCAACATTCCGTGTTGTATTGACCGAGTCCAAGAACGGCCCTCGCAGTGGCAAATATCTCGAGAATCTCGGCTGGTATGATACCCGCATCCAGAACAAGCTCGAACAGCTCGATGTCGAGAAGATCAAGTACTGGATGTCTCAGGGTGTCAAACTCTCGTTGACCCTCCACAACTTCCTCGTCTCCAACAAGGCGATCGCTGGCAAGAAGCTCAACGCATTGCCAAAGAAGACCGTCATCAAGAAAGACGCTCCTGCCGAGGCGGCTCCTGTCGCAGAAGCTGCTCCAGTTCCTACCGAAGCTCCTGCAGTTGCAACAGCCTAACTTTTCTTTTACCCACATATGCCTTGCGTGGCATGTTGCATTTGTTACACTTATCGCAGTACAGATCTCTGTACCTCTTACTAATTATCTTCTAACACGACGATTATGCAGCCAGATCAGCAATTTCTAGAATACGTTATCAAGGCTTTGGTAGATGCTCCAGATCAAGTAAAGGTCAACCGTACCGTAGATGAGATGGGAGTACTCCTTACGCTTGAAGTCGGCGCAGCAGATATGGGCAAGATCATCGGCCGACAGGGCAATACTGCCAAGGCAGTTCGCACACTCTTGCGCGTCGTGGGTATGAAGAACAACTCTCGTGTTAACCTCAAGATCAACGAGCCAGTCGGTGGTCTCAAGTCAGCAGAACGTATGGCTGGATCTCCAACCGCAAAGACGATCGAAGAGGCTATGGCGGATCTCAAGCTCGAGTAAAGAAGCAACAAGAAAAAAGCAAAAATCACCCCGAGTAACGTCGAAGGGTGATTTTTTGTTACGAAGATGCTACCTTGGTTGTAGAAAGGTTTTTTACATGAAAACAAAAAGAACATTTGGACAGTGGCGCAAATTGTATTTTGGAGCACTTCGGAAAAGTGATGAGGCGCTCGATTTGTTTCAGGAGATGCTCATGGTGGCCAAATTCAAGGAAGAATTTCAAGAACTCCTGAGAATCATATGGAGCGATGATCTGCTTCCTTTGGGTCATCCGGTGATCGGTTTCTGTACAACAGGGGTATGTGTTGCGACCATGTATTCTGTGCCGGAGAAATCCCCTCGCTGACAGGTTTGCAAGAAACAATTAACCAGGAGTATTCCATGAATCATGTACACTACCAGTGTCATGTCAAAGTCAAGAAGTATAAAGTGCAGTATGTCGGTGCCATTGCATTATGGGAATCGGGAGGAGGGCGACAAATCTTGTATTTCGATTCCAATAACCTCAATAAGCGAACGAAGGCCGAAATAACTTTCTTCACTGATTGTGCGTGTTCAAATATGTTTGCACACATGAAGCATTCAGCAGCTAAAGAACTTCGAAGACCTCGTCAAGCTGAATTACCCGTCTTCGCATTCGGAGATTGTAATCGGTTTCAGCGGATTATTCTCATACCAGTCTTCACTGGCATAGAATTGACCCTCCACACAAATAAGGCTGTCCTAAAAGAACGTGGCTCTTGTACCTTGGTAAGTGGTGGGCAAATGCAGATCGAATTTTCAGAGGTTGATGAGTGGTGTCTGCAGCATATCCTGAGAAGACCGCTCGAGGCATTCATCCAGTGACAAACTCACTCATTCGTGGTACAGTTAGTATCACGATTTTTTGTTGCACAGATATTGCCATGACCACCTTCCACGTCATAACTTTGTTTCCAGAGAGCCTCGATTCGTATGTGAATACGTCTATTTTGAAACGCGCCCAAGAGAAAGGCCTTATTTCTATACAGTATTACAATCCTCGCGACTTTGTGGAGGTTCCCAAAGGCAAGATTCCTTCATATGCAGATCGTAGAGTAGACAATCGTCCTTATGGTGGTGGTCCAGGGATGGTGATAGAAGCACTTCCGGTGATAAAGGCGATTGAAGAAGCATTGAAGCATTCAACAATTAAACAATCCGAAAAAGGTAAAAGCAAGAAGTCTATGGCGCAGGTTAAAATAATTTTCTTTTCACCAGCCGGAGAACAATTCACCAACAAAGTCGCAGAGAAGTTCAAGAAATACACTGACATCGTCATGGTTTGTGGCCGTTATGAGGGTATCGATGCCCGTATCAAGAAAGCATTCCCCATGATCGACATCTCAGTTGGTCCATATGTGCTCACTGGTGGCGAACTTCCGGCTATGATCATCATCGACACCATTACTCGTCGTATTCCAGGTGTTCTCGGTGATATCCAGTCACTAGAAGAAGAACGCATAGCAAGCCCTGATGTCTACACTCGTCCTGAAGTCATCGAGTACAAGGGCAAAAAGCTTCGTGTTCCCAAGATCCTGCTCTCAGGGCACCATAAGGAAATGGAAAAATGGAAGGAAGAAAGAAAAGGAAAAGGGAAGAAGTAATCCGACAACATTTTCTGCGGTCTGCACACTTGTGTACTACGCGGGTAAATATCTATAATTAGCACATACATCAACAGTTCAGGTTGCAACCGAATTCTCCATAAGCGCGGTTGTATGTGGCTTCTTATCCATATAAATACGAACATATATGAATCAAAAGATACTTTCACCTATGCAACATGATTATGTAACAAAGAAAGAGTTCAACGAATTCAGAGACGAGATGTATGAATTCAGAACTGATATGGCTATTCGGTTCGATAACGTCGAAAAGAGCATTCGAGACCTCAGATCATACGTCGATGAGGGTTTTAGTAAGATGGAAGAATATATCAATAACAGTTTTATGGCCTTTGGTAGCGAGATAGATATAAAACTCGATAAACACAAAAAGGAGATACTGGAGGAGGTGCCAGGGATCATAGCGGTCGAAGTCCGCAAGGTGTTCCAAGAGTATTTCCCTAATCCACGAACATAACTATGGGTAAGTCCCTCTATCCACTTGACACATACGTTTCTATTTGCTAGCCTCAACCTAACTTCGCAGATTGAGTTCTGCTGTGCCATACCGAAGTTCCGATGCGCATCGGAACGAAGGTTGGCCATAAAGCGGAGGATTACAAGGCTCAAAATTGATCCTACCTGTGCATATATTACTCTAACGTGACATCGAGACACCACTCCATTTACCTGGCGGTGGATTTTTGCGTCTTTACATGTCCGTAGAAAAGGGGAGATATTCACAAGGTTTCCACAGGTTAATATGAGAGAGATGTGATACGCATTGAGTTCGGTTTTATTTTAATAATCCTTTACTATACCCATGTCGAATACTACCTCTGTACGCCCGAAGAAATATTTTAGTCGATACCAAGTGCCGTTGGCAGAGATGCCTAACTTCGTAGAGTCACAGAATGCCTCCTTCACCTGGCTCGTCGAGCAAGGTCTCTCCAACCTGCTCAAAGACTTCTCTCCGATCAAAGACTATGCGGAGAAGAAGTTCGAACTTTCGATCAGTGATGCCGAACTCATCCTGCCAAAGTTCGACGAACACTATGCCAAGCTCAACAAGCTCAACTACGAAGGTCAGATCAAAGTCCGCGTAACCCTCAAGAATAAATCTTTGAATGTGGTCAAAGAACAAGAGATGTTCCTGGCTGACTTCCCAGTCATGACCGATCATGGCACCTTCATCATCAACGGTGTCGAGCGCGTGATCGCACCTCAACTTGCTCGTTCATTCGGCATTTTCTTTACCTCGAATGAGCTCAAAGGCAAGACCTTTTTTGGAGCCAAGATTATCCCTGCACGTGGAGTATGGATGGAGATCGAGATGGATTCAGACGGCGTCATCTACTGCCGTATCGACCGCAAGCGCAAATTCCCGGTAACATCTCTCCTCCGTATCCTCGGTGCAGAGAGCAACGAGAAGATCGAAGATCTCTTCAAGGGCAACCCAGATCTCAAGAAGATCATCGAGATGACTATCGCCAAGGATCATGCAAAGACAACCGACGATGCATACATCGAGATCCACAAGCGTCTCCGTGACGGAGATCTTGCGACTCCTGAGAATGCTCGTTCATTCATCCAGGCCCTTCTCAAGGCTGACCGCTATGACATCTCTCGTGTCGGACGTTTTCGTTTTAACAAGCGTTTCGGCAAGTCTATGGAAGAGAAAGAGCTAGAACGTCGCACGTTGTCACTCGATGATGTTGCTACTACGATCGCACACATCGTGACTCTGTCGCTCGATCCAGAGATGCAGGCTGACGATATCGACCACCTCGGTTCACGCCGTGTACGTTATGTCGGTGAACTCCTCGAACAACGTATCCGTCTCGGTCTCACCCAGATGAAGCGTAATATCCAGGACAAGATGTCGACCGTCGAACCAGACGTGACTCTCCCTGTTTCATTCATCTATCCACGCCCACTCCAGGCTCGTATCAAAGAATTCTTCACAACTAACCAGTTGTCACAATTCATGGCGCAGGAGAACGTCCTGGCCGAAGTCGAACATCTCCGTACGCTCACTGCACTCGGTCCCGGCGGTCTTTCTCGTGAACGTGCAGGATTCGAAGTCCGCGACGTGCACCCATCTCACTACGGCCGTCTCTGCCCGATCCATACTCCAGAAGGTCCGAACATCGGTCTGGTGCTTCGTCTGACAACCTATGCTCGTATCAATGATTTTGGCATGATCGAAACTCCGTACGCCAAGGTCAAGAACGGCAAAGTCACCAAAGAGATCGTCTATCTCAACGCGCTCGAAGAAGAGAACTTCCGTATCGCTCACGCCGCAACTCCATATGACAAAGATGGCGTCATCACTGACGATGAGGCCGAAGTTCGCCGCAATGGCAAACCAGAGCTCGCCAAGAAAAACGAGATCGACTACATCGACGTTGCAACCAACCAGGCATTCTCGATCGCCACGTCCCTCATTCCGTTCCTTAACCATGACGATGCGAACCGTGCGTTGATGGGATCGAACATGCAAAAGCAGGCAACGCCATGTCTCGTACCTGAGGCACCATTCGTTGCAACTGGCATGGAAAGCAAAGCAGTCCTCGATACTGGTCGCATAGTTGTTGCCCCAGAAGATGGCGAGATCACTCATCTCGATGCCAAGAGTCTGACATTCAAGTCCAAGAAAACAGGCAAGAGTACTACATACAATCTCGTACTCTTCTCACGAACCAACGGCTTCACCGTATTCCATCAGCGTCCGATCGTCTCTCTCGGCGACACTGTCAAGAAGGGTGATGTCCTCGTTGACACCTCAACATCTGACAAGGGACAGATCGCACTCGGTCACAACGCACTTGTCGCCTTCATGTCATGGTCTGGATCCAACTACGAAGACGCGATCATCCTCTCTGAACGTGTGGTCAAGAATGCAAAGTGGAGTTCTATCCATATCGAAGAGTTCGTAGTCAACGTCCGTGACACCAAGCTCGGTCCCGAAGTCACGACCTGTGATATCCCGAACGTTGCTGAGGCCAAGCTCAAGAACCTGACCGAAGAAGGTATCGTCCGCATCGGTGCAGAAGTTCGTCCAGGCGACATCCTCGTCGGCAAGATCTCTCCGAAAGGCGAGACACAGCTGACTCCAGAAGAGCGCCTGCTCCGTTCTATCTTCGGTGAGAAAGCCCGCGATGTGAAAGACACCTCCAAGCGCATGGAGAACGGCAAGCGTGGTCGCGTGATCTCAGTCAAAGTATTCTCACGTGAACGTGGTAACAAGCTCGAGTCAGGCATCATCAAGAAGATCTACATCGAAGTTGCCCAAGTCCGTAACGTCTCTGTCGGTGACAAGATGGCCGGACGTCACGGTAACAAAGGTGTTATCTCACGTATCCTCCCAGAAGAAGATATGCCATACATGGAAGACGGTACACCTGTTGACGTGATCCTCACACCACTCGGCGTGCCTTCACGTATGAACCTCGGTCAGATCTTGGAACTCCACCTCGGACTTGCGGCAAGTGCTCTCGGATATCAGGCGATCGTCCCACCATTTGTGGGAGCTACCGACGCTGAGATCAAAGAAGAGCTCGTGAAAGCTGGCTATGACAAGTCAGGCAAGATGCTCCTGCGCGATGGTCGCACCGGTGAACACTTCGACCAGCCAGTTGCAGTCGGATACATGTACATCCTCAAGCTGCACCACATGGTGGAAGACAAGATCCACATGCGCTCTATCGGTCCGTACTCTCTCATCACGCAACAGCCACTCGGCGGTAAGGCACAAGGTGGAGGTCAGCGTTTTGGAGAAATGGAAGTCTGGGCACTCCTCGGTCACGGTGCCGCTCATACTCTCCGTGAGATCCTCACGGTCAAGTCTGACGATATCGTCGGTCGTTCACAAACCTTCGACTCTATCGTCAAAGGCGAAGAGCTCAAGGCTCCGAACCTGCCTGCTTCGTTCAACGTACTCCTCAAGACACTCCGTGGTTTGGCACTCAACGTCGAATTACTCAAGAACTCACCAGTTGTAGAAGAGTAGAATTTAACAAAGAAACAATTGAACCATAAAACAATTAAAGCTATGAAAAATTCTATTCAACTCAATACATTCGACAGGCTCAGTACAAGTAAAGGCTTCGGCATTGTGCAGATCATTGCGATCGTCGCAGTTCTCGTTCTTGGTGGTGTCTATGTTGCACAAAAGGGAAGTAAGACTACTGATGTAGCGGCTCCTACGATCACTCTCGTCTCTCCGAATGGTGGTGAGGCTCTGATCATCGGCTCTTCTACTCCAGTTTCATTCACAACTACCGGTGAGATCAAAGATGGTTACCAGGTAGTTATCTGGCTCGAAGAAGGCGCTGCACCACTTGCGACTATCGGCGCTACAACAACTTCATACTCACTCACCATTCCAGAGTCAGTCCTGATCGGTGGCGATGCAGTTGCACCACTTGAAGCCGGTTCTTATAAGATCCGCGTGGCTCTCTATGACGGAGTTCCTTGTACAGGACATTGTCTTCCTACGGACGTGAAGGAACTTGCGAGTGATAGTTCGGATGGGGAAGTAAAGATTGGTACGAGTTCGACCGCAGCACTTAAACTTTCGATGAAGGATTGGAAAATTTATACTGATACAAAAAATAAATTTTCTTTTAAGTATCCATCCGATTACACGGCAGCAGAAAATGATGGTGATGGAAGTTCTCCGGAAATAACATGGATTCATGTTTATTGTTCAGAAGTTTCGCCTGTCTGTGCCGGAAAAAGCATGAGCATTTACGTTTTTGCTGCAAATAGTGCACGTAATAATGTTCAAGCAAATAAGCTTCTTCAAAATAACGGATTGAAGTATGAATTCAACTACATTGCGCCGTTTGATAAAAATATCGGAGATAGTATTGTTTCGAGTGTAACTTTTACCAATTAAGACCATTCATTTAATAAAAAAACCATGTCAAACGCAAATACACAACACGTCACCATCACCACGAAGAAGTCGACTGACCCACAGGATTTCGACTTTGTGAAGCTTTCCCTGACTTCTCCAGAGAAGATCATGGAATGGTCATACGGTGAGATCACCAAGCCTGAGACCATCAACTACCGCACCCAGCGCTCCGAGAAGAGTGGTCTCTTCGACGAACGTATCTTCGGTCCAGACCGTGACTATGAATGTTACTGCGGCAAATATCGCGGTATCCGTTACAAGGGTATTGTCTGTGAAAAGTGTGGAGTCGAGATCACTCGCTCGATCGTTCGCCGTGAACGCATGGGTCATATCGAACTGGCATCTCCAGTGTCACACATCTGGTTCCTCCGCTCGGTGCCATCTCGCATCGGTCTCATTCTGGGGATGACAACTGCAGACCTCGAGAAGGTTGTGTACTTCGCAGGGTACATGGTCACCGTTGTTCATGAGAACGAGAAGGAGAGTTTCCTCAAGGAGCTCGACGCTGAATACAAGAACAAGGTCAAGACTGCCCAAGACGACAAGACCAAAGATGCTCTCAAAGAACTCCTTTTGAATGCTCGCAAAGAGATCGAGAGTATCGTCCCAGGACTCGTCATCGACGAAATGACGTATCACAAGTACGCCATGCGCTATAGTTCTATCTTCGAAGCGCTCATCGGTGCCGAAGCGATCTACGACCTCCTCAAGAAGATCGACCTGCCAAAGCTCAAGCTCGAGCTCGAGAAGGCCAACGAAAGTGCTGGTGCTGCTGACCGCGAGAAGCTCGCCAAGCGCATCGCACTGGTCAAACAGATGATCAAGGCCAAGCTCCGTCCAGAGTGGATGTTCCTCGTACGTCTACCAGTGATCCCGCCAGGTTTGCGCCCGATGGTCGCCCTCGAAGGAGGTCGCTATGCAACCTCTGACGTCAACGACCTCTATCGTCGTGTCATCAATCGCAACAATCGCCTTTTGAAACTCAAAGAGATCGGCGCCCCAGAAGTCATCCTCCGCAACGAAAAGCGTATCCTCCAAGAAGCTGTAGATGCACTGATCGATAACTCGATCCGTCACGCATCATCTGCTGGTGCAGCCGCAGCGGCCGCACAGAAGCGCGCACTCAAGTCTCTGTCAGACAGTCTCAAGTCCAAGCGCGGTCTTTTCCGTCAGAACCTCCTCGGTAAGCGCGTAGACTATTCTGGTCGTTCTGTCATCGTCGTCGGACCTGAGCTCAAGCTCGATGAATGTGGTCTGCCAAAGCACATGGCATTGGAACTCTTCCGCCCATTCGTGATCTCAGGACTTCTCAAGCGTGAGCTCGCCTACAACATCCGCGGAGCCAATCGTCTGATCGACGATGGTGCCAAAGAAGTTTGGGAGATCCTCGAAGAAGTCATCCGCGGCAAATACGTACTCCTCAACCGCGCACCGACATTGCACCGCCTCGGTATCCAGGCATTCCGCCCAATCCTGATCGAAGGCAACGCGATCCAAGTTCACCCACTCGTCTGTACTGCTTTCAACGCTGACTTCGACGGAGACCAGATGGCTGTTCACGTACCGTTGTCAGAAGAGGCTCAGATGGAAGCTCGCGAGATCATGGCCGCAGACAAGAACATCCTCAAGCCGGGTAACAACGAACCAACCGTCGTTGCAAAAATGCTTGATATCGTTCTTGGATGTTTCTGGGTTACCAAGATGATCGAAGCCGGCAAGGGTGAAGGCAAAGTCTTTGAGACTCCTGATGCTGCGATCTTGGCTCAGAATTTCGGCGATATCAATCTCCGATCCAAGGTCAAAGTTTCTGCACCTCATACTCCGAAATACGCTCGCTTCGAAGGTAAGCTATTCGAAACTACTGTTGGTCGTATTCTCCTCAACAACATCCTTCCTGAAGATTATCCATTCATCAATGAAGAAGTCGGTCGCAAGCGTCTCGGTATCGTGATCGACGATATGATCAACCTCCACGGTTCAGAGAAAGTTGCTCCGATCCTCGACCGCGTCAAGAAGTTCGGTTTCGGCTACGCTACCTACTCGGGTACCACATGGGGCATCGATGATATCAAGATCCCTGAAGCCAAAGGCGAGATCGTCGCTCGTGGCAAAGAACAGGCACATCTCGTTACCAAGCAGTTCGAAGAAGGACTCCTCACCGAAGAAGAGCGCATTCGCAAGCACATCGAAATCTGGCAGAAGTCCAAGGGAGAAGTCGAAAAGGCTATTCCTGCATCACTCGACAAGACTGGTTCTGTCTATGACATGATCACTTCAGGTGCTCGCGGATCGATGTCTCAGATCACTCAAATGGCCGGTATGAAAGGTCTTATCTCCTCAGTTTCAGGAGAGACGATCGAGTTCCCGATCCTTTCATGTGCAAAGGAAGGTTTGACTCCGATCGAATACTTCATCACGACTCACGGATCACGTAAGGGTCTCACTGACACTGCGCTCAACACAGCGAAGGCGGGATACCTCACTCGTAAGTTGTTCGTGGTCGCTCAGGATGTCGTCGTATCAGAAACAGATTGTGGTACCAAAGAGGGCATCGTCATCCACAAACAGAGTGCTTCAGGAATGAACATTCCATTGTCCAAGAACATCCGTGGCCGACTCCTCGCTGAAGATATCAAGGATGCAGCAGGAACAGTCATGTTCAAGAAGGGTCACCTCGTCTCCAAGGCCGACGCAACTCATATCGAAGAGTCAGGTATCGAGCATGTAAACGTCCGCTCACCACTCTCATGCAAAACCGTTCGTGGTGTGTGTACAAAGTGTTATGGTCTCGATCTCGGTAAGAATGCACTGGTCAATCTCGGCGAAGCCGTAGGAACTGTCGCTGCTCAAGCGATCGGTGAACCAGGAACACAGCTGACCATGCGTACCTTCCACGCCGGAGGAACCGCATCACAAGGTGGAGACATTACTGCAGGTCTGCCACGCGTCGAAGAAATCTTCGAAAAGCGTCGTCCTCGCAACCCGGCTGTTGTTGCATCTGTTGATGGTACCGTCATGTCAGTAGAAGATATGGGTAAAGAAAAGATCATCCGTGTATTGCCAGATCTCGAAGAGGCAGTAGGCAAGAAGCGCACAGAAGTCGAGTATGTTTTCCCATACCGCCGTACGACTCTCGTTCGTATCGGAGATAAGGTCAAGAAAGGCCAGCTCATCACCGACGGTTCTGCTGATATCGATGAAGTATATGAGTTTGGTGGCGAAGAGCGTGCCAAGGAATACGTCATCAGTGAAGTTGGTAAGATCTACGAACTCCAAGGCGAGACCGTGTCACGCAAGCACATCGAGCTCATCGTCAAGCAGATGTTCTCACGTCGCCGCGTCGTCAAGGCAGGGGATACGGATCTCACCGAAGGTATGATCGTCGATGACACTTATCTCTTCGAAGAGAATGCAGAGACCAAGGATGCTGGTGGCATGCCTGCAGAGGCCAAGAAGTTGGTCATGGGTATCACCGAAACATCTCTGTCTCGCAAGAGTTTCCTCTCGGCCGCGTCGTTCCAACACACTACTCGTGTGCTCATCGCCAACTCCGTTCGTGGTGCACAGGACGACCTCACTGGTCTCATGGAGAACGTCATCATCGGACGTCTGGTCCCTGCTGGTTCTGGATTTGCTGGATCACCGAAGAAAGAGATGGTAGATAGTCTCAAAGCCAACCGAAAGGCGATAGAGGAGTAGAATTCAGCTATTCAACTATTGGACAATTAAAAGATTACACAAAAAAGCCTCGACATCCGATCGGGACTTTTTTGTTTTTATTGTTTCTTGAGACTAAATTCATACGGATTTTATCTCGGGCTGTTACTGTGGGTACATGAAGAAAGATTACTCCAAATGGAGTGTGCAGAAAGAGGGTATTAATTCGATCGAAACCCGGCCGTTATTTCAGCAACGAGATATATGGTTTTGTGCAATTGGTTGCAATATTGGCTATGAAGAAGATGGTGCTGGTGATGATTTCATACGTCCAATTGTGGTTGTGTGCAAAATTAATTCGAATATGTGCTGGGTAGTGCCTCTTACAAGAACGAGTAAAGCCAATCAATTCTACTTCAAACTATCGGTATTTTCTGAAGGATTCTCAATGGCTATACTATCACAATTACGAATTGTGGATGCAAAAAGACTTTCTCGGAAGATTGGATTTGTACCACAGGACGTTTTTCTTGAAATGCAAGAAAGGCTCAAAAGATTTCTCTCTTGAGCCTTTCTTAAATTTTGTGACCTATCTCTAAGGTGGATAGATGTATACGGATTATTTGTGGGAACACCTGCCATTTGCAGGTAGCATTAATCTTAACAGGATTATTTTTGCTGTCAATCTTCTATCGATACTTCATACTTCACACTCCATACGCTATACTTCCCCCATGAACCGCTCTAACGTCGAAGAGATCAAGAAACGCATCCCCATAGAGGAGCTTTTGGCTTCGTATGTGAAGCTGGAGAAGTCTGGCAAGTCATTCAAGGCTCGATGTCCGTTTCATAATGAGAAATCAGCATCTTTTTTCGTTTCACCGGAACGGGGAGGATACTATTGTTTTGGCTGTGGTGCTAAGGGTGACATATTCTCTTTCGTCGAGCAGTTCGAGGGGCTCGACTTTCGCGGAGCACTCAAAGTCCTGGCAGAGCGTGCAGGGGTGTCACTTGTCTATGACCAGAAAGCCGACGGCGAGCGCGACAAGCTCTACGACATCACCGACCAAGCCGCGCGCTACTTTGAAGCATGTTATGCAAAGTCAAAAGAAGCGCAAGACTATGTCACGAGCCGAGGCATCACCGAGAAGACTCGTGCAGAGTTCCGCATGGGTTGGGCACCGGAAGGGTGGAGTAATCTGTATACATATCTCAAAGGCAAGGGTTGGCAGGATGCATTGATAGAGAAGGCAGGTCTTGCCAAGAAGGGCGACAAAGGCGACTTCTATGACCGTTTCCGTGGCAGAGTGATGTTCCCGATCTCAGACTCGAGTGGTAGAGTCATCGCGTTCTCGGGACGCATCCTGAAACCAGATGACAAGTCGGCCAAGTATATCAATAGTCCTGACAGTCCTCTCTATGACAAGTCCTCTGTCCTCTATGGGCTCGACAAAGCCAAGTCCGAGATACGCCGTCTCAACTACACCATCCTCGTCGAAGGTCAGATGGACCTCGTCATGTCGCATCAGGCAGATATCAAGAACACCGTGGCTGTCTCGGGTACAGCCATGGCAGAAGACGTCGTCAACAAGGAGGGCATCGTCAACAATCTTGGTCTGATCCGTCGTCTATCACCCAACGTGATCATCGCTTTTGATTCTGATGCTGCTGGCAAAAAGGCGGCATTGCGTGCATCGGCTATAGCACTCAGTATCGGCATGGATGTGAAGATCGCCGATATCGTCGGTGGCAAAGACCCTGCGGATCTGGTCAAAGAAGATCCAGTGCAGTGGCGTGAGATCCTCCGTAATACAAAACCTGTGATCGAGTTTGAGCTGACAAATGTTCTCCACGAAGTCACCGACCAACGCAAGCTCCCTCGTGCACTCCAAGATAGAGTCTTTCCTCTAGTTGCCCGTATTGAGAAACAAACTGACAAGGATTATTTTGTACAGATGATCGCTGACCGTTCGCATATCAGTGCCAGTGCCATCTGGGACGATATCAGGGTCCTGACGCAACGCTTCTCTGCAGATGCTTCTGCCACACCGACAGCACAGCCAGTAGCACGCAAGAGTGCGACCGATGTCTCAAAACGTATCGACCTCGTCGAACGTCGCATGTTCGGACTACTCGGACTCATGGAGTCAGCCGGAGTTTCTGGTGACTACCGCGAGCGTATCCGTACGATCGCTGGTGCCACCTATGATGACCGTGTGGCACGTATACAACCCCTGATGAGTGACGTACTATTCGAGGCTGAGTCTTTCTTCGGTGCTACCCAAGACCGTTGGGGTCTTCATATGCAAGAATTGCTCACTAACTTCGAGGAAGACATCCTGAGCGAACAGCTCATGTCTGCCATGCAAGACCTCCGTACCGCCGAGAAAGCAGGGGATCATGCTCGTGTCGCAGAGCTTGCCACTGAATGCCAGCGTTTGTCCCTCCGTAAGGCTGAGGTGCTCAAAAAGAAGAGGGGGTAGTGAACTTTATAGAGAAAAGCTAAACAAAAAACCGCGATAAGCGGATTTTTTGAAACATACCCTCGGCAGGACCTCCTTCGACAAGATTAATACAATGGTATTCTTGTTGAAATAAAAAGTCAAGTGATGGTGGAGGTGAGGGGAATCGAACCCCTATGTTTATCTTGTCGAAGGATAACATCCGGCCTTGGCACCCCCACGCGGGAAGATATCTATCCTCCGCAGGGTAACCATATCAGGTCGAGATGAAGAAACGATGAATTTAGGTTAAATTCTTGATAAAAAACAAAAAAACACACGTATCGAGCCATACCCCTTGCATATCTTGACCCCTTCGTTGTATAATCGTCAGAACAACTTAGCTTTCTTTTCTCATGGCAAAATCAAAAAAGACGACCAAATCAAAGCCGGCACGTGCTCGCAAGCCTGTGGCAAAATCCGCATCCAAGCCCAAGAAAAAGACAAAAGGCGTCTCGTCTCGCAAAGCTGCACCCAAGGTCAAAGCCGACCAGAAGAGTTTCGAATACAAGGCGACCAAACTCATCCAAAAGGGGCGTGATCGTGGTTTCGTCACGTATGACGAGATCCTCAAAGAGTTCCCACAGATCGAGAATGACATCGTCTTCCTCGATGAGCTCTATTCCAAACTTTCTACTGCCAACGTCGACGTCCTCGAAGGGGGGGGCCTCCTCGAAGTCGAAGACCTGACCGTCAAGAAACCTTCGGCATATGGAACACGCCACAGTGCTGACTCTGCCTACGACTCTATCCAGATGTATCTCAAAGAGATCGGTCAATATCCGCTCATTACCGCCGCCAATGAAAAGGAGCTCGCTCGTCGTATCCAAGCAGGGGATCTCGAAGCCAAGAACCTCCTTGCAAAGGCCAACCTGCGTCTCGTGGTGTCTATCGCCAAGAAATACGTCGGTCGTAGTCCGGATCTGACACTCCTCGACCTGATCCAAGAAGGTAACTTGGGACTTTTCCGTGCGGTAGACAAGTTCGACTGGACCAAAGGCTACAAGTTCTCGACTTATGCTACCTGGTGGATCCGTCAGGCCATCACCCGCGCATTGGCTGACCAGTCTCGCACTATCCGTGTACCGGTACACATGGTAGAGACCATCGCAAAATACAAACAGATGGTACGACGTCTCACCCAAGACCTCGGTCGCGAGCCTTTGCCCGACGAGATCGCTACTGAGATGGGTATGGATGTTAGCAAGATCTACCAGATCGAAAAGATCGAGCAAGACGTCGTGTCGCTCGAAAGTCCTGTTGGAGACGACAGTGAAGATGGCAAGTCCACTCTCCAAGATTTCGTGGCAGATGACAAGATCCTTTCCCCTGATCAGGAGTCATCACATCGTATCCTCCGCGACCACGTCAACACGATCCTCGACGATCTCTCAGAGAAAGAACGCAAGATCCTCGAGATGCGTCATGGTCTCAATGACGGTATCACACATACCCTGGAAGAAGTCGGTCGTGAATTTGGAGTCACTCGCGAACGTATCCGTCAGATCGAAGCCAAGGCTCATGAAAAGATCCGTCAGCACGACAATATCGATAGGCTCAAGAACTACTAAGTTGGATTTCAAATAATACACAATAGAAAAAACCCCTCGCTATACTACGCGTGGGGTTTTGAGTCTGCAGACTTGGGTCACTGGGTCCTGTCGATGCATTCAGGGAGGGCACTTTCTCCGTCTGCATAGACAAGTGCCTGGATACAACTTCCAGTAGAGTGCTCTTCATTCTGAGTGTGTTCGTTGAGCATGAATCTCGCAATACCGACGCTGTCGGGGAGCAGGGAGTCAGGAGATGTTGGTGATCCGACCGTGGTTATACCCAGGAGAACGAATACATTCCCTGGTTTAGTCGTGCGTGGCAATCTGTTTCTCATGCGAATCCTTTCCTTGGTTGGACTTGAAATGAGCGATGTTTTCTGGAATAGTATCCCTCTTTTTATATATCAAGTCAACCGTTATTGTGTATTGTCTCGGAGTCCTTATAATGAACTCATGTCACTCCCTTCCTCAACTTCTCCCGTATTCGACCGGGCATATCGAACCCTCAATGCTGCCCAAAAGAAGGCTGTAGATACGATCGAGGGTCCGGTAGTCGTGATCGCAGGTCCAGGTACTGGTAAGACGACGCTATTGACGCTACGTATCGCAAACATCTTGCGTCTGACCGATACTGCTCCTGACAGTATCCTGGCATTGACCTTCACCGAGTCGGGAGCTTTTGCGATGCGTCGCAAGCTGCTCGAGACGATAGGTCCTGCGGCGTATCGAGTGGCGATCCATACATTCCACGGGTTTGCCTCGCAGGTGATCGAACATCACCAGGATTATTTCCCCCGTATCATCGGTTCGAAGCTCATTACCGAACCAGAACAGATACGGATCATCCAAAAGATCATCGAATCTCGAGACATAGAGATGCTCAGACCATTCGGAGATCCAGAGTATTACGTGTCCCCAGTGCTCCGAGAGATACATATTCTCAAGAGAGAGAACATCACTCCGGCAGAGTTAGCACAGAGTATCGAGGCGGAAGCCTCTCAGGAGGTCAAGCGCTCCGCCACCGAACAGGAGAAATACGAAAAGCGAACTCTCAAAAACAAGGAGCTGGCTCTAGTGTACGCACGATACGAAAAGGCATTGGCCAAAGAGAAATATTATGACTTCGACGACATGTTGCTCGAGGTCATCCGTATCATGGAGTCACAGCCAGAATTCAAACTTATCCTACAAGAACAGTACCAGTATATCTTGGCTGATGAACATCAGGATGCCAATGCGGCTCAGAATCGCATATTAGAGCTCCTGTCGGACTTCCATGATTCACCCAACCTTTTCATTGTTGGAGATGACAAGCAGGCGATCTATCGATTCCAAGGAGCGTCTCTCGAGAACTTCCTCTATTTTTCTCACAAATATCCTGATGCAGTAGTCATCGATCTTGAGCACAACTATCGTTCTCACCAGGTCATACTCGATGCGTCTCATAGTGTGATCACCAACAACCCTGGTATGCCAGGTAGAACACATGCGAAGCTCATATCTCTCCAAGTCGGTGGGGGACCAGTGCATGTTTCGGAATATATGACAGCAGATGACGAACGTATCGGTGTGATGCATGCGATCAAGAAGTTGATCGATGGTGGAGAGAAACATTCCGAAATAGCGATCCTGTATCGCGACAACAAACATTCAGGACCTCTTTCGGACATGCTCCGTTCGGAAGGTATACCTCATCGAGTCGAATCCGAAACAGATATCATGCACGAAGTCGACGTCGTCAAGATTGTTACATTATGCAAAGCGATCTTCGACCCTTCGGATGATGCGGTGTTGGCACAAGCGCTCCTCTTGCCAGAACTTGCAGTCGACCCGGCGCATGTCATGGAGATCAGTGAACGTGCCTATCGTGACAAGAAGCCTCTACATCAGTGTATCAAGTCCTCATCGCGGACAACCTATGCAGACATACACCGTGCCTACGACAAGATCGTCCGCTGGTCACGAGACGCTAACACGCTCTCATTTACCGTATTTTTGCAGAAGATTATCCAGGAAACAGGCTTCTATACATCGATAGTCGAAGCACCAGACTCACTCGACAGGATGCATGCACTCAATGCTTTCTATGAATATATTACTGACGCCTCTCGGTCAATGAAGACCTTCCGTCTCAAAGAGTTTATTGCATATATCACCGTCATCGAGGAACACGGACTCTCTCGACGCAAAACTCATGGCGAACACACCGTAGGAGTCAGGCTGATGACGGCACATCGGGCCAAAGGTCAAGAATTCAACCATGTATTCATCGTGCATGCAGTCGATGGTGTATGGGGGAGTCGTTCTTCTCGTAACCTCTTCCATATACCGGTGATCGAGCATGCTCGTGCCACGGGTCGTATCGATGATGAAAGGAGACTCTTCTACGTTGCGCTCACTCGTGCACGCGAGACGGTGACTATCAGTTGGGCGCAAGGAGATGGCTCAGAAGGTGCGGTCGCGAGTAGGTTCATCACTGAGATAGACCCGAGATGTATGGTCATAGAAAAGAAAGACAAAGGCGTCGCGCATGCAACGCTTCATCGGGTTTTGGGCTCTACTCTCCATCCCTATGCAGACAAGAACACTCTCCTCAACCCAGAGTTCGTACGTTCGAAATTCCTAGCACAACCACTGTCGGTGACACATCTCAACAACTACATCGAATGTCCCTGGAGATACTTCTTCGTGAACCTGATCCGCATCCCTCAGGCCGAGAGTAAGCATCAGCTCTATGGAACAGCGATCCATGCAGTATTGCGAACATTCTTTGCGTCGTATGCACAAGGAGAAGACATGGTCCTCAAACGCATGATCGAGATCTTTCGTGGACAGATAGACATGTTGCCCTTCATGGCTGATGACCGAGAAGACTCCTTCAAAAAGGGTAAGAAGGCTCTCGAAGGCTATTACAAGACCTATTATCCACACTGGAACCGCGCGGTATTGCTCGAATATGCAGTGCGCGGCACAGAAGTCTCAGTGGACAAGGATACAGTAGTAACACTGTCGGGTAAGCTCGATAAGATCGAGATCAATACTGATGATTCGGTGACTGTCGTAGACTACAAAACCGGAAAACCCAAATCCCGTAACCATATCCAGGGTAATGTGTCCTCGGACGCTGGTGGAGAAGGGAACTATTTCCGACAACTGGCTTTCTACAAACTACTGCTCGATGGTGATACAAAATTCAGGATGAAGTATGGCGAGATCGACTTTGTGGAGCCGAATGATCGCGGTATATACAAAAAAGAAAGATTCGAGATCACGGATACAGATATCGAGAAGGTGACCGGAGAGATCGTCTCTATGTCTCGTGCTCTGCTCAGTCTCTCTTTTGTGGGAACAACATGCGATAATAAGAAGTGTGAGTATTGCATGCTCGGCAAGATCATATCGCGAGTCAATACAGCCCGTAATTCAACCGAATGGAAACACTTATAATCATTATTATTGTCGCTGCGGTCCTATTCAAGGCGACACCTAAACCAGAAAAGAAAGGGAAGGGCTAGTTCAGAAGTTGGAACTATCTGATCTCGGCTATCAATCCATCGATGCTCGTCTTGAGGGTACTGTAGGGTACTGCACCTGTCAGTGGGATCTTGGATCCGGAAGGGGTGATGATGATCGAGTACGGAGTGCCAGTGACACCTGCACCAAGTCCGTCTTGGTACTGACTCTCGATCTTGTCGGTGAAGCGTTTGCTGGTGAGACATTCGTTGAATGAAATGACGTCGAGACCGATAGACTGAGCGATCTCAGGGAGTTTGCTCGGATCGAGACCGTTCGGAGCTTGAGAGGTGACTGCCGGAGTTACGTCGTAGAGCGTGTTCGTGTATTTCCAGAACGCGTCGTTGCCACCGAGTGCCGCGGCACATTCCATGGCTTGAGCCTCAGTCCCAGCGTTGGGATGGAGGATACCGCCGTCAGGACGCGTACCTGGCTTGTCGAGAGGAAAATGTCGGTAGACCCAGGCGACTTTGCCACTATCACCATATTCTGCCATGACCTTGACCATGGTTGGATGAAACATTTTGCAGAACGGACATGAAGAGTCAGAGTATTCTACGATCTTGATCGGAGCGTTCGGGTTACCGAGGATATGGTCGTTGGCAGTTATATCTGCCATGACAACAGTTGCGACTTGTGTGTCTGACGTGGTGCGAGCAACTTGATTCATCGGCTTTTGGGTCCAGATGATAGCCATCGCGATGATAGCTCCAGCGACGATGATGGCTCCCGGGATCGTGACCAATGAATTCTGTTTTTGTTCCATGTGGATAATGAGATGTTATGGCCTTAGTAAATGTCGACGTAGTGAGGTATTATTGTATCAGTAAATATACATATTTGCCTACCATGAGTTTTTCGCTCATATTCCACAATATTCTCTTTTTGTTGGGTGCACTGATCAGTATCGGCACCGCTTTCTTCGTCTTCTTTTCTACACAGCGCAGTCGTAGTGTTACCACGCTGACGTTCGCCTTGTCGTGCGTGGCGGTGTCCATATTCCAAGTATCACACCTTCTTGGTATCAACGCATCAGACGCCGAGACGTCTCGCATGCTCCTGATGTTCAATCTCGCAGACATATTCATTGGTATGTTTATGACTCACTGGTTCCTCGGGTTTATAGGTAAGATCCATCAGCAACGATACGCACTCTATGCGGTATATGCGAGTGGTCTCTCGATCTTCACGTTTTTCATGTTCTATCCTCGGATGTTTCTGATCGAGTCAGTACCCAAGCTGTATCTGCCATTTTATTATGAACCAGGACCACTCTATGTTCTGATGCTCGGATGGTTCATGGCAGTCTCGGTGTATCATTTTTACCAACTCATTCAGGCGTATCGTCTCGAGAAAGATTCAATACAAAAAAACAGATACAAATACGTACTTCTGGCGATGTCATATGCGTATGCGTTCGGAACTACAGCATTCATGCTTGTATTTGATCTCCCCCTCAACCCTGCATTGTCAGCGTTATTCGGACTCTACCCGCTTCTTATTGTGTACGCGATACTGCAGTTCGAAGTGTTTGATATCCGTATTTTTGCCAAGCGCGCCTTCGTCTATGGGGTGACTATCATGATGGTGGGAGCAGCGATCACACTTACCGATTTCTTGAGTGCGTATTTCGTGACGATTCAACCAGCCGTCCCTCGAAGCTTCATTCCGATCATAGCCTCTGTGCTGTTCGGCAGTGCAGGTCTCTATGTCTGGCGCAAGACTCAAGATGCAGATTTGGCAAAATACGAGTTTATTACCATCGTGACGCACAAGTTCCGTACGCCGCTCACACGTATCAAATGGGCAACAGAAGAGATGGTTCGCACATTGCCTGATGACAAAAAAGAGATGTCGAGCATCGTAGAACAGTCGACCAGTCAGCTCTTCGAACTGACCAATATCCTGGTCAGACTTTCTGATTCTGATGCCAATACTCTCGATCAGACACGCATATCGAGCAGCGTGTCGGACCTCCTCCAGCAGCTCCAGTCAGAATATGCATCGCCGATGTTGCAGAAGCAGTTGAATTTCAATGTAAAGTATCCGGAGGGTGTGGCTTATGCACTGATCAACCAGCAGCAGGTTCGTCTAGTCTTACAGATCTTGCTCGACAATGCGATCAGTTATTCTCCTAAGAATGGAACGATCACTCTCTCAGCCCAAGTAGTACGTGAAGATATGCAATGTATCCTCTCTGTTCAAGATCAGGGTATCGGTATCTCAAAATCAACAGCAAGACATATTTTCAACCGTTTCTATCGTGGAGATCGTGCACGTCTGGCTGATACCGAAGGTATGGGTATTGGTCTCTATATGGCACGAAAACTGATCGCAAGACAAGAAGGCAAGATCTGGGTCAAATCTCCCGGAGAAGATCTCGGCAGTACCTTTTATGTTTCTATACCTCTCGACGGTTCAAAATATGTCTAAAAAGGTAATGTATACGTCATCACACTCTCAACAGGAACTTCCCATTCGGAGGTGTTGAGCTTGATCTCTTTGAGATTGCCGGCGTCTTTGTATTTGAGATGTTTGTTGGCGAATGCGTAGTCATAGAGTTCTCTGGTGAGCTTCACATCTTCCTTGCAGTAACGAATGATCTTGTCGATCTCGCCGTTGTTCCACCACTCGATAGCCTCGAGTCCGTGGCCAGATTTGTTCTTGCCGAGTGTTGCCTCGGCGACTGAGTCGAGCTTGAGACGTCGTCCGAGCGAGAGTTGTACTTCGCGCATCAGGTCGAGACTTTTGATCTTGGAGAGATCGCCTGAGTAGTATTTGTTGAGGAGGGGGATGTCAAAATGGTCACCGTTCCAGGTGATGAGCATGTCTGCTTGCTCGATGATCGGCCAGAGGTTCTTGAGGTCTTCTTGGAGGAAGCTCGCCAGGGTGTCTGTCTCGCTATCGTGTATACAGACTACTGATATATCGAGTGCAGTCGGGTCGTTGGAGCCTACATCAGAGAATAGATTCCTTGTTTCAATGTCAAACGTAATTTTTCGCATCGAAATATTGTAGCACAGGAAGGAGATTGGAGACTAGTAATTAGAGATTAGAAAATCACATACGGACCTATGTTTTTCCAATCTCCAATCTCTAATTACCAATCTCCCGCTCCTCTCCTGTAGATAAATTCTTGGTTTTATATACACCCGTCTTGACCTCTTCGTCACCGATAACGATGATCTTTGGGATGGAGCGCTTGCTGGCATTGGAGATCTGGTCACCGACTTTCTTGCCACCGAGGTCGATCGCAACAGAGGTGCCTTGTTCGCGGAGTTTCTGGGCAACTTCGAGTGCGTAGGGAGTGTTGTGTTCACCGACCACACAGATCATGATCTCTGCCGAAGGGGTTGCACCAGGGAGTGCACCGTATGTCTCCATGAGGTCTCGCGCAGTGACGTCTCCAGCACCAAAGCCGACGGCAGTGACTTTGTCATTACCAAAGAGTGAGAGGAGCTCGTCATAGCGTCCGCCACCCAGCACCGCACGACGGTTGATCGGGTTGAGGTCAAAGACTTCGAAGACAACACCCGTGTAATAGTCGAAACCACGCATCAGTGTCTGGTCGAAGCGGACATTGGTGATACCGAGACGTTCGAGTCCAGTGATGACCTGTCGGATCTCACGAAGTCCTACGTGTTCCTCGGTTGTCTGGCGTAGATGAGTAGTGAACTCTTCGAAGTTCTTGGAGTTGAGGAGAGTGATGAACTTGGCCGTGTTGTCTCCGAGAAGTTCGGTTGCGGCAGCTTCGAACCATTCTGCTTTGACTTTGTCTTTCTTGTCGATGAGCTTGGAGATCTTGTGAGCTGCGTCGTCAGTGAGAGAAAAGACGTCTTTGGTGACGTAGTTCATGAGTTTGCGACTGTTGAGGCGGATCTCAAAGTCTGTAGAGGAGAGTCCGTATGCACGTGTGATGTCGTATGCCATAGAGATGACCTCGACTTCTGCTGACAGTGACTCCACGCCAAAGAGGTCGACATTGAGCTGCCAGTGCTCGCGTACTCGGCCGCGCTGAGGTTGTTCGTAACGGAACAGGTTAGGGATTGAATACCAACGTAGAGGGAAGGTAAGCTCGCGTTTGCGTGCAGCGACCATGCGCGCGAGAGTTGGCGTCATCTCAGGACGGAGGGTGACTTCGCGGTCACCACGGTCAGTGAAGGTGTAGGTTTGTTCGCTGACAATCTCCTCACCAGTTTTGGCGCGATAGAGGTCGGCAGGTTCGAGAACGGATGCGGCGTATTCTTCGTAGCCGTATTTCCGAGAAATATTCTCCCAGATGCCGAAAATCTTCTTTTGGACTGCCATATCTTCAGGGAAGAAGTCGCGTACGCCTTTGTATGCATCAGTTGAGAGTTTCTTGGGTTTGCCGAACATGATGGGGCTATTGTAGCAGATAAAAAAAGCCTCAGAAAGTGCTCAGGATACTATGTGCACCGTTTTTTAGAACATGTACACCAATCTCCCAAAGAAAACCCCAGTGGTTAGCTGGGGTATAGGGGAGTGTACAAAAGGACATGTGCTCTGTTCGGGGAGAACAGAACTAAAGTTTCATTTCAAAAATAGTGGCTTATACTATCAAAATTATGATTATCCACTATGAAGATAGACAATCTGAGTCCAACCGGTTGGCGGGACCACTATTTTTTGTATTTGAAAGGACTTAAGAACTCTCGTACATGTATAATCGTATGCTTATTTGAAGCAGTGGTCAATCGTGGTATAAACAAGTTGTGAATAAGTGGGCAGTCACTATAAATAAGAACCTTGGCGAAACACCTCTCGAAGCCCTCGAGCGTTTTCGTGCTGAGCAGATTGCTCTCGGACGAGTCGAATTGGCCGATGTGCCTATGACGTATGCAGGTCGACTTGACCCGATGGCAGAAGGGAAGCTCTTGATCCTTATTGGAGAAGAATGCAAACAGAAAGAAAAGTATTTGGGGCTAGATAAAACCTATGAGGTTGAGGTCTTGTTTGGGATTGAAACAGATACCTATGACATATTAGGGTTGGCCAAAATACACCTCCAAGGCCAAAGTGACAAGAAAGTTGTCACTTCGACCTATATAGGCACTTTCACTCAAACCTACCCGCCGTATTCTTCCAAGACTGTTGATGGCAAACAGCTACACACTTTGGCTCGTGCCGATGAACTTCCAGAAGAATTACCAACCAAAGAAGTTGAGATTTACTCTATTGAAAAGCTGGAAGATAAGAAAATTTCCGCGCCAGACTTATTAAACCTGATTCAACAGAGAATTGCTCTGGTAAAAGGCGACTTCAGGCAAAAAGAAATCTTTGAGAAGTGGAATGAGGTATTGGCTCATTCAGTGCAGACCTTCCCGGTCATCAAGTTAAAAGTAACCTGTTCAAGCGGCACTTATATGCGTTCATTGGCACAGAGGATTGGCAAAGAAATGGGAATGGGAGCCTGCGCACTATCGATAAAAAGGACGGAAATCGTGGGGATATAGAGCGCAGATCCCCGTCTTCACGGGGATGACAACAACCTGTGATATGATGAGTTCATGCGACGTATCATCGTCAAAGAAGGCCCCTTGGTATTCCTCCGTGATGTTCTGGTCATGGAAATCATTGCTATTATCTTCTTTTTCACCCTGTCATTCTTGGGCAACTATGAGATGATTTTTAAAGGATGGGGCCTCAACCAGTTCATCCGCTACGACCTCTTTTTGGCGGGAGGTTTCTCCTTGTTCCAACTTGGATATATTATCCTCCTTTTCTTGAACTGGTACTTTTCTCGCTATGAGATCACCGAGAAAGAGATCATCCGAAGGTCAGGTATCATCTTCAGTCGTCGCAAATCCGTCAACATGCAAGATGTGGCATCCGTCGAGATATATCAGTCACCTCTGGGGCGCATGATCCATCATGCAACGATCATACTTGAACATCAGGCAGGTAGAGTCACCAAGATCAAGAACATCTCCAACTTCGAAGAATACGTCCATATCATCAAACAAATGGCACGAGCTTCTTCGGGTCGTATGCCTACGGGAACGATCGAGGATCTGATCCAAGAAGGGGAAAATGCGACGGTTGAATTCAAGGAAACATTCCGCTACGACGTACGCAAGAACGAAGTGAGCAAAGATGTCGAACATGCTGTAGCCAAGGCAATCGTCGGCTTTATGAATGCCGATGGAGGAACACTTCTCATCGGGGTTGATGATGGTGGGGAAGTGAAGGGACTAGAAAGTGACTACAAGGCCCTCCCCAAGAAGAATCGCGATGGTCTCGAGAATCATTTCAATATGCTGGTAAAGACGATGATAGGTCTACCATTTGCAAAATATGTTTCTGTGAAGTTCGAGAAAGTCACGGGCAAAGACGTCTGTATGGTCATGGTCCGCGAAAGTCACAAACCTGCCTATGTCCGCAACGGCGACAAGAAAGAAGAATTCTTCGTCCGTGTAGGGAACTCCACTCAGCCGTTCTCGATGAGTGAAGCCGAGGAGTATATCAAGACGCATTGGAAGTAGGGGTTAAACAAAAAACCGCCAATGTGGCGGTTTTTTTGTTGGGACTTACCTTTTAGAATCCTCCCTCAGCAATGCAATAAGTGTATTCTAAAGTTAGTAAGAAGTCAAGGTGGAGGTGAGGGGAATCGAACTCCCTAAGTCCTTCTTGCTGAGGGAAGACTTCCTCCAAGGCACCCCCACGCAGGAAAGTTTTCACTTTCCGCAAAGTAACCATAACAGGGTGGTATGAAGAAATGATGAATTTAGTCTCAAGAAACGATAAAATATCAAGGATATTGACAGATATGTCACTAACATGGTATAATTGATATGGATTTGAAAGGCTAGAGTTATTAAATACATTGCCCACACGGGTAAATGGCTCTAGATTGAGATATGAACAAAGAACAACTCATTGAAAAGAACAAACAGTTGGTTGAAGTATTGGAAGGTCGAGATGCTCTTCGGCATGATCCTCTATTTTGTCAGGACATGGTGAGCAAACTCACCGACATGATCGCTGAAATGAAAAGACTTGATAATGAAGAACTTTCCGCATTCATTTCCGGTCCATACTTCATCCTTATCCGGACCTTTGGTTCAGTTGAGCTCAAAGGAGTTAAGGATTCATGTCAGAGCCTCTCTCAGGTTAATGAGGCGCTTGATAATGTTCTGCGTGTAGTGTGTGATGTACCGGCGACGTTCGGACTGATCTCGAAGATATGCGAAGTTTTGTCTGAGAAGGAAGCACTTCTTCGTCGCTATCTTTCCAGGGATTTGTAATCAATGCTACTGAAAACAAAAAACGCTATCCTTGCCGATAGCGTTTTCTTTTTTATATTCCCCTACTTCAAATCCTTTCTACTGGCCTTCGCTCTATCGAGTGCGGTCAAGAACTTTTGACGGAGACGGATGTTCTTCGGAGTGATCTCGAGATATTGGTCGTCACGGATGAGTTCGAGGCCGCGTTCGATCGAGAGTTCGAAGTGGGGTACGAGTGCCAGAGCCTCGTCTTTGCCGGATGAGCGCATGTTACTGAGCTGCTTGCCTTTGCACGGGTTGACCTCCATGTCGTCACCTTTGGATGTGTCACCGACGACCATACCTTCGTAGACTTCGATAGCAGGAGGGATATACAGACGTCCGCGATCCTGAAGATTCCAGAGAGAGAAGCCGAGAGACTTGCCAGAGACCATGGAGGTCATGGCACCCGTCTCGCGACGTTCGATCTCGCCGGCATATGGCTTGAATCCAGTGACACGACTCGACATGATGCCTTCGCCCTTTGTGTCGATGATGAAAACGTTACGATAGCCGAGCAGTCCACGAGTAGGGATATCGAATGTCATACGGCACTGGTTGCCATGAGTCTTCATGTCACTCATGATGCCTTTGCGCTTGCCGAGCTTTTCAATGATGGCACCAGAATATTCCTGAGGACAGTCGATGATGAGTTCCTCGAATGGTTCGAGTTTGACACCACCCTCTTCTTTGATGATGACTTGTGGTTGAGAGACCTGGACTTCATAGCCTTCGTTACGCATGTTCTCGAGGAGAATAGCGATATGGAGCTCGCCACGACCAGAGACGGTGAAATATTCACTCGTAGAAAAGTCGACTTTGAGACCGACGTTGATCTCGAGTTCTTGCTCGAGACGTTCGCGGATCTGGCGTCCAGTCACGAAGGTGCCTTCACGTCCAGCGAAAGGTGAATTGTTAACCAAGAATTGCAGGGAAATGGTCGGCTCATCGACAGTGATGGCAGGCATAGCAGGAGTAGTCTCTGTGTCAGTCAGAGTTTCTCCGATGTAGATGTCGGGTAGACCAGCGACAGTGACGATATCTCCTGACTCTGCTTCGGGGATCTCTACGCGCTTCTTGCCACTGAAGGTGAAGAGTTTGGTGACGCGACCTTGGACAGACTTGCCTTGCATGTCTTTGACCCATACGGTCTGGCCGTCTTTGATCTTGCCATCATAGATACGGGCGATCGCGAGACGTCCGAGGAAGTTGTCATAGCCAAGGTTGAAAACCTGGGCAGCGAGTGGGGCGTCTACACTCTTGTTGGCAGGGGGGACATGTTCGAGGACGACGTCAAGAAGTGGCGAGAGGTCCTTGAATTCATCGGTGAGCTTGCGCTTGGCGACACCTTGGCGACCGATGGCGTAGAGTGTAGGGAAGTCGAGCTGAGCATCGTTGGCACCGAGTTCCATGAAGAGTTCGAGGACTTGGTCATGGGTACGTGCAGGATCTGCGGCCTGCTTGTCGATCTTGTTGATGATGACGATAGGCTTGAGACCGAGCTCCAATGACTTTTTGAGCACGAAACGTGTTTGTGGCATCGGGCCTTCCTGAGCGTCAACAACCAGGAGAACTGTGTCGATCGAACGGAGTACGCGCTCTACCTCTGAGCCGAAGTCAGCGTGACCAGGAGTGTCGACGATGTTGATCTTAGTGTCTTTGTAGAGGATGGAGGTGTTCTTGGCATATATAGTAATACCACGCTTTTGTTCGAGCGCGTTGGAGTCCATAGACCCTTCGTCGGCATGACCTGACTGAGTCATCAAAGCATCGGTAAGAGTAGTCTTGCCGTGGTCTACGTGAGCGATAATGGCGATATTACGAATTTGCATGAAAATATAAGGTAAAAATCTTGAGGATAATAAAAAGAGCCAAGGGCTCTGATGCCTCTAGTAAAGCATAAAAACAGGGAATTAGTCAAATATAAAAATCCCCGCCGAAACGACTGGGCGGGGATGTGTGGGGTGAATGGATCGGACTAGCGGTTGGAAGCCAGCATTGAATCGCCAACAGGTCTCCTGCTTGTATCGAAGTGATACCTGCGAACGACAGGCGGGTCGTCTTGAGTTACGACATTCATAGGATCATCCGGATGGAGAATCTTATGAATCTCCCGATGGATGGGATGCGTAGGTGTCCTGAGTCTGTTGAGGGCAGTCTGGAAAATGTCCTTCCAGGGTGACCCTTGAGCTCTTTTGAGCAATTCTACCAGGAACATATCCAGCCTTTCGGTGAGTTCGACTTCACGAGACAGGTGGATACACTGGGTTCCCATCTGCTTGAGCATCGGGAATGTGCCAGTGACGCACTGATCCCAGCGTCGGTTGAGTATCTCTGGAGTCAACTCCTTTTCGACTCGTACTTCACTGGTTGCGCCTTGCACCATCAACTGCTTCTGTCGTTCTTTGTGACGTTTGAACATCGAGTCGTCAGATTGTTGCCGACTCGCGTCAATGTTCACGGGGTAGGCACGACTGAAGATGGTGAGCACTTCTTCCCATTGTGGCCATGTCCGAGGGACACCACCGAGCAGAAATATTCTCGCTGTCGGAATACTCTGTCGGATTTCTGCCAGCCATACCCTCAATGTTTCCATTGTTACGTCATCGGGCGCGTAATAACCGAGCGCTGAGGGAGGAAGGCATTTCCTGATGCGAGCCCCGAGAGGCGACTTCAGGTTCACTCCCCATTTGAAGAGTATCTGGCTCATGTCGAAACGTATGACGACTCGAGGACTAGCTTTGAATTTCGGCTTCAGGAGTAGTTCGAATAAATCGAGCAAAGTCGACTTTCCGTTCCCTCCTACTCCTGTTGCTACAACTGCTTCAATCGTATCGTGTACGGGCATGCATTAAGTGTGGTTGAGTGTTTTTGTTTGTTTTTTGAAAAACTGCAAGCTGAACACCAGTCCGTTTCCGGATCCATATTCTGAAGAACAGCCGGCGAAAATCATATCATACTTTTGGAGAAAAGCAACAGGGTTGGGGAGAACGTGGGGATAGATGCCAGGACAGACTCTGACAGATTTTATCGTTTCTTGAGACTAAATTCATACGGATTTTATCTCGCTCCTTTATCATAGCTCCATGGATCATACTGTACTCAATTCACTTTCGGTCATAGAGCTTGTTGATGCACTCCTTCTGCATGCAGTGGGAGTCGGTGCATCAGACATACATTGCGACCCATGTGAGACGGGTATCTCGGTGCGCATGCGAGTCGATGGTATCGTCGAACATATAGGTGTGTTGTCGCGAGTATCACGTGAGGCGTTCATCGCGCGGCTCAAGATCCTTTCGGGAGCACGTACTGACATCCATCTCATACCACAAGATGGTAGATGGGCCGCGAACCTCGGTGCGCCGTATACTGTCCGCATTTCTTTTATGCCGACGTACCATGGAGAGAATGCCGTGATGCGACTCTTGCCCGTGCATACAGTCAGAGATATATCTCTACTCAAACTCGGATTCACTTATAGTCATATACAGGCACTCTCTACGGCCATATCCAAGACCAGTGGTCTCATATTGGTGACGGGACCGACTGGATCTGGCAAGACGACCACGCTCCATGCATGTTTGGCACACAAGGCCTCCAGAGACATCTCGATGATCACTCTCGAAGACCCGATCGAGTATGAGATACCAGGGATCCGACAGGTACATGTCAGATACGACCAGGGTATGAACTTTGCCCAGGGGTTGCGAGCGGCGCTCCGACAGGATCCGGACGTGATCATGGTCGGAGAGATCCGTGATGCAGAGACTGCCCAGGTGGCTATTCATACGGCGCTGACAGGGCATCTGGTGTTGTCGACACTACATACTAACTCCGCGCTCGAGACTATCCCGCGTCTTGTTGATATGGGAGTAGATCCATATCTTCTAGCGGCGACATTGGTAGCTGTTGTGGGGCAACGACTGGTACGTACGCTGTGTTCTGGGTGCAATGGAGAGTTGTGTGTGCAGTGTCGTCAGACAGGGTATATGGGAAGGAGTGTGATCGCAGAAGTGTGCGTCATCGATGCCGAACTCAAGAAGCTCATCGCACGGAAGGCGTCTTCAACAGAATACATAGAGCACGCTTTGGTGCAGGATTTTTGTACCATGGCATATGATGCCGCCGAAAAGGTCGAATGGGGTATTACTACCGAACAAGAAGTTCGTCGCGTTCTCCATATATAACCTCATGCCTCTACCCTTACCCTCATACAAACAGAAATGGAGTCGTCGTAAGGTGACCCTGTTGCTCGAAAAGATCGAACTCTATCTCTCTGCAGGACTGAGCCTCGACCGAGCGTGTGATGTTGTATCACAGGGGATAGCAAAGAAAGATGCTCTTCGTATCCAGTCGCTCCGCCAAGATATCGAAAGGGGCGTTTCGTTGTCTGTCAGTCTGACTGAACACATCGGCATATCGTCGACGACCGCCACACTCATCCGTCATGGTGAGATGTCGGGTCAGCTGCCCAGAGCCTTGAGAACTTCACGGATATTGATAGAAAAGTCCGACGACATCATCCAGACATGTATATCAGCTCTTGCATACCCGAGTCTGATCGGTCTCTGTACTGCAGGGATTACTCTCGGCTTGTTACGTGGAGTGATGCCACAGATCATACCGATGCTCAACAATCTCCATGTCGAACTGCCACTGCTCACCAAGATCGTGATCGCCCTTTCCGAAGGGATAGTCTTGTATGGCGGGTATGTCGTCTTGATGTTCATGGTGTTCGCGGTTCTGGGCACATATCTCTATCGTCGATATCGAGGTGTTCGTAGCATATGTCACCGTGTACTGACCTCTCTACCTATTTCAGGGAAGATATTGAACTCCTATCACGTCTCGCTTTTCTTGCGTTCACTGGGGTCACTCGTGGACTCAGGGTTGTCTATCTCGTATGTGTATCCGCATGTTGCACGAGGAGTGTCACTCGTGCCGCTTCAAGACATGTTGTCGGCTCGAGGGGATGATATCGAAAGGGGTACAGCGCTCGGTACCATCCTCACACATAGCCGGATCGCAGACTATGTCCCACCACTAGTATCTGCAGGAGAGAAGTCAGGGACACTAGGTCCGTCACTTATCCGAGCCGCAGATATTCTCGATCGAGATATAGAACGCTCTCTGAAACGTATGACATCGCTCATCGAGCCGCTGATGATGGTCTGTATGGGATGCGTGGTCGGGGCGATCGCTTTATCCATCATGTTGCCTATATATGATATATCCAAAGTCTTACAACACTAGAGGTATGATCCTGATCGATATCATGATCGCCCTTTCGGTAGGGGTGCTTTTCGTTGCGGTTCTTTTTGAATCCTCGAGTACGGCACGGAGCCTCTTCGTTTGGAGTCGTGATCGCAGTAGATTCATGGATATATATGAAGCGCATGCAGATGAATTCGAAGGTATGGTTCCTTCGGAGGTACGTACGCTCTCTGTAGTACATGACGCTACTCCTGTCGATCTTGTGGCCAGGGCACGATGGTATGGCAATGACCGGATCGAAACTGAGGTGACCGTCGGTGGTACGGTGACATTTTCTGCAGTGCGGGCGTATCCGTTTGCTGAGAGGGATGAGTCAGTATATACACCGATATGCTCCGTTGATCTCTATCGTACAGGAGTCATCAGGGTTGTACCCATTCTTATCCCTGGAATATCCGGCGAACTCACTGATATCGAGGTACGCAATACGACAGCCTATATATCAGTTGATTCTGCTCGGGTCTCTGATCCGGATTTTGTAGTCGTGGATATTGCCAGCTCCTCGGATCCTCGTATCATCTCGTCTATCCATACTGGTCCCGGCATGAGCTCGTTCTCATTGGTCGGTAGACGTATCTTTGCAGTTACGCAGAGTACGGTGGCACAGGTGCAGATCCTCGGTCTCGATGATGCGCAAGGTCTGCATCTAGAACAGAGTTACGTCTTGGTACGTCCGAGCACGACGACTCCTCCGACGGTCGGTAGTGCGACATTTGTGGCAGATGGGATGATGTTCGTCGGTACCGAGAAATGGCAAGGAAATGAGTTTATCGTGCTCGACGTGTCTGACCCTCTCCGCATAGTTCCGAGAGGGATGTTGGAGATAGGTGGCAAAGTCACCGACATCATCTCGCATCACGGTACGGCATATGTCACGGATGCCGCCGCATACCAGATGATCGCTGTAGATGTTACGGACCCTAGTGATCCGGTAGTACAGAACTCCTTCGAGCCTCCCGGTTGGAGTAGGCAAGAAGGCAAGACGCTATCGTATTTCGAAGAAGGACTGACTCTCGGGCGTACCTCTGGCGGGTTCGACATCAGGTCGGAACATGAGCTGTTCTCCTGGGCTTCGACGTCGCCCCCGTCAGGTATATCTTCTTGGAATATGCCCGGTGGAGCATATGGGATAGTGACAGATCGTATGCATACGTTCGTTGCAAGTCGGCAGAGAGATGCGGAGCTCCAGGTATTCGGACGAGACATGTCGACTGGTCCGATAGCGACATACCCCCTACCCGCATTGGCTCGAGGGCTCGTCTGTGACGGAGACCGTATGTATATGGTAGACAGCTCAACACCCACTCTGTATGAAATATCATTCAACTAATCACACTCAGTCACAGGGGATGACGTTGATAGAGATCGTCATATACACGTCTCTATTATCGCTCCTCGTGGCCAGTCATATTGCCTATACCTATGAGATACAGCTCCATAATATCAACCTATCCCATGAGATCACTGATGCCGAGAACAACCAGTAAAGGCTTCATCGCATTGATAGCGGTGTGTATGCTTGTCACGGGAACATTGGCAGGGACAGTCGCGATCCTGGTCAGAGCCGATGCCTATGCAGACACAGTCAGGCGACGCGAGATGAGGATACAGAGGAGGCTCGATGTCCATGCATGTCTCGATACGGTCAATCTCATGATCACTCGAGATGTGTTTTTGCGGGGAGCTGTATATATTCGAGATTTTGATTGTAGGGTATACGTGGATAGTGATGGTCGTGTGACAGTGATCGAGTAGCAGACTCCCCCTAGGGTAGACCTAGGAAAATTTTATCGTTTCTTGAGACTAAATTCATACGGATTTTATCTCGTGGTGTTACGGTAGATGTATTACTCATAAACAATACACATATGTATATACATCAACACAAGAAACAAGGTTTCACCCTTATCGAAGTACTCGTAGTCATCGGCATCATCGCACTCTTATCAGCGGTCGTCATCGTTGCAGTCAACCCCGCTCGTCAATTCAAACTAGCTCGAGATTCGCAGAGAACCAGTAACGTCAATTCGATCGTCAACGCACTTCACCAAAACATGGCAGAGCATCGAGGGTCTCTGGTATGTGCCGGAGTCACTCGGACTATACCGCTCGTTGCTACCGTGATCAGGAGTGGTGCTGCAGGATATGAGGGCGACATTGCCTCATGCATAGTACCCGACTATATCGGTGCAGTACCATTCGATCCGGTTATTATGGGAGCACATTTTACAGATAGTACAGACTATATGACAGGCTACGAGATATTCCGTGACGCTCAGGGTAGGATCACTGCAAGCTCAACCGGGGAGCTTGTTCAGACGATATCGGTGACAAAGTAAAAAACCACCTTTATACAAATGCCTACTTTAGTAATCAGTATGTTATAATATCGAACACATATGGCCAATACGCTCTCATATCAATCTTCCCTCGAGCAACAGACATCTGTTCCTGTTATGTCTACACCTGTGATCCAGATCGGACACATGGAGGCATTCGTGGGTATTGTTGTATTTCTCGTAGGTTTGGTTATTTCTTGGGGAACCCTCAGAGCGAAACTTGATCATGTTGCAAGTACTCTCAAAGACAAGATAGAACCAGATCTCATGGATGTTCGAGAGAAGTTCACTACGGTGAAGGATCGCGTCGAGACATTGTGGCAAGATAGATTTGCCCCTTCTCGATCACCGAGACAACTCAACGAACGAGGAGAGAATGTTCTCCGTGAAAGTGGCATTACACACATTCTTTCCAGGATACGACTACAGCTTCTTGATGAGATAAAGACCAAAAATCCTGCGAATGCATATGATGCAGAACAAGTTGTATTAGAAGTAGTATCAGATATAACAAAACATCATCCAGAGGTTCTCGACGAACTCAAGAATGGAGCTTTCAGAGTTGGAGAAAATATAGATACTGTATTGCTCGTAGGAGGTATTCACTTGAGAAATGAGATATTTCCTGAACTCGGTTTCTCGTTGACTGATCTCGATATGCCAACACATTCTGAAAGAGGAAAGTAATTCACATTCCGATATGCCCATAAGTGCGGTACCATAGTAGTATGTCCGTTCCACAAAGGAATATTCTCGTCTTTCTCTTTTTCTGTATGGGCTTTGCTTCGTCTGCGGTAGGGTTGAGAGCCTATGAACTCCATCGACAGGATGTTGCGTTGGCTGCATTGACAGCTGTTCAAGATGCGCGATTGCGTCAGGCGATCGAGATAGCGAAGTCTTCTTTGTCGATACCCGCAGATCCTTTGTCGACAGATACAACTCCGGAAAAAACAGGAGAGGCTCAGGTACCAGCAAAACCAAGAGGCTTACCTGGCGTGACTGCCCAGGCCTATATCGTCGGTAACGTAGAGACAGGGGAGATCTATCTTTCGTACAACTCTCAACAAGCACTACCAGTCGCCTCGATGTCCAAGCTCGTCACAGCATTCGTGGCTACACGAGAGTTGCCGTTGGACAAAGTCATCGAGATCGACAAAGACGCCGCTGATGCACCACCTGACAAGAGTTTGCTCAAAGTAGGTGAACTCTTTACTGTCTCAGAACTGATGAAGCCGCTTCTTCTGAGTTCTTCCAATGTGGCCGCCGAGGCACTCGTCTCCAAGATCGACCGCAACGGCTTCTTGGAACTCATGAGTAGTTATGCCTGGGAGATCGGTATGCCGTCGACATTCTTCGCAGATCCTTCGGGAGTAAGTCCGCTCAATGTAGCCTCGGCCAAAGATCTCTTTGCTCTCGCACAATATCTCCATGGTTCACGTCCAGATATTCTGGCTCTGACTCGTGATGCATATGTTGCAATAGCCACAACCACAGAACATGGATCTCATGAGGTCACGAGCACTCATCCGTTCGTGAAAGATCCACGGTTCATCGGGGGCAAGACGGGCAGGACTCCTCAGGCTGGTGATACGATGCTGACTATCCTCGAGTTGGGGGGTCAACCGGTTGCTATTGTTGTTCTTGGTTCGCGCTACGAAGGTCGTGCAGAAGACACTCGACTGCTCGCAGTAAAAGCAGAGGAGTTGATGCAGAAAGAAAGGTAAAAACATAACTACTTGTAAAAATCTGTGCGGACAGGACACGGATATTTTTCTGCTGAAAAATTCCTAGTGCTCGCGCCAGTCGCGCTCGCAATGTCCTGTCCGCACAGATTTTTACAAGCAGTTTCGCCTTGGGACAAGCTCTAAGAGATAAGCCAGGTGCGGATAAGTCGTTTCGTCTCTTCGGGACCGGCCACTTGGATACAGTCAACGCCGATGGCTTTGGCAGGGTAGTCGTTGCCTCCATGGTAGAGCGCATCACCTACGAAGAGCATGCGATGAATGGGAGTTGCGAGGTGTGTTTCGAGTTTGCGTATGCCGTAGGCCTTGTTGACTCCGCGTCTGGTGATGTCGATAGATGTGGTGCCACCGAGACGAATATCGAATTCAGGGATCTTATCTTTGAGGATAGTTACGATCTTCTCACGTTTGCTACGGTCCGAGTCCCAAGCTTCTTTGGCCTCAAGTGGTGCTTCTTGGCCGAGTGCAGAGAAGGTCACTTGTGATCCGCGGTCTTCGATGATCTCACCATATGTTTTGGTAGGCTTCTGGTATCCACCACGGCGCAAAGCGTCTTGTAGTGCGCTATGGATCTTGTCTTTCTCTGGGGTCGAGAGTTGCTCGGAATATTCTTCATGCCAGGAACCTTTCCAGGTCAGCATACGTGTACCAGATGTTGGTAACAAGAAGAGATTATCGAAGCCTTCGGCTGTATGGGGCAAGGTGCGGAGAAGTTGTGTTTCGAACTGAGGATATCCACCACCAGAGATGATCGCGACTTTCTTCTTCTGGATAAGGCGCACCAGAAGTTCGCTCATCTCGGTATCCATGGTTGACTTGCTCGGGGCAAGCGTGCCATCGAGGTCGAATATTACAAGAGTTTTGGTTGAGAAATCCATGATGAAGTTACGCAGTGATTATCGGTAATGAGAATGAGAAGGTGCTACCGGTGCCGAGTCCCGCGGACTCCACCCATATCTTGCCTTTGTGATGCTCGATGATCTCCTTGGACATGAAAAGTCCGATACCCATACCCTCAGTGTCGGTGACTTTGGCTTTGGTGCCGCGATAGAATTTGGAGAAAAGAAGAGGGACTTCTTCTGCAGGGATGCCAATGCCTGAATCAGTGACAGAACAGACGATATGACCAGCTTCTTTTTTCAAGGAAATACGTACTGTTCCACCTGAGGCTGTGTAGTTGATAGCATTCTCTACGAGTGTCTGGATAACAAAGCGGATACGGTGCTCATCGAACACGCTGGTGATGTTCGGTTCGATGTTCTTGCTAAGCGTAATATGTTTGGCGATGGATTCTTGGATGAGTGACTGTGCAAGTGTCTCGGCGATCTCAGATATGGAATTCGTCTTGAGCCTATAGTCCTCAGTTCCTTTTTCTTCCTCGGATACATTAACAAGCAAGTTGGTAAGCTCTACCAGTTTGCTGTTGGCGTTCTGAATATACTCGACTTGGGTTTTGTCTTCTGCGGGTAGATTTCGATTGGAGAGATTCTCCGAAGCCCATTTGATATGAGTGAGCGGTGTACGGAATTTGTGAGTGACGGTCGTGATGAACTCGTATTTGAGGATGTCGGTTTTGCGGAGATTCCTCCAGGCGAGTACTCCGATCGTTACAACGAGTACTGATGATATGAGCGCGATGATCCATCCAGGGAAGTTGGGTATGAGCAATCGGATCCATTGTTGTGACGAGTTCAGCAAGATGATGAATCCGCCAACTCCGACGATCGCGAGACTGTAGAAGAATGCTTGTTTTGCGATAACTTTGATATCGAAGAGCTCATAGCGGATAGCTCCATAGGTGAATACGGTCGCGAAGACCATTGAGAACGCCATGCCCCAGAGAGGGTCGATAGCGATATCATATACCAAGAAGTTCGGAATAAAGCCGATCGCATAGCCGATGAGCATGGTCAAAAAGAGATATGTGTAACGCTTACTGTCGATCGGAGTCGAAGCGGTCTTACGGGCACCGTAAAGAATATAGAGACAATACGGAACGACGAGGCCGTAGAGAAATATGATGCGTGAAATATTGAGTATTCCTGGCTCATAGTAGTTGGGGAAATACATTTTCGGAACAGAATCAATCAAGAAAAGCTGAGGGAAGAATGAGAAAAATATCACTGCACCTGAGGCGATTGCGTAGCTTGTATATATCAACCATTTTTTCTTGTCGGCGAGTCCGCAGAATGCCAGTACTGAATGGAGGTTGAATGCGGCAATGAAGAACAGAGATACATTGAAGGTCAGTACGATCCGGGATATGGCTGGATTGTCTATGTTGACTCCGATGACATGAGATATGGTGAATACGGTGATCGCAAGCATCATCAGACTCCACGCAACATTGGCTGTCTTGTGTCTGCCGTTGAGGAAGGTGAAGAACGCCATAGCGAACAGGGTGATGGTCGATATGATGCAAACGATATTATGGATGATGAGATGAAGAGAAGAGTTCATGGTGAGAGGTTATGTCTTGAGCATGTCGAGCAACGTGTCCATGCGGATAGTTGCAACACCGACGACGCTGTCTCCGCCACCATAATATATGTAGGCAGTACCACCACGGACGACCATGCCGCAAGGGAAGACGACATTGGGTACGATGCCTTTGCGCTCGTATTCTTCTTTGGGTTCAAAGAGGGGGATAGCCGTACGTGCGATCACTACAGTGGGATCTTTGAGGTCGAGCAGCACAGCTCCTACGCGATAGGTCGTGCTCCAGGATACACCATGATAGAGCAGGAGCCAGCCGGCCTTGGTCTTGATCGGAGGACTAGCGATACCGACCTTGCCGCCATCCCACATGCCTCTGCGAGGTGCGATGATCTCGATGCATTGGTTGATGCGTTCTTTGATGAAGTCGAGCGAAGAGACAAAGTCAGCGCAAATACTTTCATTCACTCGATGGAAGATCAGATATTTGCCATTAATCGGTTCGGGAAGGATGGCTGAGTCCTTGTTGACGACACCCGGAGGAGTGATCACCTGAGGCATAGACCAGCCGCTCCATTTCCGGGCAAGAAAATCTTTCGTGGAGATCGAACTCACGGCTACTCGTGGGGTGGTGCCATCGTAGCCGGTGTAGGTTATGTAGACGTGGTCGCCGATAATGCCAAGACGTGGATCTTCGCAGCCATGTTTTTCGAAATCTGCACGGGGGAAATAAACGGGCTTGTCGAGGCGTTCGTCGATCGAGAATCCGTCGCTACTCGTGGCATATCCTATGGTCGATACATTGTCTTTGGAGCAAGCGCGATAGAGGATATGAGTTTTGTTGCCGAGGTCGATCGCCGCTGGGTTGATCGTGCCACCTTCTTCCCAGAGCATGCCAGGGCGCGGGGTGATGATCGGGTTGCCGGGAAACCGTTTGATATGAGCGTGAGGTTTGTCGATGATGCTCTCGAGAAGATTGTCGAGTGGGATGGTCGCTATGGCACAATGGGTATCAGCGGCGCCATAGTGTATCTCGAGGTTCTCTCCGCGAATGAGTGCCCCTGACGGGAAGGTGATATGAGGTACGAGGCCGGTATGTTCGTAGTAGGTATCTGGCACCATGAAAGGTCCTTTGGTACGGCCGATGATCTTGCGAGGATTCTTGAGGTCAAGAAGGACAACTTCGATACCAAAAGCCACATCAGGACGGTCGTAGCGTTGCATATGAGAGTATACCACCAGCCAACCTTTGTCGGTCTTGAGCGGTGGTGCACCGAGCTCGAGATGGTCACTGTCGAGTCTGCGGATATGGAGCTTGTGACCGTCGATGTTCTTGTACCATTCATCCCAATATTCCTTGGACCAAAGCTGTTCTAGAGTATCGAACTCGGCATAACAGATCTCGGCAGGGCGATGGTCAGGGTTGACTGTCAGGAGTGCTGCGTATTTGCCTCCGATCTTGTTCGGAAAAAGCGCCATAGCTTTTGCATTGAAAGGGGTGACAAGATGTTTCTCGTCGACCGTTTTGAGATCTTTGGAAAGAGCAACAGCTACTTTGACGTTGTCAGCAGAGAAAGGGAATCCGCCAAGTCCAGTATAGAAAATATAATATGTCCCCTCGATCTTGGTGATACGAGGATCTTCACATCCGTAGCGGTCATAGTCAGTGCTCGGTTCGATGAGCACTGCTCGGTCGGTAAAATTGATACCGTCAGTGGATACAGCGTGGCCGATGACTGACATGCGGATATGAGGCTCCTTGAGGAGTTGTGGTTCTGACATCGCACGATAGACGAGATGGGTTTTCTTGCCCTGCACGATCGGGCACCCATTGAACGCCGCCGCCGCCTCCCATGGGTGACTTTTGAGAGGAGAGAGGATTGGGTTGTGTTCTGAACGGTTGAGAGTGAACATGAAATTAAAGTTATACTTTGCCGTATTTCATCAACCACGTTAATAACGCATCGACATTCGTCTGGGCTACACAGGCATGCTTGTCACCACCGCCATAGTAGACGGTCAGTGTGCCATCCTTGATCAGAGCTCCGCAGGCATAGACGACTCCTGGTTTCCAGTCATTCTCATAATGTGCGCATGGTGAGAGGATCGGTGCAGGAGAGCGATAGAGTATCTTGGTCGGATCTTCGAGATCGAGGATCATCGCACCGACGTTGTAGCCACCTTTGTATATGGCATGATAGAGAACGAGCCAGCCTTTGTCGGTTCGCAGTGGTGCTGCACCGGCACCCTTCATGACTTTGTCCCAATGATCCTCTCGTCCAGGGTCATGCGCGCCGTATCCTCCATGATCGCGAGAACTCTGGATCGGCGGTACTGCATCGAGACTGTCGACATAGGCCACCAGCACTTTGGGTGCCACACTATGAAGGATGGCGTATTTGCCACGGATCTTCTCGGGGAAGATCACCCAGTTTTTCGCACGAGCCTTCGCTGGGGAGATGAGTGCAGTGCGTCGCCAGTTCCAACGACGCTTCTTGATATTCTCGAGAGAGATAGACGTCAGAGCGATACGCATATCATTCCAGCCTTCGAAAGCGGTGTATGTCATATAGACTTTGTCACCGATTCTTGTGGCGCGAGGATCTTCTGCGCCGCCCCAGCCACCACCAGACGGGTTGAGCGCACTATGTCTCCTGTGTTCGTCGGTCACCGAAGTCGGCTCCGGCATGCCGTATCCTGGTAGGGGTACATAGACAGGGTAAGGGGACAGTTCGTCGATGTGTGTGCCATCAGAAGAGAAGGCGTGACAAATGCGTGATATGCCATCAGACCCGATAGCACGATAGAAGAGATGCACGCCCCCATCGTCATCCTCGATAGCTGTAGGGTTGAAGGTTCCTTGAGATTCCCATTCGCGATGGCCTTGTGGACTGATGACAGGATTGGCATGATGACGTTCGAGCTCGTGCTTCCAGTACGTCGCTGATCCGCGCTTCCTCGAGCTCCACCAGGTATATATGATTGCACCAATGATGGCGATGCTCGCAAATATGATGACAAATGTATTGAGGGAATAGTCCATGGGTACGTTACATATATATTATGACGATGCGGTTCGCCCATACCTGTCTTCGAGGCGAGTGATATCTTTTTCATCAAAGGTGCCAAATGATATTTCGAGAAATACGACTGGAGTATCACCAGCCTGGATGCGATGCGCTGTTTCTCGGGGTACGAAATAGTCACCAGTTACGATCGGACGTGATGTGTCGCCGATAATGACCGTGCCAGTACCAGAGAGAATGTGCCAGAATTCATCGCGGTTATGGTGAGTCTGAAGACTAAAAGCCTCACCTGGGTTTACAGTGATGATCTTGATAGTCGAAGGTACGTTACACGTATATTCTATGAAGTCTCCCCACGGTTTTTTTTCTTGAAATGGTTTCGGAGGTTGCATGGAGGCAGTGCCTCAATTATATGATGGAAAGGGGTTCTTTTGCTTGTGCATAACTATTAAAGATGAATCTAATATATAATTAGAGAAGGAATGATAATTTAGATAACTATCTTAGTGAGATAAATGAATCCTTAAAAGGGATCGTCACTTTTCTATTTTTGTTGGCGGCGGTCGTATTTGTAGCAGTACGGCATTTTTGGTAAAAATATAGCGTATTATTTAATATGAAGAATATGTACAATATTTCAAAAGGGCAATTAGTAACAGTGTGGGTTTTTGCGGTATTTATATTTTTCTGGGCAATGAATGAAAATGAATACTCTTCTAATTCATTCTACGCATTCTTTGGATTAACCATTCCTTTTGTGGTTATTTTTTACACTGTTGGTTGGAGGAATAATAAAAACAAAAAATAGATAGAGGTGTTGCATTTTTTGTTGTAGTTAAATGGGCATTTCGGGCAGTTTTCAAAACGCCCTTGAGATATTACATGGGTGTGTATATTTATGATTGACAATCAAGAAAATGCGCGCGACAATAGTCTTGTCATTAGGAAAGTTTACCATCGAAGTAGACGGACTTAATGAGCCCCGCAGGGGTTCTTTATAAGTATAAGTCATATTATTATGGCAAATATTTTGAAGACTCCTTCTCTTAATAACCAGATCATATAGCGAGACAGTTGTATCAAAGCAAGGCAACTGGAAGAAGTGTGATCAAGTTTCAGGCTCAAGGGGTTAAGTGCACTTAGTGTACAAAATGTTATGTTTGGCATGAGTTAGTTATGGATATGTAAAGGACCTGCCAGGTCTTCCTACCTTGTGAACACTTTGATGTTTATGTATGGTGAGGACGATCCAATATTAAGGGAGCTGGACATAAAGGCTAAAACACACCATGGCTGGTGTGTTTTTGTTTGATGTTGGTTTTTATAAAAAGGGGTGTACAATCCCTGCTCGAGCAGTAATATTATATCACGTAATTAATTTTGTTATCCACAGAAAAATATTTCTAATGCGCCAGACTTACCAAATATCCGATAGAAACGAGTCCGAGGAGGAAGAAAAAGAGGATAGAATAGAGTGCTTTGTGTCCGGCACGATGATGGATCTCGGGGATGAGATCTGATGCGGCGATGTAGAGGAATACACCCGCAGTACCTGCCAAGAGATAGGGGAGAGAAGGTTGGAACAGTCCGACCGCGAGATAGCCGACCAATGCACCGACTATCGTCAGGAGTGATGACAATATGTTGATCAGGAAGATCTTGCCTTTTGACCAGCCTTGGTCGAGAAGGATCGCAAAGTCGCCGATCTCCTGGGGGATTTCGTGAGCGGCGATCGCAAGGGCAGTAGGGAGGCCGAGGAGCGGGTTCGCCACAAAGGCAAGACCGATCACGATACCATCGAGGAAGTTATGGAATGTATCGCCGATCACGACCAGTACAGGGAGCGACTCCGTATGGTCGTCGTGAGCCTTCTTTTCATGGGAATGCTTCATATAACGCATCAGTGTTCTCTCTAATGCAAAAAAGAGGAAGAATCCGACCACTGCCGCGATGAATACCGGATGAGGTTCCTCGACCATTTCGACCGCTTCGGGGAGGAGATCCAAGAAACTCACCCCTAGGAATGCTCCGGCACCGAAGGTGATCAAAGGGTTGATGAACTTCATCACCTGAGCGCTCCGCCAGATGACGAGTGCACCGCCGAGCAGAGAGAACAGTCCAGCGAGGAGGCTATAGAGAATAAGAGAAAGCATTGCCGTATAACATACCACAGATATTGGACTTATGGTAGGCCTAGGTCTACCCTAGGCTTACATGTTATAGTCAGCAGGTGAATCCAGAGCCTCAAACGATCATTGGTACCATAACTACCACCCGCAAAGGTGCAGGATATGTCGATCTTGTAGCGCGCAAGAAGGGCAGATCTGTCGAACCGTCCATATATATAGAAGAAGGAACACTCAATACCGCTCTCAATGGCGATAGTGTCGAAGTCTCCGTCAAAGAAAAAACTATCCGTGGGGTCAAACAAAAAGTCGGAGAGATCCTCCGTATCGTTACGCGTGCCAAAGATACATTTGTAGGTATCGTCACTTCTACACCCGAAGGACTTGTCGCTGTACCTGATGACAAGAAAATGTATACCAACATTGCTCTAGAACCGAGTGATATTCCGGGGATAGAAGTAGATGCAAAAGTTCAGGTCAAACTAGCTCCATGGGTAGATCCCAAGAAGTTGCCAACGGGGACAGTCTTGCGTGTACTGGGCAAAAAGGGTGATAACAATGTGGAGATGGAGTCGATCGTACTCGAAAGTGGCTTCGAGATAGACTTTCCTCATGCAGTCGAGGCTGAGGCGGATGAGATTGGTCGTACCAAAGACGAGATCATGGCACATGAGCTGACTATCCGTCGTGATATCCGTTCGACTCCGACCTATACGATCGACCCCTACGATGCAAAAGATTTTGACGATGCGATCTCTTTCCGGGTTTTGACCGAGGCAGAGTCGGCGAAGTTCGCAACCAAAGGCACTCTCTACGAGATCGGTGTACATATCGCCGATGTGTCCCACTATGTCCAAGAAGGCACAGCGCTCGATGCAGAGGCACTGAAACGTGGTTGCTCAGTGTATCTCGTTGATCGTACGATACCGATGCTCCCAGAAGTTCTCTCCAATGATGTCTGTAGTCTCAATCCACATGAAGACAAGCTGACCTTCTCAGCGATATTTGTCATGGACGAGCAGGCTGCCATCCACGATCGTTGGTTCGGTCGCACCGTCATGAACTCTACACACAGATTCACCTATGAAACTGCCCAGGCAGCGATCGATGGTGATGCGCAGAATATCACGAAGTATTCCAAAGGCATTCAACCATTGGCGCTGGCCGAGTCTGGCATGCAATACCGTGAACCATTAGTCACTCTCAACCGCCTCGCCAAGATTTTGCAAAAAGAAAAGTTCGCCAAAGGCGCGATCGAGTTCGAACAAGAAGAGATCAAGTTCCGTCTCGATGCACAGGGCAAACCGGTCGGCGTGTATGTCTATGAGCGTCTCGATACCCACAAGCTCGTAGAAGAATACATGCTCTTGGCGAACCGTGAGGTGGCCAAATATATCTTCGATGCGATCAAGAAAAAGGGTCCTCGCGATACCGGAGCGATATATCGTACTCACGAAGTCCCTGACAAAGATAAGATCAAGAACCTGGCCACATTCGTAAAAGCCCTCGGGTATGATCTGTGTGTTAACAAAGACGGCGAAGTCACGCCACGAGATATCAACCATCTCCTCGAACAGATCGAAGGTACACCGCACGAATCTCTCGTTCGCACTGCCGCGATACGCTCGATGCAAAAGGCGATTTATTCCACCAAGAATATTGGTCACTTTGGTTTGGCCTTCGAATTTTATACACATTTTACCTCGCCGATCCGTCGCTATCCGGACCTGCTCGTCCATCGTGTGCTCGCAAAACATCTTGCGCATGAACCTTTTGGTGATCGCGACATCATACGCTTCCAGCATATCGCTGAGAGTTCGACTGCGCGTGAGATCGATGCCGCTGATGCCGAACGTACGTCCAAGAAGCTCAAACAAGTCGAATACATGAGTACTCGTATCGGTCAGACGTTCAAGGGTACTATCTCGGGTGTTGCCAAGTGGGGTCTCTATGTCGAAGAAAAAGAGAGTAGATCAGAAGGTATGATACCGATCCGTAATATCGGCACGGATTTCTACGTGTTCGACGAAAAGACCTATTCGATCTCAGGCGAACGAACTGGAGAGAAATTCACCCTCGGTGACACCATCACCTTCAAAGTAGTTTCTGCTGATCTCGACAAACGAGCTCTCGACTATAGTTTGGTGAAGTAGGACTTTTTGAAATTATTTCTTGCGAGTAGCCTTTTTCTTCTTGGCTGAGACTTTTTTCCATTGCTTCTTGAGATCTTGGGCGAGTGCCTTGATCTCGGTGGTGCCGGCTTTTTGGCCTGTTGCATACTCGGTAGCTATGGTGTCGATGAGTTGGTGATACATCGGCTCACTGAGCTCGCGAGCTTGCTCGAGCTTTTCGATAACGTCTGCCTTCATGCGTATTGACCAAGCTTTGGCATGTGCACGGTGTTGTTTACTCTTGGGGCTGAGGAAGAAGTATGCGGTCGCAGCAAGACCTGCAACAGCGGCACCGACGACGGTGGCAGTTACTACAGGAGAACCTTTGGAGGATTTTTTCATATGATGTATAGGTTAGATATTAATCGGTCGTGGACTCGCGTGAACGGACGCGTCGACGACGTGCTGGAGGGAAGAAGAGCTGGAAGACCAGATTGTTCTCCAGACGTTCTTTGAGTTCAATAACGAATTCTTCTGAATCTTTGAATCCTTCTTTGAGAGCTTCTGACAACGCATGGAGATTGCGTGCAGCTCTGATGACGTAGAAGAGAAGGATGGAGATGAGAATCGTTATGAGACCAGTAGCGATACTGGCGATAAAAAAGAAAATATCTGCTTTGATAAACGAGTCCATGTAGGTACTATAGCATAATAAAAAAGACCGCAAGGAGGTTGTCCTTGCGATCCTGAGGTGAAAGGGTGCACGCTATTATTGACTGATTGTGCGTGTGGCGCGTTGCGGAGCGAATTCATACCACGTCTCCTGCGGAGAAGGAGATGTCTCGGTCTTACGATGTCCTCGTAGTGGTGTGTACGGAGGAATCAGTCCGTGTTCGATACCCGATCGAACCGCTAAGACTCGATTCATGTAAGTCTGCCCAGTGAGTCTCTTAAGTTTACTGAATATATTGACGAGATGAGTGTTCGTTGTTCTGATGCTGATACCATGTCTACTTGCAATGTCTTTATCACACAGTCCTTCTGAGAGTGACTCGAGAATTTCCGTTTCCCGAGGAGTCAACTGAGTAGTTGATGTTAATGCGAGGTTAATTTTTCCCGTTACGTTCATAAGGTACAGATATCTAATCCCAAAAGCATTATACATATGTTATATGTATAAGTCAAACAACCTCTCCTTAGAATTAAAGAGCACTCCTACTTCTTGAAGAAGATCTTGCCTACATATATACCTACAACGAGAGCGAGGAGTACTGCGAGAATGAGGGTGCCATATCTGCGGGTAGGGTCAGTGCCATCGGCGGAGGCGAGGGTTTCTGGTTCGAAGACGATGAGAGTTGCCTCGTTCGGTACGAGTGGTGACTCGAAGTGTTTGTATTGATTCGACGGGGTAGGGTCGATGAGGGTCACGTTGCTGACAACATGGAGACTCTCTCCGGTATAGCCACCTTCGAAACAATCACTCTTGGTCGAAGACAAGAGGACAATCTTCTTTTCGAATCCAGGGATCATGTATCCAGCGAAGGTGAATGGTTGCTCGATGTTGCAGCCTTTGATAGAGAACTCGTCGATCTTGGAGCCGTTCTGGTATACGGTTGCAGTGAAGAGGGAATGAATGATCCATGTGGGGTCGGATTCCAAGGTCTCTGACTTGTTGAACGTTATATCGATGGCTATGTTATTCTTGAGAAGATTGAGCGGGGTAAGGTCCTTGTATTCTGAGATCATCTTGGAGATCTCCTCGAGCACCTTGGGTTGGATATCAGAGTAGTTGCCCGAGTACAGCGCCTCCCCTTGGTCGCATGAAAAGGCGGTGTCTATATTCCCTGAAACGAGAGAGATTTTCTGGAGTACTGGAGGACATCCTCTGCCACTCAGTGAGAGTTGGGTGAAATACACAGACTCGTCTGCTTTGTTGTATTTGAATGATCCGATATAGGTCGGTCCACCAACAGTTGCCTGTGCAGAGTGTATGGAAAGTATTCCGTATACTGATAATGCAAGGATGAATATGCTGAGGTGTCGTAATGTGTTTTTCATAGAGTAAGTATAGTACATGAAAGGGTGAATGGGTATAAAAAACCGCAACCTCACTCGAGATTGCGATTAGAGTTCCTTCGGAGGAGCTTTCAGGGCCGTTTCCAGGAAGATGCGGATACCACGCCTGAACCTTTCCCGAGTCATCGGCTCCTCACCTCGCAGCTCATCCGGTAGCATTGGTGGAGAGAATGTCGGGAACCGGGTCATAACATCAGGCTCAGGTGGCATCTGTGCATCTATCTTTTCCATCAAGGCTACAAGTTTCTCATGTGGAAGAGGTTCATCTTGTGTGCTGGACGAAAGCATCAGCTGTACCAAAAGTATGTTTCTCCTCAAGTCTGCCTGTGATATCCAGACACTGTGCAGTTCCTCATGGAGCTCTTTTTGTTGGGCTCGGATAGGGAAGAGCGTGATGCAAAGCCGGATCTCGTCTCGCTCCAACCCTCCAGAGACTCTGCTAGGGCTGAAGAATTGCTGAAGTGCGTCGGCGTCTTTCTTGTTCGTGATATACCCATGTCGGATGTAGCGGCACATTTCTGTATCATGGGTATATCGTTGTAACAGATCGTGCATATGTCTCCTTTCTGTTGAGTTTTGGTGGCATTCTATAGAGGATCATAGTACACCTGGATATTTTGTACAGTCGCAGGCATAATACTTCCATGCATCGACGTATCATAGAACTCTGGTATTTCTTCCTGGCCAATCTACGCGCCAGCTATTTTGGTGTGTTCCTCCTCTCTATATTCCTGTTGACCGAAGTGTTCACTATTCCGGTGATCAGCCGCTATGACTTCATTTTCTTTGCGGCGGTTTTATTCCAGATCTGTATGCTGGTATTCCGACTCGAAACTCCTCGAGAATTCTTCGTGATCATCCTCTTCCATATATTGGCGACAGGCATGGAATTATTCAAAACTCATCCCGCGATCGGCTCATGGACATACCCTGGTATCGGAGAGTCGATCTTTGTCTTGAGTACCGTGCCACTCTTCACCGGCTTTCTCTACTCGGCGATTGGTAGCTATATTTCGCGAGCTTTTAGGGAGCTCAACCTTTCGTATGAACACTTTCCTTCGTACATCCATATGTGGGTGCTGGCGATCCTGATCTACATAAACTTCTTTGCGCATCATTTTGTCTACGACATCCGCTATCTACTTTTCGCCTACGCGATCATTATTTTCTATCGAACACGACTGCATTTCAGAGTTTACCAGAAAGTCCGCACTATGCCGTTCCTCGTCTCGGCACTCCTCACCGCGCTGTTCGTCTGGCTGGCAGAGAACATCGGCACTTTCACCAATATCTGGCTCTACCCGAGCCAGATCACTTCGTGGCATCTGGTCTCATTCAATAAGACGGGTTCATGGTTCCTGTTGCTCATTCTGAGTTTTGCATTGGTGTCGATCATTTATCGGGAGAGGTTGATGAGGAAATAAAAAATCTCAGATTTGCTACTATACACGTATGAAGAAAAAGATCTCCAACGGCATCGTACATACTCTGTCAGACGACCTACGCAAGGCACTCTCAACTTCTTCTAGAGCACTTACGGCCTGGGAAGATATTTCACCGCTCGCACGCAATGAGTGGATCTGTTGGGTGGAGTCCGTCAAGAAACCAGAGACACGCAGACAACATGTCGAGAGGACAGTCGAGGAGCTTGTAGAAGGCAAACGTCGCCCCTGCTGTTGGGTCGGATGTATTCATCGGAAAGATAAAAAGATGAGTGCTGCACAGAGGTGTGTGAGTAAGAGGGGTGGGATATAAAAAGAATAAAAAACACCCCGCTGTCGCGACGGGGTGCATGAATGGGAATCGAACGAGAGGTGTCACTTCACCAGCCTCAGAGCATGGATGAGGTATTTTTCCGTATGCGCGAGGTCGAGAGGATCTCCCTGATGACCTCTGGTACTGAGTTTCCCTTCGGCATCAATGCTTATGTCCGGGAACTCAGCAAGAATCGGCTTGAGAATTTCGAGACCGTGTGGTCCCAAACCTCCCGCAACTCCGAGTCCCAGATCAGGAAGACTTTGGCTCAAGGCTCTGAGATAAGGGAGGAGCCTGTCTGGATTCATGGGCTCACCTTGACCCATGCTTTCGTCGAGGAGTACTCGATGGATCACTCCTTGGTAGGGTTTGAGTTTCTCTACGAGGTTCGCGGGGCTTTGTCCTGCTTCGTTGAGGATGTACTTGTCGATCTGCAAGATCACTTCGATCCGTCTTGTATCGTCGCGAAGAGCCTCGGCGATCCTCTCCGGACGTGGCCACCTGAGATCGAGTTGTATCGCGTCAAGGTTATAGCCGCCCAGGGCAACGGCCTTTCTGAGGTCTGCGGCCAAGGTCTTGCGATGTGCCATATCTGCATAGTGCAGACAGTTGTATACCTGAACCTCGGGTGAGCAAAAGACACTCGCGATCCGGTCGTTGGCAATGAATGAACTCGCTGATTCGCCAGAAGTTTCATTTACTCTGTGGTAGTGCGTCATCACGCCCACATGTAAGAGGCGTTCTGAGTGAAGTCTTCGATGTCTCATGAAGACTTGAAGCATTTCTGCGACTTCCTTGTACGTCCGGAAGCCGGTGATACCGATATAGGGTAGTTTTTTCATAGTGCATGTACTTTTTTTCTGCACTGAATACTACACAAATAATGCTGAGGTGCAATGTCGGTAAACCCCTTCTAACACCCTCTCCCACCCCAGAAGAAACAAGGCCACTGGTCGATGATGAGTGTCACCCATGCCCAGGCAAGGATTCCGGAGAGGATTATCTGGAGGGCGAGGAGGAGTGGCTTCCGGGAAGCGGTGCGGTTTTTGAATGTGTGCAGGATCGAGGTGAGGAGGTATGCGAGGAGGGTCATCTCGACCCATAACACTATGAAGAGATGGACAGGGAAGCCTGTACGCGGACCCGAGGTTTCACGAGTTATGAATTCTCCGATAGCAAAAGGCGCATTGATGAGGATGCTGACGAGTACGGCAGTACGGATTTTGGAAAGTAATAAAGTCATAAAAGTTTGTTACGTTAGTTTAGCGTAGTTTCAGATAGAAGGTAACTGTTGAATGATCAAAAATATCCTCCATCTTTCGTATCTTGGCTTTGAGAGGGAGCAGATATGTGCCTGATTTCTTGTCGGGGAATATAGAAGTATTCCACCGTGTCGTGCCGATGGTAACCGAGACAGGGAGAGATCCCCATCCTCGGGCATGCACACCGAATTTCTCTTTGATCTCTTGGGCTTGGGGTTTTGGGAGTGCGAGAAATCTCCATGCACTCATGCCGGGATATACGAACACTTTCGAAGTCAGAGTATATGTGTTCGTCGACATATGTTAGTCCGCGACTCGGGTATCGAACTCCTTTTGCATCCGTGCCATCCATTGATCTTGAGTCTCACCAGTACGCTTCTCCATATCCATGATACTCGCCTTATGTGCTTCGTCGGCCATCATATGAGGCATAGCTTGCTGTATGATCTCCATGAGGGAACCACCAGAAAATCTCTGATCGCACGTACCACCCAACTCTTTGCAGGTAAATGTTTTGTTCATGTCGGCATTATCTCAGGAAGTTTGGTGAAATGCCAGCAGTAGGTTTCTTTGGAATCGTGAAGTCGATTGAGGTCGAGATAAAGAAATATAAATGAAAAACCCGCTGCGACGAGTTTCCCAATGGAACTGTCGAGCGGGTAGCTTATTTGTGCGGAAGGTTATCGAGCAAACCATACACGCTCTCCAGGACTTCTTGCCAGGCGGGATGCCCAGTATCTCCATTCGATAGTTTCCAGGCAACGTAGAATCTATTCTGAATCTGGAACGTAGGGAGATTGTATAGCTCTACCAATGGAGTAATCGTGTGGCGGCAGGTTTCTGCCCATGCCCGAGATTCCTCTTCCTTTGTTACTGCTGCTGTAGCTGAGCGTCCATCATAGCCAGCATGTTCCATTTCATGCATGAGCATGATGGTGAAATAAGTCTCAAACAATTTTCTCCAGTCCGCTCTTCCAGATCCTCGTACCTCTTTGAACGTGTCAAGAAGTGCGGGGACATGAAGGACGAATGTGACTTGGTGTTCGTTGGTGTTAAAACCTGTGGTGGCGCTGATGGTCTTTCCTGCCCAGTGGTAATTGAAACTCGCGTGAGTACGAATACCTTTCTGAGTTCGTTCCAAGACTCTAGACTTAAGATGCGCACTACGCGCATTGATTTCTGGGTAAGGAAACTGCGCTCCTGCCCACTGATCAACGGCAATAGGTTTGAGCTCGCTACTCCAAAAAGATTTGAGCTCATCGGAGCTGTATGAAGAATTTCCCATATTTACCACTGGAGAAGTGGCTACGGGTACACTCTTTTTGTTGTGGAGTAGTGCGAATCCGGTAGCGAGAATAACGATAGTGATAATCGTCCATGTCACTGGGCGAAGATTGTTTCGCCGTTTCTTTTTTGTATTCATTTAGATTCCTTGGGTTGATGTCAAAAACCAAAACTACTATTTTGAAGATAACATTAAATACTGAATATGTCAATTAAGGTGGGGTCTGCTTCAAAACTAATAAACAAAAAACACCAAAGTTGTCGGTGTTTTTATTCAGTGCTCCAGATGTGTGGGGAAGTTAGAACTCACTTAGGAAGTAACAAGTACGTCCTTTGTCTTTTCTAAATAGGTTTGCAGATCATTTATTCCTTGTTCTTTTCCTGTTTTGCTCCAAAGGGTAAAAAGTATATGACTTTGAATAATTATCGCGGCTTGAAGGACTTTTCGGTTTAACGCTGTTGTGTCCTCAGAATAACCTCTAATAAGTTGCTCAGCAACCTCACCATCTATTCCGCGTCCTATTGCTTTGCAGATGGCACTTGCCAAGTCCATATAAGGGTGATTAAGAGTTGGAATAGGATCAAAAATTGTTATAGGGTCAGTATCAAAGACATTCTGGTAGGCAAAATCGTTATGGCAGTAGCTACTTTCTGAGGAATTTCCAACGTATTCCACAAGGATTTTAATAGCAAGCGGGAAATTGTCACTTGTTTCATCCAGGTCAGGTCTTTTCTTATCAATTGCATCCTGGAGCCAGTTTCTAAACTGAGTATAATTACCTTTTCCATTTTTTATAGAACCAAAACCTTCTGATTTGGCAGTATGCATTGTACGTAATGCCCTGCCCATTTTTACAAACATTTCTTTCTGTAGAACCTCACCTTTTTTGTATGCTTCGTGAAGTGTCTTGGCATCTATGAAGTCCATGAGCAAGTAATGGCTCCCATCGATAGTACCTTCTTCGATAACATGAGGTACGTTGACACCAACTTTTTCCCAGGCCTTCAGGAACATGCCCTCATATTCATAAAAAGATTTAGCACTAAGAGGAATTTTCAAGACCTTTTTTGTGTCACCGGTATCAAGGATGCAAGTGAGGGAAGCGACTCCAGCCGAAGGAAAAAACACGTGTACGTCCTTGTCTTTAAATAATATATGTTGATTCAGAAATGTTTCTATATGAGGTAGAAGACTCATGCGGCGCTTATTTGAATCTGAATAGTGGTCAAGCTCGGAAACTTTGGGTTGATTGAGAAAAGTAATCATATAGAAAGTATAACAAAGACATTTAAAAGAAAAAACGCCCGTTAGGACGTTTTCTCATTTTTCATTTGCTCCGGAGACAGGATTCGAACCTGTGACCAATCGCTTACGTATACTCCACTATTACTAATGGTACGGACTATATCATTCCCATATTCCACGGTCAGTGGAAGTTAGGGAAGAGGCGCTTCGTCCGATGCAACATCGGACTACTCCCCGAAGGGATAGTCTCTACACCTTCCCCGACATGATGTCGGGGCTTGGCTCGGTATTGCCCATGGGGATGGGTTTCACCGAATTCACCTCTTTTTCGATCCGTCTTTCAACGAAAAGCTGCAATAAGTTTACAGGCGACTGCTCTACCGCTGAGCTACTCCGGAATGTATTTTTTAAGGAACTCCTTTCCGTATCCACTCTTCAATCTTTTCTCTTCTTGCCTTGCCGCAGACCTATCCTTTCCTACTAACTTACAATATATCATTTTCCACGGTCTGTATGGTCGAGTAGAAGTTACTTCACCGGCATTATGTTCGATAAGCCTTTTCTCTGGGTGATAACTCATGCCGACATATATCCTGTGGTCTACTTCGCTGAGTAGTGCATATACGTAGTACATCTTCTCCATGAGATAGAGTTTATCACAGGCAACTGCTCCCTGCCTGCCGGCAGGCAGGTACCGCTGAGCTATCCCGGAATAGGTCTCTATCTCAATGCGAACATGAGAAAATGTACCACATATGGTACCGTAAATCAAAACATGTACATACACGTCAGAGTTATTGCCGATGCACGGAAAGAAGAGGTTACGCATACCTCGAAGGATCATATGGTCATACGAGTGACAGAGAAGGCCGAACGCAATCAGGCCAACAAAAGAATTCTGGAAATACTTCGAAGTTTATACCCGAATACCTTCATCCGTATTATCAATGGTCACCATTCACCATCGAAACTCATATCAGTCGATACGAAAGATGAGTAGTGGGCTGGTTCCCGATGCGATATAATAAGAGTATTAGTAATTAACCAATACTTCTATGAACATCAACATCAAGACCACCGCCCTTACCATGACCGATGCGATATCCGAGTATATAGCGAAACGACTCGAAAAGGTTACCAAGCTCATTGGAGAAGATCCTTCTGTTCAGTGTGATGTTGAACTTGCACGTACGACCAGCCATCACAACAAGGGTGATATTTTCAAGGCTGAGATCCATATCGTCGGTGCAGGCAAGAATCTCTACGCCAGTAGCGAGAAGGAAGACCTGTACACTGCCATCGATGATGTTCAGAATGAGATCGTACGAGAACTCACTACCGACAAAGAGAAGAAGCAGTCGATGATCCGCAAAGGAGGTGCTCGCATGAAGGCGATGATGAAGGGGCTCTGGCCTTGGAAGTAGACATGTATGAGTGATCAACCCTTTTTCAATTTTTCAGGGAAACAGATCATCAACCAGTGGTTGGGAATATCACTGATATCGTTGATGTGTTTCTGGACGGTACTCTACTATGTCGTGAACAAAGCTCAAGATGTCGGACAGAGTCTCGTCGTTGGTACTACTATCTCGACGAAGCATTGAGAGCTCCGTACCCACGGACGAAGTCTGCATAGGGCATAGCAGTGCCACCTTCAGGAATAACACGCTCAATTGCGAGTGTGTTATTCGTATATGAAGCCTCAGTGATCTTGACTCGGATCTGTGTGCCGTTGTGTGTGTGCATGACATAGGCAACTGGCCATGTATTGTAAGCTTGGATCTTACGGAAGTTCTTGTATGCGTCGTCAGTAAGATCGAGCAGTCCGTCTTCTTTGTGAATCTTTTTTGTAAAAGTCGCTGATGGGTGTTCTTGTTCTTGTTCAGTGATCTTGCCCTCTATCCAGAGTGGTAGGGTATCTGCCAAGAGATTGGCCCCCTCGGTTGCCATCAGAGTTTCGAATGCTTCATAGGTTGGCCAGGTGTCGATGGATATTCCTTTGTGAGCAAGGAGTGGTCCATGGTCCATCTTGTCATCGATGCGCATGATCGTGATGCCGGTATTTTTTGTATCTTCGAGCATCGCGGATTGAAGAGGAGATGCTCCGCGGTATTGAGGCAAGAGAGAAGGGTGAATATTGAGAGTCTTGTGAGGAGGGATGTCTATGACTGCAGAAGGGAGGATTTTGCCATATGAAGCAACAATGAAGACGTCACTTGCTATACGCTTCAATAGTTCAATGGTTTCATTGTTGAATTGTTCAGGTATTTCTACAGGGATAGAATGTTCGACTGCCCAGGTCTTCACTACGTTAGGAGTCAGAACCATCTTCCTGCCTTGAGGCTTGTCTGGAGTAGTGACGATGAGGGTAGGGACGAGGCCTCTCTGTGTCAGTGTGTCGAGCACGATGACTGAGAAGCGTGATGAACCGAAGTATGTAAATGGGATGTTCATAGTATGTCATCCCCGCTCAGGCGGGGATCTGCGGGTTAGTTTTATTTCTTTTTCTTCAGTTCCTCGACCTCCGCCTCCTCCATTTCCCATATGTCAGTTGCACGATCTATGAAAAGTATTCCTTCGAGATGGTCGACCTCGTGCTGGAATATCTGTGCCAGGAGGCCACTGGCACCACGTTCGATCTTCTCGCCTTTCTCATTGAGGGCACGGACAGTGGCACGGACAGAACGAGGGACTTTGCCATAGAGCCAACGAACAGAGAGACAACCTTCTTCGACGACGTTCTTCTCGCGAGACAGACGAGTGATAGTTGGGTTGATGAATACGAGATGTCCTGCTTCGCCCGTGTATTCAGGATCTGCTTGTCTGAGAAGAGTCCCAGAGACGATGAAGATGCGCAGCGGTACACCGATCTGAGGTGCGGCGATCGCGATGCCATCGTGTTGCGAGTCGAGGGCAGTGATCATGTTAGCGAGGATTTTCGCCAGTTTGGCTGTGCCAATATCTGAAGAGGCCACATCTTTGGCCTTGGCATGGAGTACCGGGTTGTCGCGTTGCACGATGTCGATCATGGAATAACTGTAACAGGAGAAACAAAAACAGTAAATAGTAACTAGAAAAATGTAACTTGTAACTAGAGATGTGTCTCTGCGATTTTCCAATTACTAATTACCAATCCCTAGTTACATTTTTCTAGTTACCAGTTACTAATCTCCTATTACAAAAGTGATTCCGGATTCACCTTGACCTTGACCGAAGGAGGGAGAGAGCGGAGTTTTGCTACCAGAGTAGAGTTTGGCCAAGTGTGAGGTTCGATCTTGATCAGTCCATGGATGATCGAGTTGCCACGAATGCTGGCAGTGAATGCAGGGAAGATGTCGATCGTGTAGGGGTCGAGCAGTTTTTGGATCTCGGCCATCTCGTGGGCGATCGGGTCTTTCTTGCCTTCGATACTGATCTTGATGAGTGTGCCACAGGGTGGATAGCGGAACTGCCGACGTTCTTCGAGAGTAGCACGGTAGAAGTCACTGAGGTTGCCCTTGAGACCGTACTCGAATACTTTTTCTTCAGCACGACGCGTCTGTACCAATATCGAACGCGTGGCGATATTGCGCAGACGGATCAGCGTGTACATGATCTTTTCTTGTATACGGAAGTCTGGCAAGGCGAAGAGTGCATCCATCGATACGATCGCTACATGGTCGATCTTGTCAGGAAGATAGGCTAGTGCCATCTCGGTGCCGAGCAGGATGCTGCCCGGTCGCATGATGAAGTCGTTGTAGACGGCATGAGTTTTCTCACTGGTATCAGTTGTGTCACTGTCTATCTTGAAGATATCGATATCAGGGAACCGAGTACGGATCTCTTCTTCGACGCGTTGGATACCGATGCCGAGCGGGGTGAGTCTCCAGCCGCCACAGACACGACACATCTCGGCTGCACTGCGTCGTTCGCCACACGCATGACACATGAAGAAATTCCTGCCAGAATCTTTGGACGTATGGAGTACAACTGGTGCCGAACACTGCGTACAGGCGACGATAGTCTCGCAGTCGGCGCAGACGGTCGACGGTGAGATTCCTCGCCGAGTAGTAAGGATGAAGAGATGAGTGCTCTCTTGCTTACTTCTGGTGATCAGGGTTTCGAGCTCAGGAGACAAGACGCGGAAATTGTTCTCTGCCCCTTTGTACACCTTCATATCGACCAGAGTTTCTTGGGCAGTAGAGATCGAGCGCCACTTGAAAGGCGAGCCTTCATAGATGTCGTGTTCGGCGAGGCGATAGAGTGTCTCGGTGCGCAGGAGACTGTCAGATATATGTACGGTACGTTGCTCTGCTCGATGATAGACTTCGAGTGCATGTCGTATGTCAATATATGGTGCTCGTTGGGTGACCCATCCTCGGCCATGCTCACGTTCGATGATGACTGTCTGTATGTCAGATCGAGGGAGGAGCAGGAATGATCCGGTGGCGATGATGACGACCGGATGAATACTCTCGGCGATTGCCTTCCATGTATCGAGCGTCTTCTTGGGAGACAAGTCTCCATGAAGGACGAAGATATACCCCTCAATTCCTTTTTCGAGAGTAGTGAAGAGTCGCTCAGCATCTTCGATCGTCGATACATAGAGAGCAACCGACTGTGCCTGAGCGAACTTCTGGCGGATCAGACTACGCCAAGAACTATGTCTGTCGGCAGTGTCGCCCTGTACTGCATATGTGTCACCGGTACGCCGAGAAGATGTGGAAACAGTCTTGGTAGGTTGAGAGGAGAGCGGAGGGGGTATCTTGTGGGCGTTGGTCAGGAGCACCTCCGCAACGAGAGCGTCGATGACAGATCCGACGGTAGTAGCATAGTGGTCTGCCAAGAGGCTACATGAATCCAGGAATGAGACCGGGAAGAATGCTGTAGCCTTGACCTTGCCGAGTTTGCGGATCTCGAAGGGGGCGTTCTTGATCTCGCTCTTGATATCTTCGGCAGGACGTATCGCGATGATGATGGCATATATGGTCTTGGAGCGCAGTGGCACCGATACGACCGCTCCGACGGGGAGTTCTGTCGAAGTGAAGTACGAGAGGGTCGGACTGAGCTTCGACCTGCTCAAAGGTATGACAGTGATGATATACATATATATAGTTATACCGCCTCTGCTCGTATTTGTGAAATTGCCTTGTAACGATTAGAATGGGAAAGGTAGGCAACTCAAGAAAAAATCATTTCTCTCAAATCCAAAGGTCAAGACAATTCCGTGATTCTTACACACCCTCTTGTTTTGATAGAAATGATTTTTTCTTGAGTTGCCTACCAGAAGGTCCAGAATGAGAAGCCTACAGGAATATTTCTGGACTCAAAACAAGAGGGTGTGTAAAGTTTTCGAAGTCGCCTCAACCTTTGGATTTGAGGTAAGAAATATTCCTGTAGGGTTCTCATAGATTTAGTATATGTCCAACAACACCAAAGAAACATTCGTCATACAGGGTCTCAATGGCAAGCAGACACTTTCTGGCTCGATCGCTGTGCATGGAGCAAAAAACGCCGCGCTCAAGGCTATGGCTGCGGCAGTGCTGTTCGATGGGCCAGTGACACTCGAGAATATTCCTGACAACGCTGACGTCGGTGTGATGGGCGAAGTACTATCCAAGCTCGGTGCCTCCGTACAAAGAACTTCAGAACACTCATTCATTATTGATCCTTCCTCTATCGCCACTACCGATATCGATGCCGAGCTCGCTCAGAATATGCGTTCGTCGGTCGTGCTTACCGGGCCGCTCCTCGCGCGCTTCGGTAAGGTCTCATTCCCTGCACCTGGTGGTTGTGTCATCGGTACTCGCCCGATCGATCTGTTCGTCGAAGGGTACAAGAAGATGGGTGCAACCGTGAACATCATCGATGATGCCACTTATGACATCTCAGTTGCCTCAGGTGTTGCTGCTACAGAAATCTTTTTTAATATTCAGTCAGTCGGTGGTACCGAGACGCTGATGATGGCTGCCGTGTTGGGCACAGGCACGACGATCCTTCGCAACTGTGCGATGGAGCCGGAGATCGTCAATGTCGCCGAGTGGCTCAATGCCGCCGGTGCAGATATCCAGGGTGTTGGTACAACCACGATTATCATTACAGGGACCGGAGGGAAGTTGCTTGCCTCAAAGGTGTCTTATCGTGCGATCCCTGACCGTATCGAAGCTGCAAGTTTCCTGATCATGGGAGCATTGTCTGCACGCGAGATCACTATTGAAAACTGTGAACCACGACATATGGAGGCCGTCATTCATCTCTTGCAAGGATCTGGTGTCGAGATGAAGATCGGTAAGGATCGCGTCACTGTCAAAGGACTCTCCGGTCCACGACCATTCAATGTACGCACTCACGAATATCCAGGTTTCCCGACAGACATCCAGGCACCGATCGTCACGTATCTGACTCAGGCAACGGGTGAGTCGACCATTTTCGAAACTATTTTTGAGGGAAGATTCAAGTACGTCGAAGATCTTTCCCAGATGGGCGCATCTATCACGGTCATGAACCCTCGTGAGATCCTGATCAAAGGTGCAACGCCCCTGCGACAGTTACCCGAAAAAGACGAGCTCCGTGCCCATGATATCCGTGCTGGCTTTGCGGTCGTTCTCGCAGCTATTATCGGTACAGGAACTTTCACTATCCATAACATCCATCTGATCGATAGGGGATATGAGAGGCTGGAGGAGAGACTTTCGAAGCTGGGGGTTGGTATTGTGAGGAAGGTGGTTTAAGAGTTTGTACCAGAAACACAAAATCCGCCGAAGCGGATCTTGTAGAAATTTATTGTTCGATACCTCGCAACCTCTCCTCATCAGTGCTAACAAGTATACTCTTTCTAGATAGCAAGTCAAATTCAAACTGGTGGACCGAACGGGAATCGAACCCGTACGCCTCAGCTGATGAGGAGAGGCTGGCACCATGCCTCGGCCCACGCGGGAAGACAGAGTCTTCCGCACATACACCGTAACAGGTTGAAATGAAGAAACGATGAATTTAGGTTAAAGAAACGATAAAGATTTTGAAGGAGAATGAAGCCAAAACCTCCTTTTCCTTGCGATTTTGTGATATAGTCGCCACTACGTATGAAGTTTTTCTCACCGAAACTAGGGATAGATCTCGGTACCGCCAATACGCTTGTTTTCGCCCCTGGTAGAGGCATCATCCTCAATGAACCTTCGGTCGTGGCAGTGTCAGAAGTCGACAAGAAAGTCTTGGCTGTTGGCAATGAAGCCAAGGAGATGGTAGGCCGAACGCCCGATAGTATCGTGGCATATCGTCCGATCAAAGACGGCGTGATCGCAGACTACCGTGTGACCGAAGCCATGCTCCGTTATTTCATCGACAAAGCTCTGGGACGTTTTTCTATATTCAAACCCGAGGTGATGGTTTCGGTACCTGCGGGTATAACCTCAACCGAACGTCGTGCAGTCGTAGAGGCAGCTCTTCGTGCTGGTGCGCGCAATGCCTACGTGGTGAAAGAGCCGATCCTTGCGGCGATTGGTGCCGGTATCCCGATCCAAGAACCGCGTGGTCATATGATCATCGACATTGGTGGCGGTACGACCGATGTGGCAGTGATCTCACTCGGTGGTATCGTTGCATCCAACTCGGTCAAATGTGCTGGCGACAAGATGGACAGCGCGATCGCCGACTATGTCAAGAAAACGTTCAACCTGGCGATCGGTGACCATATGGCCGAGCTCATCAAGATCACCATCGGCTCTGCTATCCCACTCGAACAAGAGCTCTCGATGATCGTCAAAGGCCGCGATTTCATTTCAGGGATGCCTCGTTCGACTGAGATCAAGACCAACGAGATCGTCAAAGCCCTTGCTACGCCTCTACGTGACATGATCAAAGCCATCAAGGACGTTCTCCAAGACACTCCGCCCGAGCTTGCAGCTGATATCATCGACCAAGGCATCACCATGACTGGTGGCTCCTCGATGCTCCGCAACTTGCCAGAACTTGTCTTCCGTCGTACAGGTGTGAAGGCTCAACTTGCCGAAGATGCACTCCTCTGTGTCGTGAAGGGGACGGGTATAGCGCTCGAACATCTGGATGTATACAAGAAGAGTATTATTTCGAAGAGGTAGGGAGGTGTAATTGGAAAAAAGTAACTAGTAACTAGAAAAAGGCTTAGAATAAGGGTTGTTGTGATTCAGGCTAGAATTCACCGTTTTGGACTTGACAAATAACATGGCTGTGCTATACTGTTACCAGTTAAGTTCATTACAGTATTTCCAGTTTTCGCTCGTTCCATAGTGTATTTATAAGCCTTGAATACAGTATGGAGCGAGCGTGAGCGAGAGAAGGGTAAATCTCCCTTCCCGCTAGACACGAAAGCGGCCGACCCCCATCAGGCGGGTCTCCAGTGCCTTCATCAAAATCTCAAGGCAATTGGCGCATCCGGAAGTGTGCAGGTTGGTGGCTTCACTAGTTGCCAAAAAACGAGTTCTCATCTTTGGCGCATCGAACGCTGACTAGGAGAGTAAGTTTTTAGGACTTGTGCACTGTGCCGACAAACAGGAAAAAGACCTCTGCTTTGCAAACAGGGGTCACAGACTCCGATCGGGTTCGAGATTTCCCTGATCGTTTTTCCCGGCGCGGCCTCCCTTTGGAGACCGCGCCATTTTCTTTTATATTCAAATATTTTGCTATACTGCTGACATGAAACCAGGCTTTGAATACATCGGTATTGCCACTCCTTTTTATTGTCATGACGGCAAGGGGAATTTACTTATGCACAAAAGAACCACGGCTTGTAGAGATGAGCATGAGAGATGGGATACGGGTTCCGGGCAGCTCGAGCACGGACTTTCGCTTGAAGAAAATGTTTTGAAAGAAGTATTGGAAGAATATGGGTGCAAAGGAGAGATCGAAGGAAGTGTTCCTGCACATGATATTTTCCGAGAACAACATGGGCAACATACTCATTGGGTAGTCGCGCCTTTTTTCGTAAGAGTCAATCCGGATGAGGTCAAAAACAATGAGCCTCACAAGATGGAAGAGATAAGCTGGTTCACTCTAGATACATTGCCTCAGCCTCTTCATTCTGGCTTTGCATATACATTCAAAAAGTACACAGATCATTTCAGGAAACATATCAAAAAATGAAACCCTCATTCTCTCTGCCACACCTTTCAAGTCACTCCCACTACCTCATCGGTTCAGATGAGTTGCGAGCACAATTGAAAACAATCCTTGAAGAAGTACACGGTATCTCTATTCATGGCAACCCAGACTTTTTTGAGTCTACACACGAAGTCTTCACGATAGACGACTCGCGCAAACTTATTGAGATGCACGGGATTCGCCCAGTTCACATTTCAGGGAAAAAGATCGTGATCATCACCATGCAGGGTATCACTGGCGAAGCGCAAAATGCACTGTTGAAGTTGCTCGAAGAGCCGGCAGAGTTTGCGTACTTTTTCTTGATAGTTCCCTCGGCACATCTACTATTACCAACCGTGAAGTCGCGCCTTACATTGATCGAGACTTCTCGAGCTGAAGTAGAGACGGATACGACTGAAGCCATAGCATTCATGAAGGCTTCACCTGCAAAACGTCTCGATATTATCAAAAAGTTACTTGATGATATTTCCAAAGAAAAAAAGACCAAACAAGACGCGATAAACTTCCTAGATCAAGTACAACGTGTCGTCTATGAAAAGAGGGGAGTGAAGGATGGGTTGAAGAGTCTCGAAACGATCGAGATGGCGCGAACGTATATTCATGACCGTGCTCCGTCGCTCAAGATGTTGTTGGAGGGGGTGGCTCTCAGTATTTAAGTATAGTAGTCTGTCATCCCCGCGAAGGCGGGGATCCAGGAGCAAGGGCGTGACAACTTAATTAGATCTACACAACCACCAAATACTGAAGACTTGGCTCTGTAAGTAAATGCCGAACTCCCCAAGTTTATTATTTATATAACCTAAGTGAATTATATACTGGAAGTGATTCTGGATCCCCGCCTTCGCGGGGATGACACACTGTGCTATGATGTGCCCATATGGCATACGATTTTTCCCCATTCAAAAAAGAGCTTGTAGGCACCGAGGAGTGGTTCAAGCGTGAGGCAGGTACTATCCGGACTGGTCAGGCCAACCCAGCAGTCCTCGATGGTGTCAAGGTAGAGGTATATGGTGCGCCGATGAACCTCAAAGAAGTCGCGGCGGTCGTGATCGAAGGTGCTCGCACTCTCCGCGTTACTCCGTGGGATACTGCACAGACCAAGGAGATAGAGAAGGCTCTCACTGCGTCGAACCTTGGTCTTTCGATCGCATCGGATGATCAGGGTGTGCGCATTAGCTTCCCAGAGCTCACTTCCGAGCGTCGAGCAGAGATCGCAAAGATTGCCAAAGAGAAGCTCGAAGGTGCACGTACTCAGGTGCGTCATCATCGCGACGCCATCATTAAGGACCTCCAGGCTCGTGAGAAGGCTGGTGGCATGGGCAAAGACGAGATCTTCCGTCTCAAGAACGAAACTCAGAAGCTCGTCGATGATGCCAACAAGAAGCTCGAGGCTCTGTACGAAAAGAAAGAGAAGGAGATATTAGGCTAATTCCTAAGGACTAATTTCTAATTGACCTAAAGAGGTTTTTTAGAAATTAGGTAATTAGAATAATTAGAAATTCATGACTGTAATTATATTCCTCATAGTACTCGCCGTCCTCATCTTCGTCCATGAGTTAGGGCATTTTCTGGCTGCCCGATCGTGCGGCATACGAGTAGATACATTTGCGCTGGGGTTTGGTCCACGGCTTTTCTCCTGGAAAGTCAAAGAGACCGAATACGCCCTCAACGCTATCCCGTTCGGTGGATACGTGAAGATCTTCGGAGAGAATCCTGACGAAGAATCTCTACGTGGTCCTGATGCGCATCGCAGTTTCGTCAACAAACCACGCTGGCAACAGGCGATCGTACTCGTAGCCGGAGTCTTTTTCAATTTTGTATTTGCGTGGTTCCTCTACTCAATCATTTTTGCTGTAGGGATCACCGCAACGACGAGCGGGTTCGAACATTATGCCGATCGTTTTGAGAATCCGCGGATTATGGTGACCTATGTTACCCCTGCTTCTCCAGCAGAAGTCGCTGGTCTCAAGATGGGAGATATTCTTGTTGGCTCACCAACGGTTGAAGCCATCCAAGAATCGATCAACCAGAGCAAGGGCGCGCCGATCTCACTTCAGTATGTGCGTGACGAGGAGACTCGAACCCTCAACATCATTTCCAAAGAGGGAATAGTTGAAGGGAGATTTGCAATCGGTATTTCTATGGATACGGTCGGAGATCTGAAGCTGCCTTTCTTCGCCTCCATCAAGGAAGGTTTTGTATATACCAAAGGAATGATCGCGATGACAGCGATCGGCCTCAAGGACTTTTTCTTGAATCTGTTCCGTGGTACTGCTGACTTTGCTTCTGTTGCTGGACCTATCGGTATTGCTGGTATCGTAGGGGATGCGGCAGGTCTTGGCTTCACGTATCTTCTGATGATCACTGCGCTGATCTCGATCAACCTCGGTGTCATCAACCTGATCCCATTCCCGGCACTCGATGGAGGTAGACTCCTTTTTGTCATTATCGAATCGATCGTTCGTAGACGCATCCCTGCGAATTTCGCCAATATCGTCAATATGATCGGCTTCGCACTCCTCATGCTCCTGATGGTCGTTGTTACCTACAAGGATATTGCGAAGATGTTCGTGTAGCCCGTGTCTATTTAGTGATGTTTGTTTCGTCGAATATCTCGTGTGATCCATATACCCATAAGAGTAAGAGCGATAAGTATGAGCACTCCTATCGCGTGAACAAGGAGCAAATTAGTATTGAGTGTTTCCATGTAAAGATTTGATTAGGCGGATACTTAGATACCAAAAAGAAAGTGATAAAAATATTCCGAGGCTAATAATGAACAGGTTTCCTTTTTCTATATATGAACCGACAACCATTGTGCCAAAGAATATCTGAGCAATATCCCGGCTGATCTCCGAATAAGTGACAATGGTTATGTTAACAGATTCTCGATTCATCCGCTAATTATAGCAATCCTATATATCCGTCAATCGAAAAATAAAATCGACCCACGAAAGTAAGCCATACTCAGTAAAAATTTAATCTGTTTTTATCGTTTCTTTAACCTAAATTTATACGGATTTCATCTCAGTAGAGAAAAAATCGCTTTTACGGTATCATTTTACCCATGAAACAATCCCACCTATTCACTCGTACTCGTCGTGAAGCGCCAAAAGACGAAGTGGCCAAGAATGCAGAGCTCTTGATCCGTGCAGGGTATATATCAAAAGACATGGCAGGAGTGTATTCTTTTTTGCCGTTGGGGGTACGGACTCTCAACAAGATCGTACAGATCATCCGTGAAGAGATGGATGCCATCGGCGGCCAAGAGATCCATCTGACATCACTCCAAGACAAGAAGACCTGGGAGACCACGGGGCGCTGGAGTGACGAAGTTGTCGACAACTGGTTCAAAACAAAACTCAAGAATGATACCGAGGTAGGTCTGGCCTTCACTCACGAAGAACCGTTGACGCTCCTCATGAAAGATCATATTCGTTCATTCCGTGACTTGCCTGCACTGCCGTACCAGTTCCAGACCAAGTTCCGCAACGAAGCACGCGCCAAGTCGGGTATCTTGCGTGGTCGTGAATTCTTGATGAAAGATCTCTATACATTCTCTCGTGACACTGCTCAACATGAAGGTCTCTACGAACAAGCAAAACAAGCCTATCGACGTATCTTCGACCGACTCGGTATTGGAGGTGATACGTATGTGACATTCGCCAGTGGTGGGTCTTTCGCAAAATACTCCCATGAATTTCAGACGGTCTGTGAAGCCGGTGAAGATATGATCTATGTCCATGAAGGCAAGAAGATCGCGGTGAACAAAGAAGTCTTGAATGATGAAGTGTTGGCTGATCTCGGGGTAAAGAGAGAAGAATTGGTAGAGAAAAAGGCCATAGAAGTCGGAAATATCTTCAGTCTCGGTACCAAGTTCTCCGATGCGTTCGAGCTCTCATACCAAGACGAAGATGGCACCTCCAAGTCAGTAGTGATGGGTAGTTATGGTATCGGTCCATCTCGTGTGATGGGAACGATCGCTGAGTTGTGGTCCGACGACAAGGGCCTCGTCTGGCCAGAAGCCGTGGCACCATTCAAAGTTCACCTCATCGCTCTCTACGACAAAGCCGGCAAGGTCAAACCAGTTGTCGAAGAGCTCTATACGCGTTTGACCAGTGCGGGTGTCGAGGTCTTATATGATGACCGTGAAGTCGGTGCAGGCGAAAAATTCAGCGACTCTGACCTCATCGGTATTCCTCGAAGGATCATCGTCAGCGAAAAGACCCTAGCTACAGACTCTGCTGAGGTCAAAGACAGACAGACGGGGAAAGTGGAGATGATGAAGTTGGAAAAATTATAATTATATTTAAATAACATGACACCACAACAAATAATCTTTCTTATAGTTTTAGCTACAACAATTTACATAATGATTAAAGAGAAGAAGTCTGTCTCCTCAGGTCAGACTTCCCAGGAGCCTCTTACGAAAAATTTAAAAATAATAATTTGGGTTTTGTGCATACTTAATCCTCTTATTGCCGGAACAATTCTTTACTATGGTTGGAAAAAGAAACTCCCTATAAAGGCTCATAAGGCAAATCAGATTTCTCTCTGGGCATTTTTCATCCTTCTAGTCATTGGAATTGGACTATTCTTTGTTCTTCCTCCGAGTTTGTAGAATAAGAAAAAGCCCACCTTACTGTTTATTGCAGATAAGGCGGGCGGAACCTTTGAACCGCGAGACTGTTAGACCAAGATACCGATAAACCATAAGACAGCTAAACCGTCGAACTGTTCCAAGGAACAATCTAACAAAGCAATCGCGAAGTGTCAATTCCTGGGATACAGTCATATATGATAGTGTTGTCCTATGGATTTCAAAGAGCGTATTCAACACTTTCTCAATCGTTTCTCCAATGAGATCGGTATCGATCTCGGTACTGCCAACACGCTCGTCTATGTGCGTGGCAAGGGTATCGTCGTTGACGAACCTTCGGTAGTAGCAGTGAACCAGAAGACCGGACAGGTAGTGGCGATCGGCAAAGCCGCAAAAGAGATGCTCGGTCGCACCCCGCAACATATCGTAGCTATTCGTCCGCTCGTTGACGGTGTGATATCTGACTTCGAAGTCACCGAAGAAATGCTCGCCTATCTCATGAAGCGCGCAGGGGAGTTCATGCCTCGCAAACTCCTCGGCCCACGAGTGGTCGTCGGTATTCCGTCGGGTGTCACCAATGTCGAGGCGCGTGCTGTCCGTGATGCAACCAAGAACGCAGGTGCACGCGAAGTACATATCGTAGAACAGCCGATGGCAGGAGCGATCGGTATTCGTCTGCCGATCCACGAACCAGTCGGAAGTCTGATCATCGACATTGGTGGTGGTACGACTGATATTGCGGTGATATCACTCGGCGGCATCGTCCGCTCCAAGAGTCTGCGTATCGCTGGCGACAAACTCAACAACGACATCATTTCTTATATTCGCAATGAATTCAAAATCCTGATCGGTGAGACGACTGCAGAACAGGTCAAGCTTGCCGTCGGTGCAGTCATCCCTGGAGATCCACTCGAGACAACGATCCGTGGTCGAGATCTCATCACCGGTCTCCCTCGTGAAGTTGTGATCACTGACTCTGACATCCGTGAGGCGATGAATCATTCCATTTCTATACTTCTCGATGCTACGCGCGAAGTCCTCGAGACAACACCACCAGAGATCTTGGCAGACATCATGCGTCGGGGTCTCTACATGGTCGGTGGAGGAGCGTTGATCAAAGGCTTGGCAGAACTCATACATGATACCTTCAGGCTCCCTGTGACAGTGGCAGATGAACCATTGACCGCTATTGCACGTGGTGCCGGTATCATCCTCGAAGATCTGGAGAAATATCGCAGTGTCCTTATCCACGAAGATGATGTATCTCATACCTCATAATGCATCACGAAGGGGTAGACGTGTCCTCATCCTGGTCGTCGGGGTATGTGTGCTCGTCGTAGGCTTCACCTATCTCGTCATACCGCATGTTTTTGCAGGTATGGTCACGGCTCTAGCAACACCTTTTTGGCGAGCATCATTCTCGATAGAGAGTGGGGCACTGCGATCTACTCCACAGCTCCTCGAAGAGCTCGAGTCATTGCGTAGGGAACATGCAGACTACGAGGTTCGTCTCGAGACGATCCGTGCAGTCGAACGAGAGAACAGTGAACTCAAGAAGATCCTCGGTCGAGATATGATCATCTCAACGACGTCAGCGCAGATAGAAGATCAGGGACTCCTGGCCGCAGTGCTCAAGCGCCCACCGATACAAGTCTATGATGAGTTGATAGTCGATGTCGGGAGTGACGACGGAGTGACCTCGGGGGATCTCGTCTATGCACCTGGCAGGGTACTCGTCGGCAAGGTGAGCTCGGTGCTCGGCTCCAGTGCGCATGTACTCCTCTTCTCGTCTCCGGGGCAGCAGTACGAGGTCATGATCGGTTCGCATCATATCCCTGCCACGGCGGTCGGTCGAGGTGGAGGTCAATACGAAGCCCAGGTCGCTCGTGATATATCCGTGACAGAAGGAGACTTTGTCGAAGTACCGTCTCTGGATGATCGACCATTCGCTACGGTGACTACGGTCATATCTGATCCGACACAACCGTTCAAGACGATCCTCTTTGCTCCGACGGTCAATATGTATGAGCTACGCTGGGTGATGGTAAAGAAAAAGACACATGACTAGTACATTCGTTCGTATTATATTCGGCCTCCTGCTCGGTGTCAGTGTTCTCAATGGCTGGTGGCTCGTCGCTCTGCCTCTGTGTGCACTCGGTGTATGGTTCTTTCCTTTGTATATAGAATGTATCATTGCGGGAATTGTATTTGATGCGTTGTTCGGACTCACGCCGGGTATCGGTCTCTGGGCGTATGTTGGTACGATCGGGTCAGTTGTCGTATTTGGTGTTGTCGGATTTTTCAAGAACAAGATGAGGTAGAGGATTATCCATGATACGATACCCGTATGCCTCATTCTTGGAAAAAGTTTTTCATACGTCGCAGGCGCAGAAGTCATGAGATCGACCCAGACCAGGTAATGCTCGACTCGAGCAATCTGCCCAACTTCGACACGTCACAGTTCGAGGGTCGTATCACCAAACCGATCTCGCTCGTAGCACTCTACGGTGTGGGGGTATTTTTCCTGTTGTGTCTGGGAGTATTCATATTCCAGGCGGGGACACTGCAGATAGTCCAAGGTCAAGAATATCGAGAGAGGAGTGAGCGCAACACGTTGCGACCGATACCACTCTTTGCGGGGAGAGGAGTGTTGTACGACCGCAACGGTGTCACGCTGGCATGGAACGCGCCACATGATGTGAGCACTCCAGATGCTCAGGCCACCTCGTCTCTCTTTTCGAGTGACCTGGTACCACAACGCGAATACGCAACTTCTTCTGGTCTCTCGCATGTACTCGGATATGTAAAATATCCTTCCAAAGACAACAATGGTTTTTATTACCAAGGTGATTTCGAAGGAGTCGATGGAACAGAGGAATATTTTGATGAACGGCTCAAAGGGGAAAATGGTTCGCGACTGGTTGAAGTCGATGCGCGTGGCAATGCGCTCTCGCATAATACGATCCGTCCACCACAACAAGGAGAGAGTGTAACACTCTCGATCGACTCGAAAGTTCAGTCGGCCCTCTATCGCAACATCAAAGACATCGCCGAGCGAGTCGGATTTACCGGTGGCGCTGGGGTGATCATGGATATTCACACCGGAGAGCTGATCGCCCTGACCAGTTATCCAGAATACGATTCGCAGGTTATGTCCGACAAGACGGACTCTACGGCAGTACGTGCGATGCTCAATGATTCACGGCTTCCATTCCTGGATAGGGCGGTCGACGGTCTCTACACCCCTGGATCGATCATCAAGCCCTACATGGCACTGGCCGCGCTCAATGAAAAGGTCATCGAACCTACTACCGTCATCACTTCTAGTGGCTCGATCTCGATACCCAACCCATATGACAAGACAAAGTCGACGATATTCCGTGACTGGAAATCTCATGGACCAGTCGATATGAGGAAGGCTCTGGCGGTGTCGTCTGACGTATATTTCTATATTGTCGGCGGAGGATACAATGATCAGAAAGGTCTCGGGGTTGCACGTATCGATGCGTATCTGATGAAGTTCGGATTCGGTGCACCCATAGGCGAGTCATTCGTCAGTGGCAAGACAGGTGTCATCCCGACTCCACAATGGAAAAAGGAGACCTTCGATGAAGATTGGTACCTCGGAGATACGTACAACACCTCTATCGGTCAATATGGCTTCTTGGTGACACCGGTACAGATGGTACGAGCAGTTGCCTCGGTCGCCAATGGTGGCAGAATACTGACTCCTCATATAGAAAAGACCAATACTCCAGAAGTAGAGAGTACGGTCGATATCCCTGAAAATTATTTCAAGATTGTACGCGAAGGTATGCGCATGAGTGTGTTGCCCGGAGGCACGGGAGTAGCGCTCAGTGTGCCGTATGTAGAGATTGCTGCCAAGTCGGGTACCGCAGAGCTCGGTGTAGCAAAAGACAAGGTCAACTCATGGATCACCGGCTTCTGGCCATATGAGAATCCACGCTACGCCTTTGCGGTGATGCTCGAGAAGGGCTCAGTCCACAACCTGATCGGTGCAGCCGCAGCGACCCGTCAACAGCTCGACTGGATGCATCTCAATACGCCAGAGTATTTCGAGGAGTAAAAAGCCTATTCTTCTATTCTTTTACATGATATACTAGAGTCCTTACTGTTTTAATGCACATCTTAGACCCCTAAGAGCTTTTTATTATGTCCAACGAAGCACAATATCTGACCCAAGAGAAACACACAGAACTTACCAAAGAACTCACCGTCCTCAAGACAGAGCGTCGCAAAGAAGTCGCCGAGCAGCTCGAATATGCCAAGAGACTCGGAGATCTCTCTGAGAATGCCGAGTACCACCAGGCTCGCGAAGAACAGGCTGAGGTCGAAGACCGTATCGGACGTCTTGAGAATCTCCTCAAGAACGCAACCATCACCAGCGTCCACAGCAAAGACGTCGTCACTATTGGTTCTACCGTCAAAGTCGAGAAACAAGGTGAAGGCAAGACAAGCCTCTTCACCATCGTTGGTTCCGAAGAAGCAGACACTATGCAAGGCAAGATATCCAATGTATCGCCACTGGGCTCTGCACTTCTCGGTCACAAAAAGGGCGATCAGGTCACCGTCGCTACTCCAAAAGGCAAGATGATCTACGTCATTTCGGCTATTCAATAATATACTCATATGGCTTCACTCGAAGAACTTCGTGCAATTCGCCTAGCAAAACTTGAGATTTTGAAGAAAAATGGCATGGAAGCCTATCCCGTTTTTGTCCCACGTAGTTTGAGTCTTGCTGATGCGCAGAATAATTTCGATGAACATGAAACCTCCGCAAAGGAAATTTCTCTTACGGGTCGCATCAAAGCAATTCGTGGGCAAGGTGCTATTTTCTTCCTTGTATTAGATGACGGGTCGGCAACATTTCAGGCTGTTATCAAAAAAGATGTTCTCGACCCTCGTCTATTCGAATTGTTTAATCAAACAGTCGATATCGGAGATATTATCGGTGTTACTGGTACATTCTTCAAAACTCAAAGAGGGGAGAAGAGTCTGCAGGTTGCATCGTGGGTCATGGCCTCAAAATCACTTCTTCCATTACCAGAAAAGTGGCACGGCCTTCAGGATCTTGATGAAAAGTTTCGTAAACGATATTTGGATTTCATCATGGATAGTGATGTACGAGATCTTTTCAAGAAAAAAGCTCTGTTCTGGACGGCTACGCGTCGTATTTTAAATCAGGCTGATTTTCTTGAAGTAGAAACTCCTACACTGGAAACTACGACGGGAGGTGCAGAAGCAAACCCATTCGAGACATATCACAACGATTATGATATGGAAGTCTTTTTGCGTATTTCTGTAGGTGAATTGTGGCAGAAACGTTTGATGGCGGGAGGTTTTCCTCGAACATTTGAGATCGGGAGAGTATACCGTAATGAAGGTTCTAGTCCTGAACATACGCAGGAATTCACTAATATTGAATTTTATGCTTCTTACATGTCTTTTGATGAAGGGGTAATGTTTACTGAGAAATTGATAAAAGATGTAGTTCAAGAATCTTTCGACACTCTCTCTTTTGAAAAGTTTGATTTATCGGGCACATGGAAACGTATTGATTATGTTGAGACGGTGAAAAAAGAGACGGGTATTGATATTCTTTCTGCATCAGAAAAGGATTTGGAAAAGAAAGTGAAAGAACTTGGCATATCATTTGATGGTACAAATCGAGAACGACTGACGGATACGCTTTGGAAATATTGTCGCAAACAAATTTCTGGACCTGTCTGGTTAATGGGTCATCCAAAACTTGTTTCACCGCTCGCAAAATCAGATCCATCTAATCCAGAAAAGACATTGCGCGCACAACTTATTCTCAACGGTGCTGAAATGGCAAATGGATACGCGGAACTTAACGATCCTATTGAACAGCGAGAACGTTTCGAACAGCAGCGAAAACTTATTGATAAAGGAGATAAGGAGGCAATGATGCCTGATTATGAGTATGTAGAAATGCTCGAACATGCCATGCCCCCTGTATGTAGTTTTGGTTGGGGAGAAAGGCTATTCGCAGCACTTGCTGGACGGCCACTGCGCGAGACTCAAATGTTTCCTTTGATGCGCCCGAAGTAAGTGATCTGTGAATATTCAAATTGTTATTTGGGGTGTACTGTACTAAAATGGTGGGATGATTGGTCGACATATTCTGAATTTCTTGCGCGTCGCTGGTACAAGCCTCTTCGCTCTGGCGCTGCTCTATAGTTTCGTCGCTATACCGAATGCTCATGCGGTCTACCCACTCGGTACCGAAGTCATCTTGTATCACTTCGAAGATACTGCCACAGGAACAACGACTGATGCTATAACAGCAACAACCACTAACAGTGGTTCGGGTGGCACTGCGTACGACGGACTACTCGTCAACAACGCGAGTACCACTGCAGCTTCGAAACTCTTCGGCTCTCGGAGTGCGATCTTCTCGGAAACACTCGATTTCATGAGGACATATTTTGGTAGTGGTGTTGACCCGACCACACAGTCGGTCTCGGTGAGTTTCTGGGTGAATAAAAACAACAATACCTGTAACAGTGGTGATGACGATCACCTGTTCGGAGTTAGCGGCTCACCGACTGCCAACCGTTTCTATATCCGTTGTCGTACATCTACTACCAACAAATGGGGATATCGTATCCAGGGCAATGCCGAAGTCTTCTCAACCAATACGATCGATCCTGCTGCATGGACGCACATTACGCTTGTACTCAATGCATCGACAGACACGGCAACTTTTTATATAAATAACGTTGCTATCGGTAGTCCGGTCGCATATACAACATATACATTACCTGGCATGTTCTATGTGGGGAACTTCAATGATATGGCACTAGATCTGTCACAAGGTTCGGGTGCATATATCGATGAAGTGGCGATCTATAACACCGCACTGAGTGTCAGTGACGTCAATGTCCTGTATCAAGCGGGAGTTGCTGGTGGGGCAGTGTCGAATCTGACGGCTACTGCCTATGAGAACAGAGCATATCTTTCTTGGACAGCGGGTACAGGTACCACTACTGACTATGTGATCGAATACAAACTCTCTGCTGACTCTACCTGGACAACGTTCTCAGATGGAACTGGCACGACAACCAGTACCACAGTCACTGGACTTACCAATGGCTCGCTCTATAACTTCAGAGTAACACCGTACAACGGCGAAGTTATCGGTACCGTGTCTTCGACAGTATCCACGACCCCATGGTATCGCATCGGTCTTATCACCCCGACCCCAACTCATGCTTCGACGGTTACCTCGAACAATACAATCACGGTGTATGCATCTACGACACCAGCCACAGCCTCGACGACAGATACGATCCGACTCGAAGAATCCGACGGAGATCTGGTCAGCCAAGTTTCCACGACGACACGATATGGTGATTACAATCTCACTCATCTGACCAATACTCTGGCAGACTCCAACTTGTCACTGCTTGATAACTCGTCAGGTATCATGTATGTACCAACAACAGATACACTCTTCATCGTACATAACAGAGCAACAGGTAGTGACGCCACGATCGATGAAGTTACCAAGAGTGGTGTACTCGTCCGCGAGATCACCTGTACACTGTGTGGTGATATCGAAGGTATCGCACTCGTATCGAGTATTGCCTCGACGACTGTTGGTGGCTACGACCATACGTTCTTGATCTCAAGTGAGAACGACACATCCAATGCCGAGATCTATCGTGTGATCATCCACTCAACTGGTGCTGTCACGGTCAACAAAAACGACTATTTTGATACAGGGATAACTCATGGTGCTAACGTCGGACTTGAGGGTATCGCATACAACACAACTACGGGAGCGGTCTACGTTGCACGAGAGAAGACAACACCTGCATTATACGAAGTCATCCTTGGTTCAGGAAATTCGACCGTAACGAACCAGATCTGTACCAACCTCGATTTCTCGACAGTCGCCACTGATTTTTCTGATTTGTTCTATCGTAACAACATCCTCTATGTGCTTTCTCATGAGAATAACCGCATTATCCCAGTCACTATCACGAGTACCACGACCTGCGCATTCTATGACAGTGACGGAGACGGTTCGAGTGCCACAGCGATCGATACCGGAGACTATTTGAGCTCACTTGCAGTCGGTGTCACAGTACAGCCAGAAGGTATGACCTGGGACAGTACCGGCGATACACTCTATGTGTTAGGAGAAGCAGACTTCTTGGCGAAATACCGTACGAACGCGTACACGACTCGACATACATTCACCTCGGTTGCCAACGGCAGCTATGTCGTCAAAGCAACATCTCTCGATGCTAACAGTGTTACTGCCAACGCTTCCTCCACCGCCTTTACACTCAGTATCGACAGCTCTGGTCCCTCGGTATCAATGACTGCACCGACCAGTGGCTCCACGGTTTCCGGTTCTTCTGTGACCGTGTCCGCAACGGCATCAGATGATGTTAGTGTTTCGGGTGTTACTTTCAAATACAATACCAATACGGTTATTGGTTCAGAAGATACTTCTAGTCCTTACTCGCTCAGTTGGGACAGTACAGGAGTCAGTGATGGTTCATACTCGATCATTGCAGTTGCTCGTGATGGTGTAGGGAACTATGCCACCTCGTCGAGTGTTACGGTGACAGTTGATAATGATCCAGAAGAGGAGGAAGAAGAGGAAGCCCCTCAACCGACTCGTAGTGGAAGTTCTACTGCGGCGATGAGGGCGGCATTCTTGGCACAGCAGATGATCGCCCAGAATTCGAATACGACACCATCACAGAATACAGCATCCCAAACTATGAACAAGCCTCTCTTCTACGGACTTCGTGATGAGCAGGTCAGGGTTGCTCAGAGGATCCTGAACATGGATCCGGATACTCGAGTTGCCGTCACTGGTCCTGGTTCGCCTGGCAATGAAACAGGTCTCTTCCTCGACAAGACTCGTGCCGCACTCCAAAAGTTCCAGCTCAAGTACGGCATCGTCAGCTCTCCGAATACTCCCGGCTACGGCACTATCGGTCCTGCCACTCGTAAAAAGATGAACGAGATCATCGTGATGCTCGGTCTCTAGTCTCTAGAGCCAGCCCACAATCTCTTAGATCGATCAAGAATCCCCGGTATATCCTGGGATTTTTTACATATATAAATTCCCGGTAGCATATTTCTCCTTCATTGCCTGCGGAACTTGCTTCGTGCAATGGTAACGGAAATGTCTCGAGCCAGGCTGAGCGAGACATTTCCTAACCATTGCTACTCGCTTCGGACAGGTCCTCGGCCGCTTCAGGAGAAATATGCTACCGGGAATTTATCACTTATCCACATACTTTTTGCTATTAAAAAACCATAAAGTGGGGTAAAATATCCATCAAGTGGGAAGAAGTGGTATATAGAAAAAAGTAAGATATTACTTCATCTCACGAACATATGCTCATCGGAGAATACAGACACACTATCGATGACAAGAACCGCCTTTCACTTCCTGCCAAGTTCAGACAGGAAATGGGCAAAAAGGTGGTAATCACTCCCGGACTTGATTCATGCCTCTTCGTTTTTACCACGAAAGAATGGAACAAGATCTCCGAGCACTTGTCAGTGACTGGATCTTCTCTCTTGCAGGCAGATAATCGAAGTCTCAACCGATATCTCTTGGGAAGAGCGGTCGAGGTAGAGATAGATGCTTCGGGTCGTATGCTCATTCCAGAACACCTTCGTACGCGTGCACATCTCGAGACGAAAGTCGTCTTCATCGGTGTCAAAGACCGCGTCGAAATATGGGATGAGACTCGATGGGGTGCCTATGTTGTCGAAGTAGAGGCAAAGGCAGATGCGCTGGCAGAGAAGCTTGGGCAAGCAGGAATGATTTAAGTAAGTTATGTCACAACCTTCAAACTCAAGCGTCCACGTACCGGTTCTTTTACATGAAGTGATCGAAGGGTTGTCACGAGCACATGTTGCTGGTCGCCCGTATGTCTATGTTGACGGGACACTCGGTGGGGCAGGGCATGCACGAGAGTTCGCTGCTTCACGAAAAGGCAATCTCGTCATCATCGGTTGCGATCGAGATCCTCAGGCTGTTGTACGGGCTCAGAGCACACTTGCAGGGCAGGCCACACAGCTTATCCTCGAACAGGCCAACAGTCGTGATATCGACAAAGTACTCGATACTCACGGGATACAGCAGGTAGACGGCATACTGCTCGATCTGGGGATCTCCTCTGATGAACTCGACATCTCTGGCAAGGGATTTTCTTTCCAGAGAGATGAGCCCCTCCTTATGACCATGGGTGATCCTGCAACGTACGCCTTCACCGCAAAGGACATCGTCAATACCTGGGAAGAAGAGACGATCGCCGATGTGATCTTTGGATATGGAGAAGAACGCTACGCACGTCGTATCGCACGCACGATCGTCAACTATAGGCAGAAGAAACCGATCGAGACTACGGCCGAACTGAGCGAGATCATCCGCATGTCAGTCCCTCCTGTCTATCGACGAGGCAAGATCCATCCCGCTACCAGAACCTTTCAGGCATTGCGCATTGCGGTCAACGATGAGCTCGGTGCATTGAAAGACGTGTTGAAGAGAGGCTTCGAACGACTTGCTCCAGGAGGAATACTCGCGATCATTTCATTCCATAGTCTCGAAGACCGCATCGTCAAAGATTTTAATAAAGAAAAGTTCGCTGCAGGACAGGCCGCGATACTGACCAAGAAGCCAACAACCGCCACGCCAGAAGAAATACAAAAGAACCCACGATCACGAAGCGCAAAATTACGAATATTACAAAAAATATAACTACATAGCATGACTCAGACCATTGCACGCACATATGAACAAAGTGAAGGATACAGAGTGTATATCACCTACGCCCTTGCCTCACTCTGCGCGTTCGCTATCGTCATGTATATGTTCAACATGTATCGAGTCATTTCATACTCGGTTGCACTCCAGGGAACAGAAGCAGACACCGTGACTGTCCAGAAATCCGTACAAGAACTCGATATGAAATATATTAGTCTCTCCAACCGTATCACTCCAGACCTCGTACATGCTCGAGGTATGAGCGAAGGTACAGTTACGAGTTATATCTCTCGTACACCAACGCTTGGCATGGTATCTTTGAGATGATATGGATCCTCATCAACGACTCCGAGCGCGTGGCATACTCATAGGCATTATTCTGACCGCATGCATACTCGGTTTTTCGTTGTATTGGATACAGATCGTTCAGGGCGACACCTATAGAGCCAAGGCCAACCTTCAATACGAGAAACCGTCAGCCTATGCACTCGATCGAGGCTCTATCTTCTTCAACTCCAAAGACGGCACTCGCGTCTCAGCAGCTACGGTCACTCAGGGTTTCGTAGTGCATATGGATCCGACCAAAGTGACTGATATCGAAAGTGAATATCAGGCACTCTCGCATTATATCTACGTTGATAAGGATGATTTTGTGCGCAAAGCACAAAAGCCAGGAGATCGATATGAAGAGATCGTAGAACGAGCAGATGCTGACAAGGCGATCGCTATAGCAGAACTCGGACTTCCGGGAATCGGTATATCCAAGAAGAGTTGGCGGTCATATCCGGGCGGTCAGCTGTCCTCGCATGTGTTGGGATTGATCGGTGAGAACGGCGATGGTTCTATCGAAGGTCGCTACGGTCTCGAGCGTACCTACGAAGAGATACTCAAACGTACCTCACAGAGTGCCAGTACCAATGTGTTCACACAGATATTCACGGGTCTGCGTGATACGGTGTTCGGCAGTAGTGGTACCAAACAGGGTGACATCGTCACCACTATCGAGCCAACCGTCGAAGGGTATGTCGAAGGAATACTCAAAAACATCCAAGCAGAATGGAACTCCGACAGGGTAGGAGCTATCGTGATGGAACCTCGTACGGGTAAGATCGTTGCTATGTCTGCATTGCCGACATTCGATGCGGGTAACCTCTCGGGTATCAGTGACGTATCGATACTCTCCAACCCACTGGTCGAGCATGTCTATGAGATGGGTTCGATCATGAAGCCATTGACCATGGCGATCGGTCTCGATACTGGAGCGATCAAGCCAACCTCTACCTACGAAGACACGGGTACGATGACGATCGGTGACAAGAAGATCTCCAACTATGACGGCAAGGCGCGCGGCACAACCGTGATGCAAGAAGTTTTGAGTCAGTCGCTCAACCTGGGTGCGGCGACGATCGCTCTCAAAGTGGGGAGTGAAGATTTCAAAAAATATTTTGATATGTTCGGCTTTGGGACCAAAACCGGTATCGATCAACCTAACGAAGGTACTGGACTCCTTGATAACCTTGACTCGGCGCTCGATATCGAGATCGCAACCGCGGCGTACGGCCAAGGCGTAGCAGTCTCTCCTATTGCGATGACACGTGCCTTGGCGGTTCTAGCCAATGGTGGCTACGCAGTCCGACCACATCTCGTCGAACGTATCGAGTATGCCGACGGCAGTACCACAGAAGTCCCTGTAGAAAAAAGTGATCGTATCCTCGGTCAAAAGGCTGTGGAGGATACGACCAAGATGTTGGTCAGAGTCGTCGACACTGCTCTCAAGGGTGGAGATATCAAGATGGAACGTTATACGGTTGCCGCAAAGACGGGTACTGCCCAGATCGCTGATCCTGAAAATGGCGGATACTACACTGACCGATACTTACACTCATTCTTCGGATATTTCCCTGCATACGATCCACAGTTCATCATTTTCCTTTATCATGTGAACCCAAAGAACGCTCGTTTCGCTTCTGAGACCCTCACCAAACCTTTCCAAGAGATCAGTCGTTTCCTCATCACGTATTACGACATCCCGCCGGATCGATGATTGTGTCATTCTGTTTCTTTTTTGTGTCATCCCCGCGAAGGCGGGGATCCAGGATCACTCCCAGTATATAGTCGACTTAGGTTATACGAACAATGAACATGATAGGTTCGGCATTTACTTACAGGAGTAGTATCTAATGTTTTGTGGTTGTATAGACATTAAATAAGCAGCCACGCCCTTGCTCCTGGATCCCCGCCTTCGCGGGGATGACAACCTGTGCTATCTTTATAGGTACTTCATTCCCATGTCCCTGCTCAAGTCCATCATCGTCGCAATCCTCCTTCTGGAAGCCCGTCTTATTCTGAGGAAATACAAGCCTTTTGTCGTAGCGGTGACCGGTAGTGTCGGCAAGACGTCAACTAAGGACGCTATATTTACCGTACTAACCTCTTCGAAGATCTGTACTGACCAGAAGATGTGTTATGTCCGTAAGAGTGAGAAAAGCATGAACAGCGAGATCGGTCTGCCACTCTCTATCATCGGTGCGCCCAATGCGTGGCATAGTCTCTCTGGCTGGCTTGCAAATATCTTCAAGGGCCTGTCTCTCATCGTGACCCGTAAAGAGTATCCGGATTGTCTCGTCCTCGAAGTCGGTGCGGACCACCCTGGAGATATCAAGAAAGTCGCCCCCTGGTTGCGTCCCGATGTAGCCGTCATCACCAAAGTCAGTAGCACGCCTGTACACGTAGAGTTCTTCACGTCACCCGAGCAGGTCTTCGAAGAAAAGGCATCTCTCGCTCGTGAGGTCAAGGAGGGTGGGGTGGTGGTCTTGTATGGTGATGATGACAAGACGCTGTCGATACGAGACATGGTCGCAACTGGCAACCGTTCGGTGATCACTTTCGGCATGTCAGGATCCGCCGAGGTGCGAGGTATTGATGAGCAGGTTATCTATGAAGAAGTAGGCGGAATGAAAAGCCCAGTCGGTTCGCAGTTCACTCTCGATATAAAAGGTTCACAATCACCCATCACGATCGCAAGAGGTCTGGGCCAAGGATATATACAGACGCTTCTCGCCGCCGCCGCAGTCGGTGTTGCTCGTGGTATGAGCAGTGCAGATATAGCAAAGGCTCTCAATGCGTATACCGTCACTCCAGGAAGGATGAATATCATCGCGGGTATTGCCGGTTCGACGATCATTGACGATACCTACAACTCTTCTCCTGATGCTGCACTCTCGGCACTACAGGCACTCGGACAGATCGAAACTTCCGGGACCAAGATCGCTATCTTAGGTGACATGATGGAACTGGGCAAATACGCTACTGACGAACATCGCAAGATCGGAGTCGCTGCTGCCGGTATTGTCGGACGACTCGTCACTGTCGGTCAACGCTCTCGCTGGACTACCGAAGAAGCTCTCAAGAACGGTCTCTCTGCTGACAAGGTGTCTTCGTTCGATACTGCCGAGCAAGCTCTAGAATATATCAAGCCTCTGATCCAGGCAGGAGATGTGATCCTCGTAAAAGGTTCTCAGTCTGTGCGTATGGAGAAAGTATCTCGGGCACTCTTGCGTGACGCTGACAAGGCAGGGGAACTTCTGGTGAGACAGGAGAAGGAGTGGCTGGAGAAGAGGTAGGTGACATTTCACGACTTCGAAATAGTGTGTTATATTGCCGAAGTCAAATAGGTTATTTGGCCCTATCGTCTAATGGCTAGGACGGAGCCTTCTCAAGGCTTAAATCGGGGTTCGACTCCCCGTAGGGTCACAGGTTTTGAGCGAGCACAGCGAGTGAAAAAGCTGTGACCCTAAGCAAAGCGTCTGCACGCTTTGCGTCGGGGAGTCGAAAAGGTTCTCCCTTATTTTCGACACTCTGAAGCGTAGCGGAAGAGGGGAGAAAATGGGAAACCTGTACTGAAGCTGTAAGCTTCGACTCCCCGTAGGGTCACAAACAGATATGAAACGGTTTTCCAGTGCCTGGAATCCTCGTTTACACTTATATTCCAACGTATCTTCTATGATGGTGAGTTCGGAAAAGATTAACTTGATGATTGCTTCCTTTTCTGTTGGTTTGGCGAAATCATAATATAAACAAACGTTTTTCAAGAGTTCGGAAAGTTTTACTATATCCTTCGTCATGAGGTTTCTCCCCCTTCTACAATTTAAGTGGCATCCAGCAGATGGCTTGTAGATGCGCCCACCATTTCTGCTAGCAACAAAAAGTCCGCTATTGGACGGACAGGTGTACCACGAGAAATGGAGACCTATCAGTCCAGCAACGGACTTAAATTTCTTGTGGCACTTTCTCCGTTCAATGAAAGAAGCATGCTACGAGTTTTGGAATCAGAAATTTTATAAAACAAAATTGAAAAAATGTACTTGACCCTTTGACAGAGTTACAGATGAGTAAAATACCCCTTAAAATAAGGATATTCTAAAAACTAGAGAAAGGGTCAAAAAACACAGAATTGGCTGAATCGTAAAAAAACTATTTGACAGTATTTATTTTTGGTACAAACCGCGCACTTTATATGCCATATCTATAGCCGTAGCACGCGTCGAGAAATCTGGCTCGGTAAAGGTAACTTTCACCCTGTTTTCACCCCTTTCAACCGTCAGTATTTGCCTTCCTCCTGATACAAAAATGGACTGAAGGTCTTCATCAGTAAGGAGGACTGGAAAATCCATTGTGGAGAGCTTCTGCGCCTCTAGAAGCTTCGTATGCACAGAAACTATCTTCTCATCAGAGATGAACTCTTGGAGGTACTCCCGCCAGAATTTCGTATGCTTTATCTTCTGGGGGTTGCGGGCGTAGCTTTCGCTATATCCCGCCTCGCGCATTGCTTCAGCTAGAGAGCGCGGTTTGCCACCTTTTGCAACCATTTTTTCGATGGTTGCTTTTGCGCGTAGGTTTTCATGGCTTTTTTCATTCTTTCAATTATATCAATAAACCCTCAACAAAAAGGTATTTTTTTGGTATAATTTGAAAATCACATTTTTATGAATTTTTCACTGAATTCCTATATAAAATACTGTTTAGGCTATCTTAGTCTCACAAGACCTACAGGATTCAATAGAGGCACTTCAATAGACATAAAAATCCCTCAAGAATATTTCTCCTTAAGTAAACTTACGAACGGTGATACGGACGGGAGTTTGAGTGAGATTATCAACTTAGACTATTACTACAATACAGACCCGAAGGATGTTACTGAAGAAAACGAAGAAAAGTATAAAAAGGAAAAGGCACTTGCGCTACAGCTAGATGAAATATACAGCAAAGCGAAAAATGACACTTTCACAAAAGAAACCATATTGCGTTTCGGACGTTTTGATTTTGAAGTACTCGAAGAGCCTATAGTTGATACAGACGAAGAAGTTTTAGAAACCAAAAAAGACACACCAGTAGAAGAAGCAAAATTGGTATCAAAACAATTTTACCTTTTTTCATTGCCAGTAAGAATTGATAAGGAAAAAGACAAAAATAATATCGATAAATACACGATTATTCCAGTTGACTTTGAAGTTCGCCTAAACCTTCCTCCACTGTACGAAATTTTTAGAACTTACAAAAAAGAAGATTTGGTGTACGAATTTTTAAACGAATATACCAAACTAGAAAGCGAAGGTGGTTTTTCTATTCCAATCCCTTCTGAAAAAATATTCTTAGACTTATGGCACATTCTTAAGGCAAAATTACGCCTGACTGAAGCAGTTTTTAATGAAAGTTCATTTACTCTTGATGACCTTCGATTAACTCTTGCCCCAAGAGCAAACTTCTTCTTGGTTGAAGATTTAACAAAGCTAGCGAAAGAAAAAGAGGAGCTTTTGGAAGGTACTTCGCTCTCGGGTTGGTTTTCTGAAGAAGGTCTAAACGTAAATTCGGATAGTTGTGAAGAAAAATCTCTATATTTTCCATTCCCATATGATAAGTTTCAAAGCGCAACCACTTCTCTTCTAGGTAATAAGGCTTCAATAATCCAAGGGCCACCAGGAACGGGAAAATCAGAGACTATTTCAAACATAATTTCTCATCTTGCTGTAAATAAAAACAAGGTTTTGTTCGTAAGTCAGAAACCCCAAGCTCTACGTGTTGTGAAGGATAAACTGAAAACCCTAGGCGTACCTCTTTTATTTGGATATATCCCGAGCGTTAAATTTGAGCAATCCCAGGATGAAGAGAGCGACACCATATCGTCGCAACTTGCAGCACTCGATACATATGGAGCTTATAAAGGTGTTGTAAAATCATCTTCTAATCTGAATAGCTTTACTCAAAATTCAGATGTTGTTTTCGATAAAAGAGATAAAATCATCTCCCTTGAAAGAGAGATATTTAGGCTTGAAGAACAGAAGCGTAACTACGATTTTCTTGACCAATTACCCTCAATAGATGAAGAGAGAATTATAACCGACCTCACGGAAGATTTATTTAGTGCTTATAAAAATATACTTCACAAAATATCGGCAAATAAAAATCTTATTGAGAATACCCACGACATATCAAAAAAATATAGTTTTGATAAAGAGCTATTTTGCGATAGTACTTTTTCAGATTTACTCAAGACTGTATTGGCAGATGTTAAAAAGACTGGTTTCGATAGGTCATTTAAACTTGGAAGGTATATAAATAATCTTAGTAGAAAAATAAGACTCAAATCTCATCTAGGACAACTACCAAAAGAAATTTATGAAGAAATAGACAGCATATTAAAAAAGGACTCATCGCGGCATAGCGCAACAAAAGAATTGGAGCAGCTACTCGGTTTCTGTATTTATTGGGAAGCAATACAAGAAAATGAGAAGTTAGAAATATCTTTACAAGAAATCGAAAGTAACTTAAATCTGTCCAGAGATGATTTTTCTACAATTTCTTCTTTTTTGAAAGAAAACTCTTTATCAGTATCGGAGCTTGTTGTTAAGCTTTCCGACCGCGCTCTCTTGAATCACAACCAGCAAAATTTTAGAGAAGATATTTCAACCCTTAAGAAAGAAGTTACGGGTAAAAATCAAATTACAAGGAAAGATATAGTGGCGCAATACCTATCTTCAATAATCGAAGACAATATAAAAAATAATGTCTCACAGGTTAAAATATACAGAAAGCTTCAAGAGTTACAGAAAGCTTTTAAAAAATCAAAGAAAGCTTTCAAAACTTTCGATAAGTTGAAAAATGACCCGACCAACTTTGAGACAATATTGAACATTGTTCCTGTCTGGATTATGGATTTAGACGATGCAAGTCGTCTTATTCCTTTAGTCTCAAACATGTTCGATTATGTCGTATTTGATGAAGCATCACAGTGCAATATTGCGTACACAATACCCTCAATGTATAGAGCGAAAAAGGCTGTATTTGTTGGCGACCCAGAACAAATGAGAGACAGTACTGTAATGTTTAAATCGAACCAAGCATTTGACCAGCTCGCGAGCCGTTACAAAGTACCAGAGAGTCTACAAATAAAACCGACGGGTACAGCAGTGCAGTCTGTTTTGGATATTGCTAAAACAAGATTTGGAATACCCAAGATACTTCAATATCACTACCGTTCTCCGATGGAGTTGATTGGTTTTAGTAATAAGTATTTTTATGAACCGAAAGGCAAACGGCTTATTGCTTTGAATAACAAATATCTTACTTATAAGGATACAAATCGGATAATGGTGCTTCATAATATCGAGTACAGCGGTATTGGAGAGATTGGCGATAATACAAACAATGCAGAGGCAGTGAAAGCACTGGAGCTTTATCTAGATATGATTAAAGACCCAAAGTATGAAAATAAGAGTTTTGCCATACTCACGTTTTTTAATGACCAAGCAGAGCTAATCCGAAAGGTTTTTGAAGATAACAGGATTAAAGAAAGTGATAAATTAAAAATTGCTGTAATAGAAGGTATTCAGGGGGATGAAAAAGATATTGTTATATATTCTTTCGTTATTAGGGATGCCGCACAAAAAAGACAGTATCGCCCTCTGACAGGAGAAACTGGAGATATGCAGGCCGATATTAACGCAGGTAGAGTAAACGTTGCTTTCTCAAGAGCAAAGCTTCAAGTTCACTGTATTATAAGTATGCCTATAGAAAAAATACCTTCAGGTATATGGATAAAGAAATACCTGGAATATGTGAGAGACAACGGTGAGGTATCTGCTTCCAGATTAACACTTCAAAAATTCGATAGTTACTTCGAGGAAGAATTCTATCATCTTCTTAAAAAGAAGCTTGGTAAGGGCTACACAATTCAAAACCAAGTCGAAAGTTGTGGCTTTAAAATTGATTTTGTTGCAACTAACACAAGTACTGGAAGACAGTTAGCAATTGAATGTGATGGGCCGACACACTTTAAAGACCACATCGACGAGGCATATGGTATTTATGTTGATAGTGATATTCAGAGACAGAGGGTTTTGGAAAGTGCTGGTTGGACATTCTGTAGAATTGGATATTCCGAATGGATTGAGAGCGAGGATAATAAAGAAACTATCGTTAAAAACATCAAACTACTGCTTTAAATAATATCTTATTATTGTATATGCCTCTCTTAACAAAAACAGACTTTATTTTGTATCGTGAATGTCCAAATAATGTCTGGTTGAAAAGAAACAAACCAGAGGAGTACTGTAAGTTTGAGATTTCTGAATTTGAAAAATCACTTGCTGTAATAGGTAATGATGTAGAAGAGTTGGCTCGAGGGATGTTTCCTTCGGGTTATCTTGTGGAGCGGCGAAGTGCTGGCGCACAAGAATTAACTCAAAAGTTAATTGCTGAAAAAACTCCTGTGATTTTCCAAGCAGTTTTTGCTACTGATAAATGTCTTGCGGCTACTGATGTTTTGCAATGGAATGATTCAGCCCAGAAATATGATATTTATGAAATAAAGATGTCATCTACGGAAGAGGATGACGAAGAAGAAGTGGAAGAAGGGAAGCCTAAGAAAGTTAATAAAAAGAAAGAACTCCAGTATGAATATGACCTCGCCTTTCAGGTAAATATTGCCGAGGCATGTGGTGTTCCACTACATAAAAAATACCTTGTTTGTTTGAACCGAGCATATGTAAGGAATGGTGAGCTTGATTTTAGACCGAACCAGCTTTTCATTGTTGAGGATAAAACCGACGCAATCGAACTTATGAAAGACGTCGTTGGAGCGGAGATGTCTCAATCACAAAACTTCCTAGCGGCCACTGCGATGCCTCCCAGCCCTTGTCCTTGCTATTACAAAGGGCGCAACTCGCATTGTACGGCATTTACATACTTAAACCCGACCGTACCCGCATACAGTGTCCATGACTTGAATAGAATCGGAAATAGTAAGAAGTATCTAAAAGAATTACTCGATGAGGGCATTTTGGAGATTAGCGCTGTTCCTGTTGATGATAGACTTAAGCCAAAGCCCAAGAAAAGTACAGAGAAACCAAGTAAGCCGAAAAAGTTAAACCAAGTCTTAGTTCACAAATCTCAAGAGCCTTTAATTGATATTGATTCGATAAAAAATGAACTTGGCGCACTCGTATTTCCACTTTATTTTCTCGATTATGAGACTTATCCGACAGCAATTCCTCCTTATAATGGTTATCGACCATATCAGCAAATTGTCTTTCAGTATTCATTACACATCCTGAAAGATAAAGATTCCGAACCGATTTCTTTGGAATGTTTAATATTAGACGGTGAACCTTCTGAACGTATAGTTAAAAGCCTGCGTGAACATATTGGTGATACTGGAACTGTAATTTCTTGGTTTAAGACTTTCGAAAACTCTAGAAATCGTGAGCTGGCAACCCTAATACCGAGCCGTAGAGATTTTCTTCTCGGTCTTATTACTCGAACGTATGATTTGATGGATATAGTAGATGGTCAGCATTACGTACATCCTGGTTTTGAAGGCAGAGCATCAATTAAAAAAGTTTTGCCTGTTATTGCTCCACATCTATCTTATAAAAAACTATGTGTCCAGAGTGGTACAGATGCAATTGAAGCGTATAGGCAAATAACTAAAGGAGAGTTAACAGGTGAATTAGCCAAAGAAAAGGAGCTTCAAATGCTTGAATACTGCAAGTTGGATACCTACGCCATGTACGTTTTATGGAACTTCTTCAATAAGTTAGTGGATGAAAGTTAATTTATTACAAGTATGGATTCTAGGCTTTTAATCGAGAAAGCGATAGAATCTCTATATTTAACAAGTTCGGAAAGCCACCCTATAGGGTCACAAAATTTGAATGAACTTATTTTTTTATAACTAATAAAAATTTAAAATACATATGCTCAAAATAAATTTTTATCCTGAAAGTGATCTGAAAGACTTTGCTGAAGCTGTTACTATTTTTGAAAAAATGTGGCAAGAAGAAGGGGAACGAATCACTGATACGTGGGAACGGGTTACAGGATTGAAGTTCATTGAAACAGAAATAAATGCAGTTGTTGCTGATCTCAAGAGTTGCTCTCACCCACTTACGTTGAGGTATAGCAATGAATATGATTTCAAGAAATCTACATTGGTACATGAACTCGGTCATCGCATACTATACAGACGGGAAAGTAGTGCTGGGAACAAAACGACATTTGAGAGACATAAGTTTTTGTTTCTGGTTTTGTACGATGTTTTCTGTGAACTATATGGTCAAGAGTTTACTTATAAAGTTATAGCTTGGGATAGTAGTCTAGGAAAAGACAAAGGTAGGTCAATGTATGAAGATGCCTGGCAATGGGCATTACAATATAAGACAAAAGAAGAACGACAAAAAATCTACAAGGAAATCTTGTCAGGAGAATATGTTTTCTAATTTTCGATCTAGTAACTATAAAGTTCCCAACTCTAACTTTAAGTAGTATACTAGTTGGAATGGATTCAAAACCTACTGTACGATATGCATTTATAGATGTTCAGAACACTGAAGGGACAGTCAGTCACCTTCTCGGTTTTGTTATTGATTGGCATAAGCTCTACCATTACCTCAAAGAACAATGGAATTGCGAAAAGGTATTTTTCTATTCTGGTATTGACCAAGGTAATGAAGATAAAATCGACGAACATCTTGCTCTAAAGAATCTCGGTTATGAGATGTCCATCAAACCGTATAAGATATATAAAAATTCCGACAAAATCATTAAAATCATGTGTTCAAAATGCGCGAATGAAATCGACTATAAAATTGAAGGTGGTGTCCGATGGAAATCAAATTGTGATGCGGAGCTTTCTGTTGATGCAACAAATCTGGCAAAATCTGGTGCTGAATTTCTGATCTTTTCAGGAGACGGAGATTTTGAGTGTGTAATAAGGAATGCCGTAGAAAAGGGGGTGAAGGTATACGTGGTCTCCAGCGCACGGAAAGTAAAGACTGGCTTACGTTACTCTTCATCGAGATTCTCAACCAAACTACGCGAGCTCATTGCTGAGAAACGTGATCTGGTTATTTTCAAAGATATCAATGACTGGAAGATGAGGATCAAAAAAGATATTTAGACAAAAGGAAAACGCCGTACAGGCCGGCGTTTTCTAATGACACCTTTAGTATAGACTACATAAGAGTAAAGTCAATAGATTGTAGTGCTGCATAGATTGACCAACCCCTTGCCTTTTTCATAAAAATATGTCATTATCATTTTAGACCGCCGAGGCTCGGAAGGATCCGATGGCCAGTACGGCAATACAAAAAACAAACAAAACACGCAGTGTTAGCTAGTGTATTCGTTCTATGAAAAATCTATTACAGTCAGTCCTTGTTGGATTGATGTCTTTCGTCCCTTTGGCACACAGTGGTGACATCATCATAGAGTCACCCAACGGCGGCGAAGTCATCCGACGCAACCAGAACCTCGAAATCTTCTGGTTGAACCCTGTTCCTCTCGTCAATGCGATCTTTGTTGATCGATATGAAGACGGGGTGGTCGTCGAAACCTCTGAAATACCCCACTACGTCCATCCGAGACCCGAAGAAGGGCGCATGGGTATCAGTGTTCAGGCGAGTTACTATCTCCATCATCCGGGTACTTACAAAGTCCGGATCATCGGGACGCACAACAGTTTCAACGTCAGTGACGAAAGCGATATGACATTCACTGTCATCGACGATGGGGTAGTCATCTGCAATCCGACCGACACAGGCTGGGCTCGTGGCGAAAGTCAGGAGTTCACCGTCAGTTGGAGCATGATGCCTACGGGACGTCAGTATCGAGTCTATCTCTTCAACGTCTCAGAATGGGTCGGCGAAGGGTATGGCTTCGTACTCTATGAAGGCACGACGACTACCGAGAGCGGGTCATTGACCTTCACCTCGCCGTATCCGTCGACCAACATGTCAGCCTATCCAGCATGGGAACTCAGCACGCCAGTCTCTGGTATGTATCGAGCATTCGTTCTGGATCTGGCGGACTATGGTCGGACATGGTCGGAGGACGAGATATTCCTCTCGGCCGAAGATGTCTTCATATCAGCAACACCGCGTCCGGCATTCACGATCAAGGAGGGCACAGACGACTGGTATCTCAAACTCAACGTCGATGCCAGCTTTTCTTCGGCAGATGTTCGCTCGCTCTCGATACCACTCAATGTATGGATCGAAGATCCGGACACGGTGCTCGTAGTCACGCTCGAAGATGATAGTGGTCGGAGAGTCTCTCTGCCCAAGATCGTCCGGTTCGCCAGCCTGTATTCGGAGTTTACTCTGGCAACACTGCCACGAAGGTTCACCTTGGCTCAGGGACAATCCGAAAAACTCTTCGTGGTTGTCAAAGTCTTCCGAGGTGAAGGGAAGTTCGATATCGGACTCAACACTCTGGGCGAGGGTAGTGCCATCGGCTTCAAACGTCGGCCGCTCTCCTCCCACTATGTACACCAATGGGGGTACGGCGCTACGATCGTCAGTCGTCGCCCTGTCAGGAAGTAACGCTTCGTCTAACACGCACCACATTCTCTTCGGAGGGTGTGGTGCTTTTTCTATACTGTACGTACATAGAGCTGAGATTGACTCACTGTATACTTTACTATATAAATCTGAGTGGACAGAGAAAACAACCATATTCATAGAAAGGTTTTGCATGACTGTATGTATACAGCCGATAGTGATCGTAGGTCTCACCGCACTTCATGGAGCAGGCAAAGGTACGATGTCAGAACTTCTGATCTCTCAAGGATTCAGACATTTCTCGGCTCGCCATGATGTGCTGTGGCCTGAAGTTGATCGGCGCCAGTTACCTCGTGATCGAGATAGTTTGCATCTCATTGCCAATTCGTTTCGGCAAGAACGTGGCGCGGAGTACGTCACTCGTACGCTCGTCGAAAAAGCTCTGGATTCTGGCACGAATGCGGTAGTCGAGTCGTTCTATACCGTAAGAGAAATCGCTCATGCAAAAGCAGCAGCGGCGAGACTCAAAGTTACATTCCTCCTGGTGGCTGTCGAGGCTGATCGTGAGATTCGATATGCGCGTATCCAGGCTCGTGCATCTGAAACAGATCGAGTTTCGTTCGAAGAATTCTGCGCAAAAGAACAGCGAGAAGTTGCTTCATCTGATCCGGCACAGCACAATCTACATGCATGTCGTGAACTGGCTGATCTGGTGGTACTGAATAACGGAACAGTTGATCAGTTTCATCGGCACACGAAGGCACGTTTGGAACCGTTCAATATTCATCTGCAGGTGTAAGTCGTACTACATACACCATTCCGCCCTGGAAACATCCAGGGTGGTTTTTTTATATAAAAAAACACCTCGACATTATCGAGGTGCTGCTACTGGATCGAAGCCACTTTCTACTCTCGCGGAGTACGAAGGATTTTCTCGACCGCTGCGGCAAGATCGTTGACTTTGGATATGTCCGGGATCAGTTCACCTTTTCCGTTATATGGGGAACGAATGATGACGGGACGACAGCCGACAGTCTTTGCGACTTTATAGTCTCTCCAGTCATCGCTGATGATGAATGATCCAGGGAGATGAATCTTGAATCGTTGTTGGGCAATGAGTATGAGCCCGGGCAGAGGCTTCTTGCAGGAGCATTCATTGCTGGCGTCGTCCGGACAACAGAAGACTTCTGATAGTCCAAAGTATGTTACGAGCACTTCATTCATCCGATCGAGATGTTCTTGTAACAGAGTCTTTTTGCTGATACCGGGTTGGTGGGTGGTAGCAATGAGAAGGAACCCTGCCTCGATAAGTCGTTCGAGATGAGGTTTGGCCTCCTTGATAACATGGAACTCCTCCATCTTTTTAGGAAGAACCTTACCCAGTCTTGTAGATGCAGGTATAGTATTAAGAATACCATCCCGCTCAATGAATACCGCCCTGATGATTGATTGTTTGGCCACAAAGATCCTTATAGTTGATTGTTACAAAGAGCAAAATTGTCATAGCAGAGGATAGCACCTTTGAAACCCCTAGGGTAGGCCTAGGGACGAAAGTGAGCCATGCTAGAAGTATTTCGTACCTTCCTAGGCCTACCCTAGGGAAATATCGACTGGACTTTGTGGTGGTCTCATGCTATGCTTATTGCACAAAGAAAACACGTCGAGTTTCTTCAAGTATTTTAAAACAACATCATGACAGGCAAAATCAAGACTTTGACAGAGAAGGGATTTGGTTTCATTTCTCGCGAAGGCGAGACAAAGGACCTCTTCTTTCATGCCAATGATCTCTCAGGCATCACATTCAATGAGCTCCAGGTTGGAGACACAGTGAATTTCGAAGTCGTTCAGGGAGACAAGGGTCCAAGTGCAAAGAGTGTCGTTCGCGCATAAGCGCTGACTTCAACAAAACCCCCGTCGCATTCGTGCGGCGGGGGTTTTGCGTATAAGAGTGTGTAGTGATGTGTAGCTTCATTACTACAGTTACAAAACCTTATTTTTCTGTTAGTATTTTCCACATGAACGAGATCCCTGAGATTTTCCTCAAGCCCTACAACCCGGGCACAACTGAAGATCGCATCTACACACTCTGGGAGAAGAGTGGGTATTTCAATCCGGACCTCCTTCCTGCGCGATATGCTGATGCCGAACCTTTCTCTATCGTACTTCCTCCACCCAACGTTACGGGCACACTCCATGCTGGTCATGCACTGACGGTGACGATCGAAGACATCATGGTTCGTTATGCTCGTATGCAAGGCAAGAAGACTCTGTGGCTCCCCGGTACCGACCATGCGGCGATCGCTACACAGTCCAAGGTTGAAAAAGACATTGAGAAGAAAGAAGGCAAACGTCGCCGGGATTTTACTCGTGAAGAATTCCTCCGTAGAGTAGAAGATTATGCTTCCGAAAGTCACACCGTGATCACAAAACAGCTCCGGAGTTTCGGCGCATCGGTCGACTGGTCACGCGAAGCATTCACGCTCGATGCTCCACGTACACTCGCCGTGCGAACCGTGTTCAAGAAAATGTATGACGAGGGACTCATCTATCGCGGCTACCGCGTGATCAACTGGGATCCAAAAGGGCAGACGACTATCTCCGATGACGAGATCGTCTACGAAACTCGCAAAACCAAGCTCTACACCTTTGCATATTCCGCAGATATTCCGATCCTGATCTCTACCACGCGTCCCGAAACCAAGCTCGGTGACACCGCGATCGCCGTGCATCCAGATGACGCTCGTTATGCCGCGTATATTGGCCAGGAATTCACTGCGGTGTTCGCTGGAGAAGCCATCTCCCTGAAAGTCATCGCCGACCAGTCTGTTGATCCAGCATTTGGCACCGGTGCACTCGGTGTTACTCCGGCACACAGTAGTATCGACTGGGATATGTCACAGCGACATGGCTTGCCACTCAAGCAAGTGATCAATGAGTTCGGCAAGATGACTGTCGGTATGGAAGGTGTCAAAGACAAAAAAGTCGCCGAGGCTCGCGAGGCAGTAGTGGCATGGCTCAAAGAGCAAGGTCTCATGCACAAGGAGGAAGACATCGAACATAACATCAGTCTAGCCGAACGCACCGGTGGCGTGATCGAACCTCTACCCAAGCTCCAGTGGTTCGTGGCAGTGAACAAAGAGTTCACTCGAGATGGTACAACTCACACACTCAAAGAGCTGATGCAGATAGCAGTGTCGTCTGGCGCGATCTCGATGATCCCGCCGCAGTTCGAGAAGGTGTATTTCCACTGGATCGAGAATCTCCGTGACTGGTGTATCTCTCGACAGATCTGGTATGGGCATAGAGTGCCGGTGTGGTATAGGAAAAATTTAAATCTTAAAAATGAAATCTCAAAAAAAGAGAATGAGATAGAAACGTATGTGGGAACTGAGGCTCCGACAGGGGAAGGGTGGACGCAGGACGAGGACACACTCGATACCTGGTTCTCCTCGGGTCTATGGACGTTCTCTACCTTGGGTTGGCCAGATGAAGCCGAGTTCGCCAAGCATCGCATCTACCATCCGACTGCAATCCTCGAGACTGGTCGCGATATCTTGTTCTTCTGGATCGCTCGCATGATCCTGATGTCGACGTATATTCTCGGAGAGGTACCTTTCCGACAGGTGTATCTCCACGGACTCGTCCTCGACAACCAAGGTCGCAAGATGAGCAAGTCCCTCGGCAACTTCATCGACCCACTCGAAGTCATCGCCAAATACGGCGCCGATGCCTATCGTATGGCACTGGTTGTGGGTGTGGGCCCGGGTAGCGACAGCAAGCTCGGTGAAGACAAGATCAAGGCTTACAAGCTATTCAGTAACAAACTCTGGAATATCACACGCTTCGTCCTGGAGAATACCTCTGGTCAGTCACATGACGCGTCCTTCACTGCATACTCCGAATCCGACAAGAAGCTCATCACCGAACGTGACGCCTTGGTCACCGAGATCACTCGTGAGATGAATGAATACAAGTTCTATCTGGTGGCCGAGAAACTCTACCACTATGTCTGGAGCAGGTTCGCCGCCGATATCGTCGAAGAGAGCAAGACTATATTCCGAGAGGGTACCGATGCCGACAAAGCCTCTCGTACCCAGTTCCTCAGAGGCACGCTCAACATCATCCTCAAGGTGCTTCATCCCTTCATGCCGTATATCACCGAAGAGATCTGGCAGGTGACTCATGCTGACGGGTCTGTGCTGATGGTGGAGAAGTGGCCTGCGTAGCTTGTGTCGTTTCTGTATATTCTTGTGTCATCCCCGCGAAGGCGGGGATCCAGGATTATGTCACTGAAGTAGTAAATTCCTCCAGGTGGCGATAGTAACTTTCTCAGTTTCTACTCATACAGGCTAAAGTGACAAGAAAAGTTGTCACTTTAAGGTATTTGGCTCAAAAATGAAAACTATATGGGAATCGACTATTAAATTCCATGCTACTATGTAAGCCATGTCCTGGTTTGCATTCAGCTTGTTTTCGGTGATTTCTCTTGCAATAGCTGAGCTCTCTCTGCAGAAAATCCTGAATACCTCAAAAGCGCTCACCCCGAGAACTATTGCTTTTCTGGGGTACTTTCTCCAATCTCTATGCATCCTTCCTTTTGTATTGATATTCTTCAAAGCAGAATTCCTAAGTATTTTCACTGCCGAAACTTTCCCGAGAATCGTAGCTGTTTGCATCTTTAGTTCAATTGCTACGATCTTCTATGCAAAAGGGTTTCAGGTTAAAAACATAAGCATATCGAGCATCTTCGGATCTTTCTCGATTGTGGTTTCCACTTGTCTTGGTATCTATTTCTACAGCGAAGGAACTTCTCTTGTGAAGTTCGCAGGTATCATTGCTATCCTTCTTTCAATTGTTATCTTGAATATCAAAAATGTCTCTCTTGAGAAAAATCATTTCTATGGTCTTGCCGCTGGATTCTTCTACGGTATCTGTTTTGTCATAGATAAAGGCACCGTGGCAACCATAACTCCTGCCGTATACGTGTTTTGGCTCTTCCTCCTCAGTGCATTTCTTTGTTTCATGTCGAATCCAAAAGAGGTAGTCGTATCTATACGGAACGAATCATTTCCGACATTTAAGATTATTATTCTTACGAACATTTGTTTTCTCCTCTATAACCTCCTTACATATACCGCATATACTGCAGGTGGGGAAGTTGGTAAAGTCGACGCCATCAACAGCTCTCAGATCTTTCTGATCATACTTTTTGAGTATTTCATCTTGAAGCATAAGGGTTCGATAGGGAGAAAGTTGCTCGCTGCTACTATCGCTTTCGCAGGAGTGCTTATAATAGGGGTGTATCAATAATTCGTCACCCCTGCTATCCCCAGTAACGAATGAGAGTCTAGGAAATAAATGAGGTAAAATGAACTCATGAAAAAAATATCTATAGACGCACCTTTAGTAGCACTCGGTGGACTTATCATCTTGGCAGGAGGCATGCTCATCACGTCTTCGGTCACACAGATCGGTAGCATATATCGCACGATTGCCCAGGAGGCTCCGGCAGAGAGTCAGCTCGCACAAGTCGGTGGTGGTGGAGGCTTCGGCAATGAAGTCAAGGGTTGGGCATGGTCGTCGAACGTCGGCTGGATCAGTTTCAACTCTACTGACGCTGGTGCAGGTGGCGGTCCGTACAAAGTCTCGATCTCTACTACAACCGCAAATCCAACTCTCGGTAAGTTCGGTGGATATGCCTGGTCTCCGAACGTCGGCTGGATCAGTTTCAACTCCGCTGATGTCTCAGGTTGCCCAGAAGTCGGCACTCTCGATGGTTGCAACCCGGCAGTCAGTCTGACCAGTGGCGCAGTCACTGGCTATGCTCGTGTCCTGTCCATGAAGAATGAGTCTGGCGATGGTTGGGTACAACTTTCAGGTACCAACCACCCAAGTGCTTCGGGAGACTCGAGTGGTGTTACTTTCAACACAAGTACCAAAGACTTCACTGGCTATGCTTGGGAGCCTACTGCTTTGGGCTGGATACTCGTCGATGCGAAACTAGATAGTGTGGCAAGTGTTCAGTCTGGTCTGCAGGTGACCTGTTCGAGTTCTGCTGCTCCTTCGAACACTGTCGCTGCAGGTGCATCCGTCACATTCACTGCTAATGTCACCGGAGGAACATCACCATATTCATATACCTGGGGTTCATGTGGTACGAATTCGAACACCTGTGCGGTGACATACGGTGCATCTGGTACTGGCCCATCACTCACGGTGACCGATAGTACTTCACCTACCGCACTTTCAAAATCTCCAAGTCCTTCTTGCCCAGTCATCACCGTCAACACGACCTCATCCGGCACCAACCTCTTCATCGGCTCCAACATCTCAACTACCAAGACTTCTCATTCTCTGAGACAAGGCAACATCTTTGCTCTGAGTTGGACTGATGCCCCGACAGACTATGATTCTTGTGAACTCACTATCAGTAACGGTGGAAATGGATATTGGACCAATGCGATAGATGCAGTATCTGGTAGTGGGGCACAAGCAGGGAACATTGCAGGGCTTCTGACGGCCGTGTCTTCAGGCGTGCAACGTGGTAACTACACATTCACTCGTACGTGTCATGATGCCGAAGCACTTCTTCCACCGCAGCCTTCCACAGCCACCCTCCGTATTGTGGGCGCCTCCGGCGAAGAATTCTAGGGGCTAGTCCAGGATCTTCACCTGCTTCGTTATTTTCTGCGCTCAAACTCTCACCATATACGCGATATGGCTCGAGCTTTCGCTTGAAAATGCCTCGCATCTGAAAGATCCTGGATACGCCCTTATGAGATGCTAGCCATTTTCACTAAAAATGCTAGAATGAAGGCACGTTCGGATAGACAGAGTAGTTTCTATGAGACTTTTCTATATCACGCCATTCATCTTGCAGGGATTGATCTGGTTGCCCACCCGTATGGCTTTGTCTGTCTTCGGGAGACTTGAGATCCGTGGCCTCCACAATCTCAAAAAAGTTCACGAGAATGTCATCTTTGCATCCAACCACACCAGTGAGTTGGATGTCTTTGTAATCGCTTCGTCTGTGCCATTCTGGTCACATTTCTCTCCACTGTACTTCGCATCGCGTGAGAACAAGTTCTACGACTCTTCCGGCTGGCGTCGACATCTCTATGGGGGCACGATCTTCAAGCTCTGGGGCGCCCAACCTGTTCATGCTGGTATGCATAACTACGAGAAGTCTCTCTCCAACCATACCTATCTGCTCAAAGACGGCAAGAGTGTGCTCCTGTTTCCCGAAGGACACATCACGACCGATGGCTCTGTCCAAGACGCACGCGGCGGGGTCGCGTACCTGGCGACCCATGTTGGCTGTACGGTCATCCCAGTAGGGATCTCGGGTGCGTACAGCATATCTCTATCTGACTTCTTCCTGCGTCGTCGCAAGATCATCGTGCGGTTCGGTGACCCGATATACCCCGAAGAACTCGACATCGCAGTTCGCCAAGATCACGACACCGAAGGTGCCGAGAACGTCTACAAACGCGAAGCCACCTACATCATGGAGAAGGTCAAGGAGATGTTAGGAATGGGGTAGGGAAAGACAGATCTAATGCCCAACTATCTTTAGCGTAGAACCTTCAGGAGAAACAGTTAGCCGGACCTTTCCTCCGATAGGGAAGGTGATCATTGGTTCTGTGTGTCCAAAGTCTATATTTGCAAGTACAGGAATGCGATCGAGCTCTTTCTTCGACTTGATAACTTTTATGAGATGCTCCATCTCAATTTCACTGGCATTTTCGAATCTTCCAATGACAATACCTCGCACTTTGTTGAAGTTGGGAAGGTGAATGATCGACTGTAGATCGCGGTTGAAATTCACAAGCTTGGAATCGCGATCGTCCTCTATGAATAAAATAGAGCCCGAGATATCCGGAAGATATTCTGTTCCCTGGAGAAGGTTGAAGGTACAGATATTGCCACCGAGGAGAATTCCTTCTGCAGAACCTTCGTTAATAACCAGCCATCCTTCATTTTTGAGCAGTTTCCGTTTTTCCTGATCGGCAAGCCATCCATCGTTGCTCCATGATTCACTCGGTAGTACGTCGAATTCTCCCTCAGCACATACGCATTTTTTGAAATATTCTAGGGTGTAGTCAAAATAAAGTTTCTGACCAAAGGTTGAATACAATGGCCCAGAATAGGTAACAAGGCCAGTTTTCGTATAGATGGCATTTTGCAATGCGGTGATGTCGGAATAACCTATAAATACCTTGGGATTATTCCGTATGATGTCCCAGTCTATATATCGTAGAAGCTCATTGGAATTAAAACCACCAAAAGCGGCGATGATCCCTTTTACACTTTTGTCTGAAAATGCCTGATGGAGATCGCTGACTCGAGATTGGATGCTTGAAGAGTCGAATTCGTTCAATTCTCTGGCATGTTGAGTATAGGATACCTCAAGACCTATTTCCGTGAATCTTTCATGGGCGATGCGCTCTACTTCTGGTGAAATATTTCCTAGAGAGTCAGAAGGTGCTATCACCATGATCTTATCACCTCGTTTTAGTTTTTCTGGAAAAATTGGTTTCATGTGCGTATAACTATAGCTTTTTTTAAATAAAATGCCACCAGGAAAAATCCAGGTGGCATCATGTTGTTTTGAAAGTCTCCTGTGAGGCTAGAGGAGAACATGGCATGCGTCGATCAATACCAGATCCTTCGTGAGCCTTTTGACGAGGAGCATGCCGTATTTGCCGGTGTTCGTCATCATAACAATGACGGATCCTGGCTCGATATTGACCTGTCCCTGACGCTTTGCACATGCGGTGGTGCACATCTCCACCATGTCTTGCAACCTATCGAGCGAGTGGAATACGTGAAACTCCGCGGCGTTGATCGGAGCAGGGGCGATCCAGGTTTCGCAGAACTGATCTTTTGTGACTGAACCTTCGAGCAATCCGAGGTTACGTGCTCTTGTCATCGAACAGACCTGCTTGTAATCCGCCGTACCGAGACGGAACAGCAGGTTTGCTTCCTGACCAAGGTCCGCGATATTCGCGACCGCCCGTGCTTTGTTCGATTTGCACTTGGCGAATACGAAGACTGGACGCTCAAGGGTAAACTTCGCGGAATACCCGTAGTACTCTCCGTGAACTGCCGGGATGAGTTGTTCGCCAGGAGTTACTCGTGCTTCTTTCGTCCAACCACCACAGAGCGTATAGCCCTGCAGAGCAGTCGCTGCTTCTAATGTTTTCATGTAATGATTCTGTCTAATGTACTGATCAAATCGCCTTATTTTGGAAATAAGTAACAACGATATGATGCTATCTTTAGTATATATCGAATGGATTGCTTGTCAACCATGTTCCTAGCTATCAAAAGATACAAGTCTTTCATCTGCGACATATAATAATTGGTGGTATCATACGATGACAGGGAATCTTTATATACCAATCTACATATGAAAACAGAAAACAACATCTACATGGTCGGTACACCTCAGGAATATTCTGAGGCTCTTTTGAAGCGTGTGTCTGAGGGTCTGAAGGTGGCTTCGACGACTTTGAAGTATGAAAAGCCGATAGATGTTGCGATCATCGATGCTGAATCATGGGATATCCCTGCGAAGATGTCTATTTTAGCCCATGCTCGCATCAACCACATAGAAGCCAAGATCTGTTTTTATCGAGAAGACATACAGATAGATACGGTGATCAATGTCGAACTGCCACTCACTATTCAACATGAATTTTCACACGTAGTCCGTGCTAATACAGTCGGATACCCCGAGACTCTACTGGACGCATGTATAGACGAAGGGATTGCCTGTTTCGTGGAGTATGGTGCCATGCCCGAACGATCCATTCCTTATATTCAAGAGATACCAGGGGAGATGGAACTTTTACAAAAAGCTCGTACGCAATTCTCTCAGAGACTCACTTCGAAACTCCATAGTGACTGGTTTTATGGTACAGGTGAGATGCCAAACTGGACTGGCTATCGACTCGGTTTTCTAATCGTTCAAAAGTATATGTCTGCAAACAAAATATCCCTCGACCACCTCGTGAGACTAGACTCAAAGACCGTACTGGCCTAACTACACCCCTCTCTCGGTGATCTTGATAAAGTTCTCGATGATGTCTCCCAAGTTCTTGGCGGATTCGTCAGCGCTGTCGAGGATGGATTTGAGTTCGGGGCCAACAGGGCCGGCAGTGCCTTTGCGGATGGATTCGAGCTCCCATTTGAGTGAAGTCAGGGGAGTACGGAGGTTGTGTTGAGTCGAGGTGATGAATTCATCCTTGGTCTTGTTGAGCTGTTCAAGCTCGGCTCGAGCACGCTTCTCGACTTCATACGCCCTGCGCACATCACGCGTCTGATCGGCGATCCGCTCTTCGAGATGCTCGTTGATCTCTCGTACCCGTCCATAGGCGGTCTTGATCTCCCGTGCCAACTTCTCGATCTGCTCTCGCTGTCGTATCTCGCTCAACACACTCCGGATCAATACAATGCCGAGTACCACACTGACGACGAAGAGGCTCCCCTGGATCACGATATCCTCTCGTGTCTCTGACAATACCGTGCGGATCAGGATCACGATCCATAACGTGAAGGTGACCAACTCTACCGCGATGACCTTGATGTTAAAGAGATGGTGGCGGAGGATGGCGAGGGAGATGGCGGATATGAATATGATTGATCCGATAGAGTCTAGGGGTATTAAAGATGTAATTCCTAGTATCGGTAATATAAAATTGACAATTCCAACAATAAAACCAAAACCATATAATCCGGAGGCGACATAGCCATATTGCCTTTTTTCAATTCCGCTAGCATCGATAAACGCCTTCGTGATTAGGTAGAGTATATAGATACTTATTAATATGAATTGTAACCCAAAAATCGGAAATAAGATTCCGAACGTGCCATCAAATCCTCCTGTAAAACTTCGCTCAACGTTGGCAATGATTAAATTTGTAGAGATTGATAAAAAATAAAGTAAAATTGTACTCGACCAGAGGATAGATTTTAATAAACCCCTCATTCCTTTCTTGTGAATAAAATAATAAACCCAAGTTAGGATGGTAGGAGTTAATATGATCCCTGTGGCATATGCATGTTTGACCCAGAAATTGACAGGTTCAAGCGTGATCAACGTATTTGTAATAATCCAGTATGCTGTGACAGCTGAGACTACTGCAAACAACTGATTAATCTTATTTTTCTTGTCATTAAGTAACACGACAACGCCGAGTGATACCACCAGAATAGACAAGATGTAAATTATCAACGATGTGAAATCCAAATTCATCCCAGTACTATACTATTTTTGGTTATACTTGGTAAGTCTTATTTGTGTTAATATAGTGGGATGACTTTCGGGGAACATTTAATGTTGGATGGATACGAGGGTGACTCGGCATTACTAAATGATAAAGATCTTGTGCTCAAGTGCCTTAATGAGTTACCTGAGCTTTTAGGTATGAAGAAGCTTTCGAATCCTGAAATCTACTGGGCTGCAGGTAATGGTCAAAAAGACCCTGGGGGATGGAGCGGCTTTGTTGTAATTGAGGAGAGTCATATAAGTATTCATACTTTCCCTGGAAAAAGGTTTGTCAGTGCTGATGTCTATACTTGTCAGAATGGTTTAAATACCACATACATCACGGATTATTTTAAGAAAAACTTCTTATTGAGCGACATTGAATCCAATTTTGTTAAGAGGGGAACTAGATATCCTGACTGAATCTAAGTTATATGGAAAATGTACTTATAAAACTCACTGAATTTAGTAATCAGATCGCTGGAAATTATAATCTCGATTTAGAGGTATTTTTTGTAATATATTTAACCTCATTTATTCCTTTCTACCTTGGTTATTTTCTGATGATTTTTGGTAGTACAAGGAAACTGAGATTAAAAGATATATTTTCTTTGAACATAAGAAATAAGTTAAGGTGGAATGATCAATCAAGTTTAGGCTTACTAATCCATCTCTTTGGCAGGATTATGCCTTATGCCTATATAGTATGGTTTGGAAGAAACTTACCTATATTGATGCAAGTCCTGGTTTGGGGATCTATAGTATTAAGTATATTTTTTGCAGTCAGAAAATTTTTTGTTGGAAAGTCTAGACCTCCTCTGGATATCGAGATTGTCAAAAAAGAGATTATTGATGATCCGAAAGATAAAGAAAAGTTGTGGGAAATATATAATTCAAATTTTGAACACGTAAATAAGATTAGTCCGTGTAAACAGAGTTTTGATCACGAGCATTTTATTGAGACGCTCACAAATCACTCAGTTAAGAAGTATCTAATCCTAAAGAAAGGAGGGGGCTTTTTGGGTATAGGCTTTATAACTTCTGATTTTAAGAATACGCCCTGGATAAGTGAAGATTATTTCAAAACAAATTTTCAATTTGAATACCAGAATAATCTAATGTTTTATTTCATGGGTTTGGCGATTAGTTCAGAATTCCAAGGAAGAAAGTATTCAATACCACTACTTGAGTACATAATAGATGATCTTCCACATGGGGCAGTAATGGGATTTGATCACTCACGAAATATTAATCCACTCCTACACCACTTTACTAGAGTTGTTCGGCAGGCGAAAATAATGAAACGTATGTATCTAGACAGACAACATTACCACGTTGTTACAAGAAAAAACTCTCATGATCTTTAATATATTATCAATAATAACTCTGACTCTAACCCTCCTATTAGGCTTGTATGTCTATTCGAATGACAGGAAAAATAAAATAAATATAGTATTTAGTTTACTTATATTAAGTGCAACCGCTTGGATATTTACGAATCTGATGACGGATCTTTCCAGAGATCTTTATTATATTAAGTTGTGGAGTAAGTTGGTTTTAGTGGGACCAGTTTTTATCGGGTATTTCTTTTATCGACTTTCCCTTATCTTGCCGAAAGAAAAGAAACAGGGGAAAAAAATAAAGTGGACAATACATTTAGCTGTTTTGGTTCTACTGGTCTTAATACCGACTGATCTGAATGTTAGTAGTGTATATTTTTTGGCAAATGATATACCTGCAATTACACCAGGACCACTGTATGTATTTTATCTACTGTATCTCATTGGAATTATCGCTCTTGCGTTTAGGAATTTCTTCGAGAATTACCAAAAGCTAGATAGCCTTTCAAGATTACAAGTTCAGTATATTTCCCTAGGTTTAGGCATATCAGCATGTTTGGGTAGTGTTACAAATATAGTATTTCCAATACTGGGAAGTTCCGAATTTGTTAATTTTGGTCCATATTTTATATTGATTTTTATATTTTTCACAACATTCGCTATCATTAAATACAAACTCTTCAACGTCCGTGTCATCGCCACTGAACTCATCATATTCAGCTTGTGGATATTCATCTTCATTCGCGCACTATTGGAAACAGATCTCAAGGAAAAGGTCATCGAGTATGTATTACTCCTTATCACCGTGGTGGTCGGCATATTCCTGATCCGCAGTGTGATCAAGGAGATCGCTCAGCGTGAGAAGATCCAGAAGCTTGCCAATGATCTCCAGGGTGCCAACGACAAGCTCAAAGAGATGGACCGTCAGAAGTCCGAGTTCGTGTCATTCGCCACACATCAGCTTCGTGCGCCACTGACTGCCATGAAAGGGTATGCGTCATTGCTCCTGGAAGGCGAGATGGGTGTCATACCTCCCGAGGGCAAGACGGCGATCGGGCGTATCTTCGAGTCGACCAATACGTTGGCGGCGATCGTTGATGACTATCTCAATGTCACGCGTATCGAGCTCGGTAGTATCCGCTATACCTTCGACACGATCGACCTCAAGGATCTCATAGAGAACGTGATCGCCGAACTCAAGCCGAACATCGACAAGGCCACGCAGGTCAAGTTCAGCGTAGCGATCGACAAGCCGACTTCGCACTATCGTGTCACTGCTGACAAAGACAAACTCAAACAGGTGATCGCCAACCTGGTCGACAACTCGGTCAAGTACACTCCTCAGGGAACCGTCAAGGTGTCACTGAGCCAAGATCTGACCACCCGTAACTTTGTATTCAAGATCCAAGATACTGGTATCGGTATATCTGCCGAGATCCTTCCGAAACTCTTCCAGAAATGGTCTCGTGCCAATAACGCCAACAAGACCAACATCAAAGGTACGGGACTGGGCCTCTATGTCGCCAAAGAGATCATCACTGCTCATCATGGCACTATCCGTGTAGAGTCTCCAGGCGAAGGCAAGGGAAGTACGTTCACGGTGGAACTTGTACCGGTTGAGAAGGTATAAAAACAACCCCATCACGTCAAGCGCGATGGGGTTGGGAGTTCATCTCCTTTAGGGGGAGTGAGACTCAGAAGGGACTGCTTTCAGGGTAAAATCCGTATTTCCATCATCCATAACCCTGACAGGAATCTGACGTCCCGAGAGGAGGCCGGGGAACAGTACCGTAGTGCCCCCGAGAGACATCTCGAGTTGGGTGTCGGTAGTACATCGGCACCCAATGAGTCTCCCTTGGTCGAAGCTCTTCATGAGAAGGGCTATTCCATCTTGGATGGAGAGGTCTTCATCCACGACTTGGTGTGCAACTCGGGAGAACATGAGTGCGTGGAGTGATGTTTTGACCACTCGACCGTGCGAGGTATTCATTTTCATAATTCTAGGGCTATAAGGTTGGTTTTGGTTACCTGAAAGTGACAAAGATCATTCAGCTCACATTATATCACGTATAACAGTATAGTCAACCCCTCCGTAATACAGCGCCCACATAGCCCTATCCGTAGGGCCATTGACACAAAAGAACATACCTGTATACTACTCATAGTTAGCGCTAATCAAGATATGCGCTAGACCACAGCCACGGTGATGTACATGGTGGGTATCTGTGGGAATTAGTTCATTATAACGTGAAAGGATAGGTATGAATAAGAGTATTAAAAGTGCAACGAGATCCTATTGGTGGCTCTCAGCCCTTCTGGGTATGGATAGTGATGATAACGGTTCCCGCAGTTACGAGGATCAACAAAGGGACAAGGAAGACCAGGAGACGCAGAATGAGAAAGATGATCGTTCTTGGAACTGTAACGGAGATGATTGACTGCATAAGGATGACCTAACACGTCATCCTTTATTTTGTCATAATTCCTCACCCCATTTTTCCCAAGAAGCATAAAACTGATTGACAACAAAGAGGCAGGGAAGCAAGATTGCGCCTATAGTAGCCCATAGTATAAGACTGAGAATATGAAGTATTTTCATATAAAAAGTATTTTGATAAACCCGAACATTTGTAAGATATAAAGATCTATGATTTGTATCGCCAATAACATCGGTATTGCCACAAGAAACTGTAACAAAGCATGATTCTGTTTTTCTTTAAGATCTTTATCCATATTATTGACCCTCTGCCTTCTTTGCGATACCCATCACAAAATCTCTTATAGCACCAATCACCTTATCGACAAGGGTTGATCTTGACCTCTTTTGTTCTTGTGATTTTGTAGCTTCTTTGTTCATAAAAATTGTATATCTATAGTTACCATGATAACATAATAAATAGGAAATCATAGTATGCATCAATATACTTAACAATTATGAAAAATGGCAAATACATCCAAAGACTCAAAGTCCTCAATTTGCTCACAGGCAAGGGCCGTATGCTCGATCTGGGTTGTGGAGATGGCTACGACTCTCTTATTTTCAAAGAGATGGGCTATATCGTCGATGGGGTAGATCGACGCGACTATACGATACCTGAGATCAATTTCACCCGATCAGATATCCGTGATTTTGTGATTGCAAAAGACGCATATTCACTCATTTTCTGTATCATACTCTTCCATTTATACAAGAAAAAACAGAGGTCAAAGACATGCTCATAAGGATGGCTAACGGATTGGTCTCTGGTGGCGTCATGTACTACACACTCTTTGGTCACAAGGACGCATGGGCGAACGATCCTACCATGTCGTTTTATGACTTCGCTGAGGCAGACGAGATGGCGCAGGCTCTACCAGGTATCAAGATCATCGAGAATCTCAACGTAGAAGGAGATGGTCTAACTATGAAAGGTACACCCAAACACTTCGAGATACATCATTTCATAGGGATCAAGGAGTAACCACTACCCCTTCAACACCTCATCCACCACCGCCTTTATATCAGCACCATCGGCTTTGCCGGCGAGTTCCTTGATCAGCATGCCGACGATCTTGCCTGAGCCTTTTGCGTCTACTGTGGTGCCTTGGGCCTTGAGAGTGTCGATACGGGTACGGACGATAGTGTGGATCTCGGCACGGGACATGAGGGTAGGGAGGAATGACTCGAGGATGCCGAGCTCGGCCTTCTCCTTTGAGGCAAGGTCGGGACGATTGCCTTTTTCGAATTGTTCGATCGAGTCTTTGCGTTGTTTGGCACTACGTTTGATCAGGGAGAGCACCACTGCGTCAGGGAGGTATTCGCCGACGGGGGTAGCCTTGCCACTCAAGATCTCATTGGAAAAGAGAGAGGTCAGTCCACGGAGCACTTCGAGTCTGAGGGTGTCTTTGGCACGGAGAGACTCTTTGATCTGTTCTTTGATGGTTTGGTGAAGGTTCATAACACTAGTCTACAAGGAAAGAGGGCGATAGGGAAGTTCCCTAATCGCTAACTATGGTATACACTGTGCGCTGAAACTTAGTACAACGATACTTCATTCCGAGGTGTCGTTTTTGACAACAACATACTGAAAGATAAGAAAATGAAACATAAGTTCGTAATGAATGCGGTGTTGGCGGTTGTAATGGCTATGAGTGTTGGTTTGGTCGGTACATTCGGTCAGTTGGTCGAAGGTGGGGAATTAACGGCAGGAGAAACCCTTGAAAAGATCGTCTCGAATGCACATAAGATCCCTCTGGAATTGTTCCCACCGGGGTATTTGGAGATGTTGCACAACTCAGGTGGCAAATCTCCTTATCATGACACATCTTTGTCCAAACGAGGTTCGTCTGTCCGTGCTTCGCAGAGCATGCTGTCGAGTTCGCCTTCATTGGACGGTGTCAAATACGTACTCACTGATCTGGGTACACTGGGAAGTACTATGGTCGATGTGAAAGCTATTAACAATAAGGGGCAGATTGTGGGCATATCGCAACTATCTGATGGTATAAGTCATCGTGCCTTCTTATATGAAGATGGCTACATGAGAGACTTGGGCACATTGGGTGGGAGTTACAGTGCAGCATTCGGTATTAATAATCAGGGAAAGGTCGTGGGTCATACAGTTACGTCACTGAATCAAGGTGTACCATTCATCTATCACAATAACGTTATGTCTGCTCTCGAAGGATTTGCGAGTCCAGAGAGACATGATGCTACCGCAATGGATATAAACAATAATGGCGATATTGTCGGATATTATTTCGACCAGGTCGAAAACCACCACATGTTCATCTATAACGATGGACAGATTACAGAAACATACGAGTTCATGCAACCTTATGCTATTAACAATAGCAGATACGTTGTAGGGACAAGTGATGGGTATCCTTGTATATACAGAGATGGGGAACTGGAGATTATCAGCTCTGAGAGCGGATACGCATACGATGTTAATGATGCTGGGATCACTGTAGGTTTCTTGAGGATCAATCCCATCTTACACGAGGCGTTTGTGTATGAAAATGGATCAATGCTCTATATACCAGCGATCGGCAGTTTTACCCGCACAAAAGCATATGCGATCAATAATCATTCCCATGTAGTAGGTTCGTCTGGATCCAAGGCGTTCATCTATGCACAAGGACAAACGATAGACCTCAATACTCGTATTATCGGTGCGGGTACCAACTGGATTCTTGCCGAGGCCTACAGCATCAACGATCTAGGACAGATCGTAGGTGAAGGAGTAAATCCTTCAGGTGAGAGTCGTGCGTTTCTGTTGAACCCTATCGACCCTCAATTCATCCCCACGATGACAAACATGCCCCCTAGTATCGACTATGGTGCACCGTTCGTTCGGGAAACAGGTAAGAGTAATCTTATCTTCGTCACTCATGGAGCGATTCCTGCATGGGAGGATCCGGAAGATACGGAAGCGTGGCTAGATACCATGACAAGTGCAGTTACTCAATATCTCACAACCAATCATCTAACAAATTGGCAGGTTGTTGGATATAAGTGGGTGGAGAAGGCGACATTCCAAGTCATTCCTGGAAGGAGGTTTGGACCTGGATACTCATTGCAAAACGCATATGATGAAGGAGAAATTCTCGGTAGAATGGTCTCAACTCAAGGCTGGTCTCACATTCACCTGATCGCGTACAGCGCAGGTGCAGGAATAAGTCAGTCAATGACAGAGCAGATCAGGCTGACCAGTTCTGTACCGATCCACTCCACATTTCTCGACCCATTTTTAGGGTCTGACTATGAGGGCAAGAAAAGATATGGTAAAGGTGCTGATTGGTCTGATCACTACTTTACTTATGACAAGGGAACGGGAGGCAACTTCTATGAAGTGACACAGGGTATATTACCTCACGCATACAACATCGACGTAACACACCTCGACACCAACAAAAAGCCTAGTGGCTGGGTCATCTCAACGCCAGATGGTTCGGTTGTTGAATGTATGAAAGTCAAATCATCACATCGCTGGCCAGTTAACTTCTACGTCAACTCACTATCACCGAGTACTCATACTAACTACAATGGTTTTGGGTTTTCGTTGAGTAAAGAGGGAGGGAATTGGAACTACGCTCTGGCCAACTACGTGACTAACAACAACCCGGCACATCAATTGGGTGGAAATAACCCGATATGTCAGGCAGAGTTAACTGCTCTAGGTGAACCAACATATGTGAATCCCGCGATGAATGTCTCAGGAACTATCGCATATGTCAGTCCAACAGGGACAATCCAGAAGAGTAATAACTGGTTTGTAGCAACACCCGGTTCACCGGCATGGTTTGCACCACTTCTGAACCTTACGAATGAAGTCAATTTTGTATCCTTCGATGCCAGGTATTCTGGTGTCCAAGGGTCACGAAATATCCTCACGGTCTATTGGGATACGAACATCATCGGTCAGATCGACGAGAAAGTCGTTAGTTCAGAATCTCGTCAATATACATTCGTCTTTCCAAGAACAGAAGGAAGCATACTTCATATGCTAGGTTTTCGAGTTGATCCATACACCAATGTTCACTCGAGCATTACGGTGAGCAACATTGTCACCGGTCTCTACGGTCCCAGTCAGCCATTTACACTGAGTTCTACAACCAACACAAGTGGAGGACTCAAAGTATGGCAATTGACTGGACAAGCAGGTTTCGAGTATGAGGTAGAGGTATCTACCAATCTTCTGGATTGGGAACATCTCTCCACTCTCATCAACACCAACGGCTCAGTTAGTTTCATCGATCGTGGTTCAACAAACCATGCTTATCGATTCTACAGAGCATTTGTTCCTTATTGAGATAGTTCTTTAGGCACAGGGTCTCATCAGTTACATGGTGAGGCTCTTTTTAATACTTTAGTAATCTCCCAAAATCATAACCATATACAAAAACCAAGAATACCAACCTATTCCAGCGGTTCCGATTATCCCTAGAATAATTCCCGCGGGTAGATTTTCTCTAATACTTTTTTTGAGTGAAATAAATACGCCTAAAATTAAAAGTACAAATAATACCAGAATTGTGATTATGGTAAAGATGATATGCAGATCGGGATAAGTTTTCAATAGACAAGATTCCGGAATCTTAAAAATGCAGTATGATTCGAGTTGTCCTATTAGGAATGACCAGAGTCCTGCTGCTGTGTATAGATAAATTGACCAAAGAGTATTTTTATATTTTTTCATCTTCGTATTATAACGTGCGAAGATATTAAGCACCAAAACCACGTGTGGATAATCATAGTATCCAGTATCTGATATAATAATCAGCATGAATGATCTATCTGGAGAGAATATACAGGCATATACGGAAGTAGAGAATGTTCAAAGTTCTCAACATACGATGAGGCGTCAATTCATCACATATACTGGATTGTTAGCGATACTTCTCGGGGCTTTTAAAATATATTTCGATTCAAACGTATTAATAACAGGTCTACTATATGTATATCGCGGTATCCCAAATCCTCCTCAGCCAGGGTTCGCAGTCACCATAATTGTGTATGTTGTATGTTTGGTATATATCATATTAGGTAAACGAATCATCGATCAAAAAGATAAAAATGTTCGAACTTTTATTCGTATACTGACGTTTATTTCGATCATTCTGACCATATATGAAACTCTTAGACCAAATTTATTCGCAGCATTTATTGCTGCACTTGTTCCGTTTCTGGTCTGTGCGGACATACTTATAGGAAAGATATTGAAATCCGAGGAATTCAAAAAGAGTCTATATACACCCAATTATTATTTTAATATACCTACTACACTCATATATACAGGCATCACCATCTTACTGGTTATAGGTGCTTCGTTCCTGGAAAGAAAGATCTATCCTCCGGTAATCTGGGTGACATATCAGGATATGGATCATGGATTTCAAATTTCGTATCCTTCATGGTTGCGGTCTGTCAATTCGGCTGAACATAGGAATGGAACAAGAGAATATCTTATGCCTGAGGCATTCAACAGAATTATTGAGATCGCTGATGTTATATCAACCACTACGAAACCTTATTTTAGAGGGTATATGAATATTACATCATCACTTTGGAGTCCTGAGAGTTCAGAGGATATGGTTGAAAAGTTGAAAATGTCTATTGCCCAAAGGAGTTCATCGCCCCAAGCATCTACAACACCTGCCGTATATGAAGAGATTACTTTGGGAAATCAGAAATTTTATTCATTATTATATTTGCCAACTGCCAAAAGAGAAAATTATACACGACAGATATACGTTTTTGTTCCGGCATATGACCTTTTCGGGATACATCAACCATCTAGAGTGCTTCTCTTGGAGTATACTCCAGCCAATTATCCAATCTTCCAGGAAATCTCCTCAACATTAAAAATGATCCCGATAGTTCCTACTGATGAAGGGTTATGGAATAGTATCAGTGAACATACAGATATCTCATGGTGTGATCATATGGACAATGAAGAAATGAGATATGCTTGTCGTGTGCAAATACGCGGATATCCTATTGTAGAAAAATATCCTTTAAATTTGGACATGATTCTTGGTCAAGATGGAACGGTTGAAATTATAGGCACATCCACTCTCAAGATTTCAACTTCAAAGCTTGACTCTAATGCAACACAATTGGGATCTTGGATAATGTTTGCAACCACCACTGGCGAAGGGTTGTGGGCAATTAATTTTGACGCTACATTTGAAAATAGTGAGAAAGCGGAGAGTTTACTTTCTATGTATTGGGGTGACGAGAAGATCGGAAGTATCGACGGAAGAATGGTGTCCATGTCAGGCGATCTAGGTCCTTGGTTCTTCGCCTCGACTACTAAAAATAATAGTCTATATCCATTCGGTTTTCGTCTGGATTCATTTGTATCTGCGGGTACCACCTCCGTAATCATAAAGAACATCAGAGCAGAATCTTTCCGATAGTAAGACGTCTTGTAGGAGTACACTAAAATCTCCACCCTAGGCACTTAATTTCCAGTGCAACGGGTTAGTTACCATTAAGGTACGAATTGCCAGGACGATCCCACAGCTGGACCAGGTGACCATCTCAAACCATCTTGGCTTTATTGAATGATCCCTGCGACTTACGCTCTGAGACCCTTTAATATATCTCTGGATTTCTAAGGTGGAGATTTTAATGAACTCCGTTTAATTATACAGGCGGTCACATGTTTTACAAGTCGAGTCTAAACAAGTAGACTTATCATATGCAAAACCCTCTGATCATAGGCCTCATCATCGCACTTCTGATAGTCGTCGTACTGGTCATACTTCTCCTACGACGCAAGGATGGCTCTACGGTTGCGGGAGAGGGCACAGACGCTATGAAGCTGGTTCTGGAACAGATGAATGCCAATATGCACGAATTGTCACGGACGCTCGATCGCAAGGTGGGGGATCTGACCAAGACCGTTGATGCCAAGATCGGAGATTCGTCACGTTCGATGCAGGAGTCCGTACGAGTACAGCTCTCCGAGTCCTCCAAGCTGATCAAAGAAGTCACAGCAGGACTGACCAAGCTCGATGAGACCAACAAGCAAGTGGTGTCTTTCGCCGATCAGCTACAAAATCTCCAGGATATCCTCAAGAATCCCAAACAGCGTGGAGTGCTGGGAGAATACTATCTCGAAACACTTCTGAAAAACGTCTTACCTCCAGGGGGGTACCAGATGCAATATCAGCTCGGCAAAGACGAGAGTGGCAAAGACTTGATCCCCGACGCAGTCGTCTTTGTGAAAGAAAAGATCATTCCAGTGGACTCCAAGTTCTCTCTGGAGAATTACAACAAATACATCGAGGCACGAGAACCTGCTGACAAAGAACGCTTCGAGAAACTCTTTGTCTCGGATCTCAAGAACCGCATCGTCGAAACATCCAAATACATCCAGCCATCCAAGAACACCATGGACTTTGCTTTCATGTTCATCCCGCATGAGGCTATCTACTACGACCTTCTGATCGGCAAAGTCGGTGGAGCAGGCGAAGACAGTGACAACCTCATCCAGCGTGCCGCTGGCAAGTACAAAGTGATCATCGTGTCACCGACATCATTCCTGGCATATCTACAGACAGTACTCCAAGGTCTCAAGGCTCTGCAGATCGAAGAAACTGCCAAAGACATCGTCAAACGTGTCGACGAGCTCGGTACGCATCTCAAGAAATACGAGGAGTATCACAGCAAGCTCGGTGTGTCACTCTCGACGGTGGTCAACCATTACAATAGTTCTGGCAAAGAACTCAAGAAAGTAGACAAAGACGTCCTGCGTATCACCGGCTCTGCACCGGGTATCGAGATACCGATGATCGAACGACCGGAAGGGGAGTAAATAATGGACTAGCTCCAAGAAAAATCCCGTCCGGAGCATAGGCTCGGGACGGGGTGTTGGGAGTGGGGTCAGTTCAAGATTAATTCCTCCGGAGCTCTTCGACATGAAGATCGGGAAGGAACGGGCACCAGCAATTGATGATATGCAAGGCGTCGTCGTGGCTCATCTCAAGAAGTTCTTCTTGGAGGATGAGAATGAATGTCACTGCTTCGCCCTCAAGAGTACCTCGGAAGGTGAATTGGAATGAATCCATCTCCCGGTAAATGACCGCAACTTTGTTGATATGTCCACGAAGATCGATCCGAGGACTGAAGACTTCTCCTGTCAGGCGACCTTCCATTTCTCGATGGCAGGTGTAGAGGAGTCTCAAGATTTCACGACCGACCGGAGTTTTCAATGCGTGTACAGAAACAGTTCGAAACAAGGCTTCAGTTTTCATTGATCCTTTTGGTTGACTGTGAGAGGAACTTCTGGTCTTGTATAATACCACCTTATCATTATTTTGTAAAGCCCTTTGTTGAAAAAGGGGGATAATGAGCCAAAAACAGCTCGGAAGCCTGCAAAGTATTGCAAAATATAACAAACCGTGTAGAATATGAGATCTATGGAATTTGCAGTTATCCAAACAGGCGGCAAGCAATACAATGTCTCAAAAGGTGACGTTATCACCATTGAGAAGCTTATTGGCGAATACAAAGAGGGTGACAAGATCACCTTCGACCAGGTCCTCCTCGTAGATAACGGCACAGACACTACTATCGGCACTCCTCATATCGCAAAGGCACAGGTTACGGGTACCATCACACAGATCGGCCGTTCTCCGAAGGTTGAGGTAGTCAAATACAAACAAAAGAGTCGCTATCACAAGCGCAACACTCATCGTCAGCCATTCTTCAAGGTCAAAATAGACGCGATCAAGTAGCAAAATCCCTCAGATATCTGAGGGATTTTTCGTGCTATTTTCTACTGTCGATTCCTCAAAGCGTTCTTGATCGTTTCTCGGTCGACGTATTCGAGTTCGGCACCAGTTGAGAGACCTCGGCCGAGGACGGTGATGCGTACCGAGCCACCTGCAACGATCTTGAGTAGGGCGTCTTTGACGATAGTGGCAGTATGCTCACCATCGGGGGTGGTGTTGAGCGAAAGGATGATCTCTTGGATACCCGGAGATGACGAGACTCTTTCGAGTAGAGATTTGAGGCGGATCCTCTTGTCAGGTTCCTTGTCCATGAGGGGCACTGCACCGCCAAGGATAAAATAGAGACCTTGATAGGCACCACTCTTCTCTATAGTCTCAAAGTCCGAATCTCGGGCCACGATCATCAAGATAGTGTGGTCACGGTTACGATCGGAACAGAGAGAACAGATGCCTCCTCCCGCCTTCTTCTCGAAGAACAGCCGATGACAGGAGGGGCACTCGGAGGTTGCTTTGCGGACTTCATCTACAAGCGTCGTGAACTCCTTGATGAAAGAAGGGGACTTGTTGAGCAGATAGTATACGAACCGTCGAGCTTGGCGGGGACCAATGCCGGGGAAGTGTGAGAATATCTCTTCGAGTCTATGCAGGGAGTCCATGGCTACATCTTATCAAAATCTCCAAAATCCGCCTTATCGATACTGAGGAAGGTGGTTTTCTTGGTGTCGAAGTGGAGTTTGGCGATACCGGTCGGGCCGTTGCGGTGCTTTTCGATAAGGATCTCGGCTTCTTCTTTGCGGCCACCTTGGTCGGCATCGGACTCACGATGGATGAACATCACCACGTCGGCGTCTTGCTCGATCGAACCTGAGTCGCGGAGGTCAGAGAGGCGAGGTTTGCCGCCACGTTGCTCGACGGCACGAGAGAGCTGTGACAGTGCAAGGACGGGCACGTCGAGCTCGCGAGCCAGGTTCTTGAGCGAGCGGGAGATCTCAGTGACTTGTTGGACGATGTTGTCGTTGTTACGGTTGGCGTTGGTCGGGAGCATGAGCTGGAGATAGTCGACTACGATGAGGCCGAGACCCTTCTCGTTTTTGAGACGACGAGCGACTGCACGCATCTTGAGGATATTGTTACCTGGCTGGTCATCGATGAAGATCGGCGCTTCGGACAGGCGGCCGATGGCTTCACCGATTGCCTTGAAGTCATCTTGTGCCGAGAGGTTGTGACCAGTTCGGATCTTCCAGGCATCCACCTGAGACTCTGCAGAGAGCATACGGTCTACCAGCTGTTGTGAGCTCATTTCGAGTGAAAAGATAGCGACAGGGACTTTGTGGTTGATGGCGGATTTGCGGGCAATATCGAGGGCAAGAGAGGTCTTTCCCATCGAAGGTCGGGCGGCCAGGATGATCAGGTCGGACTTTTGGAAGCCGGCGAGCTTGTTATCGATCTCGGGGAAGCCACTCGGTACACCACGGAGCTCGTCGCGCGTCTTGTGGAGATGATCGAGTCTCTCCCAGGCTTCGGACAGGGTGTCTTTGAGGGCGATGAACTTGTGGGAGCCAGACTTGTTGGTGACGCGATAGAGAGCTTTCTCGGCACGTTCGAGGATGTCGTGGAGCTCGAGCTCTTCCTCGTAGCCGAGGCTGTTGATCTGCTCTGCCGAGCGTAGGAGTTCGCGGAGGACATGCTTCTTCTCGACAATATCTGCGTAGTGTTCGGCGTTGGTCGAAGAAGGGACGATGTTGATGAGCTCGGAGAGATAGGCCATGCCGCCAGCTTGGTCGAGGAGATTCTTCTCTTTGAGGCGAGACGAGAGGGAGAGTATGTCGATCGGGGAGCTCTTGCTATGGAGTTCGAACAACGCCGCCCAAATGATGCGGTGCTGGTTCGAATAGAACGACTGTTCGCCGATAATGTCGGTGATATCATGCATGACCTCGCTGCGGATCATAATAGAACCGAGAAGGGCCTTTTCGGCCTCGGCATTTTGTGGAGGGATTTTGAGATCCTTAGCTTTGATATAAGGGGATACCTGGCTCATGGCGACATTGTATCACGCTGGGCTATTCGAACCGCAAGCAGTTCAGGGGAATCCTTGGGGGACAAGATGGGGACATGAAATCCTGGAGGAACTTTTAAAATTCATACGGACTTTAACCTGTTTTCATACCTTTTTGAGACTAAATTCATACAGATTTTATCTCTCCCTTGTACAGTAGGTTTATTATCCATAACACATACACATATATGTCACTTGAACACACAGATATAGAGGTGATCGAAAAGCTTATTTACAAAAATGGCGACGATATCGCCGTGTCGATCTCGCGGAGCTTCGAACGGCTGGAGGAACGCATCGATGCTGCAGAGTCACGGATATATTCCAGGGTTTCTGATGTCGAAGACAAGATAGAGTCATTGCGACAGGATGTCTCTGACGAGTTGATCGAAGTCAAGAACGAGGTGCGAGATTTTGTTCGTTTGCGCGAGAGGGTGGAATATAATTGATGTTACGCCACGATCTTGAACCCAGTTTCGGTATCGAGGAGTGTATAACCTCGAGCTTCAATCTCAGAGCGCAGAGCGTCGGCTTTGACCCAGTCTTTGTTGGCACGGGCTTCTTGGCGGGCATCAGCGAGAGCCTGGATCTCAGGGGGGATAGGGGAGGTGTCATCTTCGACGGTAGGGATGGTGGCGAGACTGAACCCGAACACGCGGTCAAAGTCGAGTAACGTCGCGCGTTTGTCTGCATCAGAGACCGAAGCGTCCTTGATCAGTTCCCACATCAATGCAACCGCCTGGGCAGTGTCGATGTCGTCGTTGATATATGCGAGGAATCGCTCACGATATGAGGTATTGATCGCTCCACCTTGAGGATAGTTGCCTGCAGTATGGAGAAGTCTCAAAAGGGCATTTTGTGCGCCACGGATGGCTTCAAAAGAGAAGTTGACCGGTGAGCGATAGTGCGCAGTCAGGAGCCAGTATCGATAGGTCAGAGGTGAGATCATCTCTCGTTGCAGATCTTCGAGCTTGGTGGTGTTGCCTTTGGACTTGGCCATCTTTTCGTCGTGGATCGTCATGAAGCCACCGTGTACCCAATATCGGACAAACTGCTTGCCCGTTGCCGACTCGGACTGAGCGATCTCGTTGGTATGGTGAGGGAATACGAGGTCAGAACCGCCAGTATGGATGTCGATCGTTGCTCCGAGTGCCTCCATGGCCATGGCCGAACATTCGATATGCCAACCAGGGCGGCCTGCACCGAACGGAGCATCCCAAGAAACATCTCCATCAGCTGGTGTGTGGAACTTCCAAAGGGCGAAGTCACGTGGACTGTCCTTGTCGTATTCATCGTTGGTGATGCGTTCCTTGGATATGGCAGAAGGGTCGATATGCGCGAGCGCGCCGTAGTCTTTGACCTTGGCAACACTCATATAGACACCGTCGTCGGCTTTGTATGCTACACCTTTCTCCAGGAGCGTAGTGATGAGTGCGATCATCGAACCGATATGCTCGGTCGCTCGTACGACAGAGTGAGGAGTCAATATATTGAGAGACTCGAGTCCGTCGAGGAAGAGTTTCTCGTATTTCCGAGTAAGCTCAGTGAGTGGGAGGTGTTCTTCGCTGCTCTTGCGGATGGTTTTGTCGTCGACATCGGTGATATTCATCACGTGGTTGACCTGGTAATCATTGTACTCGAAGACTCGACGGAGCAGGTCGTTGAGCACAAAAGAGCGATAGTTGCCGATATGAGGAGTGTCATAGACTGTCGGACCGCAACTATACATGGTGACTGTGCCAGGGGTGAGCGGGGTGAATGTTTCCGTGGAGCGGGAAAGGGTATTGTGGAGCCGAATATCCATATGGAGACATTATATGGATATTTCTTGGATTTCACAATGATGTATGAGATAATATTATTCTATGAAATTTTCGTCTCAGAAGTATGCCATCACCCATGTAAGTGTGATCGTGGTCATCTTCACTTTCTTCCTCGGAGCATATGTGGGCAAACATGCCACACCCCAAGGGTCCACCGACTCGAGTTTCACCAATACCGAAGTCGTAGATCGTGCACAGTTCGACCCATTCTGGAAAGCCTGGAACATTCTCGAGGAGAGATACGTCGAGGCGGCCAGTACCACTGCCGAAGCTCGAGTCTGGGGATCGATCAAGGGTCTGGCTTCTTCATACAACGATCCGTATACCGTATTCTTCCCACCGGTTGAGTCCAAGTCCTTCCAAGAAGAAATCTCCGGCAATTTCGAAGGAGTCGGCATGGAGATCGGCATCAAAGATGGCCAGCTCCGTGTCGTTGCACCACTCAAGAACAGTCCCGCCGAGAAGGCTGGCGTGAGAACGGGTGACATCATCGTCAAGATTGGCGAGACCTTCACCACAGACATGAGTGTCGATGCCGCCGTCAAACTCATCCGCGGTACCCAGGGCACACAGGTTACCATCACCTTCCTCCCTCAGGGTGGTACCAAGACCGTCGACCGCACTATCACTCGATCGGTCATCAATATCCCCACCATCGAGACCAGCACCAAACCAGGCGGCATATTCGTCATCAAGCTCTTTAGTTTCTCGGCTCAGTCAGCGTCTCTCTTCCGTGGAGCACTGCGCGAGTTCGCAGAGTCAGGTAACCACAAGCTCATTCTCGATCTTCGTGGCAACCCCGGTGGATATCTCGACGCGGCCTGGGACATGGCGTCCTGGTTCCTCCCAGCAGGCAAGGTAGTGATCATCGAGGATTTTGGCAAGAATGCCGACCAAAAGCTCTATCGCAGTAAGGGCTACAATGTCTTTACAGACAAGCTAAAGATGGTTATCCTGGTTGACGGTGGTTCTGCATCAGCGTCAGAGATCCTGTCAGGGGCTCTCCAGGAACATGGAGTCGCCAAGCTCGTCGGTACAGAGACATTCGGCAAGGGTTCGGTACAGGAGCTCGTGAATATCACCTCCAACACGTCGCTCAAGGTCACGATCGCTCGCTGGATGACTCCGAACGGCCACAACCTCTCCAAAGAAGGCCTCAAGCCTGACTATGAGGTCAAAGTAACCGAAAAAGACATCGCAGCTCTCAGGGATGCGCAGATGGAGAAGGCAATAGAGGTGTTGAATAATTAATCCTTAATACTCAGAATACACATATGAAAGTCATCCTTTTGAAAGACGTTCCGAAACTCGGCAGACGCTTCGATATCAAAGAAGTCAGTAGTGGTCATGCGCTCAACTTCCTCATCCCACGCGGGCTTGTGGCTGCGGGCACACCCGATGCTCTCAAGAAATACGAGATAGAAAAGCACAAGATGTCAGCAGAGAAGAAGATCCACGAAGACCTCCTCCTCAAGAACCTCAAGGAGATCGAACAGGTTACTCTACGAGTTTCTGGTAAGGCCAATGACAAAGGACACCTATTCGCTGGTCTCCATCGCGAAGAGATCGCCGCAGAGCTCGCCAGTCAGTCTCGTGTCCAAGTCGACCCTTCATTCATCATGCTCGATCATCCGATCAAAGAGGTTGGTGAACATAAGATCACTGTCAGTGGAGGAGGGAAGACCGCTGTCTTTACTCTGATAGTTGAGGCGAAGAAATAAGAAGGCAGGGTAACTAGAGAAAAGTAACTGGTAACAAGAAAAAGCCCCTGGTTTTTGCCAAGGGTTTTTCTACTTTCTAGTTACGAGTTACTTTTCTCCTATTACACTCCTTCACTTACACAACATGCACGATGTTTTTTCTGAGGATGCGGTCGTTGAAACCAGTCTTGCGCTTTGTGGTGAAGCTGATAACGCCATCCTTGAGAGCAAAGAGGGTATAGTCCTTACCAACACCGACGTTCTTGCCTGGGAGGCAGGTTGTGCCACGCTGACGGAGGATGATCTGTCCGGTAAGGGCCTTTTGACCGTGGTTGAGCTTGACCCCAAGGTATTTGGGATTGGAATCTCTACCGTTTTTTGTTGTACCCGCGGCTTTCTTTGTTGCCATAGTAGTGGGGAATAGTATAGCACAGGCTTATAAATATGCAATTCTTTTGTTTAAGTCATATCTCTAGACCACTAAAAGTTGCATAAGTAAAAAATGGCTTAGAATAAGGGCATTTTACACTATAAATATGGCTCAACAGAGCCATTTTACGGCACATACCCCTTGACTTCCTGGACGATAAATGCTAGACTTATGTGTACAAGTGAGCTCGAGTGACTTCATGGTCATAAGAGCTCGCTTTTAAATTATGATTGAACTTACAACAGGTATCGCATTCTTGATGTCGTCTTTGTATGGAGCAGGAAATATAAACGCTCAGGCATACATTGTTCCGGCAGATGTTACACCAGAAGATGAGATAGTCACGGAAGTAACGGATGGTTCATTTATAGATCCTAAAGAAGTTGAAGCATATCTTCGTAAGGAGTATGCCGATAACCCGATCCTCGTTGACATTGCTCGATGTGAATCCACTCTCCGTCAGTTCCATAAAGATGGTACGGTTGTCCGTGGACGTGTCGATAATGCCGATGTCGGTGTTATGCAGATCAACCTCAGATATCATGGCGAGACTGCAGAGAAGATGAATATCGACCTTATGACCCTCCAGGGTAATACAGAGTTCGGTCAGTATCTCTTTGACAAGTTCGGTACCAAGCCTTGGTCAGCATCAGAGAAGTGTTGGTCAATGTCTTCAGAACTTGCTCGCAAGTAACATCTCCTTTTCTCGAACCAAAAAGCCTCTCGTATATCGGGAGACTTTTTGCGTATATAAAAAAGACCCACCTCCCCGAAAAAACTCAAAAATCGGGGGAGGGGCTGAAATCTAAGATTTTGAAAATTTTCCAGTATGTAAGACCAGTAGGGCAAGAATATATTTTCCAGATCTTATCTGTTCAGATCCGTGCCTGACAGGGAGGAGGTGGAAAAATCTAGATTAGTCGATGCGATGGCTGTATTCGTTGAAAACAGATGATGTCGCACAATATATCTTTTCGGTAGGTAGTCTATAAGTATAAGCATTGAACAATTAAACCATTTAACTATTCCGTTACGTAGGCTTAATTTCTAGTCCAGAAAATACGATAGTTGAGATCTGATGGTTAAATAGTTCAATGGTTGAATCGAGGATCTCTAGTTCCCTCCATTCACCGTTTTGTTCTTGAGAGCCTCTATGGCAGGATTCCAGATAAGGTCGAGGAAGATCTCCTTCCAGACATACATGAAAGGCTTCTCTAGGTAGTTGTTCCAGATATCACTGACGAGTTGGAGTGCATAGTGGAAGTTGTCCTGAGTGGTCGGTTCATCTGCAAGATCACGCAAGTTGAGTCCGAAGTAGCTGATGATCAGTAATGCAATCACGATAAGAATAATCGTACGGATAAAACCTCCCTGGGTGTGTTTTTTGAGAATAGTCATACTCTTATTTTACTCTAGAGTGGACGATAAGGTATCCCCAGAATCCTGAAATGTGCAGCAGGGGGGTCTCTCCCCTATTTTGAAAGATATGACAGGGGATTGAGGTAGGCTTTGAAGTCTGCCAGTGGTATGGGAACTCCTTTGCAATTGATGCTGGAATCGAATGCTTTGATCTGAACTCCTTCGGTTGCATATACTCCAAAGTGAAGATGCGGACCTGTCGAATATCCGGTGTTGCCACTGTATCCGATGATCTGACCGGTAACGACCTCTTCCCCTTTTTGTACGCTGTGAAGGGAAAGGTGGGCATAGAGAGTCGAGAGGCCGTTGGGGTGTTTTATCATGATCCATTTGCCATATGACTGACAGGTGGCAACTGCATCGGTATTCCCTACGCCGACCACGGTGCCGGACAAAGAGGCTCGGATAGGTGTACCGATGGATGCGCGTAGGTCGATGCCGGTATGTCCGAAGCCTTTGTATATCTGGGCATTGGCAGTGGCAAAGTCGGTATTACCGAAGTACTGAGTGACGTATACGTTATCGACTGGCCAGAGCAATACACCAGAGCCTGTGCCGGGCAGCTTGGCGGCATCGACCGCAAGACGTAGTTGGGATTCATAATTGAGAATCTCTTTTTCGAACGCATCTTTCAAGGCCTTCCTCTGAGCAAGGAGTCGTTGATATTCGGTTTCGGACTGTTTGGTGGTCTTGAGAAGTGTGCTCTTCTCGGCAGAAGTCGCAAGGACAACTTTGCGTTGATCTTTGAGTTGGTCATTGAGTTCGATAAGCTCAGCCTTGGCCTTCTCGGTAGACTTTTTGCTCACCTCGAGATCGACTTTGACTTGTTCCAGTTCACGGATACGATCTACGAGGTTCTTCTGGAGCAAGGCGAGTTGCTCGGTCGTCTCCCACATCTTGGAGAGTGAGGCGGTTGCAAGCAGGAGCTCGGGCAGAGAATTATCACCGAACTTATTCATAGTTACCAGAGAGCTGCTGATAATGCGTCTGTCGTCCACGATCGTGTTCTCTTTGCTCCTGATTTCGGTCGAGAGACCTTGTATCTCGGAGTTCTTGGCGGCGATCTTCTTTTCGGTAAGTGAGATGTCGGCGGCGAGTTTCTTTTGCGTTAGGTCGAGAGATTTGATCGTTGCAGATAGCGTACTGGCCTGCCCGGCGAAGATATCGATCTGTTTTTGGAATTCAGCGATTTCCTTCTCCAGGTTTTTGATATCTTGGGTGCGCTGGTCAATTTTGCCCTGCAATTCATCGGCTGACTGAGCATTGACGACCATTGATACGGCAAAACATGACACTAGAGTCATGCAGAGTACGAGACCGATATGTGTACGTTGCCGTGATGAGAACATCATCGTAAGGGTTAGGAGAGCTTGGCGATGGCTTGTTCGATGCGGGAGAGAGTCTCTGTCTTGCCGATAGCGGAAGCTGATACGAATGGGTCAGGGGACTTTTCTTTGCCGGTAACTGCTACGCGCAGTGGCCAGAGAACGTCCCCCTTCCCTTTTTCTTCGGCATACGACCAGAGTGCCGTCTTGATACTATCTGGAGTGAACGTTTCGTCGGACAAAGCTGCAAGCAATCCTCGTACCTGGGCCAAGTGTGTCTGCGATGCGACCGGATCAGGATTTTTCTTCCAAAGCAGAAGGTCTCTCGGATAGTCAGGCAGAGATCGGACGAAGCTGAGCTCGTCTGCAATAGTACCGCCCGAATCCGCACCGAACAATAGTGGAATATCAGAAAAAGTAGTTATCTTGTCTCGAAGAAGAGGTATGAGTCTTTTGAATACCGTCGTTTCCGGTTTTATCCAATCTGGGAGGAACGACTTTGCATGCGTAGCAAAATCCTCATCAGAGAGTTTCTTGATGTATTCTTTGTTGAACCAGTTGAGCTTCTCAATATTGAACACGGCGCCGCTTTTGTTGATCTTGGAAATATCGAATGCAGGGATGAGATCTTGTAGAGAAAATATCTCTTGCTCGGTGCCTGGATTCCAGCCCAGAAGCGCCAAGAAGTTGAGGACTGCTTCGGGAAGGTATCCTTTGTCACGGTATTCGGTCACTGCCACGGCACCATGTCTGCCAGAGAGTTTGGACTTGTCAGGTGCGAGGATCAGTGGTACATGAGCATAGAGAGGACGTGTAGCCCCTATCCCCTCTTGGATCAGGATCTGACGTGGCGTGTTGGATATACCATCTTCGCCACGGATGATATGGGTAACCTTCATCTCATGGTCATCGACGACGACAGTGAGGTGATAGAGAGGTTCGTCGACAGATCGGGCGATGACGAAGTCTCCAAGGTCAGTAGTATCGAAAGTGATGTCTCCGCGGATAAGGTCAATGAAGGTGATCTTTTTGTTGGGATTTTTGAAGCGGATCACTTCGGCACGTCTCGATATTTCTTTTGAATCTTGCTTGTTGTTCCCGGTCTCCTCCCTCTCATCCTCCTTGGAAACGTATGCAAAACCCCCGTCGAGCAACTTCTGAATATACGTCTTGTAGAGTTCTGTTCTCTCTGACTGTCGGAACGGGCCACTGTCATATGTTATGCCAAGCCACGCCAAAGACTCGATGATGTTGGCTTCGTACTCGGGTTTGGAGCGCTCTTTGTCGGTATCTTCTATGCGGAATACCATAGTACCACCAGCCTTCTTGGCAAAGAGATAGTTGAAAAGGGCCGTACGTGCACGACCGACATGGAGATATCCAGTAGGACTTGGGGGAAATCGGGTAATTACAGACATGGAGGCTATTATAGCAGAAAATGCGAACAGCATTTATTTTATTGTAAGTCATTGACAATTACTCATAAGTATGCGATACTTAAATTAGTTAAAACTAACCTTTACAACGTCCATTACACCCTTCGGGTAGGTTGGGACATGCACAATTGAAACAGGTATGAAGCTTAAACAAATACTGATTACAGTTGCCGTTATAATATTTTCAATGGCCATAACTGCTGGGGTAATGCTTGGGGTGAAGGTTTATTCCAGATCTCCACAAGAAAAGGCACTGGCGATGGTCGAAAGTATCGTAAAAGAACTTCAGGCCACCCAAAAGGGTGACTTGATTGAGCTCAAGAGTGGCAATGTTTATGCAATCATTAGCTGCGGGTCGACCATCGGGACTTTCCATACAGGCAAAGAGTCTTATGTTTCCTTTGAACTCAGGGAATTCACTCGATGGGTTAAACGAGTTGTGCCAAGCACCTGTACGGCCGAGTACTCCGCACTATCGAAAAAGTTTATTACCCAAGTCGTCAAGTAACTTGAGGCACCAGCCTCTCAAGTCACAACCTAACCAGTTGTGACTTTTTTATACAGAAAAACGCACCGTAGCGATGCGTTTTTCTAGTTACTTTTTACCAGTCACTATTTTCTCGTTCTCTTGCGATTCTTATCCCTTGATCTCGTTGCCTACAGAAGCGAGTGCGCGGAAGATCTTCATGATGATGTTGCCGTTGGCGTCCTTGAGAGGAACGTCCTTGGTGGCACTGAAGACTTTGTCGCCATCGTCTGAGTGGAGCATAGCGTAGTATGTTCCGCCTTCGACAGTGGCAGTTGTCAGAGTGACACGGCCTGGGTTGATACCCTTGTCAAAATAGGTCTGACCGATAATAGCTCCTGGTTGACCAGCATTGTCTGCATGTATAACAACCCATCCACCCTTCTCGAACTGAACAGAAGAGAGATATACGAGGTTGCCTGGATACTGATCTGACATAACAACACGATTGACACCAGCAGTAGCTGTTGTGGTGGTAGGAGTTGTAGTCGTATCTGTGGTATCCGTACCTTTGTCTTTGCTAAAAACCATGATCCCGATGACGATAAGTACGATGATCACGATGACTGTGACCACCCATTGCCATGCTTTTACACCAGTTGAAGGTTCCATATAGGTAAATATGTTACTTAAATACTACTAAATTCGACTTTTTATATTAGACCTCTATTATATCATACTATTTCTCATGTTCCAGTGCTGTGTCCAGGAGTGCGTCCGCTATCAAGGCACTGCTGTCGATACGGGCAAAGGCCTTGGCTTGCTCGCGCATGGTCTTTTGGAGGACTTCATTGTCATGGATACGGTCGATCTCTCCTATGATGATATGAGCACTGAGGTTGTTTTCCTGGACAATACTGGCTGCACCGGTACGAGCATAGGAGAAGGCGTTGTCGGTCTGGTCATGACTGACTGAATGTGGCAAAGGAATGATGATGGACGGTACTCCCCAGGCGGCGATCTCGAATAGTGTCGAGCCTGCACGAGAGACGATCACGAGCGCTACACCGGCTGCCATGCGAAGGTTGAGGTCATTGAGATAATCCATCGGATGATAGCGATATGAGTACGGATGATCTTTGAGGAGTACAGCGCTGGTCGCTTGGATCTCTTCGAGATTGGCTCGGCCAGTCTGGTGGATGACCTGGTAGCGGTTGAGAAGCTCAGGCAATGCCTGGAGGATCACATCGTTGATGGTCTGTGAGCCTTGTGATCCACCGAGGATGACTACAACAGGTGTATGTTGTTCGAGCTTGAGGATCTCGAGTGCCCCATTGGACAATGCGGGGATGATGTCAGATCTTACTGGGTTGCCTGTATGGGCGATCTTGTCAGGAGAGGTCTTGGTAAAGTATTTTGCCGCATCTGGGTACGAGATGGCGATCTTACGAGCAAACTTCGAGGCCCAGAGGTTGACTCTGCCAGGTCGGGAGTCTGACTCATGGATGATCACTGGTATACGGAGGATGCGAGCAGCCAAGAGTGGAGGGAAACTAGCATAGCCACCTTTGCCAAAGACAATATCAGGATACAAAGAGTACATCTTGATCACTGCCATGATACAGCCCACAAAAGTCTTGAAAAGGTCGGTGACATTGAGCAGTGAGAAATATCGACGGATCTTGCCTGCCGGGACCGCGATAAACTCGATGTCGTTCTCGAAAAGTGCTCGAGGGTTGTACTTGCTCGGCGCCATATAGTGGAGCGTAGGAGCGAGGATCCTGCGTTCTTTGGCGCGGGTATGGACAGCCTGAGCGACTGCGATGATCGGGTAAAAGTGTCCCCCCGAACCGCCACCCGTAAAGAGGATTTTCATAGTGAGTCCATTTTACACTGATAAAGACAAATAAAAAAGCCCTGATACGGATCAACTCTTCTTCCCATACTTCGAAATATTCGCAACGATACCGGTGGCCATAAGGGCGATGATGAGAGCGGTTCCCCCGTGACTGACAAAAAGGAGTGGCACGCCAAAGAGCGGTACGAGACCGAGCATGGCAGCCATGTTGAGGAAGGATTCGGTGGTGATGAGTACGGCGATACCGATAGCCACCAATGATCCGAAAATATCTGGCGCATGGATACCGATACGGAAGATGCTGGCCGCAAGCAGTACATAGAGAGAGAGGAGCAATATACTGCCGATAAAACCGAATTCTTCGGCCGCGACCGCAAAGATAGAGTCACCGATCGGCTCGGGCAGATAGCCGAACTTCTGAACACTCTGACCGAAGCCCTTCCCTGCGAAGCCTCCCGAACCAATAGCGATCAGTGACTGGTTGATCTGGTATCCGGCACCTTGTACATCTGCTCCTCGGTTGAAGAATACTTGAACACGCTTGTAGGCGTAAGGTCTGACATAGATGACTCCGACGACGAGTACAGCCATGAGTCCTAGTGCGATCGCGATGTGTCGGAGTGGTAGCCCTGCAATGATCAGCATGACAATACCCGTGAACCCGATGATCACGAGAGTGTCAGTGTCAGACTGGACCAAGAGGAGGGTGCTCAATACTGCCATGATCGCAAGGTATGGTACAAGTCCGTGTTTGAATGTCTTGATCTTGTCTTTGGCAAAGCGTACCCAAGCCGCAAGATAGATGATAAAAGCGATCTTGAGGAATTCTGATGGTTGGAAAGAGATGAACCCAAGGTCGATCCATCGAGATGCACCACCGTGATGGAGCGCCAAACTCGGGATGAATATCAGTAAGTTTATGGCGATAGCACCGAGTAGGATAAAGAAGGCTGTGGTATGGAAATACTGGTACTTGATGCGTGAGAGGCAGAAAAATGCCACGATGCCGATACATAGACTCACCGATTGTTTGAGAGCGATCGCAGTGAAGTTGGATTCGGTATCGATCAGGAGTCCCAATGATGCAGAAAGGAATATTACAAATCCAGACAGTGTCAATGTGGCGAGCGTGATCAGGAAAAAGCGATCTATGTGGAGACGGTGAGCATGCATCAGTCTATTGTAGCATCTGGAGACTGACTTGGAGGGAGGGGTGTTGCTGTGGATTGTTTGAAAGCTTCTATATCCTTCCTGACAGTGTCGTATTCGGGAAGTTCGGCAATAGAAGAAAGGCCGAGATGCGACAGAAGCTCGATGCTCGACCGGTACATGTAGCTACGTGCATCGGTAGGATTTTCGATACGTTCGACCAGTCCTCGAACAAGGAGGTTACGGATGATGAACTGCGAGTTGACCCCACGGATATAGTCGATATCAGCACGAGAGATCGGACCTTGGTATAGGATAATTGAGAGAGTTTCTAGTCCTGCTTTACCGAGGTCTCGGACGAGTTCCTCTTTTGTAAGTTGTTCGATCAGAGAACTGAATTCCTTTGCAGTACCAAGAGTTACTTCTGTGTCGGTTTGTACCAGTGTAATACCTCTATTTTGAAGGCTACTGACAAGAGTTTCTATACCCTTCCGGATCGAAGGTTCATCTGTAGAAAGGAGAGCCGAGAGCTTCTTGATCGTGACTGGTTCGGCTTTCCAAAAAAGGATGGCCTCGATCTGTTGAGGGAGATTCATGTCTACAGTATACACAATCCTTTAGAGCGTATCCACGATCTCCATATGGCAGGCTTATTCAAGCGAAAACTCGAGGCATATCGAGTATATGGTGAGAGTTTGAGCGCAGAGAATAACGAAGCGGATGGAGATTGTGGACTAGCTTTTATGCAATCTGAAGCTGATTTTCGGTGCGTGATATCCTATGTTCGTGGTCTGGGAGTTCGACGTCATGGTGCTTGAGGAGCAAGTCGATTTTCTTGAATTCTAGACGAGTTTCTGCTCTGAATTCAGCAAGGTCTCGTGCGGATTCTTTGAAGCCCTTGTTAACCATAAGTGCAAGGTCATCTAATGTAATAGGATTTTGATTGGATGAAGTATTCATGAGTATATATTGTTAGAGAATAAAATGGCAGGTGTTAGATAATTATAATTGACACATATTCCTCGTCCAGATCACAGTTAATCAAAAGTATAGTGTAATAATGCTAGTAGCGAGGCACTCCCACCTCTTTGGTCTCCATATGGATATCGTCGAAATGTTTTTCCTGGCTGACGTGGACGATCCCCTCTTTGACGAGTTCGAGCATAGCGAGAAAGGAGACGATGATGTTGACTCTCTCGTGGCGATGTTCCTTGGTGAATTCTTTGAAGCTCATACGCAAGTGACTGGTGATGCGGCTGGTCAGGGTGTCGACCATCTCTTCGAGACTGATCACTTTGCTCACCAAGACCTTGGGTAGCATCTCTTTTTTTGGGAGTTTGTTGATCAGGTCTTTGATCAGGAAAAGTGCTTTTTCGAGAGTAAAGTCCGGTTCTGGGGCAAATACGGGTGTTACCGGACGAGTGTTTGACTGTGGGAAAATCACTTGAGAGCCGAACAGTGTTGATACATGGACACTCGCCTCTTTGATCCTTTTGTACATCTTGAGGCGAGTTTCGAGATTGACGATGTCACCCTTTTCTTCTTCGGTGAGACTCAGTGTCGGCAGGAGAGACTTGGACTTGATCAGGAGGAGAGTGGATGCGATCAGGATAAAATGTGCCGACTCCCCCATCGGCATATGTTCGAACTGTCGAATATGCTCGATGAAATCATCGGTGACTTTGGCCAATGAAACGTCATTGATAAAAAGTTTGCGCTTCTCAATGAGATCGAGTAGAAGGTCGAGCGGCCCTTCGAATGAAGTGGTTTTTATGGTGAAGGTCATAGTACCCCGATCGCCTTCTTAACTTGTATGAGTTTGGCTTGAGCGCGTTCGTTGGCTTTGACAGCACCTTGTGCGAGGACACGTTCGACCAGACCACTCTCTTTGGCAAGCTCGGCACGTTTTTCCCGGAGAGGCGCGACAAATGCATCGATGTCTTCGATCAAAGTTTCTTTGAGGATTTTGTACTTGCCCTTGTTGGTCTCGTAGAGAGGTTTGAGATCGGCTTCAGACTTGAAGAGTTTGTGGATCGAATAGACATTGGTCGGGATATCAGAACCTGAGTCGGTGACAATGCCCATCACGGCTTTCTCGATCTCTTCTCGCGAAGCAAAAAGCGGAATGGTGTTATTGTAACTCTTGGACATCTTGCGGCCGTCTGTGCCAGGGACAGTGGCAAGTGTTTCTAAAATGACTGGTTCAGGTAACTTGAAGACTTCTCCAAAAGTGTTGTTGAATTTCTGTGCGATATCACGAGCGTATTCGATGTGCTGCTTCTGGTCTTGTCCAACAGGAACAGTGTCAGTGTTGTACAGGAGAATATCTGCAGCCATCAAAACAGGATAATTGAACGTGCCAACATTGATCTCTTTGCTCTTTGCCTCGGCGTCTTTGAAAGCGTGGGCGCGCTCGAGATACGGAACGGTTACAAGTGTGTCGAAAATCCAAGTCAGCTCCGTGTGTGCAGAGATGTCGGATTGTTTGAAAATGGTGACTTTCTGAGGATCGAGACCAAGTGCCAAATAATCAAGTGCGAGTTCGTAGGTTACTTCTCTCATCGTTTTTGCATCTTGAATGAGGTTGAGAGCATGATAGTCAGCAATCATAATAAAACATTCGAAAGAATCGACGAGTGCTGAATGATCTACGAACTGTTTCATCGCCCCAAAATAGTTGCCGATATGTGCGCGGCCAGTAGGTTTGACCCCTGAGAGAAGTATCTTTTTGGACATAATGGATCAATAGTATCAAAAAAAGAGATAAAAAACACCCCGACCAGGAATGGCGGGGTGAGTAGGAGGAGTCAAAATGTGCCAACTCAAGATTCCTTGAAAAGGAAGACCGCAAGTTCTTGAGACGAGAATTCTCTCCCATTCCATCTTATACCGATAGGATCCCGTCGTCCTTTGCGATCAAGTTCCACGATCCCATGTTGGGCAAGTTTGAGCACGTGATGTGCCCAAGGCAGCATGACGTGTAAATTCGGTCTTTTGAATGGACATTGCCGGACTGATGTTCCATCCACGCACGTACGACTAGGGTGACCGTTTGCATCGTCGTGTGTGATCCAATGAAAATCAAGGTAATGAAGCGGAGAGATGAAATGAGATAGGTCAAACGTCTCGTATCGCGGAATAAAATTGAGAGGAATTCCTGAGAGTCCATTTTCCGCGAGAAGCCTGCCGACTGCCTGATCGAGCTCTTTCATTGAAACCCAGTCAAGCCTTCTGAGTTTCTGCCGGTTTACTTTTCCGGGTATGGGGAATCTCTTGCATGCGGGCATTGTCAGAGCAGGAGTCAGACCGTCATATACTATAGTTCTCATATCGACCTTTTGATTGTTGAGGATTACGATAGATGCACACAGCACGCGCTGCTACCAAGCATCTATTTCCAACAAAAAGACTACTCCTGTATCTGGCTGAATGCAAGTGGCCCCTGTGTCAGTCTATACCCCCTCTTTCTTGAGCTCCTCGATAACCTCTCTGGCCTTCTTGGAAAGTTTCTTGGGCATAGTTACATGGGTCACGATCAGGATATCACCGCGTTTGCCACCAGTGCCGAATATACTCCCTGTCTGTTCGTAGGGTACGCCTTTGCCTTTGACACGAAGGATCTCGCCATGGGTTGTACCTGCTGGGATCTTGAGTTCGATGGTGCCGTCGAGCGTCTCGAGCGAGATGGTGTCACCGGTGAGTGCCGAGGTGAGCTTGACGGGAAGCTCCATCACCAGGTTGATGCCTTCTTTGCGGAATACTGCATGCTCCTTGACCCAGACACGGACGACGAGGTCGCCTTTGCCGCCTTCGCCGGCCTCACCACGCCCAGGTACACGTAGACCCTGACCACTCTCTATGCCCGCAGGGATTTTTATGGAAAGCTTATCTTTTTCTATGGAAATGTCCTTCTCTACACCGAAGATGGACTCCTTGAATGAGATCTCGACGTCGACAGTGATGTTCCTGCCTTTGCGCGGGCGACGTCCCCCACCGAAGAATTCCCCGAAGATGTCACCGAGGTCGAACTCGACCCCACCTTGGTTGAACTGAAATCCACCATTCTGGAATTGTGAAAAGTCAAAACCGCCGAAGCCCTGGCCACCGTTGAAGCCGCCTTGACCTGGGTTGAATCCAGTGCCAGATGAGCCGAATGTATCATATTGTTTGCGTTTGTTGTCGTCTGACAATGTCGAATACGCTTCACTGGCTTCTTTGAACTTCTTCTCGGCCTCGACATTGCCTTTGTTCTTGTCGGGATGATGTTCGTGCGCGAGCTTACGGAACGCTTTCTTGATGTCATCTTTGGAAGCGGTCTTGTCTACGCCGAGGATTTTGTAGTAATCTTTCATTTGACGATTTGTATTTAGTATGCTACTTTATATATAGTATTTTTGCAACAATTCAATAACAAGAAAGGTACGATTATGGAACGAGTAAAGTTTATCGAGATGGTGAGAAATAAAGTGGTCGGGCTGACGAATGAATTGATGCCTCTTGCTGAAGGAGCGCTACATTCGAACGAACAGCTCGTTGTTACCGTCTCGGTAGTCATGGTTCCTAATTTGGTCGTGGTTGCTCAAGATTCAATTGGATCAGAACATGACAGGATCTTGAACATGACGTTTCGAGCATTTGTTAATCAGAAACTGAAAGGCGATAGACGAATCGGGGGCATCCCATTCTTTCACGGTCATTTGAATGGTAATCCGAGTGACCCACATTACGGAGGAGCTCCTGCTGATTTCAAAAACTATTCAACTTTTGGAGACATTCCCATGAGAGTCCTGATTAATCGTGATGAGTTCGACTTACTTCGTATTCGAGGTGTCTCTACAAAAGCTTTAAAAGCGTTGAAAGAGATTCTTGGGGGGTACGGTCTTTCAATTAAGAAACAGTGACTCCCTCAGACCCCCGCTTGTTCCCCCGATCCGCTATTGCGATCAGAGGAACTACGGAGGTCTTTTTCTTTGCCTCACTGAAGCTTTTGGCGAAGGCGGGTTAACTACTTCTTCTCCTTAAACTCTGCATCCTTCACATCTCCCTCTGCCTCCTTACTTTCACCACCTGGCTGTGCGCCTGGAGGAGGAGTTTGCTGAGCATTTTTTGCTAGATGCTCGCCGATCTTCGAAATCTCCGATGAGAGAGCTTCGGTGGCAGCTTTGATAGCCGCGATATCTGAACCATCTTTGGTGGTTTTCAACGTTGCAATCTTCCCTTCGATCGAAGTGGCAAGCTCTGCAGGGATCTTTTCTTTGTTTTCCTTGAGAGCCTTTTCGGACATATAGAGCACTTGCTCGGCGGTGTTCTTGACCTCGATTGCGTCGCGCTTGGCCTTGTCTTCTGTTTCGTGAGCAGCGGCTTCTTGCTTCATCTTCTCAACTTCATCTTTGGAAAGTCCAGAAGAAGCAGTGATCTTGATCGAGTTGGCCTTGCCGGTTGCTTTGTCTTTTGCAGTTACATTGAGGATACCGTTGGCATCGACGTCGAACGAGACTTCGATCTGTGGCATGCCACGAGGAGAAGGTGGGATACCATCGAGGATGAATCTTCCGAGGGACTTGTTGTCACCTGCCATGGCACGCTCACCTTGAGTGATATGGATCTCTACCGACGGCTGGTTGTCAGCGGCAGTTGAGAATACTTGAGACTTCTGAGTAGGGACGGTTGTGTTCTTCTCGATGAGCTTGGTAGCTACTCCGCCCATGGTTTCGATACCGAGTGACAGTGGGATCACGTCGAGCAAGAGAACGTCTTTGACTTCCCCGCCCAAGATACCTCCCTGGATCGCCGCGCCCACCGCAACCACCTCGTCGGGATTCACACCCATGTGAGGATCTTTTCCGAAGAATGTCTTGACTGCATTTTGGAGTGCCGGCATGCGTGTCTGACCACCGACCAAGATGACTTCGTTAATCTCTCCTACTTTGAATGGTGACGCTTCGACTGCACGCTTGGTAATAGCCATCGCACGGTCGACGAACTCCTGGGTCATAACTTCCAGTTGTGCGCGTGTGAGGGTGACGAGGAGGTGCTTCGGCCCATCGGTACCTGAGGTGATGAATGGGATGTTGATCTCTGTCTGAGCGGCGGTTGAGAGTTCGATCTTGGCTTTTTCTGCAGCTTCATCCAGACGTTGGAGAGCGAGCGCGTCTCTCTTGAGGTCGATGCCATTTTCTTTTGCGAAGGTATCTGCAAGCCAGTTGACGATCTTGGCATCGATATCACGGCCACCAAGATGTGAGTCACCGTCGGTAGACTTTACTTCGATAACATCATCACCGACTTCGAGGACTGAGATATCGAATGTTCCTCCACCGAAGTCGAAGACTGCGATTTTCTCGTCCTTCTTTTTGTTAAATCCGTATGCAAGTGCCGCAGCTGTTGGTTCGTTGATGATGCGCTTTACATCGAGACCAGCGATCTGACCTGCGTCTTTGGTTGCTTGGCGTTGTGAGTCGTTGAAGTAAGCAGGAACAGTGATCACTGCTTCGGTGACCTTTTCCCCGAGGCGAGCTTCGGCGTCGGCTTTGATCTTCTGAAGGATCATGGCTGAGATTTCTTCTGGACGGAGCCACTTGTCACCTTGCCCTGAGCCTGTCGAAGGGGCTGCCATCTTTACTTCGATGCCACCGTTGGCGGCTTTGCGAACTTCGAATGGAACGTTCTTGATATCTTTCTGAACATCAGCTTCGTCGAATGTGTGACCGATGAAGCGTTTGATCTGAGAGATGGTGTTCTTTGGGTTGGTAACAGCCTGACGTTTTGCCAGGAGTCCGACGAGTCGTTCGCCTGTCTTGGACTGTGCGACGATCGAAGGAGTGGTGCGTTGACCTTCTGCGTTTTCGAGAACTCTCGGAGAGCCGGCTTCCATAACGGCGACGGCTGAGAAGGTTGTTCCGAGGTCTATTCCGATGATTTTGGACATAGTGTTTAGGTGTAATTAGTAAGTGGTAACTAGCAATGAATATTTGACAGTAGCTACTATAAGTGATATACTGCTATTTAGTTTCGAACCTTACAACATGCTCATTTGACCAAGCAAACGCTTGGAGGTTAGAGCAAGGAGAAAATTTACAATGAAGGACGGAGAGAAAGCAAATATCGCAGTTAATGGTGAAGAATTGACCGTCTGGTTTGATTCCTATTTGGGTCAGCCAGTTCGTCCAGGAGCTAAATGCTTCCATTGCGGAAAACCAGCCACTCAATTGGATATTATCGAGGTCGAACGAATTGATTGGAATGGCGTCGACCTTCCATTGAAGAAACCTTTTGCCAAAACGGTCATCAGGAAATTGAATCCACTCCTCATGCATCGAGTTGCGTATTGCGATTCCTCGCATTGCGAAGAGACGTTAGCAAAACGTTCGTACGAGCTGCAACGAGTAGAGAAAATATTCACTACTCGATCATTCAAAAGCCCTTACGATCCGGAACAAGAAGAACTGAGGAGTTAAATCCTCCCACGAGTGACCGTCCAGAAATGGCCGGTCACTTTCTTTTTACTCAATTTTTTAATGAACAAAGTGTAATGGTTCACGATTTTCTCAATATTCCCCAAAGTGACAACTTCTTCGTCACTTTACTCTATTTGGTAATATCCTGGATTCCCATTTTCATGGGAATGACATGCTAAAAAGACGGAGCGCGGGTAGGTTGACTATGTATAATAAATTCTATAGTTGAAAATGGAGAGACTATCGGAGTGACGGAAGAGATGTATTCGGTGACGGTGTCATTTTTTGGACATGAGAAAGGCAGGAGGAACTGGTCGGATACGTGTCCTGAACTTGTTGAATGATTGCGTGTAGCGAGTGGTTGTGCAGAAACAAGCTGACCTTTGAGTTTTCCTTCAACGAGAGACACCAAGAACACCAGACGGAACTGTCGGCCGGTCTGGTCGGTGAAGATTTGCTCTATGAATTGTGGTTTATAAGGAGTAAGCATTGAGAGTTTTATATTAAGGCAAAAAAGGCCGGGGGTCAAGAGGCGTAGATTTTATCGTTTCTTGAGACTAAATTCATCAGGAATTTATCTCGGGTTGCTAAAGTTTCTGGGCGGAAGATCATATCTTCCGCCGTGGACCAGTTCGCTGGTGCGAAAATCTTGGCTCGTCACCTAAGATTCGGGGGTTCGATTCCCCTCTGGTCCACAAACTTGACTTTTTATAATTAAGTAAACTATAATTATCAAGTCGATATATTCGACTGGTGGAACCGGTATGGGAAATCACCCTGACTGGCCCGTAAATTCTTACCTCGTGTAAGGATTTACATGACGACACAAAGTCCCTTCGGGGGCTTTTGTGTTTGTGTGTTGACAGGCTCGGTTAATGGGGGTAGTTTTGGGATAGACAACCAACAACGGTGGGTTATATACCTGCCACAACCAAAGGAATCGGCATGTTCACGGTCATTCATACTACGTACGGTCCGTCATTTCAAGAGAATCTGATCCTCGATAGCGTCAGATCTAACATCAACTGCATTTTCAGAGAGATCAACAATATCACCTTCGAACTGAGTCGAGCGTCTCTGGGTATAGCTGTTCGCCCGACAGAAGGTTCAGGTCGTTCCGCGTCTCTCGATGAATTGACGAGTTATGGCGAATTGGCACAAGGGTTGGTCTCCGTATGCAAAAATGCCACGGAGCTGAATATTGAAATTCATTACAGTCAAGACGATCGACAGGTGACTCTTCATGCATGCACCTTTCGTGACAGGGATATTCTCTTTGAACTGAACTGCTTTGGCAAAAAGGACGACCCTCGTATTCCTTACCAGTTCTACTACCTAGATCACAAGTATCATTCTTCGCGATAAACCCGTCCCCTCCACGCACATCTTGCCTGGAGGGGATTTTTATATAAACTATTTCTTCCACTCCCCTACCTTCACCTTCGGCACCTTAATCTCTTTGCCATTGAGTGAATAGCCTTTTTGTAGGACTGCAACGACGGTGTGATCTTGCTTCTCATCCGTCACGGGTTCGTATGAGACAGCTTCATGTTTTGCATGGTCGAATGGTTGGCCGATCGGGTTGAGTTCTTGGAGACCATTCTCAGTCAATGCTTTTTGCAGTTGAGAATAGATATACTCTACTCCTGTGCGCCAGTTCTTGTCTACTTTCTCCCAAGCATCCTTGTTCCCCATCGCCATATCGAAACTCTCCAAAACCGGCAACAGATCTTCGATCAGACGTTCGTTGGCGAACTTCATAAAGTTCCTGTTCTCCTCCTCGTCACGCTTGCGAGCGTTGACCATGTCGGCCTTGGCGCGTTGCCAGCCTGTCAGGTACTCGGTCTTCTCTGCTTCGGCTTTCTTGAGCTTTTCGCGGAGTTTCTTGATGGTTTCGGTCATGTTCTCTTCGGCCACGACCGAGTCATCCAATGTGTCGTCGGATTCGATAGTAATGTCGTCTTGAGTTTTGAGTTCGTCTTCTTGCATGTGGTTTATTCTAATCTAAAAAGTAAAGATAGCAAATCATACATCTACAACGCAGATCCCCGCCTGCGCGGGGATGACGTGAAATGTGATTTTCCAATTACTAATCTCCAATCTCCTGCGATTAACGCTTACTCCACTGTGGACTCTTGCGAGCTTTCTTGAAACCGAACTTGCGGCGTTCTTTGGCACGAGGGTCGCGTTTGAGGAAGCCGAGCTTCTTGAGACCGCCACGGAGCTGTACATCGTAGACGAGGAGGGCGCGGGCGATGCCGAGACGCATGGCTTCGGCCTGACCAGAGACACCACCACCACTGACCTTGACGGTAACATGGAACTTCTCAGCGGCTTTGCCTTGAGTCATCGAAGCGATCGCGGTAGCCTGCATTTCTGGAACTGGGAAATAGGTTTCGAGCTTCTTGCCATTGACCTCATAGCCTGCCTTGGCATTCGGGAAAAGACGAACACGAGCGATCGCGGTCTTGCGGCGTCCGACAGCTTCAAAGTATTTGGTTGGGGATTTCGTAGTCATGTGTTTTTATTCCTTGATAACGAGGTTCTGGATACGAATATCACGCAGCTTGTTCTTGGGGAGCATGCGATAGACGGCGCGGCGGAAGACCTCGGTCATACCACGGCGTTCCATGAGCTCGCCGAGTGTCTCACTCTTGAGACCACCGCGAAAACCGGTGTAGGTAACATAGACATCACCTGTCTTCTTGCGAGCAGTGATGTCTGCACGAGAAGCGTTGGTGATCTCGACGATACCCGGGAGAACCTTGTTCTTGGCGAATGCGACAGAGTTCTTGCCCATCAGAGCCGCTGCTGCCTGACTTGCAATGCGACCGATCTTTTTGCCTTGTGCGTCAATGGTGTGTTTCATATATTTATACAAATTCGATCAAAGCCATCGGACTGCCGTCGAGGTCGCGGTTGCCGAGACGGATAATACGGATATAACCTCCCTTGCGTTCGGTGTATTTCGGAGCAACGACATCGAAGAGCTTCTTGGTTTCGGTGACACCCTGGAGACGAGAGTTGATAGTGCGTCGTGAAGCGACGGTGTTAATCTTGGCCTTGGTGACAAGCTTCTCTACGTATGGACGGAGCTCTTTGGCCTTGGCGACAGTCGTGCGGATGCGTGAATCACGGATGAGGTTGCGTGCCAAAGAACGCATCAGAGCATGTCTCTGTGTCTTTTCTCTTCCGAATTTGCGTGTGGAGTTGCCGTGTCTCATGGGATTATTGTTTCAAGGTGATACCGTGCTGAGCAAGGAGCTTCTTGATCTCTTGTACGCCCTTGGCGCCAAGACCGTCGATGTCCATGATGTCAGACTCTTTCTTACGAGCGAGACCTCCCATGGTTCGGACGTTGGCATTGGCGAGAGCCTTTGCAGTACGTGACGAGATGCCGAGAGTATCGATACGAGTCTTGAGGAGCTCGGTGTCGATGTCCTTCATCGAAGCTTCGTCTGAAGCGGACTCACTAGCAACTGACTCCTTGGCCTCGACTTCTTCTGACTCCTCGGTGAAGCCGACGATAGACTTGAGCTGACTGATCATAAGAGAGATAGACTTCTCGAGTGCTTCGCGAGGAGAGATGGTGCCATCTGTCTCGATACTGAGACGGAGACGGTTGAAATCTGTACGATCACCAACACGCATATTCTCTACTTCGTAGTTGGCCTTGCGGATAGGAGTAAAGGCGGCATCGAGAGTGATACTACCGATGTCTACACGGTCTTTCTGGACGATCTCTTTTGGAACATATCCAAGGCCTTTTTCGACAGTGATCTCGATATCGAGCTCTGAAGTCTTGTTGGTGAGAGTGGCGATAAGGAGGTCCTGGTTGAGGATCTCTACTTGGCCAGGGATCTCGATCTCTTTTGCGGTGACTTCGATAACACCCTTGGAGCGGAGAGTGAGAGTCTGTGGCTCGTCACTACTGAGACGGATGCGGAGCTTCTTGAGGTTGAGGAGGATGTTAATGACATCTTCTTTGACGCCATCGATAGCGGAGAACTCATGTTCTGCACCTTTGATCTTGACGCGAGTGACCGCTGCACCAGGAAGTGATGCAAGGATGATGCGACGGAGTGAGTTGCCGAGGGTATGACCGTAGCCTGGATAGAGGCCGTCTATCTCGTAGGTTCCCTGGAAGGAATCCTCTTTTATTACACGTGGTTTTGATGGCAAAATGACGTCGTATGTCATGGTTTTGTATTAAAGTAAAGTGGACAGTTAATTATACACCGAAAGATAAAAAAGTCTACTAGAATCTATCGAGTATAGAATTCTAGCACCGAACGAACATTGAAGAGCAGATTGCTCATGTCGGCACTCGGTTCGCCGTCAATGGTGATCTCCTTCTTTTCTGCATTGACCTTGAGCCATGCAGGAGATGCATTGGCCGCAATCTCCTCGTCAAGTTTTGCAAAAAGGGCCTTTTTCTTGCTCCCTTCACGGATAGAGACAACATCACCGATAGTTACTTCGAAGGAAGGAATGTTGACGTTCTTGCCGTTGACCGTGATGTGGCCGTGGGCGACCATCTGACGTGCAGCAGAGTGACTCTGCGCAAATCCGGCACGGAGAACAACGTTGTCGAGGCGTCCTTCGAGGAGATGGAGGAGGTTCTTGGCATTGTCGCCACTCGTCTGGAGAGCTTTCTTGACGTAGTTACTGAACTGGTTACCAGATACACCGTAACTGAAACGAGCCTTCTGTTTCTCGAGGAGCTGTTTGCCGTATTCACTCTTGGTACTTCTCATACCACCCTTCTTCACTTTCTGTTGTGAACGAATGGCGAACTTTTGGGTCTGTGTCTTACGGAAGACAGGGGCTCCCAAGTATCGTGCTCTTTTGTATCGTGGTCCAATTTTCATAATGATAATATATAACTACTAAACGCGACGTGGCTTCTTCGGCTGTGGGCCGTTGAATGGTACCGGTGTCTCGTCTTTGATCGAATTGACGACTACGCCTTTGCTGATAAAACCTCGGATCGCCGACTCGCGTCCAGAACCGACGCCTTTGACGACAATATCGATCTCTTTGAGGCCGATATTGGCCGCCTTGAGAGCAAGGGTCTCTCCAACCTTGGCAGCCGCAAAAGGAGTACCCTTCTTGGCACCACGGAAGCCTGTTGCACCACTTGAACCCCACATGAGTGCATTGCCCTGCATGTCGGTCAAGAGAACCTTGGTGTTGTTGTAGGTAGACTGTACGTGAAGTATGCCGTTGAGAACGCGCTTTTTGGAAGAGACAACGGCCTTTGCCTTGTTATCTGCTGATTCTGCTCCTTCGGTTGTGACAATTCGTTTTTTGCCCATGGTATTATGTATTATTTCTTCTCTTCTTTACGACGACCGGATCCCATGGTCTTGCGTGTGTTACCGCGGATAGTACGAGAGTTGGTCTTGGTGCGCTGGCCACGTGCCGGGAGATGACGAGCATGTCGTGAACCTCTATAGGCCTTGATATCCTTGAGACGTTTGATGTTAGATGCTGTCTCACGCTTGAGGTCTCCTTCGATCTTGAAACTCTCTACGAGTTTGCGGATGGCGTTCTCTTGGTCGACAGTGAGATCTTTGGAAGTGATGGCTCCGTCTATCTTGGTCTTGAGAAGGATGTGTTTTGCACGAGAACGTCCGATACCATAAATAGCCGTGAGAGCAAACTCGAGACGCTTGTTTTCTGGGACTGTAATACCGAGGATACGCATAGTGGTAATTAAATAATGGTGTGTGATTTATTATCCTTGTCGCTGTTTGTGACGAGGATTGGCTTTGCAAATAACATAGACGTAGCCACTGCGACGTACTACGTTACATTTTGCGCATATGCGTTTGACTGAAGCTTTTACCCTCATGTGTGTATTCTAAAAACGTTTGATGATACGTGCACGGCCACCATACGGATCCTGCATGAGCTCGACCTTGTCACCAATAAGAACTCGAATGCGGTGCATTCTCATCTTCCCTGCAAGATATGCCAGGATGACTTCTTTGGTTTCGGCGAGCTCGACCCGGAACAATGTATCAGGCAACGCTTCGACAACGATGCCGTTCGTAGTGTTTTTGGGTTTAGGCGCGGTATCCATTGCGTAGTACGCGAAAACACATATTAGCAGAATGTCCCCTTATAAGTCAATAGTGTTCCAGGCATTATTCTTCTTTTATCACTATAGATATCCTCTCAATATCATCGGGAACACTCGACCATGGAGGGATAAGCTCGCCAGAACCTGCTTCGATAACAGGGCTATATGGCTTGAGAATGTCCTGGGTCTCGTTCAGTGAGACACCAGCTAATTTTGAACGGATATCATCTACAGGAACAGTACCGACAAGGCGAAGTGCACCTCTGATGCGGAGAATAAGGCTATTCTTCTTCTGAGGGGAGAAATCTTTGGCATTGGCGATGGTCACATCGAGATCCTGAAGTCCCGGAGAAGTATAGTCGAACTCACCGAATGAACTGACTTCGTCTTTGCCGGCAATCTGCTCTACCAGACGTTTTTGGTCGAACAATATACCCGTCACCGTTCCTTCTATCGACACAGTGGCTTGGTTCGGATCGGTGCCATAGACCTGCGGGTTCGAGAATGTTGCAGAATAGACTTCGTCGAACATGATGTAGCCTTCAGGGAGTACTGCGCGTGCTTGTGCGAGCAGTCGGGCCGTGAGTTGAGCTTTGAGCTGAGCAGTCGTCGTAGCAAGGGTCGATGAAGGCACGATCTTTTTTGTCCCTACAAAACCACCAGAAATATCGGTAGCTGCTTGGGCATACACGGTGCGGTATTTGTCAGTACCCTTGAAACCGATGAAGGACAAGTCTCCTGCGATTGAACGAGTAAGGTTGTATTCTTCCCCTGCAAGATCAGCAATGACCTTGGTGGTGAGCTTCCCTGGACCTGCCGATGTCTTCGCGGGGATAGTCACGGAGCTTACAAGCTTGTATATCTCACCTCCACTCGCTGAGAGCCGTGAACCGGCAACGAGACGTTGTACCTGTGCATTATCGTTATATATAGTCACTGTTCCTTGAGCCTTGGTGGAAACAGGCGCCCCATCTGTTGATGGGACCGTCGTAGTGGCTGAGCCAGTGAAGTTGACGAGCTCGTATGAAAGTGTGGTGCTCGGGGTTCCCTTGGCGATATAGGTACCGTTGACAGTTATAGGGTATACCTTGGGACGTATCGTGAAGGTGGCTCGAGAGAAGTATGCGGATGCGACCCAGGCAGTCAACACCACGATACCGATAACGGCGAGACTGATGAAGAGCCATGATAGAAAGCGGTGCTTCGAAGACGAGTGCTTCTTGGCCGGAGGCACGACCGGCATGCGTCGGATCGGGATCTCTCTACCCTCTTTGCTCTCTGTCTTGGGTGCTGGATGCGGAGTTTCTTCTTCTACAGTTGTACGTGAACGACGAGTAGGTTTGTCTGCAGTGGTGCGTTTTGGGGCACTCTCATGTTCGATCGGTATGTCTCGGATCGAGCGGCGGTCACTGGGAACTATGTCTTGAACTCTGCGTGGCATAATATGCGATCTAGTATATCATCGCCCTTCGATACTGTTAATAGCTTCGACACAGAGACCGAGGATACGGAGACGTTCATTTTGACGAGCAAAGCGTACATGAGGCGCGATATGTTCGAGCGATAGCGGTGTGATGTGAATGTGAGGATATGAAGACTCGAGTGCCTGGATAAAATATGCGTCGTGAGCATGTGCAGAGATGATGATATTCTCTGGCAATGAAGGCGAGGTTCCCGACTGGGAAAGGAGCTTCTCGAGATCATGAATCCAACCTCGAGATATGTCAGAAACGATCTTCTGTGTTGCCTGTGCATGTGAATCATCGAGGTGGTCACCCATATACAGAGAAAGGAGCGACTCGGCAGTGCGTTCGTCGGTCTTGGTGGCACGAGCTATCTTGCGAATGATCCCCTGAGTTCCGAGCGGATATGAGCCAAAGAATGTACAAGAATGCTTCTTGATTACGATGATATCGGTCAACTCTCCATGAACGTGGATCAGGGCGTATTCGGAACGGTCAGGCATGATCTTTTGGATGCCAATATGTTGCAAGAGTAGCGATGAATGGAAATCGATCTGTTTGGTCGAGGTTGCGTGCTGTACAAGCTCACGCAAACTCTTGACGATGCGAGTCCCCGCAACACTGACGACGTATGAGATCTCGAGCTCGCGAGTCATCCGCCCTTCCCAGGAAGGAACCGAGTAGCCATTGAGACGAACGTCGAATATCTTCTCTTCTACTACCGAGAGATTCTCAGTGTCATTCTTGAGGAGTTCGTTGCGCTCAACAGCAACATGGGTGTCGACGACTTCTTTGGTGACTTTTGTATTCTTGGGAAGCCTCAGGGAGATAGTTCGTGCACGAGATACGATCCATGGAGATGAAAGTATGCAGTGTGTATGAACAATACGGAGAGGCTGTGCTGGGAAGGTTGAATTGCGTACAGATACCTCTTGGAGAATGTTCTGTATAACGTCGGTGATAGCGCGGAGCGTGATCTTGACCAAATATCCACTACTGACGTTGGGTTTGAACGGTAGAGGTATGGAGTGGATGTAGAGGAACTCTGGTGGAGTCTTGTTCCCAAAACGCACGAGTGCCGCGCGGACAATAGAGGTCTGAATGTCGAGGACAAGTGTCACTTGAGAATCGTGCTTCGAAGAGAAGAGCATGCGTATAGTATAGCAAAGAGCGTTATCGGATTCATCCCTGATTTTTAAACTATCGACCTTCTGCTCATACTATACTTAGTCCTCATTGTTCAATTATGATGTATATGTTATAAAAACAGCAGAACACCAACCCTAAAATAAGGACAATATGAATGACCGTTTTTTGCTCTTCGAAGAAGTCGTCGAGAAGGATAGCAGTCATCATCACGATGTCCGCTATGCTCTTTTCAAAGAACACATCTCAAAGACCGTTGCAGCAGCAAAGGCTCTCCACGTAAGGCTCCCAGATGGGACAATGTACGAGGATCAAGATTTTATAGTGATCGGCCTAGAAGCTCTATGGCAATGCACTGAAAATTATGACCCTTCTGTTAACCCTAATTTTTGGGGGTACGCTCGATCAAGAGTCACTGGCTCGATGATTGATGAAATCAGAAGTTCCGATCCTGTTTCGAGATCAAATCGAGACACGCTTAAAAAAATCGAGCGTCAGAGACAAACGCTCCAACAAACTTTTCAACGTGAAGCCACGTTTGAGGAGGCTTGCTCGACTCTCGGCATCGACCATGAGAAATCTGGGGAGCTCAGCGGAATTTCCGCCATTGGTTTCGTTAGTTTGAATTCTTCTCCTTTCAGTAATGGGAGCAGGGACTCCGAAACGACGTTAGCCGAGATTATCGCTGACCCGAACAGCATTGACCCAATTGCGTTCATGGATAGAGACAGAGACATTCTCGAGTTGGAGAAACTTCTCGGGAAACTGCAACCGATCGAGCGATCGGTAATACGACTCTACTTCTTCAGCGGACTACGTTTGAATGATATCGCTTCTGGGATCGGAGTCACGGAAAGCCGTGTTTCCCAATTGCTTAGTGATGCCCTTCAAAAGTTGAGAGAATTCGCGATGAAAGGTGAGGAAGTTTTTTCACGACACAGTAAATAAAAATGAGCCGCTTCGATTTCTCGGGCGGCTCTTTTGTTGCCCTCCTTCTTCAAGGCTGGGACTTCTGTGTTTCTTCCTTGAATGCTGCCAATACAACACCCAAGTTGTCGTTACAGTCCTTCACTAGTCGGAGGAATGTACTTATCTGTTCAGGACTCCGATTCTTGAACATGTTTGCGATACGACCATCGGAATGGTCGATATAAAGTTCAAGCTCGGCATTCGTCCTCATAAAGAATTTGAGTGCCGATTCGAACTCTTCGCTCGATCTGCTTTTGCGAGCCACCCCGCACTGCGCCAAACGATTTTTGACGAGATGGTTGACCTGCTTAGCAGACATGCCCGTCTCACTAATCATTTCCGCAAAACCCATCTGCTCTTCTTGAGGAATTCCGATGAGCAAAATGGCGCTTGTAAGTGGAATGCGTTTTTCTTCCTGGGTCTCCGGACCGAGGAGTTTCAGCACTCCAGGATGAAGGGTTAATGCTCTGCGGTGCTGGTATGCCCATAGCGGAGACTTTTTGCCAAAAATCTTTCCGATTTCGGCATCAGTTTTTCCGCACTGGAACAAGTAACCGACAGACTGCATTGTTTCAAGGGTTGTAAGGTCAACATCGTGGCAGTTCGCTATGACAGCCTCCACGAATTGATCGACATCATTAATCCCCTCTCTCACAATGATCTTGAGGTCAGGAATACCCGCCATTTGGCTGGCCCTCCATCTCCTCTCACCACTTATGAGTTCATACAGACAACCCTTTTCATCGGGATGTTCGAGTCTCTTGACGATAGCAGGTTGAATCTGACCCTGCTCTTTAAGGTTTTCTCCAAACTCCCGTAACTGCTCGGGATCGAAGTATTTCCTCGGTTGACCCTTCATGGGACGAACGAGGCGAACGGGTACACTGAGAATTTCTCCGATCACCTTGGTTCCGACCCCGACCTGACTTCTTACCGTGTCTACCTTGGAAGGTGGATCCGTATCGGCAATGGGTTTACACTCCATTCTTATACGAAAAAGGTAGTTGCCCTCCATCACGACCTCAAAGTTTTCTGAGCCGTGATTAAGTTTGGTTTCGGTTAATACCTTTCCTCGGTCGAGGTTGACTGGATCCGAACCGTCGTTGATAAACAGTGAGCCACGGCTCACATCTCCTTCTGTCCAAGTCTTCAACATGAGCCAGGACTTGAATTGACCTGATGGTACCGCCGCCTTGAAAAGGTTGGACGGATCGCCATTTGATGAGTCGAGATGCCAGTTGGCCATGATTTTGTTCGCGATGGCATCTGGGTCGCCGCCCGCACTGCTCTGGCCACTGAGTTTAATGACGGAATAGTTCTTATTCTTGGTAACAGCAGACATAATTTTCTCCTTTTCTGGGGTTGTATTGTTTTGGAAAGAGCGCTTTTGTGAGCATACACTGATTTATTGTAAGTGTCAATTACATTGACATGCCCTTAATTTAAGGGTATGTTTAGTTTTGAGTCTTTGATCTTTTTCAACAAAAACCGCCAACCCTGAAAGGAGTTGTATATGCAAATTAAACAAGGTATGCATCATCGTGCCCAGCTATCCTCATACGAGCTTCTTCTTGAATGCCGTGATCAGGCGATGAAGAAAGTTACTAACCTGGTCAATAAATGTGCAAACGGTCGCTCGGTTCTCCTCTTGGGTGAAAACGGTGTAGGCAAAGAGGTCGTTGCACAAGCACTTCGTGAACGAAGCGACCGCTCCATGGGACCCATGGCGGTCCTTGATTGCGCGAATCTCTCTGGTGATCTATTAAAGAGTGAACTTTTCGGACACGAAAAAGGCTCTTTCACTGGTGCAACGGGGCAACATATCGGTCTCTTCGAGAGGGCAAATGGAGGGACCGCCTTTCTTGACGAAATCGGAGAAGTTCCTTTGGAGGAACAGGCCAAGTTGCTTCGGGTAGTTCAAGAACGCTCATTCACTCGTTTGGGAGGCGGTAAGCAGATTACCTCCGACTTTCGCCTTATCGTAGCAACTAACAAAGACCTACCAAGAATGGTGACGGAAAAGAAATTCCGACAGGATCTTTATTTCCGCCTTCAGACATTCACGATTCAGATTCCACCACTGCGCAATCGAATGGAAGATGTGATGCGCCTTGCGAATCTGTTCGTGGATCAGTTCTCCAGCGAAACAAAGATGCTCAGTGCGGAAGCGGAAAAGCTTATCATGAGTCATTCTTGGCCTGGTAACGTACGAGAGCTCAGAAATGCCGTTGAACGAGGAGTTCTGTTTTCGAACAACTGCAAATCTATTTCCGAGGAAGACTTGGGAGTGAGTATGGTTCCCGATCTCGGCACCCACGCACCGATTGATAGTACTGAAGGTTTGCAACTGACGAATGCAGAAATCAAGCTTATCAAAGCTCTCCGAACGGTTGCCAAAGAGAACAGGTACGGAAGTGAATAGCGCAAATACAAATAAGTCACCGCATGCCCTCTGTTAACAAACGGAGGGTATTTTTAACCAAGCACCGCCTTGATCCTCCTGACTCCTTGTGCCACAGCTTCTTCTTTTTGGATTCTGAAACGCCACGTACCTTCTGGGCCAGCGAGTTCGGAGGTATTAGTCACGTGAGGTCCGCCACAGAATTCCTTGGAGTATGCAGACTCGAGGGTTTCACCGATGAAGTAGATTGATATCTCATCGCCATATTTCTCCCCAAAAAAGTGCCGTGCACCAGTTGTCTCCGCTTGAGCACGTGGAAGAACTACGTTTTTCATAGGGAGTTTTGCCTGGATTTTCTCATTGACGATATCCTCAACTTTCTTCTTTTGCTCATCAGTGAGTTTGACCCCCGTAAAGTCGAAACGCAAACGCTCTGCAGTGATGTTAGACCCCTTCTGATCTCCTGTACCCTCTCCGAGTACGTCGTGGAGAGCCTGGTGCAAGAGATGTGTAGCAGTGTGATATCGCACAACCATAGGGTCATTGGCATCAGCGAGACCGCCTTTGAACTTTTGCTCAGCGCCGGAGCGAGAGAGGGATTGGTGGGCTTTGAGTTTTTCTTCAACAGCAGCTTCGTTGAAAGTAAGACCTTTTTCTTTTGCAAGATCTCGGATCACTTCCAAGGGAAGTCCGTAAGTAGTAAAAAGACTGAACGCAGTATCAGCAGGAATTTCTCTTATCGACTCCGAACCATTACTTGTTACTTTGATCACCTTTTCAAATTCTCTCATACCTTGAGTGAGAGCCTCAGCAAACTTACTCGCCTCATCTACCAACACCTTCTTGATAGCTTCTTTGTTATTGGCAATCTCTGGATACCCTTGTGCATAGATAGTGGCAACCGTATCAACGAAGACAGAGATCCTCTTTTCATCCAACTTTTTGTCAGTGGTACTGACGATCGCACGACGGATCAAACGTCTCAATATATATCCTCTGTCGGTATTCGAAGGAGTCACTCCGTCAGACACCATGAACACACTCGCACGGAGATGGTCAGCGATGATGCGCTTGTTGCGTAGTGTCTGGTCGGGATTCTTCTGGAGATCCATGAGCGGCTTGAGGAGATCTGTATCGTAGATATTATCGACTCCTTGCATCATCATTGCTAGACGTTCGAGTCCAGCTCCTGTATCAACCGAAGGCTTGGGCAATGTGCCGATGATCTTGCCATCTTTTTTCTCATACTGCATGAAGACGTCGTTCCAGATCTCTACGACGGTACGATCTGCATCAGCCCGGAGGAATTGTTCGTGGGTGATACCCGAACCACCAAAAGTATTGTTCACATCGTAGTACATCTCGGTATCTGGACCACAGGGACCATTGTCCCCTGCCTCCCACCAGTTGGAACTTGCAGGCATGAAGAAGATACGGTCAGTCGATATGCCGTTCTTGGTGAAAATCTCGCGCCAAATAGCGGCGGCATCTTCGTCACGAGGAGCATTGGCATCACCTTCGAATACGGTGACATAGAGACGGTTCGGATCGAGTCCGAGACCCTCTGCTTTGGATGTCAGGAATTCATAACTCCACTGGATCGCTTCGTGCTTGAAATAATCCCCCAGTGACCAGTTGCCCAACATCTCAAAAAAGGTGGCGTGGGTCTTGTCACCCACATCATCGATATCGATCGTGCGTACGCACTTTTGTACATTGGCCAGGCGCACTCCAAGTGGGTGTGTCTTACCGAGAAGATACGGCACCAACGGTTGCATACCAGCAGTGTTGAAGAGCGTTGAGTTCGTAACTCCTGGCTCATCAGTTGTCACCAATGATGCCGAATGAAGGATCGCATGCTGACGTTTCCTGAAGAATTCCAAGAATCGCGAACGGATCTCTGCTGAGGTCATACTATTCATACGGAGAACTGTAGCAAAAAAGTACTGATAACGAAAGCGACTTACGACTTCTTACTTTTTGTTAATTTTTCAAGCTTTGCAATATCATCTTCAATCTCCTTCAAACCTTCTATCCAAAAATCTGAACCTGAAACATCAACCCCGATCTCTTTGAGGATGTTTTCTGGAGAATCTTTGCCACCGGCCGAAAGAAACTTTTCAATAGAAGGCCAGAACGAAGGATCTTGTTTGTATCGTCGTAAGAAACTCTTACTGACAAGCATGCCGTAAGCATAGGAATACACATAGAAGAATCTCCGAATATGACTCCACTGAACGAACATGTATCCATCTTCTGGAACAAGAGTGACCGCGGGACCGAGATACTTTTTCATGTTTACATTATGGAGCTCACCTATCTCTGTGGCTGTAAGAAATCCTTTGGCGCGTATATCTCGATGAAGATCTCGTTCGAAATTGAAGCAAGCGATTTGGCGATATATCGTAGAAATATCAGCACTTATCTTGTCATGGAGCAAAATTATTTTCTCTGCATCAGGTAATGTCTCATACACTGCTTCGAGAGCAAGCACTTGGAAAAGAGTACTTGCAGTCTCAGCTAATGACATTGAATAACTTGAGTAGAGGGGACCTTGTGAACGTGAAAATTCACCGTGAAAGGCGTGACCCATTTCGTGTGCATAGGTAATGAAGGACCGAAAGTCATTTGTATGATTGAGAAGTACAAACGTCGGATTCAGATATGTCGACCAGCAATACGCACCTCCTGTTTTACCGATTCGTGGAGAAACATCAATCTGTCCTTTCTGAATGTAAGAATCTAATATCTGTGAGAACTTCGGGTTGATTTTGTCATATATACTCTTGAGTAATGTGGTGGACTTTTCAAATGAGAATTTTGATTTTATAGTACCGATACTCGCACCTCTATCTGAATAAAATAGTTTCTTTTGTTTGAGAAGTCTCGCCTTGAGTTTGAAGAAGCGGTGCGCAATGTGCGAATGTCCCTCTACCGTCTTGATTAGCTGCTCAATAACTATAGGGTCATTATGATAACGCATGATTGTTTGAGCATATGGAGTGGAGTAGCCACGGAGCTCGTCATCGATCTTTTTATCAGTAAATACCGCATTGATCTCTTTTTCAGAGAAGACCGCCAGGGTCTTGAGAACATCTGCGGTAAGCATGGATAGACGTTGTCGAGATTTGGACGTGGGAAGTGTATGGATAACCTGCAGTGCTTCTGATAGAGGTAGTTTCTTCCCTTTCCATGTAACAGTCCTCATGTTCATGATGCTTTCATTCGCAGAAACCCACATACTATGTGCAGGCTGACTCTTGAGATTGAGTATGCGTTCTTCGGGAATAGAGAGGTCATGTATAGCCTGACTGAAAATCCTTTGTAAGAAGATCTTGTGATGTGAGAGTAGTGGATCCTCCAGAAAAAGCTTCTGTTTCTCTAGAGAGATCTTGCCAAGAGAGTTTTCGAAAAATACAATACTGTTCTGTACTTTTGCGAGACGGTTCTCAATCAATGAGATATGTGCAGGTGCACTTGTGTTCGAAGCGTCGCTATCTCGAAGATAATAAAAATACATCAGAGCTTTGAGACCTGATTGCCCGATCAATTTCTCGTATTCAACAAGAGCCCTCTGCAAGAATGAGGCGTCTTCAAGATACCCCCTATCAGAAACATCATATGTCGTAGCAAATGCTGTTACATTCTTTTCGAATGTACGGATATCAGTTTCGATACGAGGGTCTTTGTCAGAAGAATAGAGTAATTTTAGATTCCAGACAGGAGTTTTCGTGGAATGCTGCATACGGGATTTTTTATTTTTCATATTGCTAGCCTATCGTACCTACTTCGCTTTTTCAATGATGGTACGTGCTTCGGCGATGATTTTCTCTGCCTCGACGCCTTTGATGCCGATCTTGGTGAGTACGTCTTGCTGGTCGACAAGGTCGATGCAGACGAGGATATCTTGACCGATCAGTTCCCTTTTGGACTCTGCAGAGAGTGACGTGATCGCCGTGATCGGATGTAGACCGTTCTGCTCGATGATCTGGTGGAGGTTGTTATGGTCAGGATAGTTCCAACCGACGAGTTGGATCTTCTGACAAACGCCATAGTGTATGGCCTGCTCACTGAACTTGGTGTTGGTGATCAGCCATCGTTCCTCGAGTTTGCGCTCCTTGGCTCCATAGTCGTAGAGGATTCCCGAGAGGTCGTCGAAGCGCGCCTTGATATAGAGGGCGACTTTGAGGTCGGACTTGAGACCGAAGGCGTTGTGGAACTTGGCCTCGATCATCGCAAGCGTATCGCCTTTCCATGCTACGACGTCCATCTCATGCGGCACGCATTGCCCCATGACCATCTGGTCAGTGAGCGTCTCGTACCCCCACATGCGGAATATACGAGCCACAAATTTTTCGAATGGGAATCCATCTGGCCCAAGCTCGAACAATGCCCGACGGATAGAATATTTGATCGCGATCGGAGAGGAATCCTTTTTGAGTAATGAAAACGCTCTGCTGTAGATCTCATGAGTGGTCATGCCATCACGGATCTCAGAGACGATAGTCTCGACGATCTCTTCGATGACTTCAGGAGTTGCCCCGACTCGTGTGAGTGAGTGGCGAAGCTTCTCTTCTGCGAATATCTCGCGTGTGCCGTCGGACTTAACAATAGTGATGAGGCGATTCATGTACTCACCAAGTATACAAGATATGGATCGAGGGTGCATCTCGAGGGTTTTTGTGTTTATGTCAACACCCCACCCCCAACACATCTCTCTCCATCATAGATGACCAGCGACTGCCCAGGAGTCAGCGAAGTGTCGGTGTGTTCGAACCTGACGATAGCTGTATCAGCCTCTGCTTTTATTATTTCAATAGAGGACAACCCCTGACGATATCTTCCCCGAGCTTTCAGGGTCGTACCACCAACAGGGATTTCGTTGATCCAATTACATCGAGTGATCTCGACTTTCGGAGATACCTTTTCTTGATCAGACTTTTTATTCGAGACAGTGAGTATATTCTTCTCTGCATCTTTCGAAACAACATAATAAGGATCATCATGTGGCGTTCTTTCTGTAATAGTAAATCCGTGACGCTCACCGATCGTGAAGAGCAGTGCTCCTGGATGCGTACCTATCACCTCACCTGATTCATTGAGCACATTACCCTGCGCGGTTGTGATGTAGTGCCTGAGGAATTCTTTGACATCGACTTTGCCGATGAAGCACAGACCCTGACTGTCTTTGCGGTCAGCATTGGGCAGCTTGAGCTTCTTGGCAAGCTTTCTCACTTCAGGTTTGGGTATATCACCGACCGGGAAAAGAATGTGCTCGAGATCTCCCTGCCTCAATGTCCACAAAAAATACGACTGATCTTTATTCGCATCTTTTCCTGTAAGTAGCGCGTATTTGGTTTCGGAGTGGGATTTCTCTTTTTCCTTCATACTCAATACTTCATACTTCATACTTCTACTATAATGTCCCGTCGCCACATACCTCGCCCCTTGTGCATGTGCCCACTGCCAGAACCCACCGAACTTCACTTCTCTGTTGCACATCACATCTGGGTTCGGAGTTCTGCCAGCGCGATACTCGGCGATCATGTAGTCGATGACGCCTTCTTTGTATTCTTTCTCGAGGTCGAGAGTCACAAACGGAATACCGAGATGTGCCGCCACGCGCATGGCTTCGCGGCGATCTTCTTTCCAGGAACATTCGATCCAGTCTGGTTGCCAGACCTTGATGAAGACTCCGGTGACGTCATAGCCAGCACGAAGGAGGAGTGCTGCAGAGACCGCACTGTCTACCCCGCCAGAAAGACCGACGAAGACCTTTTTGCCTGAGTTTTCCACAACTTGACTACTCATAGTTTTCATCATAATGTACCGGAGGACTTCGTGCAAATAGGAGAAACTTTTATATGGAATACCCACATCAGGAGTCGATCGAGTGTGCATGGGGATTGGTATGCGTACTGTTCGGTCTCACCGGTGTTGCATTGGCATTAGTATCAGTCAAGATTCATGGTCGTGCCTATCCCTTGAGACGATTCGCGCTTGTACTCTTTGTTTCAACTTTTATTCTCACGAGCGGATTGTTCATGATGAGTAACGCCGCTCTTCGACATCGCTTGATCTTTCCTCAGAAAAAGACAAGTGAGTTACAACCTCTTCCACCCGAATCGCACAAAGCGGTCCGGGTTTTTTAATTGAAAATCCCTTACCTCAAATACGTATCCTTATTCGCCACATGTCCATCATGATTGACTGCATAGTGAGTTTTGCCGGTTCGGTCGGCGAGATAGAACCAATAGGTGGTCTTGGTCGGTTCGAGCGCGGCTCGCAGAGCATCGAGACTCGGGTTACTGATCGGGCCAACCGGTAGACCTTTGTGGGTGTAGGTATTATACGGATCTGCCTTTGCCAGATCTGCACGAGAGAGTTGGCTCGAACCTTTGCCATAGACATAGTAGAACGGCGCGTCGACCTGCAGTGGCATACCTACCGAGATACGTTTCCATAATATCCCTGAAATGATACGGCGATCCACGGGGTCGTTGGCTTCTTCTTCGATGATCGAGGCCATGATGACGAGATCTTTGAGTGAGGTCGTGGAGACATCGAGGAGCGGTTTCAACGCCAGGATCTTCTGATCGAAGACCGAGGTCATCGCACTCAGGACTTCCAATGCACTGGTTCCCTGTTCGAAGAAATACGTATCAGGGAATAGGTAGCCTTCTTTGCGCTGAGCGATATCATGGAACTCTGCACCATCGAAGCCGGGGATCTGTTTTGCCAAGATCGCCGCGATATCTCGTGAAGTAGAACCTTCCGGAATGGTTATGCGGAATTTCTCCATATCACGTAACCCAAATGAAGTACGGTATGCGATAGTGAGCAGTGACTGCGGTTGCGCGAAGAGGTATCGGCCGGCCTGAACACCCTTGGTGCCATGAGTCAGTGTTATATAGACTTTGTACAAAAATGTAGAACGGATAACTCCTAATTTCTTGAGAGACTCTGCTGTACGACCGATAGACGAGCCGCTCTCGATGGTATATATCGCCCCCCGAGGAAAGTTCGCCGGTGCACGCGAAACAAAGGTAAGCACCAGTATGCACAGAATGACTGTACCGAGGATAAGACGGCGGTTTTTCTTGAAGGTACGTCGGATCATAGAGGTAGGTTGGTTGGGGCTTCGGCTTTCTTGGAGCTGACACGCTGGATACCTGGTGTCGTAGCGACCGAACCTGGGAAATGATACATCGTGGCAAGCTCCTCAGCATTGAGGACTATGGTCTTGCCATGTTTCGAACCAGAATAGAAAAAGTTGCGTCTCTTGTATAGCCCGAGGATCTCTTCGGTTATCTTGTTGCGTCGGATATCTTTGTAATCTTCCCATGGCAGACCACCGAGTCGGGCAAGACCGACGTCACCATTGGGTTTGAAGCCGTTGAGATTCTCTGTACTGAACTGCTTGAAGCTTGCCATCACTCCACCAATACCAAATGGTGTACTAAACACGTCTTTCTTGGCGATATAAAGCACACGGATACCGACATCGAACGCGACCTTTTCGAGACTACGCTCGATGGCCGCCACGATATTCTTCTCTCCTTCGGACAGGGTCGGCGGGATGACACGTCCACTGTCCTTGTCTTTTGTACCGGAAATTTTGGTTTTTGCATCACGCATCATGATCTTATTGACGATCTCTGCGGCATCGTCTTTCCATTGGTCGGTCTTCTTGAAGAGGTGTCCTGCTTTGCGCTGGTCTTTTTTGTGAGCACGGACTACCCACTGCATCCAGAGCTGCTGGTTGGGACCGACACTGCCCAGGAATTCGAGAACCGGGACCAGTGGGTCTACTTTGAGTTCTTCTTTGGGATCCTTATCGAGACCATAGTCGACATAAGTTTTGATCGGATAGGCGTCTTCTTTGGTCAAGATGAACTCCGTGCCCCAGACTTTCATGGTCTTGGGATCATAATGAACAGACTTGGTGTAGTCTTCTTTGTCGATGATCTCTATTCCTGGGAATTGCGAATAGAGTGCTGACATCACTCCACCCTTGCGACGATCCTCACACCAGATGAAAAATTTGACTTGTCCTTCTACCGAAACAAGCTCGAGCGAATAGTGCGGTCGATACTCTCCTTTCCAGAACTGGTTGTAGAGACTGCCGTCTGAGGTGTTGTGTATGGCATGCAAAAAAGTCTCCATGGCCAAAGGTGACTTGAAGGTGTCTTTGGGGAGACGGATCTCGAGTGTTGCGTATTTGAGCGACAAGCGGAACTTGGATCGGACATACTCTACCCAGACATGGTTGAAGATCACCAAGAGACACAGAGCGAGCGCCAGTGGTGACAAGAAGACGATGAACTGGACTGTCTGTGGTGCGAGGATCGAATGGAATTCATCGACGAGGAACTGAAGAGCTTGGTCAATAGGCATGCCCTATAGTATAGCAAAGAGTCTCAGTGTGTCATCCCCGTTTTTACTCTTCTACCTTCATTTACATTTATAATAATCGCAGACTATTAAAATGGAAGTGACAACATTCTTTGTCACTTTTGGGACATTTTTCAAAATTTGAAAAGGTATATGGCCTTACGGTGGCGACCCCTATTTTTGAATGTGCACCTACAAGGCCGAAGTGACGGAAAATCCGTCACTTCGGCCTAAAACAAACTATTTTTTGCCCACCAGCTCTACGCGACGACTTTGATCTCAGCAGGAGTATATCGGCCATCCTTGTCTCTCTTGAAATACTTTGGGTTCTGGAGGTTGACGATGATGGTGTTCTCTTTGACATAACGTTCCTTCATGACCTTGTCGATAACTTCTTCTTTGGTCAGGGGTCCATTCTTTTCGATGACAGAGCGGATGACATCACGGACGACACCAGGAGCATATCCCCATTCTGCAAGAGCATAGAGACCACGACCGACGAGTACGAAACGAGGGTCCTTGATCAGTTCGTTGTGTGTCGTTGCGGTATGAGCCTTTTTGTTGAAGACCTGAGTGATCTGCTTGGCGACATCACGGAAGTGGATCGGAGAGCCATGCTTGCGAACGACGAGGAAGGCGTAGTCACGCATACCCTTGGTCTTGATGTTGGATGAATGAGAAATACCCCAGTCACCGAGTGCATTGCGACCAACAGACTTGGAGAGGCGCAACCAGCGTCGGACGACTTCTTGGTTCTTGTTACGTTCGGAAACCTCTTCGAGATGACGGAGGAAGCGAGCAACCATTTCTGACTCAGGAAGGAGTTCCTGGTTGTCGAGACTGGCATAGAGCTTGGTCAATGCATCCTCAACCTTCTTGGAGAGATCTTCGTTGACGTGCCAGCGGCGATGGAATGCGTCGTCTTCTTTGCGCTTACGGAAAGGTTCGCCAATCACGAGCAAGAAATGGATATGGTTCTGGAGACTGGCATCTTTGGAGACTATGCCGAGGAAATCTTCTTCTACGACGATGCCACCGAGAGAATGGAGGAGAGTTTCCATCTCTGCGAACACAGCTTTCTCCTGTTTATATTCATCAGACTTGCGGATGTTGGTAATGCCATAGTTCTCGATCTGACGGACACGTTCACGAGTGATGCCATACTTCTTGCCAATCGCATCCAGAGTCATATGCTTGGTGTCTTTGCCGAGACCATAGCGGAAGACCAAGATATCATGAGCACGTTCTGGCAACGATGAAAGAAGCCTCTTGACGACCTGCTTTGGTTTGAATGAAAGTTGTGTAGTGGTGGCCATGAATATGGATTTATAAGACTATACTGATAGTTTTATCACTCTATTGTTATAAAGTCAACTGTCTGGTCTGATCTCAACTGGTGACAATATTGATAAGCCTCTTGGGGATGACGATGACCTTCTCTATCGTCTTGCCCTCTGTCCACTTGCGTACCTGAGGTGACTCCAACGCACGCTGTTCCAATACCGCCTTGTCGGTATCAACTGCAACCTCGAAGGAATCCCTCATCTTACCATTGACCTGAACAACCATGGTGACTGTTGTATCGACCAAGAGGTGTGGGTCATATACTGGCCACGGAGAAATATGGATCGAGCTGGTATTGCCCATCATCGACCAGAGTTCTTCGGTCACATGAGGTGCAAAGGGTGCCAGCAACTTGAGCACCGTACCAAACTGATCTTTGGATATAGCACCGACAGTTTCGATCTCGTTGAGAGCGATCATCAGTGTACTGATAGCAGTGTTGAAGCGGAATGCGTCGATATCTTCGGTGACTTTCTTGATAGTCCGGTGGATCACTTTGTGGAGTGCAGTATTATCTTGGTCGGCAGTTGCTTGTGCTGACATTTTCCAGACTCGTTCGATGAATCTACGTGACCCAACGATGCTCGAGGTGTTCCAGGCGATCTGTTGGTCGAATGGTCCCATGAACATCTCGTATACACGCAAGGTATCGGCACCATACGTTGCGACGATGTCGTCGGGATTGACCACGTTGCCGAAACGCTTGGACATCTTGCGACCATCTTCACCCATGATGAGGCCAACATGTTGCAACTTCTTGAATGGTTCAGTCGTAGAGACTACTCCGATGTCGTAGAGAAACTTGTGCCAGAATCTAGCATAGATCAGATGTCGCGTAGCATGTTCTGCACCGCCGACATAGACATCAACTGGTGACCAATACTTTTCCTGAGTCTTGTCTACGAGTGCCTTGTCATTGTGCGGATCCATATAGCGCAGGTAGTACCACGAAGACCCTGCCCACTGCGGCATCGTGTTGGTCTCACGCTTGCCTGCACCGCTACACGTAGGACACGCTACGTTGACCCAGTCGGTAATACCCGCCAACGGCGACTCTCCTGTTCCGGTCGGTTCGTAAGAAGTAACCTCAGGGAGCTTTACAGGTAGTTCATGTTCTGGAACAGCTACTACACCACATTTCTCGCAGTGGATGAGCGGGATCGGCTCTCCCCAGTAACGTTGACGTGAGAATACCCAGTCACGGAGTTTGTATTTGGTCACCCAAGTGCCTCCTGCATATTCAGTGATCTCTTTTTTGATATCAAAAGATTTCTTGCCATCGAACTGGGCTGAGTTTATGAGCTTGCCATGATCGGTAAAAGGTAAAGTTGAATTTATTCCTTCGACAACTTGTCTGATTGGTAGAGTATATTTTGTAGCGAATACATGATCCCTCTCATCATGAGCCGGTACAGCCATGACTGCTCCGGTACCATAGTCTGCCAATACATAGTCGGCAATCCATACCGGGACTTCTTCTTGGTTCACCGGGTTGATGACCATGACACCTTTGAGTTCAACACCGGTCTTTTCTTTTGTAGTATCAGTACGTTCGATCTCTGTAACATCGGCGACTCGGCTGATATAGTCTTGGACTTCTTTTTTATTTGAAATAATTTCCAATAGCTCTTTGACCAATGCATGCTCTGGAGCAAGTACGACATACGTAACTCCGAACAACGTGTCCGGTCGGGTAGTAAATACTTCGATGTCTTTATTCTTGAATCTTGAATCTTGAATCTTGAATCTAATACTCGCTCCCTCACTCCTCCCTATCCAATTCCTCTGCAACTCCTTGATCGAAGCCGGCCAGTCGAGAGCCGGCTTGACCTGACCAGCAGTTGGATCCTGGAGACGTTCGAGCCAGATATGGAGCTCAGAGTTGACCATCTTCCCAGGAATAAAATCCTCCTCATCTATCCAGTGGATCTCGTCATGAGAATCTTCTCCTTCGGCCAGAGGAACTCGAGTGTCACCCGTGAGCTCAAAATAGACGGCTTGAGCGTAGGCGATACGATTCTCGCCCTTATGTTTGGTATAGTAGTGTGCCTCGGTAGGGCCGCCCATGATACGCTTGAACTCGATATCGGTATAGCCAGTCTCTTCACGAACTTCACGACGGGCTGCATCGACAGGACTCTCTCCTCCTTCGATACCACCGATCACGACGGTATCCCAACCGAACTTTTTGTTACGGATGATCAGGTACTTTTTGTTCTTTGGATCAAAGACGATCGCATGAACCACCGTTCTCTCGACAAGCGGTTTACCCTCTTGATGTGGATTGACCTTGTCGATCAATTTTGGCCTCACATAGTCAGTAGCATCGAGATCGGTGAGTAGTCTCTCGGCATAGTCGGTGATCTTGAGCACCCACTGTCTCATCGGCTTCTTTTCGACGAGCGTACCGCAGCGTTCACAGCGGCCGTTCTCAATGTCTTCATTGGCGAGACCCGTCTTGTCGACAGGACACCAGTTGATCGGTTCGTTGGATTCGTAAGCCAGGCCTTTTTTGAAAAGTTGGAGGAATATCCACTGCGTCCATCGGTAGTAGTCCGGGTCAGTCGTATTGATCTCTCGTGACCAGTCATAGTCGAAGCCGAGGATCTCGAGCTGTTGCTTGTAGCGAGCCACGTTCTTCTCTACGGCGATACGCGGATGTGTCTTGGTCTTGAGAGCATAGTTCTCTGCCGGCAGGCCGAATGCGTCGAAGCCCATCGGATGCAAGACATGTTTGCCTTGCATGCGTTTTGTACGAGAAATGATGTCGGTAGCAATGTAGCCTTTTGGATGACCGACATGGAGCCCTTCACCAGATGGATACGGGAACATGTCGAGGATGTAATATTTTTCTTTGTTAGTACTGGTGTCAGTCGTATAGAGAGCATTTTCGGCCCATTTCTTCTGCCATTTCTTTTCTATTGCAGCGTGCTCATACGCTTGCGGGATTTCTGAATTCTCGGAAGACTGTTTCATGTACATGACATCATATATCAAAACTCCGCAAGATACAAAAGAAAATCCCTCATCGCGATTGACGATGAGGGATTGAGGAACAGAGGAGGAGGTTACTTGAAAAGATGGCCGGCAGCGTCACTGAAACTACGGACCGTCAACCAAGCTACGAAACAAGCGAACAAGACGAGTGCAATGAGTCCTGTCCATCCAGAATCTTTTTGGTGGTTTACTTGGTAGACCGTACCATGACCTCCGAAAAGTGCCCTGAACTTTCTCTTTGGTGATAACGTGTCAGACTCCGTTTGTACATACTTTTTTGCTGTGGTTGTTGACGAACTGAACAAAATACCGTGTAATACTATATCATCCCGTCGACCCTAGGTCAAGGATCAACGAATTACACCACAATCAACAAAAAGTCCCCTATTGACCGTGTCAAAGTCAATACGGGACATGCGTTACCAGCGCTTCTCTATTCCGAGGATGTACTTCATGTTACCGGTACCCTCAGCATCTCTGCCGGTAACACCCAGATACACTCGAGCTCCGTCGATCTTATGACTCATACGGATACTCCAGCGACGATCCCAGTGCGACAGATCTACTTCCTGGAGGAAGCCGCCTGACAACAAGGTCTTCCTCCCTATCGGCACAGATGCCAGTACCTCGAGATCCGTCGAGGCAATATCTCCGAGACCCGCCTGACCATAGTGGTATCGGAGGTCTCCATAGAAGACACCCTTGCCCTGACGTGTGACCACGAAGGCATAATAGGCGTAGTCGAGACGACTTCCGTATCGCGGATGGAAGTGCCTGCGGAATCTCTGCCATCGAGGAACAGCGTTGGTGTTGTAGTCTGCTTCACCCGAGACGCTCTTCCATTGAGCGACTTCGTTGGTCGAGTAGGAGATATCTCCTGCGCCGAGGTCTTCCTCTGCCGTGTTGCCGAGCGAGTCTCGGAACAACCGAGAGATGAATGAATCCTGATTCAGTGCACGGAAGATCAAGGGTATGTCCTTGGCGACTTCACGAGTACCTTGAGTGACAGAAGACGAGACGATATCTCGACCGATCTTGCCGAAGGCTTCGTCGGTCTCCACCAGACCTTCTTCTGACATTTGCCTGAAGATGGTGTTGAAGAGATGAAGTCTCTTTTCGGATCGCGAGTCTGCACGGTCCTGGAAGTTGTAGAGGAACTGACCTCCTACTGTTTTGGGATTCTGGTCGAACTGCAGTGGCGCACGATCGTAGTCGATCGCCCTGACGGTGTTGGTGGTGTTGGTATTCTGGCTCACCTTGGGGATAGTATTCGTCCCTTCGGCACGTATCAGAATAGTCGATATGAGTATCGATGCCAGAGTGGCACTAACCTGATTTTTATTCACAAAGAGCCTCCTGTGGTTGAAATGCTACGGGGTTGATCCAGGAGGTAATGCTACTCTTTGTGGAGGAGTTGGCAATAGCTTGACGTAGCAAATATTGAATTGTATACTTTAGTTAAACCTCTACAGAAAGGAAGGAAAAATGAAACCTGAAATAGACCTGTCCTATAAGATGATTTACAGTTTTTTGACTCTTGGAAGTCTGGGGATACTCGTCACGCTCGCAGGACATGATTGCAAAAAAGTCCGCGCTCTTACTGTGTTCCTTATGTTAGCCCTGGCTCCGCTCATTGGCCCCGAACTTATGCGGATATGGAAATAAAGTCCTGACATTACCGTACCGTTTCCCTTTTGGAATTCGGTCGGTATTTTTATTATCTACCAAAAGAAAAACCCACCGTCTGCAGTGCAGAGAGTGGGTAATGAACTTTTCTATTTTCAGAATGACGCCACTACATTGACAGATTCCCACGAAAATCTCATCCTTATAAATCCTCTTCGAGAAGAAGTATCGTAGGTTGCAAGAAATTTACCCCAGTACACAGAACCATAGAGAACTTCTTGCAATGGACCGAATTCACCGTAGAGCACACAGCGAGTTGTTTTCCCCTTTCTCACTCGGCACCAAGGATCTCTCCATAAAAGTCCTTGGAGGCTAACTTCTAATTCTTGAACAAATTCCAATGGAAAATAAGGGAATGGTTGATTTTTCGGGATATCAAGTCGAAACCTCAGCACCCCTCCAACTCCTAATGCATCCCGGATATCTTCCCGGGATGGACCGCCCGTAATCAAAATGCCTCGAGCAGAAATGGTATTTTTCACAATTCCACTATGCTTTCCAATGTTTTCGTATCTTTTTATGAATGTCATACAACACCCTTTTCATTGAACAGTCAGTTGAATAGAGAACTGACACACCCCCTTACCTCCCATCCTTTGATGCAAGAGGTGACTTGGTCATACAACCAAGAATCTGAATGTATTCATACCTTTCTAGTATTTAAATGTCAACACACTTATATTTTGAACTCCATCACATCCCCATCTTGCACCACATACTCCTTCCCTTCAGTACGTAGCCAACCTTTCTCACGAGCAACACCGAACGAACCAGCTTCGAGGAGCTTGTTCCATTCGATCACTTCGGCACGGATGAATTTGTCTTTGAAGTCACTGTGGATCGCGGTACCGGCAAGTGGTGCAGTCCAACCTTTGTGGATAGTCCAGGCGCGGGTTTCTTTTTCTCCGGTTGTGAAATACGTGATGAGGTTCAGGAGCTCGTAGCCTTTTGTGATCAGATCATTGATACCATCATCGGTTGCACCGAGACTCTGACGAAACTCATTTTTCTCAGAACCTTCGAGATCTTTGAGCTCATGTTCGATACCCGCATCGACGATCACCCATTTTGCATTGTTCTCTTTGAAGAAATTCAGAAGTGCTTTGTAACGATCGTCATTGAGCTCATCGAGGTTTGTACCGCCAGACTTTTTGTTCAGTACATACATAAAAGGCTTTGTGGTCAGGAGATGCATCGAGTGCAAGAATGGCGCTTCGAATTCATCGGCCACAACAGACGAAGCTAGCTTTTCTTGTTCCAGAGCCGCTTTGATTCGTTCCAAAAGACCATGTTCGAGAATGGCTTCTTTCTTGCCGGAACGCATCTCTTTGCCGAGGTTGGAGAGACGTTTGGTCACCGTCTGTAGATCTGCAAGAATGAGCTCGAGGTTGATCACACCGATGTCTTTCATCGGATCGATCTTGCCATCGACATGGATGATATTGTCATCCTCGAAGATGCGCACGACTTCGGCGATCGCATCGGTCTCGCGAATATTGGTGAGGAATTGGTTCCCCAACCCTTCACCTGCAGAGGCGCCTTTGACCAAGCCTGCGATATCGACGAACTCCACTGCGGCAGGAACAGTTTTTTGTGTTTTTGAAAACTCTGCGAGTTTGTACAAGCGATCATCCGGTACTGCAACCACCCCAACCGATGGATCGATGGTCGCAAAAGGATAATTGGCCACCAGAACACTCTTGCGGGTTAGCGCATTGAAGAGTGTGGACTTGCCTACGTTGGGGAGGCCTACGATGCCGATGGAGAGAGACATGGGATGAATATAGCTTACTTCCGTCATTTGTGGAAGAAGGTCCTATTTTATAGCTATTGACTTTAAGTACTAGTAATGCTATTATTCTATCAGATATGAAACCTGAAAACATCGTTCCTCTCACCGTTCCAGGTCGCATTCGAGTCGTTCACGGCTACACAGTCAGGACTCACTACCCTGTCCTCTCGGCCGCCGAAAACGCCCGACGCGAACGAAACGCATTCCGCGTTCTCCATCAAGTCCTCGCCGAAAATAGAGCGAGGCAAGGGAAATAACCTTCCCTTCTACACCAAACCGCCACGACATAATCGTAGCGGTTTACTTTTTATTTATATAGAAGATAAAGCTTTATTAAGCTGAAGTTTTATCGATTCATTAGCATTAATAGTTTCTAGTTTTATTTTTTTTGCCTGGAGGACAACCATCATTTCGTGACAGAAAGATGGAGTAGCGTCATCAATACCTTGAAAATCAACGATGATTGAATCAAAATCAACCACTTTATTAAAGATCGTATCTGCAGACATGCGACTATTAAAAGTCTTTCCAAATTTGTTTAGTTTGATCGTCATACTCATCTTTTTAACATAAATAATGATTATGTCAATCCTTATTAGAGAACCGCTGACATATATCTATATATTCTTCCTTCCTTAATTGATTGACATTTACTCTAAAATTTACGATCGTTCCGCTCCAATTAACATCTAAAAGATTACGTCTTTTGATGCGATTTGCACTATCAACATAATAATAACCTTTTCCAGAGATAATTACCAAGTGACAATCCTTATGAACCTTGATGAATTCCCGGAGAAAGTATAAACCGATTCCACCGTTCGAGTAAGGATACTTCGGATTACGCGCACTGGAAGGATTGCATGAAACTTTAAAGTCTGTGGCTCGGGCAACAATTTCTTGATCTGACATCATAGAATATTGTTTTCTCATCTTTTCATTCCTCAAAAAACTCTGTTTTACACCTTGTCCCATATCAACAACGCAAAAATCTAGTATTCCGGTTTTAGGATCTAAAGCACACACCGATACCGCCTCTGTTCTTGAGTCAGAATGATCAAAAGAATTCGTTATAACCTCTAACATGTGAACCTTTATCTCGGCCTGGAAGGGATTCGAGTTATCTAGAAATTTTTTGGTCACCTCCTTAAAAATAGCATCAATGCTTGCATCACTACCACTTATCTGTTGTGACGGATTAAATGTTTCAAAATGAATGGGTATAGAAGTATTTTTTCTAAGACTGTTCTTTTTTCCAACCAATCGATCAAAAAAATGCCTGTCTTTGAAAAAGGATTGTGTCGAACCGTTATATGTTACCAGCTTTTCGAAAGAAGTCTCTTTGAGCGCAAACATCAATCTCCATATCAAAGAAAGTCCTAGGTGACTACCATCACCTTCGTTAAAATCGAAATTTATTATCAATCTCTTGATCTTATGTTTTTCTCTATCAATCTCACCAAATTTGGTGAGTAATGATTTTATACTATTGTAAGTGAATCCTAAATCTCCTTTGGTAATTTTAATTTCTTTATTCATGGGTAGAAAAAGATAAGACTTAAAAATTTATCGTCCGGGATCTAAATTTTGAATGTGGTCAGCTTAGCACACCTCCTTTATTACACCCAATCCTCTCCTCACCCACAAGTAGACACTTTCAATATGTCCTGTAATATACATCGAACCGAAAAACCGTACGACAGCATTTACTTTACGCCCCCCCCCGATATGAACCCTCTTGTACCTACAGTAGCAGGACTACTCCTCTGCATATCGATCATCCTCTTTCCCCCATTCACCGCACTGTTATGGGCAGTCTTTATGACCTGGTGGTTGTTCCGCTTTGACCTCAGAATTATTTCCACCAGTCTGGCAATCTTGATCTGCGTTACAAGTGTTTTTTACTTCGAAGGCCATACCGACTACGTCGACTCGATGCTTCTCAACCTCTTCATCCTCCTTGTGATCGCACTCGAGATACGCATCGCAGACCATATACGAGACTGGCGCAATACACGCCGTGCACACAGACGACAGAGACGAGCAGAGATAACTATACCTATCGGTGCTGACTATTCCCCTTATATATTAGACTTACGCGAATATTCCCAGAGCTAGTTCTAGTTGGTCTTCATCAGTTCTTGAAGCTCCGTCTGATGACTCTTCATAACCTGCATCGCGGCGTCTTGCTGACCCATGCCACTATTGACCTTGGACTGGATCTCTTCGGCGATCTTTTTGAAGAATGCAGGGTTCTTCTCGATCAAGGTGATGAACATGTCGATCTGGTCATCGGGTACGCCTTTGAGTTGTTTCTTGAGAAGTGTTTTGAGAAAAAAGTTCATGGATGAAATAAAATGGTTAGAGATATAGAGTAACAAAAAACCCCACCCTTCGACAAGCGAAAGATAGGGGTGTTGATATATGAGGAGTTCGGTGAACTCACCCATCCATGAGAGGTTCTCCCAGGTGGACGAAGTGCAAGTCCCTTCTCCTCTTCAGACAACGTTTCTCATATATCCGACGAGCCAAGACATTGGGATGCTTGGCATGATAGTCGATATTTGTCCTCCGTAGAGACAGCGTGTTATCCCGATGCAGGTTGACCGGGAGCCACAGGCCCGCTGTCTGACCTCTGGGAATAACGAAGACTAACTCTTCGAATTGACACTTCGCAGGATCCCAACGCCAACCGACTCTCCCACGCACATGTGGAGCAAGATCAGCCATCTCTTTGGAAGAAAATATACCTTCCGTGAATACAAGGTTTGAGGCACTCATAGTTTTTGTATGTAGTTGTCAATGTTCTAACTCCCCTCTGATCACACGACCAAAAGAAAAGCGAGTTCTGATTTTTCCAGAACTCGCTTTTGAAATTTTCTGTTATCCGATATTAGGAGGAGTGAACATTGCAAAAGTAAGGCCTGGAAATAGTATTTCCGGTGCGAAGGAATGCGGCGACCTTAATAGAATGTGATGCAAAATTCATTGTGGATCTATAGTAACAGACCTAACGACAAAATCAATATGCTCTGTGAATTACTCCACTTCTCGTGCACCTCTCGGATACACACGGATCGGGAGCTTGCCGAGATTCTCGATGATCGGAGTGATGAACTTCCAGGAAGCCATGATCTCCTGAGTCGAAGAGAACAATGTCTGGTCACCGCGGAAGACATCGTGTATCAGACGTTCATAGTCGGTGATCGTACCTACATTCGGCATATCGTGGTAGGAGAACTTCAGAGGCTTGGGCTCGGTCTCGAAGCCATACCCCGGAGTCTTGACGAAGAAGCGGATCTTGATACCTTCGTCTGGCTGTATCCTGAAGGTCAGAATATTCTGTTGATCTTCGGCGGATGCGCCCTTGGCAGTATTCTTGAAATAAATATCGATGGTGGTTTTGGTATCTGACATGCTCTTGCCGCTTTCGAGATACATCGGTACCCCCTTCCAGCGTGGAGTGTCTACGTGCGCCATGATCCGGAAATATGTCTCTGTCTTGGAATCAGACGCGACGCCTTTTTCACTGGTATAGCCTTCGTACTGACCACGGACGATGGCCTTGTCCATCTGACGAGGGAGTATCTGCTTGAGCTTGGCCAAGACTCGGGCACGTTCACGACGGATCGAGGCAGGTTTGAGTGAAGCAGGCTTGTCCATACAGACCAGTGCCAACATCATCAACATATGGTTCTGCCCGACATCGCGGAGCGCACCGACGGGGTCGTAGAATGCACCTCTACCTTCCATGCCGTTCTTCTCGAAGAGTCGGATATGGATCTTCTCAATATTGGTACGATCCCAGAGTGACTCGAACATCGGGTTGGAAAATCTGAATGCCAAGATATTCTGTAGACTTTCTTTGGCCAGGTAGTGGTCGATACGGAAGATCTGCTCTTCTTTGAAGAGGTTGCCGAGCGTATCATCGAGTCTCTCTGCAGTCTTGGTGTCATTGCCAAATGGCTTTTCGATCAGGATACGTGTCCAGCCCGTATCATCAGCACATGGAACAGTGAGCTGTGACTGAGCCAGACGTTCGAGGATGCCTTCGTAGAGCGTCGGTGGCACCGAGAGATGGAAGAGTTTGTTGGAGCACTGACCCCAGCGAGCATCTATCTCGTTGAGCTTGTCTGCCAGGCGCGCATATGCCCGAGGATCGTCGAAGAGTCCCTGTTCATATGACATATGGTCGAAGAAATGTTTGATATCTTCTTCGCGATACTGCCCAGGACGTATGTGGAGTCGCTCGCGGATATACTCACGGAACTCATCGCGTGCCATCGGACGTCGTGAGAAGCCGATGATCGAGAATCTCTGTGGCAACATCTTCTTTGCATACAAGTTCAACAGCGCCGGGATCAGCTTGCGTGCCGCCAAGTCACCGGTGATGCCAAAAATGACGAATATCGTTGGGTTGAGTGCTCGTGGATCTGCCGGTTGTAGTGTGTCCATAGTATTAGAATTCTTCACTCCATTCTGACCATTTCGGGTACCAGTGGTTGGCCACGAATACGCATGGAAGGATGATGACTGCCAAAAGAAGCCAGAGAGTAAAGTTGAATATTTTCATGGGTTCCATGAACCACAGCTTAGCGCAAAAGGGTGAATTGAACAAACGAGCGTTATTTTGTGGTGTCCTCACCCTGTTCGGACATCTCACAAAATCAACAAATTGCTTATGCAATTTGGATTATGTGGACCATAGCGGACTCGAACCGCTCACCTCACCCATGCCATGGGTGCGCTCTACCAGATGAGCTAATGGCCC
>JBBTRB010000005.1:0-2672 GCA_038065395.1 Patescibacteria group bacterium
ATCTGATAAGCTCCTTTTAACTTCATCTGATTGAGTTACTCTCGTAATATTGAAGGATTACAAGGTTTTATTAGTTTTTATTACTAAGCCCCTAATCCCGTCTTTTTTTGTATGCATATAACAAAAAAGTATTTTAGCCGTTTCAAGGAGTCGCTGACAGAGATGCCGAATCTAGTAGAGTCCCAGATTGCATCGTTCAATATTTTAATAGAAAAAGGCATCGAAGAGGTTCTCAAGGAATTCTCGCCGATAAAGGATTACGCAGAGAAGAAGTTCGAGCTCTCATTTACGAGCTTCGAGCTCTCACGTCCGAAGTATGATGAGCACTATGCCAAGATCAACAAGCTCTCATATGAAGGCCAGATCAAGGTCAAGGTAAAATTGAAGAATAAGTTGCTTGATGCGACAAAAGAGCAGGAAATGTTCCTTGCTGATTTTCCATTGATGACGGATCACGGAACCTTCATCATAAATGGTATCGAACGGGTCATCGCTCCTCAGTTGGCGCGATCATTCGGTATCTTCTTCACGGCAAATGAGCTCAAGGGCAAGACTTTCTTCGGGGCGAAGGTCATCCCAGCTCGAGGCGTATGGATGGAAATCGAAAGCGATTCTGACGGTACGATATATGCTCGTATCGATCGAAAGCGCAAGTTTCCTATTACATCCCTCCTTCGAATTCTCGGTGCGAAGACAAATGAGGATATTTCAGCTCTTTTCAAGGGCAATGAGCTTGCTATTAAGGCAATCGAGCAGACTCTTGCAAAAGACCATGCTAAGACCGTCGATGATTCATATATAGAGATCCACAAGAGGCTTCGAGACGGAGATCTCGCGACGGCAGACAATGCCCGGGAATACATCGGAAGCATCTTCAATGCCGACCGATACGATATCAACCGCGTCGGACGATTCCGCTTCAACAAGCGCTTCGGAAAATCAATGGACGAGAAGGAACTCGAGCGACGAACAGTCAATGTCGACGATATTTCAACCATCATCGCTCATATCGTGCAGCTTAATAACACTCCTGATGCAGTCGAGGACGATATCGATCACCTTGGATCACGACGAGTGCGCTATGTAGGAGAACTTCTCCAGCAGAAGCTCCGAGTCGGTATGACGCAGATGAAGCGAAACATTCAGGATCGAATGTCTACAGTGGAGCCAGACGTTACGCTTCCTGTTAACTTCGTATTCCCACGGCCTCTACAAGCTCGAATCAAGGAATTCTTCACTACAAACCAGTTGTCACAATTCATGCAGCAGGAAAACGTGCTTTCAGAGCTTGAGCATTTGAGAACACTTACAGCACTCGGTCCCGGAGGTCTTACACGAGAGCGAGCAGGCTTCGAAGTTCGAGACGTGCACCCATCTCACTACGGACGACTTTGCCCTATCCACACCCCAGAAGGACCGAACATCGGACTCGTGCTTCGCCTTTCTACCTATGCGCGAATCAATGACTTCGGAATGATCGAAACTCCGTACGCGAAGGTAAAGAACGGAAAGATCACAGATGAGATCGTTTACCTTAACGCGCTTGAAGAGGAAAACTTCCACATCGCACACGCTGCTATTCCTTATGATAAGAATGGGAAAATTACTGACGATGAAGTTGAAGTTCGAATCAATGGAAAACCAGGCCTTGCAAAGGGAAACGAGGTCGACTATATCGACGTGTCAACAAACCAGGCGTTCTCAATCGCTACGTCTCTTATCCCATTCTTGAACCACGACGATGCGAACCGAGCGCTCATGGGTTCTAACATGCAGAAACAAGCGACCCCTTGTCTTATCCCGGAAGCCCCTCTTGTTGCGACAGGAATCGAAAAGAAGGCAGTCGTAGATACAGGCCGAATCATCCTCGCTCCGGAAGACGGAGAGATTATTGCCGTAGATGCGAAGAAAGTTATTTTTGAAGGAAAGAAGCATGGAAAGAAGGAGTACAACCTCGTTCACTTCTCACGAACGAACGGATTCACAGCTTTCCATCAGCGACCTATCGTCAATCTCGGACAGAAAGTAAAGAAGGGAGACGTGCTTGTCGATACATCGACATCAGACGGAGGAGAAATTGCTCTTGGACAGAATATGCTCGTGGCTTTCATGTCATGGTCTGGAAACAACTACGAGGACGCTATCATCCTTTCAGAGCGAGTGGTAAAGAACAGCAAGTTCAGCTCTATCCACATCGAGGAATTCGTAGTCAATGTTCGAGATACAAAGCTTGGTCCTGAAGTCACGACTTGTGATATTCCAAACGTCGGAGAAGCTAAGCTCAAAAATCTTGCGGAAGACGGTATCGTTCGAGTAGGAGCGGAAGTACGGCCAGGAGATATCCTCGTCGGAAAGATTTCTCCAAAGGGTGAGACCCAGCTCACGCCTGAAGAGCGACTTCTTCGATCTATTTTCGGAGAGAAGGCTCGCGATGTGAAGGACACATCAAAGAGAATGGAAGGAGGAAAGCGAGGTCGCGTCATTTCAGTAAAGATCTTCTCACGAGAGAAGGGCGATAAGCTAGAATCTGGAATCATCAAGAAAATTTATATTGAAGTTGCAGAGCTACGAAATGTTTCAGTTGGAGACAAGCTCGCAGGAAGACACGGAAACAAGGGAGTCATCTCTCGAATCCTTCCAGAAGAGGATATGCCATATATGGAAGATGGAAC
>JBBTRB010000006.1:0-95059 GCA_038065395.1 Patescibacteria group bacterium
CGCGCCCATAGCTCAGTTGGTAGAGCAGATCCCTCTTAAGGATAAGGTCGTAGGTTCGATCCCTACTGGGCGCACAAGAATTCTTTAGCAAACATAGAGTACTCATTACTCTCAAATGTTTGTTATAATGTTTATGTATGAGAAAGATCATAATTATTGCGATAATATTTGTAAGTACACTGGTCTGTGTGAACTTTGTAACACAATACACCTACATACCGTTTATCAATGAATCGTATGGCAAGCTATATTTATCTATATTTAAAAAAGACGGAAAAACTATAGGAGGTACTTTCAACAATAATAATGTATCTGTCGTTGCTTCAAAAAATACACCTTACGCTATTCTGTATCTCGCAAATGAATCGATTGCAATATTAAACTCATCTAATGATCAGCTAAAGATTCTTGGTGAAAAAAGTGCAAAATTATCAACCTACCCATTTTCTCCTGATGGTAGAAAGTTAATCTATTCTGCTGTTCGTCCGGAATTAGGTATTCCGGGGAGTGATAATTCAAACTACACATTTTATTATTACTACGACCTTTATATCTATGATATATCTTCTGGAAAATCCAAAATTATAACGGATAAAAATCAAAATTTCCTACTCAACGTCTATGCAGATTCACGTTATGGTTGGTTAGACGATAATACCGTGGTGTATAATTGTGATCTAAATAAAACATATGGACCACTGAAGACTTGTACATATGACATCATTTCAGGTACCACAAAAGCATCTCCCGTAACGACCAACCTAACTGGTGTGACTACAAATCAGCCAAATATTCCCACTTCTTTTGATTTCAGACTTGAGGACTGTTTCTATGATTTTGAAAAACAAAATTGTGCCTACGGCGTTCTTCGCTTTAGGATCTGGGATGCTATGTTATTTCAAGATATAAGACTAAAAATGGCAGATAAAGAAATGCTACTCTATAGAGGTAAGGCGAGGGCAGATTCTCTATACTGGACATCAGACAACCACCTATACGGTATATTTCAAGGAAAATTGCTAAAATTATACTAAGAACAATAAACGATTTCTCAATAGTCACAATACGTTAGATATGTTACATTTTCTGTACTTGCCGGGGTGGCGAAATTGGTAGACGCACGTGCCTTAGGAGCACGCGGAGTAATCCATGGAGGTTCGAGTCCTCTCCCCGGCACAAACATTTAGTAGTCCGAGAACAAGCCGACTTCTCGGCACAATTGATAAGACCCAGGCCAACACCTTGACTTATCTATATAAATAGTGTAATATGCATGCCAGAGTTTAGCGTAATTTTTCCAACCAAATACACCGGTTCGCGACTATACAAATGTAGCAACCACAACAACGAAAGGCCTCATGCAAACGAAAGTAGATGTTAACCTCAGTCCAGCACACTTCACCGTAGACATAGATCCATTCCCCGGAGCCGCAAGCTTCCGTGCCTTGATCTTCAAATACGGAATATCAAATCCCGAGCCAGTCTTGGTAGCAAACTTCGTACCTCAAAGACACGAAGGGCCCAAGACCTGGGAAAAATTGTGGGATTTTGACCTCAAAGGAAAATTGGAAGCGGCGGAGTACAAGGTGTGCGTAACCGCTCTCAATGAAGTCGGCAATTCGATCGGAGAAGAAGGATCTTGTATCTTCACTCTCTCCGATGAACAGTGTGCACACATCATGTCCATACATGCAGAATTGCATGGTGAACCTGCAGTGACCACCTCGCCACCTGCATCTCCTGCAACGCCCGCTGAAACTTCGGCGGGCAAACCAGTAGAAGCATCGGCAACTCCAGCACCGACAATCGTCGAAGCTGGAGAGGGATCGCCCGTGAGCACGACCGTTGGAGTCCCGTCCCTTCCGGATCGGCCTCCCACACCTGCAACACCAGAAGCAACAGTAGAGGAAGAACTGCTTCAAGCGGCGCCTTCCCCTTCTGAACCTGTTATACCTGGTACACCGGCGAACTTCCTCGTCAAAGACAGTCATCGTATCGTTTGGGATGAGGTTCCTGATGCAATCACATACAAGTTCCTCATTACTACTGCCGATACAGGCATAATGAATAATCAAACCGAAGCACCTCAACTCCTCCTCGGAAGAGCAGTTGGCTCAAAAGTGTTGAAGGACGGGAAGAGCTATCGGCTCACCGTTCGGGCTTTGTCAAAAACTGTCACCCTAGGTGACGAGGCGTCATTCGACTTCCATGTCTCCGAAGGAGTTCTCAAGGAAGGTCCGGCACCTGTGCAACAGCCAGTGGCTCCAGAGCCCGTAGTAACTCCTCCCCCACCAGACACTCGAGAGATCGAACGTCTTCGGGAAGAAGCTGCGCGTCAGTTGAAAGATGCTGAAGCACGACACGAGCGTGACACCGCAGAACTACTGAGACAACTTGAGCTGGCGAAACAAGCAACGACAGAATCCTACGCCAAGTCAGAACAAACTGAAGCGCACATGATCAAAGCATCAGCAGATGCAACTGCACGAGCTGAAGCAGCCCAAAAAGAAGCTACGCGCTCAGCACAGATCGCACAACAGGTCGCAGCTGATTCTGTAGCGACTCTGAAGACGTTGCAGGATCTGCTTGCTCAACTCGAAAAGAAGTCAGAAACACGAGGTCAAGGGACACAAGCCTCAGCGGCAGCCCAACCACAGGCACAACCTGCCAACACACCTCCTCCAGCTCAACCTGCCGGAGGTCGAAGTACTGCAAGGGAACGTTCCTCCTCTGGAATATCTCTTCTCCTTTACTGTCTCATCGCACTGCTGCTTGTTCTTCTGCTCGTTGTATCGATCATGAACTCGGAGACCCTATGGTCTTCACGTCCGGTGTCCGATACGCACGCCGCGCAGATCGAAGCCATTCGTCAGACAGACGAGGCTAACACGCGCAAAGCCGATGAACTCAGCAAGGTCACGAGTGCACTTCAAGCAAAATCGCCACTCATAACCTCCCCGGTGACTCATCTGTCAAAACACACCTTGTCTACAACAGGTGGCACCAACGTCAGCATGACGTTACCGAGCACTGATGCTGATCAAGCTGTTAATGTGAACTTCAACGGAGGTAACATATACGGCGGTAGCAGTAACTACATCAACAATCATGTCGAGGTCAAAAGCTATCGACAGACATTCGTCCATCCCAACGCATGGTCGGATGATTGGAGGCCAAACCTCCCACCACTGGTAGTTGGTAGAGACCTCCTCTGCGGTATTCATGAGTTCATACTCGCACCTCGGGACGTACAGCAGTTGTACGTTCTTCCTGACTGGCGCGTTAAACCTAGTACCAACTCCATGTTGCGTGTCGACATCAAGCGTGGTACAGACTCGACCCAGCAAGACTACCTCATGGGGAACAAGCCCGGTGAAGAAGTCGAGACCGATCAGGCTCGTATTCGACCCAAGGCACACATGTTCGATGCGGTTACTGTTATCGTCCGTGTGACACCTCCCGGTGGTTGCAGGTGTCCCGGTGGGCACATGATCAATCGCTAACCGAAACCTAAACACGCCCCACTGATGCAAAACATCGGTGGGGCTTTTCTTTTACCCACAAAACCTAGATCTACCCTAGGCACGATAATAAGCCACAAAAGGCCGGAATCTGGCTCTCCTGGGACAAGCCTAGGTACCATTGACTTTCACCTATTTTAGTGCTACTATATATACAGAATCGCATTGAGCGCTTGCTCATCGACAATTTACACAAAAACAATAGAGTTCCGAAAGGGCTCGTAGGAGAAAGAAGATAGTATGACAAATGGAACGAATGGAAATTCTGGACTAAACCCGAGCGAGACGAAAGATCCTCCCTTCTGGAATTGGATCACGGGGTCTATCGCCCTTGTAATCCTTTCCATCTTTTGTTTGGGACTCTCCCTTACCTATTACGGATCAACACTCGGTTACCGTGCCTTTGGCATGTTAAGCGTGATGATCGCTGGAGCTATGTTTGCATATGGCCTCAAAGATCACTCCAACTCAGCTCCCAAAGAAGTGGGACTTATCACCTTCTTTGGTAAGACGATAGGTAATCGCTACGTGGTGAGTGGCAAAGCTCTCCTAGCACCGTACGTATTACTGGACACCATCGTGATCAAATCTGATGATGAGGACCACCTCTACGAAGGCGTCGCTTTCATCTTCAAAATGAGAGATGGTGTACAAATGGAAATCAAGATCTCCATATCTGGCTGTCCCGATATATTCGACCTCGACGACTATATCCAGCTGGGCGGCAACTTCGCAGAAGTAGTCAAACGGTTCCAAGAAATAATCTATGCTGAGATGCAAGATCTGTCCAACGAATATCCTTGCATTGAAGCAAAAGAGAAGAGCGGATTCTTGTCGAACGAACTCTTCAAGAGAGTTAAAGGTGAAGTTCCTGGAGTTACAAGCAAGGCGAGGAGTGAGGGTAAGCTGATCGGATTTATCTTCAAAAGAGTAAACATCGTACCGGTTATTCCTAAGAGACTGGCTGAAATGCTCGACGATGCCGCTACCGAACTACTACAAGCTGTTGCGGAAGGACGTGACCTAGATGCTGCGACCGTATTCGCCAAACGCATGCAACTCGAAGTTGCAGAACAAAGACGACCTGGAATCAAAAGTCTTCAGGGAGATGAGCAGTTACAAGCACTTGCTCGTCTCATCGAAGATAGAAAACTTGATCCGCTGGACAGTTACATCAGACTGGTTCAGAACGCGAAACTCGATAAGGCAGGCAAGAGTAATCGGATCCAGGCTGACGGAGGAAAAGACTCCAAAGTCATCACTGTCGCCAACACCAATGCATAAGGACGTATGAAGAACAAGAAAACCTTCTTATGGATTCTGGCACTTATCACGATCACCGTCTTCATCTACGGCTTCGTCAACAATCCTCCGGCACGGTATTCCGGACGATCATCGGGTGATACCATGACAGCTCAACCTTCCTCCAGCATAGCCACCATCACTCAGACTGAGTGGCGCGGGGTCACCGCTGGACTGAATAAACGGATCGAAGCAGAGATCCTTACACCAGGAGTAACTTGGTTAGTACGACTCGACAAAGACGATAATCGCATCCACCCAATATATCCGACAGGTGGTCATGTCGAAGTTGGTACACACACCAACCAACAATGGATGATCAAGCCTGGACAGGCTGTTCGAGAAGCCCTCGTCCGATGGAAGATCACTGATCCCAAATGAGATAGCTCTTTGGAACACAAAAACCCCGGCGTCTGTAAAGACATCGGGGTTTCTTTTTGTATCCATGAGTACACCTACCGGCCTATTTGCCCCACTGTATTTGCAACGAGGTTGATGATCCCCCATGCCGAGAGCATGATGAACATACCGACCACGCCACCGATCATATGCATGCGGCCTTTGGTATGAGCTTCGGCATCTGCACCCTGACTGAGCATCTCTACAATACCGTAGACGAATACTACGACTGCGACTGCGAACATCAGCATGACGATTGGGTTCACGATGTTCACCAAGATAGGTTCGATAGCGCGACCGAAGGCATCGGCAGTACTTGCAGCCTGGGCAGTTGGCACACCTGTACTCAAGATACTCATGGAGCCAGTATTACGGAATACGAGAAGGATACTGAACCTGTGGGAACTGGTTGGTCGGAGCGGTAGTGTCGGTGCGGAAGGTGTTGGTCAAGATACGTACGAGTCCCCAGATCGAAAGGATCACGAAGAGTCCGACAATACTCCACATGATAGAGGTACCGATAGCAGAGCGTTCTGCAGGATCACCAGACTTGACGATATAGCGAACGACGTTATATACGATCCAGATGACAGCAAACGCGATCAGGATCTGGATGAAGGTGTTGCCGATATTGGTAAGCTTGTAGGTCAACGAATTGACGTCAGTGATCGGTTGAGCCAAAGCAATAGCTGGAGCAAACGCGACGAGAGATGCGATTAATTTTTTCATATTAAGTCTTAAATGCTGTTAACTTTCTATAATGGATAATTATACACCATACTCTGCGAACTCACAGGAGGGACTGTGGACTATGATTCCAACTCGTTTGCGTTCTGAATAGACCTGGATTCATCCAGTTTTTGAGCATCCCTGATCTCTACTTGGGTTTGGAATTGTGCTGCGGGTACAAAACTGCCTCTGGAACTGCCGCGCATATCAGATCCCTCATTAAAACCGTCAGTCTGAGTCGATCGAGTCCCCCCTCCCGGGAACAAGTTACTGAATGATTCCCACGAAGAAGGCTTGTAGTTCTCATTCTGCAGACCGAAAGTGTTCTGGAGGATGTTGACCAGTCCCCAGAACGACAAGATCACGAAGAACCCGATGACACTGTAGAGCACATAGGAGCCAGCTTCGGAACGGTTCTCGTTCGGCAGGATGAAATATTTGATCACATGATAGACGAATATCACGACCGCCACTCCCATAAAGAGGACGAGTGCGACATTGAGATAGCTGATAACCAGCGTGACAATATTGAACAATGTCGGGCCTTTGGCGAAGGCCAGTAGTGGTGCAAGTACACTGACTGCCGTGACCAAGCCTATTTTTGATGATGTATTCATATATATAAAATTATTTGCCTTCGAGGGCATTAGTAGCACTCTGAATAACTCCTTGGTCTACTACCCCCGAGGCACCGAGGGTGTTGATCACTACGGAGACAAGAATACGTGAACCGATAACAACCGCCACCCCGATCACGATCCAGAGGAGCCAGTTGCTGAGCTCTGCCAGACGAGCAGGGTTGCCACGTGCCAGTATGTACTGGAGTCCCACATAGACCAATGCCAGTACTGCAAAGAGGATCACTAGATAGCTAAAGACTTCTACGAAAGCCTCGATGAGTCCACCCAGAGAGTCGACTTTGAGTGGGTTTTGCAGAGTGAAGGTCTTGGTCGGTGTATTACCACCCACAGAACCTCCGCCAGTATTACCTCCGACCGTACCTTGAGCGAGGGCAGGAATTGTCGGAATAAGAACAAGAGAAAAAAGGAAAAAGGAAAAAGGAAAAAGGAACGTCAAGTACGATCGTCCGTACCTTGTACCTTGCTCCTTGTACCCTTTTCCCTGTATCTTGGTTATTGTTTTCATATTCTTGAATCTTGAATCATAATTCTATTTTTACGGTGTACCTAATAATGCCTTGAGGCCCGGATTGCCCGTCAGCCACGACAGTATCTGATAGACGATGAACCATGCCGATAGCATTATTATAAACCCAACACCAACTTGTTTGAAGATGCCGTGAGCTCGAGTGATATTGCCGGGCACACCTGTCATATAGAGATACCCAGCGTATGAGAACCCGAGGATAGCTACGAATACTCCAGCAGTCAACATGATCGTGATCAGATGTCGAACCTGGATCATCAGCCCCTCGAAGTTACAGGGGATGTATTTGTCATCGATTTTCTTGGTGCCAATCTTCCCTGTCTTTGGATCGATATAATTGAGCTCAGCAGGTCCATCACAGACAGCCAGACGGAACGAACTACTGTTCGGGTTGGAGGAGCCAGGAGCTTGAGCAAGGACAGGAATTACAGGTATAAGAACAAGAGAAAGAAGGAAAAAGCAAAAAGCAAAAAGGAACGTCAGGTATGATCGTCCGTACCTTGTACCTTGCTCCTTGTACCCTTTTTCCTGTTTTTTGTATCTTGTTTTATTCATAATTCTTAAATCCTAAATCTTCTCTCCCTACTGCCCCGCCTGCTGCAACACAATATCATACTGATCTCCTGCATCCTGTATCGCCTCTAGCAATGTCTTGCGACCACTGGTGATCGATCCGACCATGTCTGCCAAGATCTGGTTGGACTTCTGTGGGTCAACATCGAGCCACATCTGCGACACCAGTGCCGCCTCGCCAAAGTTGGTGATATACGGGTCAGCAGAACCTTGAGCGATCAGGTCACGACGTACTGGTGGCAGGTACATCGTCTGTGAGAGCTGAGCGAGCATGCTCGGTGCAGTCAACAGAGAAACGATCTGATATACAGCGTTGGGACTGGCAGTGGTGCGGACGATGGAGAAACCGTACATCCGTGCATAGGTGGCCTTGATACCATCTGTGCGAAGCTGTGGGATGAGTGCTGCATCGAAGTTGAGGTTTGGGTTTTTGGTACGAAGGTCAAAAAGTTCTGATGCAAAGCCAAAATACGTCGCAAGAGATGCTGACAAGAAGGCCGACTTGGACTGAGGCATGCCACGATTCCACGAATAGTTGGGGTCAGAAGGGTTGACGAACTGTGTGAAGAACTCAAGCGCAGGTCCTGGAGATGCGGGGTGCACTCGAGTCAAGGTACTGTTGAGCATCCCCTCTTTGTCGCGCAAAGTCACCGGGTTACCCACTTGGAACAAGAGTGTGCCGAGGATCTCACGGGCATTGGTGACGTTGGTGAAGTCTCCCATAGCGATCGCACTTCTCCTGACGTTGCCATTTGCGTCTTTGATGGTCAACCTCTCGTTGAGAGCAACGAATTCATCCCAATAGCGCGGATAGGTCGGTATGCCCGCAGTGTCGAACATGTCACGATTCCAGTACATGATCAGAGGATCGAGAGTAAAAGGTATCGCAGCGACTCCCTGGTCGAAGAGGTAGACCTCGGCTTCTCTGACGAACGTATCACGAAAATCTCTTTGTGACAGTGCGGTGTACGGGACGAGCGCGAGCTTGTCGCTATGCGGATACAGTGTGTCTGCGGGGATCAAGATCGCATCTGGTCCTTGGCCACGAGCCAGTGCAGCAATGAACTCAGAAGAGAACTTGTTGGGGTCTTTTTGGGTATATTCTACGATGATAGGCTGTACCAGAGTCTTGTTGATCTCAGCGACATGCTGGTCGAACGTGTTCTTGGGGAATGTTCCCCACATAGATATAGAGGGGAGTTGTGTCGCAGAGTCCTCTCCACGGTAGAGAGCGAAGGCGGCTACCCCAGCAATGATGAATACTACGAAGGTGGCGAGGGTGATGAGTTGGAATTTGGATATCATGTTATTGGCGTACGAATACAAGTCCGTAATGGTGGTCTCCTGCGGTGAATGACTGGTCGAGCTTGAAACCGGACTTCTCGAACAACGTCTGTGCCTTCATGGCTGGGACGAGCGTCTTGGGACCGATCGGGCTGACGTCACTCCAGTCTACCACGAGTACCTTGCCACCTTTTTTGAGTACCCTCTTGATCTCCAGACAAAATTCGTCTGGCTTTTCGATCTGGAACAAGATATTGGAAGCGATGACGGCATCGGCGATACCTTCGCGGAGTTTAGTCCCACCGATCTTCTCGGCATTACCCCAGACAACCTCGATATTGCGGATCCCCTGTGTAGCACCTTGAGACCGGAGACGCTCCAGGAGATCTTTCTGAACATCTACTGCATATACACGGCCACCACTACCGACTCGTTTTGCAGCTTCGTATGAATAAAATCCTGACCCTGCACCGAGATCGACGACTTTCATACCATCAGTCAGACCGAGTTTCGATAGATTTGCTGCAGGCTCAGAAAACATGGGGTTATTATACCGCGAAGTATCCCGGAATGGGCGATGTGCTGTGGGGACAAAAGGATTCTACAAACAAATCAGACTCGCCAACTGGTCACCTTCGCGGAGTTTCATGACTCTGACGCCTTGGGTGGCACGAGAAAGTGCAGGGATCTCCTTGATATCAACACGGATGACTTGGGATTTCTTGGACATAGCTACGATCTCCTCGTCGTCGTCAGTGACTACCTTGGCAGCCATGAGAGAGCCGGTCTTAGCAGTGACCTTCATAGTCAGGATGCCGGAACCACCACGGTTCTGGACTTTGTATTCGGAGAGTTCGGTCTTCTTGCCGTAGCCGTTGGCACTCATGACAAAGAGGGCCGGGTTCTTGGCAGATGGTGCCACCACGTCGGCAGAGATAACAGCGTCGTCCTTGTCGAGACGGATGACACGCACGCCACCGGCAGTGCGACCCATCTCACGGACATCGTCTTCGGCAAAGCGGATAGACTGGCCTTCTTTGGTGGCGATCACTACGTCGTCTTTCTTGGAAACAAAAGATACAGAGATAAGCTCATCCCCTGCATCGAGAGTGATAGCAATGAGACCAGAACGGCGTACGTCACGAAAATGTTTCGCAGAAGACTTTTTGCCGGTACCACCACGTGTGACCATCATGAGGGCCAGACCGTCGGCGGCCTTTTTGTCTTTGGGCATCGGGAGGATCGAGGTCACCTGCTCACCTTCGGAAAGTGACAGAAAGTTCATGATCGACTTGCCACGAGTGGCACGCTTGCCTTCGGGGATCTCATACATCTTGATCTGATAGGCCTTGCCCTTGTCAGTGAAGAACAGGAGGTCGTTGTGGGTTGTCGCGAACACCAGGTGCGAGATGAAGTCCTCTTCTTTGGTATCGAGGTCAACCACGCCGACACCGCCGCGCTTTTGTTTGCGGTATTCGGATGGGTCGGTGCGCTTGATATAGCCACCCTTGGTCAGTACGAGCACGGACTCTTCGTCAGCGATCAGGTCTTCTGGGTTGAATTCTTTGACGCCATGTTTGACGATCTTGGTACGACGGTCGTCGCCGTAGCGCTCTTTGATGTCGGAAAGCTCGGTCGTGATGATGCCACGGACTTTCTTGTCACTGGCGAGAATACTCTTGAGCTCTGCAATGAGATCCTGTACCTCTGCGAGTTCGTCGAGGATCTTCTTGCGCTCGAGACCGGCGAGTTTGACCAAGCGCATTTCGCAGATGGCGGTTGCCTGTCTGTCAGAGAACTTGAACTTCTTCATCAAGTTGGCATGGGCCTCGGGAGCGTCCTTTGAGGCACGGATGAGGGTGATGATCTCGTCGATATGGTCGAGAGCTTTCTTGAGACCGAGCAAGATATGTTCGCGATCTTCGGCTTTGGTCAGGTCGAACTGTGTACGACGACGGATGACTTCGATGCGGTGGATGATGAATTCTTGGAGGATCGTCTTGAGCGACAACGTCTGAGGAACGCCATGGACGAGCGCCACAGTGTTCATGTGGAATGTCTCTTCGAGCTGGGTATGCTTGTAGAGCAAGTTCACCACCTTCTCAGGATATGAGCCCTGCTTGAGGTCGAGTACGATACGCATGTCTCGGTCGGACTCATCACGCAGACCACGAACTCCTTCGATGATCTTGTCACGGACGAGGTCGGCCATGCGGATGATGAGCTCGCTTTTGTTGACGCGATATGGGATGGAGCTGATGACAATCTGATATTGGCCCTTTTTGTCTTCGATGATCTCTACCTCGCCACGCACCGTCATACCTCCACGACCAGTAGCATATGCATGCTGGATGTCTTTGTTACCATAGATCACCGCTCCTGTTGGGAAGTCGGGGCCTTTTATAAATCCGAGAAGATCTTCGGTGCTAGCCTCGGGGTTGGTGATGAGGTGAGTGGTCGCATCTACAACCTCGCGCAAGTTGTGAGGAGCAATGTTGGTCGCCATACCGACAGCAATACCGAGGGTGCCGTTGAGGAGGAGGTTCGGGACGGCAGTCGGCAAAACTGACGGTTCTTTGCGAGTACCGTCGTAGTTCGGACGAAAATCCACCGTCTCCTTGTCGATATCACGGAGGAGTTCGGTCGATATGCGAGCCATCTTGGCCTCGGTATAACGCATAGCAGCTGGTGGATCACCGTCGACAGTGCCGAAGTTGCCTTGGCCATGGATGAGCTGATAGCGCATGGTGAAGTCCTGAGCCATCTTGACCATGGAGTCATACACTGCCACGTCACCGTGTGGGTGATAGTTACCGAGCACGTCTCCGACGACCACGGCAGATTTGCGGAATTTGGCCTGGAAGGTCAATCCCTTCTCGTGCATGGCGTAGAGGATACGGCGATGAACGGGCTTGAGGCCATCGCGAACATCAGGGAGTGCACGGTCGGTGATGACCGACATGGCATAGTCCAGGAATGACTCACGCATCTCGGTCGTGATAGAGCGAGCTACGATGCCGGTGCCTTCGCGAGGTGCCTCATCAGGAGTCGTGCTTGTATCGAAAGATTTCTTGGCCATAAAACTCTAGTATAGCAAAAAGTGTGTTCAGAAACTATTGACGTATGATATATTTTGATGTCTTATCACTACCTATCCCCTGCGATAACCTCCACTGTTGAAAATTCAACCTTCTTTACTCCGAAAATACTGTCACGAAGAGTTTCAAAGAGTGAGCCAACCCCAGCGATCAGTGACTGTGCGGGTGTATAGCGAGCATCGAAGACGTCGGCGACTTTTTGGCCAGCTGGTGACGAGCCGAGAGCGGAGAAAGATCCGATCCAGAACATAAACACGATAGCGGTGAATGTGAATGATGACCAGAAAGCAATCCGTTTTTTGATATGATCTGGTTTTGTACGGAGATGTTCGAGATAGGACTGGAATGACATGACTCTATTGTATAGGGGAAAGGTGAAAGTGCAAAGTGGAAAGTGTGAATGGGAAATTCCAGAGCGCAGATCCCCGCCTGCGCGGGGATGACATACCTACTCCCTCTCCAACACGATCACTTCTGCGTCTTTGCCTTCGAGATCTTTCTTCTTCAGGGTGAGCTTTGCGATCGGAGTTGGACTCTCCCCTGCTTCCTTGAGGAATGTTTTGAGTGAACCATCTTTGCCCATATCACCGTAGTGTATCGGAATAATGATCTTGGGGTTCATGGCAACCGCGAGTTTGTATGCAGCCACTGGGTCAAGTACTCCGTCACCACCGATCGGTACAAAGAGGATATCTACTTCATCGATCGCTTCGTCTGTTTCTGCGGGAAGCTCTGGGTTGCCGACAGCACCGAGGAAACAAATGTTCATACCTTCGAGCGAAACGGTATATATGGTGTTGATACGCTTTTCACCATCGTAGGAGGACTCAGATGCGAGACCCTTGATAAAGACGCCTTTGACTTCGTATTCTCCAGGACCACTGATGACGAAGGCCTTCTTGTCACCAAAGGAGACTTGCTCTGCGCCGTTCATGTCTTCATGGTTGAGTGTCGAGAGGACAATATCTGCACCGAACTTGGAGGTTTTGAGAGAGGAATCCTTGGATACTGGGTTGAATGCAAGGACAGTGTCACCAAATGACGCTTTGACGAACTCTGCACCGAGGTAGGTAATAATCATGATGGAAGCATAGTATCAGAAAAAAGACGGCTCTGCTAGAGCCTCCCCTAGGTCTACCCCAGGGGTTGACTTTACTGTTTAAAAGTGCTATTATTATGCCAGGTAGCAGGCAACGGTACATACCTAAACATGGAAGTTGCGAACATTGAACATAAGGAACATAAAATGAAAGACACATTGCAGGTACTCGTTGTTGATGATGAGAACATGATCACCCGGGTGGTCAAAGCAATTCTCACGAAGTGGGGCATTCCGGCAGATAACATTATCTGTGCTCACAGTCTCCCCGAGGCACTAGAGATCATTTCTTCTCGGTCAGATCTCGATCTCCTCATCTGTGATTACAACATCCCCAAAGGCAACGAGGGCGGAGAGATCATGGATGCGGCCAAGAAGAAGTCCAAGGCAACTCATGTGATTTCGATCACAGGTGCACCAGGAAACATCCCTGACATCCGGGAACGTCACCGTCCTGACTTCGTCCTCGAGAAACCCTTCGGCATGGATACTCTTCTCAAGGCAGTGGAAGAATGTGCGCAAGCCATCACTGGCGTAGTTGTCACAACTACCCAGGAATCCGCAGCCTGAGCAAGTCTTCATCAACACCACCCCACCGTTCGCAAGAACTGTGGGGTGATTTTTATTGTTACCCCTAAGGTAGACCTAGGGTGCGAACAGGGTTAGACAAATCCCCTTCTTCGTGATACAGTCGGTTCATACAGTATTTGCTGTAGATAGAAGAGTTTATGAGTCCCTCGCGTCATCCCGCACTATTTTATTAACAACCTAAAAAGCGGATCGCGACATATTACATGTTAAAGAAAATCAAAGAGAAACTAACCGGTTCGAAAGAGACCGAAGTAACGACCGAACGCAAAGCTCCTGAACCAAAGAAGAAGAACGCCGAGCTCACCCTCACCGAAGAACAAAAGAAGAGTGTGATGGGCAACCTCGTCACCGTTATGAAGAATCCTCCTCAGGTCGGTGACCTCGTAGAAGGACCCGTGATCGCAGTTGAGAAATCATCTGTGTTCATCGACCTTGCACCATTTGGTACTGGTATCATCTATGGACGCGAGTTCATCACGGCACGTGACGTGATCAAGAAGATCAATGTCGGTGACGTCATCGCAGCCAAGATCGTCGACAACGCTCATCCAGAAGGCTATTACGAATTGTCTCTCAAGGAGGCACGTCAGGCTCTGATCTGGAACGAAGCCGAGGTCGCTATCAAAGAGAAGAAAGTTCTCGAGCTCCTGGTCAAAGAAGCTAACAAAGGTGGACTCCTCGTCGAATGGCAAGGTATCGTCGGCTTCCTCCCTGCTTCACAGCTCAAGGCCGAGCACTACCCTCATGTTACCGATGGTGACAAGGACAAGATCCTCGAAGAGCTCAAGAAGTTCGTTGGCACACGCCTCGCACTCTCGATCATCACTGCAGATCCGAAGGAAGGCAAGCTCATCTTCTCTGAGAAAGGCTCAGAACAGAAAGAGAAGGAAAAGATCGTCAGCAAATACGAGATCGGTGACGCTGTCGAAGGTACCGTTACTGGAGTTGTCGACTTTGGCATCTTCGTCAAACTCGAAGAAGGCCTCGAGGGATTGGTCCATATATCTGAGATCGATTGGGGACTTGTGGATGACCCTCGCAACTTCGTGAAGGTTGGAGCAAAGATCAAGGCCAAGATCATCGAAGTCAAGGAAGGCAAGATCTCCCTCTCAATGAAACAGCTCAAGCCAAATCCATGGACCGAGGCTTCCAAGAAATACACCAAGGACATGGTTATCTCTGGCGTGATCATCAAGTTCAACAAGCATGGCGCTCTCGCCTCTATCGAAGAAGGTGTAGCGGGACTTGTACACGTCTCTGAATTCGGCTCTGAAGAAAAGCTCCGTCAGACACTCGAACTCGGCAAGACCTACAACTTCAAGATCACCCTCTTTGATCCAAAGGAACAAAAGATGGCTCTCGCGTATACCGGAGACAAGAAGTAAAAACTCAACCCTTTGTGTCATCCCCATGAAAATGGGGATCCAAGAAAAACCTCTCGATATAGTTCGGGAGGTTTTTCTTTTGACTATTGTGCCCTCCATGCTATATTCACTTTTGAACAATCAACGAAAGGTTCTTTGTATGTCAGCACATCGCGTCCCCAGTAAGCCGATCGTATTGAAACGTAACAACGGTAACCTGATCACTCATGTATATCTCATGGATGATGCCCGCACCGCACCTCAAAAAGATGCGGACGAAGAGCCTATTGGGAGTATAGAGCACGAAAGTTGCGAGCGCATGAATGCTATAGAAGTGTCTCTCAAAAAAACAATCCTATTCTGTCCACAATGTGGACTTCGACTCGAACTCCCCTCGGATGTCACCACATTCGGAGAACTGAGGGAATTCCTAGGGAAGAAACAGTAGCATGTTCCCTATCCCCACATCCTTTTGCAACGGGATGTTGTCAGAGCTAGAATTATCTGCGGGTTGGCACGCTAGGAGAGTAACGGAGGTGCTGGACGGGATTCCAGCACCTCTTTTTTATATACCTGATGCGCTAGCTTTTTATCCCAAATAGGGTAGTATCTGTCCTTGGAACAATTAAAATAATAAAGGATCTCTATGCCCTCTGGAGCTATTTGCAAACACTGCGGTTTCTCAGAATCAGCACACAAGAAAAAGTCGACCATACCCGCCGGATTCAAACAGAAGATGGGTTTTGGGATTTCCTTGATGAAGTGTCCGAGATACGAGACTGACGATATTGTCACCTTGGAAAAAGGAGATCGATTGCGAGCACGCTTCAGGAAAGCTCGTCTTGTCCCTGTGTACGGGATCGATTCGAGACTCAACTCCAAACCTCGACAACTTGTCTGACCCCTTCTATGCCACCCACGTTCGCTAAGTAGCGAATGTGGGTGGTTTTTTGTTACCTCAATTTACCCCGTATTCACCACATTCGTCGCCCTCTCTCTACCCTCTTTGACCCAGAGCTCGACACCTTCGAGCATCTTCTTGGACATCTTCTTGAGGAGTTTGAGTTCTTCATCCTTGAATGAACCGAGGATGAACTTCTCGATCTTGTCGTCGCCATGAGGGATCTTGGCGTCACCCTTTGCGGTAGCTGGTGCGATGCCGACACGAAGGCGAGGGAAGGCTTCGGTCTTGACGGCTTTGATGACAGACTCGAGACCGTTGTGCCCACCGGAACTCTTGTTAAAGGAGACTTTCATACGGCCGATCGGCAACTGGAAGTCATCGTAGATCACCAGGAGCTTCTCCGCGGCTTTGACACTCTTGACGAGCGGTGCAACAGCTTTGCCAGAATTGTTCATAAAGGTCTCCGGAGCGATCAGACGAACCTTTTCTTTACCGATCTTGATCTCTGCAACGAGCGCATTGAGCTTCTTATCGAAAGTGAATTCATCATCTCCGAACTCTGCACGGATGAAGTCCAGCATGATACGACCACTATTGTGACGCGTCTGTGCGTATTCTGGTCCTGGGTTGCCGAGACCGACGATGATGTATGACATGGCGAAAGTATAACGTATGAAGTATGAAGTATGAAGTTGCAACTACCCGTTTTTAGGAGTATAATATACAGACTTTTATGGAGAATGCTCACGATAACAAGCTCAATGCATGGCATCCATCGTCTGAACCTCGTGAGACCTCGTCTCATTTTTGGCACCATGTACGCGAATGGATCAAGGTGATCATCGTAGCACTCATCATCTCTCTTCCGATACGATTCTTCATTGCGGAGCCTTTTGTCGTCGAAGGTGCTTCGATGGATCCTACATTCGAGAGTGGACAATTCTTGATCGTTGATCGTATCTCCTACAACACAGGCACACCTTCTCGCGGAGATGTGACTATTTTCAAATATCCCAACAACCCTCGAGTGTACTACATCAAGCGCGTCATCGGTCTCCCGGGTGAGACAGTCCGCATCAGTGACGGCATCGTTTCGATCGTCAACACCGAATATCCAGAAGGGTTCATCCTCGACGAGTCATATATCGGTGCAACTCATCGCTCTCATGAGACCGCTACCGTCACCCTCGGACCAACAGAATATTTTGTGATGGGAGACAACCGTTCCCAGAGTTCTGATTCGAGGAGCTGGGGACCACTCGATGAGAAATTCATCATCGGTAGACCGGTCGTTCGCCTATTGCCATTAACAGCTGTTTCACTTTTCCCTGGAGAACACCATGAATAAACCACACATTGCTAGTGCCCCAAAGACTATTTCTGGTGACTCTACCCCGAAGGTCGTCATCAAGAGGAATAATTCTCCTTATATCACCTGCGAACATCTCGACAAGATCGGTGAGGTAGCGGCGTACTACGGCTTCAACCCTATGAAGAGTCCGGCTATCACCAAGATCGACCTTGATACCGCAAAAGACATCCTCGAAGGCGACTTTATCGACGATGAGACAGACCGTCACGGCAAGCTCCCTCTCCATGTCGAAGAAAAGATCGCGCTGATCCGTACCTATCAAGAACAGAACATGAATACGTTGCCACAACCAGTGATGTTGTATTTCAAGGATCCCAACCGTGGCAGTCGCAAGACGGGAAAATATCATCGCTATGCTGATCTCGAGATCATCGGTAGTTCTGGCGCGATCGCCGAGGCCACACTCATCCAGACCGGTCGCACCATGCTCACCGACATGGGATATACCAAAACCGCCGTCGAGATCAACAGTGTTGGTGACAAAGACTCTATCTCCCGCTTCACCCGTGAGCTCATCAACTACTACCGCAAGCATATCAACGACATGACACCGGAATGTCGCCAAATGTTCAAGCGTGACGCCTTCGAACTCCTCGGATCTCGCGATGAGTCCTGCAAAGAGCTCAATGCACGTGCACCACGCTCTATGGACTTCCTCTCCGAAACCAGTCGTCGCCACCTCGAAGACATCCTTGAATATCTCGAGGCTCTCAATATCCCCTATATCATCAACAACAACCTCATCGGCAACCGCAAATACTGCACCGAGACTATATTCGCCATCGTCAATGCTGACAGCGAAGACAAGACCTTCAAGGATCAGCGTATCCTCGGTATCGGCGTCCGCTACAATGGTCTGGCCAAGCGTCTCAGTGCCAAGCGTGATATCCAAGGTGTCGGTCTCTCGCTCCTAACCAAAGAACAGGACCCGGCGCTCCGCAAACCTGTTACCAAGATCAAACGACCACTGGCATCATTCATCCAGCTCGGTACCGAGTCCAAGCTCCTGTCACTCGGCATCGTCGAAGTCTTGCGCCAAGTCAAAATCCCCCTCTATCTCTCTTTGGCCAAGGACCGCCTCGGCGCACAGGTATCAAGTATCGAAAAATACCACACCCCGTACATGATCGTCATGGGCAAAAAAGAGGCCGTCGAAAAAACCGTGATCGTCCGACAGACCGATACTCATTCCCAAGACATCGTCAGTCTCGAAGAACTCCCAAAATATATGAAGAAGATCGAGGCTCAGTGGCTCAAGAAGTAGAATTTGCACTATTTTTGGACTCATGTTATCCTTTTGCCATGATAAACGTAGAAATAACCCGTAACCCTGGCGAGAATAGTCTCAGCCTTATCCGCCGATTCAGTCGCAAAGTCCAGAGTTCTGGCGTGATCCCTCGTGTTCGTAGTCTCCGCTTTAGTGATCGTGTACAGTCTCCTTACAAGATCAAGCAGCGCGCCCTCAAGTCCCTCAACCGCAAGGCAGAGACTGCCCTCCTCATCAAACTCGGCAAAGCACAAGCGAAGCCAGAGAAGAGATAATGCGTACCCCTTTCACCCTAACCAACAAGACACGGAACACTCTCCCTTCCGTGCCTTTTGCTGTAATGGCAGAAAAGATCCTTGGAAAGGCCTATGAACTGTCGGTTGCGATCGTCACACCTGACGAGATACAAAAGATCAATCTGATGTACCGCAACAAAGACGAACCTACGGATATTCTGAGTTTCCCCTTGTCAGAGAATCAAGGTGAAATATATTTGTGTCCAGAAGAGATCAAGAAGGAATCAGTAAAATTCGACCGATCGTACGAGAACTTTTTTGCATTTGTGTTTATCCACGGATGTGTTCATTTGAAAGGATATGATCATGGGGGTACAATGGAGGGTATAGAGGCTCAGTTTCGTAACACATTCGGGATTTAAGATCATTCAACAATCGAACCACAAAAAGACTCACTGACGCGCAGATCCCCGCCTTCGCAGGGATGACGAAGCAGTGATTTTAATTGTTCAATTGTTATATGGTTGAATAGTCCAATTCTCATGTCCCGCTCCATCATTACAGGTATCGACGTCGGAACACATTCGATCAAAGTGGTTATTGCTCATGCCCGAGAAAAAACCGATCGCGGACTACCTCGTATCATCGCTGCAGTCATGACCGAATCCAAAGGTCTTCGTCACGGCTACATCACCAATGTCCAAGAAGCTGCCGAGAGTATCCGTAGAGCTGTTGCACTCGCCGAGGAAAAGGTTGGTACAAAAGTCAAAAAAGCTTTTATCGGTATTGGAGGTATCGGACTTTCGAGTGTCTCGGTATCGAGCTTCATCATGACCTCACGTGCAGATGCCGAGATCACCAGTCTCGACCTTTCTAAGCTCCGCGAACAGTGCGAAAAAGACCTACCGAAAAGTGCCACCGCCAACCGTCGTATCGTCTACGATATTCCGATCCAATACAAGATCGATGGTGCACCCGCGCTCGGCCAACCCCTCGGACTCATCGGTAACAAGATCGAACAAAAGACTCTCTTCATCACCTGTCTCGACCATCATGTCACCAACCTCATTCACGCCGTCAATCAAGCCGGCATCGAGGTCGAAGACGTCATGGCCGCACCACTTGCCGCTTCGTTCGTCACTCTATCCAAAACCCAAAAGATCGCCGGTTGCGTACTCACCAACATTGGCGCCGAAACTGTTTCTATTGCCATCTTCGAAAACAGCGTACCTACATCGCTCGAAGTCTTCCCGATCGGTTCTACCGATATCACCAACGACATCGCTCTCGGTATCAAAGTTCCCCTCGAAGAAGCCGAGCAGATCAAGGTCGGTGCTATCACTGGCAGTTCGTATCCTCGCAAAAAACTCGACGAGATCATCTCTGCCCGTGTCTCCGATATGTTTGAGCTCATCGAAGGACATCTCAAGAAGATCGGTCGCAACGGGCTCCTCCCTGCGGGTATTATCCTTGCTGGTGGTGGTTCTGGTATCAACTCCATTGATCTCATGGCAAAGTCGTCTCTCAAGATCCCTGCACGTATCGGATCTATCAGTCCTGATAGCAAGTCACCGACCAAAGACGCTATCTGGGCTGTTGCCTATGGCCTCACCGCCTGGGGTATCCATACCGAAGAAGGTCCTGAGATCGACACTTCTCTCCAATTCCTCAAACATGGCTGGAAAACTCTCGTTCGTTGGTTCAAACAATTTTTGCCTTAGAAATAGCAATAACCCACCACAAACCTGTTATTCCTGCAAGTTGTGCCCCTTTTTTCGTGTGATACTATACACCCTATCAACCACCGTAACACCGTACACGAAATCATGCCCAACATTACTCCTGACATCGAAGCATTCGCACGTATCAAGGTCCTCGGCGTCGGAGGCTCTGGTGGCAACGCGGTTAGTCACATGATCGCCTCCAAGGTCAAGGGTGTCGACTTTATCGCCATCAACACAGACGCGCAAGATCTCCATCGATCTCTGGCCAAGAAACGCATTCATATCGGCAAGAACATTACCCGAGGACTCGGTACTGGTATGAATCCCGATCTCGGTCGTCGTGCCGTCGAAGAGAGCAAGGACGAACTCCAAGAGGCCGTCAAAGGCGCCGACATGGTCTTCGTCGCTGGTGGACTCGGTGGAGGAACCTGCAGTGGCGCTAGTCCCCAAGTTGCCCGTACCGCAAAGGAGCTCGGCTGTCTCACTGTTGCCGTTGTTACCAAACCTTTTTACTTCGAAGGACGTCAGCGTGTACGTATCGCCGAGACCGCTCTCGAAGACCTCCGCAAAGAAGTAGACGCTATCATCGTCATTCCCAACGACAAACTCCTCTCTGCCATCAACAAAGAAACCACCGTCAAGAACGCCTTCGCCATGTGTGACGAGATCCTGCGCCAGGCGGTTGAGGGTATCTCTGACCTGATCACCACTCCTGGACTCATCAATATCGACTTTGCAGATATCCGCACCGTCATGGAGAACGCCGGCTCGGCACTCATGGGTATCGGCTCTGCCTCAGGCGACAACCGCGCTATCGACGCCGCCAAGGCCGCTATCAATTCTCCCCTTCTCGATGTGTCGATCGCTGGCGCAAAGGGTGTCCTGTTCTCGATCGCTGGTGGCGAAGATCTCACCATGTTCGAGATCCAAGACGCCGCCAAAGTCATCACCGAGTCTATCGACCCCGAAGCCAAGATCATCTTCGGTACGGTACGCGACGACAAGCTCAAGAAAAACGAGGTCAAGATCACCGTCATTGCAACCGGCTTCCCTGAAGGTCAGCTCCCTCAACGGTCCACCCCAACACAGACTCCTGAGCAATCCCAGGCCAATGAATCCAGTATTCTCTCTTTTATGAAAAGCGGCACTGCCGACAAAGGCAAGATCTTCAACCCTGCACCTGAACCTCGCCGTGACCGTGATGCCGTCATCGCCGAAAAGATCACTGACGTCAAAAAAGACGCCAAACCGATCACTCCTCCCCCTGCCCAAGAAAGCTCCGACGATGAATGGGGCGCCATACCGGCTTTTTTGAGACGGTCACGACTCAAGTAGCATTGACTTTTATACTGGATCGACTATACTTTTAGTTACCTTGGCCTTCGGGCTCCGAGATTCCCCACCTTTTGGTGGGGTTTCGATTTCCAAGGTTTCTAACAGCAACTTCATGAACATAATCAAAACTTTTTGAAAAGTTTTTACATCGAGATGCGACATCTTTCTTATAAGTCTTTTACTACTTATGATGCGTATCTGATCGAGAAGAATTTGTGAGTGTAATCCTGTACACGTCGTATGAATTCTATATTTCAGATCAAGTATTTTGGTAGTAAGTGGGGCTATGAGCGTCAAATCTTTCCTGATCTTCTTGATAACAAGAACTGGCCTCTCGAATGTTTCGGTAGTTCCATCTTGCTCTGAGCCAATATTCACCCCCAACGCACACCACCATAACTCTCTTTCATAGAAAAAGTCATTGAATTCTCGGGAATCGATCTGTTCCGCATGATCGCTCCACAATTTGAACTGTTTGATATATATCTCAGACATTAGCGTAACTATACTCAACCGAGATAAAATCCGTATGAATTTAGGTTCAAGAAACGATAAATTCAACGAAAGATGTGCTAAGATGATCCCTATGTCTCATATCTACGATCTTGCGATCATCGGCGGAGGACCAGGCGGTGCAGCGGCTGGTGTGTATGCATCACGCAAACGTCTCAAGACAGTTTTCATCACAAAAGACTGGCTCGGCCAGAGTAATGTCTCCGAGAAGATCGAGAACTGGGTCGGTACCATAGCAATATCAGGACTCGAACTCTCTACGAGTCTCGAAAAGCACGTCAAAGCCTACGCCGAAGGGATCATTGATTTCAAAGAGGGCGAGCTATGTACCCAGATACAAAAGTCAGACACGGAAGATGCCGTCTTCACGATCTCAACTGACAAGGGTTCGTACCAGGCCAAGACGATCCTGATCACAAGTGGCAGCAGCAGACGCACACTCGATGTGCCTGGCGCCAAAGAATACGACAACAAAGGTCTGACCTACTGTGCGACCTGCGATGGCCCTCTCTTTGCCGACCAGGACGTCGTGGTCGTTGGTGGTGGCAATGCCGGATTCGAAAGTGCCGCGCAGCTCCTGGCATACTGCAAGAGTGTCACGCTCCTCTCACGCAGTGAATTCAAGGCAGACCCGGGCACCGTCGAAAAAGTCCTGAGTAACCCCAAGATGCGTGCCATAACCAATGCACTTCCCAAAGAAGTCCGCGGAGAGAAGTTCGTCACCTCATTCACCTATACTGACACTGCTTCTGGTACAGATATCACACTTCCAGTCACGGGTGTATTCGTCGAAGTAGGCTCGATCCCCAACAGTAGTTTCGTCAAAGACATCGTCAAGCTCGACCAATACAACCGTATCCCTGTTGACCCACGTACCCAGATGACTTCTACCCCGGGTATCTGGGCAGCTGGAGATGTGACCGACGGACTTTACCATCAGAACAACATCGCAGCCGGAGATGCCGTGAAAGCTCTCGAAGATATCTATCTGTATATCCACGCAAAATAAGTTCACAATCCCCCTCTTGTCTTCCCTGCTTCTTGAATCATGAATCCTGGATCTTTCTATTCGCACTCTCCCCACAGACCTTTTTTATTTTGCTTGGCTTCCCTCTCAGTTTTTCGAAATTCTTTTTGCAGAGAATAGGGTTTGCCATAGGTATATTCTCGGGCAAAGCCCTTTTCAAGCAAGTGTTCGTTGATGAACATGCCATCGTCACGATACACATAGGCTAGGTAGCGGCCATATTTGTCGAGGACTTCTCTGTCGGGGTTGAGCACAAGCCTGACCGAATGATCCTTGAGCATGCTCTTTGTTTCAGCTGAAGCTTCTGCACCATAACACTGGGCAGGTTTACGAGGATCTACCGTCTCTGGAGTGTCGATACCCAACATGCGAACCGTGATATGTTTGCGTTTCACTACGAGAGTGAATGTATCACCATCGAGAATTGCCTCGACCGGATAGAGGACGCGAGGATCAATAGAGACTACTTTTTGTTGCTCCACCCTTTCAGGGAGAAGGATCCAGTAACCTATAACACCGATACATACGACTACGCACACGAGCAGAACCTTCTTCTTTGTATTCATGGAGCTGGCAGGCTCACGATCTTCCGTGGCGACAGTATATCAGAAGTATTCATACCACAATAGCGACAATTACATTATATTGACATAGAGTCAACTACATAGTAGAGTACCGACTAGTGGCACCTTCTCATGAAGGTGCCAATTTTTGAAAATACAACCTCGAACCCCGAAAGGATCGAATATGAAGCTCCTCAAAAACACGCCAGGACTGGCATGGACATGGATGGTGCTGGTCTGCACCCTCCTCTTCAGAACCCCAGATGCATACACTGCGGTACGTATCGGATTGACCCGGACTGGTCCACAGACACTGTCACTCACCTGGCCCAGTAGTCCCAACGTCATCTACCGAGTGCAAAGCTCGACCAATGCTCATGGTCCGTGGAAGAAGTCATTCTCCCCCGTTCTAGGCAATGGCCAGCAAAAGTCTATCCCTCTACCAAGCCCGAAGCCAATGGAACTGTTCCGGTTGACTGAATTATCGATCGATAGTTCGATCGACCTGACCGAAGATCATCTGCTCAGTGGTACGGTACAGATCGACATTACTGCTCTTGCAACATCAGGTGACATACAGTCTATCGGGCTGTGGGATATCTTCCGGAGCACCACCAATGTCCTTGATTATATCGACATCCGCGACCCGTCTCGACGGTCATTCACGGTCAACACTGCACATCTGCGCAACGGAACTCATGGATTGCAACTGGAACTCATCACACCGAACCTCATCTCGTACTCAGACATGGTGCCAGTGCGTTCCAGCAATGCTATCGCCGTGGTCAGTCAGATCCCCACAGAGTTCATGAGGTACCTCGAATTCGTACCTCATGCTACCAATGGCACCTACTCGGTCATCGTCAAGAATGACCAAGGTACGATGGTACAAAGCACTAACCGGAATATGGCAGGATCACTGAGTACCAACGGTACGATCGTCTTCAAAGATGGCTCTGCTCGTTTCACCAACATCTACAGCAGTGCCTACTTCGACTATACGATCACCACCGTGGTAGGACAGACAACCAGCACCTATTCCTTCCGATCACCGACGGTCAGCGTCTTCGATTGGCTGGAAGGGACAGTTATCGGCCAAGTGCCTGCAGAGCTGGATATTGAGACGAGTGAACTCGAACGTATGCTCCTTGCGCCAACGGTCAACTTTGGCTTTTGGGGAGATATGTTCATCTTTGCCACACAAACACGCGAGACCACGGTTGAAAGCTGGAATATGCTCGCGGATAGCACTTACGAGGTGTGTAACGACTACCTACTCGGTTCTTATGGACGTGCACCTTCGCACGTACATATCTATAGTTCTGGTGGAACTGACTATGTCGGTTCCCGAAGTACGAACAAAACCGAAGGAGTAAGCACTGCCACGCTACAGAGTCTGAGTCTGTCCAACCGTCCAACGTTCTTATTCCTGGATGGCTGTTCGGTACCCAGAAGTCTGGCTGCTCACCTCTCAGGGATCACTGATCTCGGAGCCCGTTGGTCTAGAGCAGATCTCCTCCGAGAAGGACGAAGACCACATGTCGTCTTTTACTGGAAAGATACTCCGTTCCCTTACCAGGAAGCGGATGTCTCTGTACGACATCGAAGCTTCATCGCCGATCTGTACACGGAACTCTGGAAACCAGACTTCATCGGACTTCCTGCTCAGACGATCGATGTTGCACTGGCCAAGATGCGTCAGCGATACCCAGGACCCATGAGCGAACTCTACAGGATGGGTTCGACGGATATCTTCATCGACGAGACGCTACCCCATCAGTGAAAGTACTGTCACACATCCCCTTGCCACCTGAAAACGGCAGGGGGATTTTTATATTTATGCACTACAAAAGAGTGTTGACAATGTATGGTCAAATATGAAATAATACTAGTCGGGAAAAACACATGGATGTGTTTTTAGGGAAACTACATAGCACGTTAACAACTCAAAGAGAAAGGTTACGCAGTATGAAGAAGTGTTTCTCAGTTAGCACTAGATGTGCACTCATCCTCATGTGTCTCGGCGCATTTGTCCGCCCAACTCATTCACAAATACTCGTCGAACGGTGGGTAGATATCCCCCTTTACTACCTTGATAGCAAGGCTGAACACCGAGTCACTCGGCGACTCTACTGGTCCGAATGGGTCGAGACCGGCAGGAAGATCTATGATTTCACCCTGAAAGGAGGTACGCTTACCTACCATTTTGGAGTGAGCAAAGGATCGACCAACATCATCTACCAGGAACAATATGTGCGTGATCTCGACAACTACACTGTCGATGTGACGCGTTGTGAGTTCTATCACAACAGATACTCAACTGGTGGAATGCAGACCAATATCTTGAGCCGAACATTCGGCGGTCCCAATTATACGCCTACTGATGACTGGCTCATAGGTACTCGCGTCAGAACGGTAGACAATATCACCCGGCTGACAGACAAGGGCATGTTCACGTTGCGGTATATCAATACCAACAACTACGCTGCATGGGGAAGCCATCACATGCTCATTGGAAGCAAGAACACTTCTTTCACGAACACCTTCATCGTAGACGGTCTCAGCATACGTGAGTATGCCCCGTCCTTGGGGGATTTCACACCCCTGACCAAGAAGAACCTGACATGGGCGATCGAACAAGGCGAGGAATGGTTCACGCCACCCCCGCCAGAAGACGAGCTCTGGTCACCAACCCCACAACCTGCACGCACATGGCGTCGCAGATAACAGGAGTTCACTATGAACATTCGACCTCACGTATCTATCCCCTGTACCCTTATCCTTGGCAGCGTTCTGTTGTTGTGGGTATTGAGTCCAAGGAGAAGTACTGAACAACGTCCTCTATCGATCGAGGTTGCCTCCTCTTCGGAGAGACCTCATGAGATGCCGACGCCTGAATTCGTTGCACGGCCAGCCATGCAACATCCTCTGTTGGTACGATCCGATCATCCTCGGCCCGAGGCACATATTCCCTCTGCCGAAGAAATCCTGGGTTCGTTCACAACACTGCCCGCATCCTTACGTGACCCGAAGATAGTCAAAGCGATCCAGGAGCATCGAGTATCGAGCTCTCGGATCCTCTCGGCAATGCCAAAAGCGCCTTTGTCCTATGACCCTCCAGAACTAAGTGAGGATCCTACTGACGAAGAAATCGCGGCTCGAGATCGTTATGATCTCGAATTCCGAAGCAAGCGTCTCGCTACTGCAGATGACGAGCGTACCTCACTCGCACAAGTACAGATCGCTGCTACTGAGGCACTCAACGGTCTGGAAACTACACTCGGTGCCGCTTACCCTGACTACGTCCAGTGGACCATGGCCGAGAGCATCGCCGCTACTCTGTCATGGCATCTTGAAAGTGAACAAGGGACTCGTTCGGCCGCAGAAAACATCGTCAAGATGGTCTCCCAAGGCCACTCAGTCGATGATATCTTCGACCGGATCGAAATCCTCAAACCTCTTCGAGGGACCGAAGTAGTAACGTTCGTCAGTACACGTGTACGACCATGATGGATCCGTCAACTTCCCTCGAGCCACAACCTGGCTTGAGGTTTTTTTATTCTTGATACCTGGCATCTTTGAAGTCTGACGGTTTTGATGTAGGATAGGGCGATAGTACTATACGGAGAGATGGCTGAGTGGTTTAAGGCAGCGGTTTACTAAACCGCCGTTCCCTCACGGGAACCGTGGGTTCGAATCCCACTCTCTCCGCAGTTGATCTGTACCCCATAAAGTGGACACGGGTACACGTTTTCTTTTGTTAGAATTAGAAAATCATACAATGAAGACACCGAGGCTTGAGTCAGGTGGTTACAAATATTAACCAGTTGGAAATGATAGCAGAAGACAGGAAAATGCGTCTAAAAATGTTAGAATTATCAAAGAATCGAAAACAAAACTATGCCCTTACCAATGCCCCAAAGAGTTCCTGAGCCAGGCTTTTACTATCACTACAAGCATGATCCAAGTGGAACCATTAACGACTATGCCTATGAAGTTGTAGGTGTCGGATTCCATACTGAGGATGATGTTCGTCCCGGTGAAGCTCACTTCATTGTGTATCGTCCGTTGTATGAGGCCTCGGTCTACAAAGCTTCGAAAGTGCTCGGTATCCCCTGTTTCGACAATCGTCCGCTCGAAATGTGGATGGAGAATATCGAGAAAGAGGGTAGATCCTTTCCTCGTTTTCAGAAGATCACTGATCCTACAATCATCTCTGAACTCAAGAAGGTCAGAGATGCGATGTATATTTAAGAGACCACAACATTCCAGAATGTCTCACAAATTCTGGAATTTTTAATACTACGAATCTGCTAAAATCTACTCATGAACGCCGCTTCGATCAAACTCGAACCCTCCTGGAAAAAGGCTTTGGGAGAAGAGTTTGCTAGACCTTATTTCCAAGAGTTATCGTCATTCGTCCGACAGGAATATTTGACCAAGAGTATATATCCTGCACCCACAGATGTATTCCGCGCGTTCGAGATGTGCCCTTTCAACCAGGTCAAAGTCGTCATACTGGGACAAGATCCATATCATGGAGAACGACAGGCCAATGGTCTTTCCTTTGCCGTTCATACCGGCATCCCCTTGCCACCATCACTCCGCAATATATTCAAAGAGATCCAGGCCGACACCGGTATCACGCCTCTACCTGACGGAGACCTGTCACGCTGGGCAACTCAGGGAGTACTCCTCCTCAATGCCACCCTGACAGTACAAGCCAGCAGCCCTGGATCACATCAGAACAAAGGCTGGGAACTCTTCACTGATGCAGTCATCCGGACACTGTCCGACCAGAAAGAGCACCTTGTGTTCATCCTCTGGGGCAACTATGCCAAGAACAAAGGAGCGTTGATCAATCGCGAAAAACATCATGTCATCGAATCCCCCCACCCTTCACCTTTCTCTGCACACAATGGATTCTTCGGATCAAAACCTTTTAGTAAGACCAATGCGTACCTGGCTTCGCAGGGTTACACGGAGATAGATTGGAGATAGCTAGCTTTGCCTCTTACCATGCAGCAACATCTCGACTGCATGTTCCATAGAACCAGCTTCGGTGATGGTACCCGCATTCACAAAGAAGATATCATCGGCATTGGCGATGGTATTGAGACGATGAGCAATGATCACGCGCGTCGTGGAGGCAGGTAGCTTGGCAAGGATGTCTTCGAGGATCTTCTCGGTAATAGTGTCGATATTGGCAGTCGCCTCGTCGAGGATCAGGAGTTCGGGTTCTCGGATGATCGCCCGCATGAATGCAATGATCTGCTTCTCACCGAGTGACAACTTGCTACTCGAGCCGATCGATGTGGCGAGGCCCTGTTCGAAGCGTGAGACCAGAGCAGTGACATTGAACTTCTCTACGACTCTCATGGCTTCCTCATCTGTTATATGTTGATATTCTGGAAGTCCGTAAAAGAGGTTGTCTTTGATCGTACCACTAAAGAGGAATGGTTCCTGCAAGATGAAGCCTATCTTACGAGTACGCTCTGATGCCTCATACGAACGGATATCTTTGCCCGAAAGATAGACCGTGCCCGACGTTGGATCATAGAGACGAGCGATGAGCGAAGCGGTCGTCGTCTTGCCACCACCGGTCGGACCGACGAGTGCATAGGTCTTGCCTTTTTCGAAGACGAAATTGACATGATGCAGGACTTCTTTGCCATCAGGGTATCCGAATGACACATCTTTGAATTCAAGGAGTCCAGCACCAGAAGGAGCCTGTCCCTCTGCAGAGATGACCTCGAGATCCGACTTCATATGCAGGATGATGCCAATACGATCCCATGCAGCTAGTGCCGTCTGTAGTGTCGACCAGAGGCGTGCCATCTCGCGCAACGGATCATAGAAACGTGTGACGTATATGACATAACTAACGAGAAGTCCTATAGCCAACTCTCCGGTACCCACGAGATAGAGACCGAAGGCCATGACGATGACGAGCGCAATGTTGCCCATCCATTCGAAGGTTGGGGTAAAGAGTTCGTTTGCAACTCCAGCACCGAATGCTGCTTTGAAGTTCGCGGTATTGGCCTCGCCAAAACGTTTCTTGAAATAATCTCGTCTGTTGAATGCGATGATCACCTTGAAGTTGGCGATCGTTTCTTGGATCTCTCCACTGAGGTTACCTCCTGCAGAGAGGCTCTTTTTGTTGACACGTCCAACCCACGCAGACACTACCTGAGTGAAGATCACGATCACAACCGCTGGCAAGAGTGCGCCGATACCGAGCTTCCACTGTATCGCAAGGATGAATATTCCTGCACCCATAACCATGAAGACACTGCCGACGAACCGCATCAGACCCTGTGAGAAGAACTCATTGACCTTCTCGGTATCACTGTTAACGCGCGAGATCAGATCTCCCGCCTTGTTCTGGTTGAAGAATGCTAGTGGCAGTGCTTGGATCTGTACGAAAAGATCATTACGCAACTGCCAGAGGGTGCGCTGTGCCACACCCCCCATGACACGGATCTGGACGTAGTTGGATACAAATGCGATGACGAAGATCACTGCCAGAGCAACTCCCGCTACAACTACCCCCCGATAGTCACCAGGGATCACGTAACGGTCGATGGTATATCCGATACCGAGCGGTCCCAGGAGGTTGAACAGCGAGTTCGCCAAGACTGCTATGAAGGCGACGATGATCCCCTTTTTTTCTTGCGCGAGGAGGGGCAACATCTTGCGGAAGGCACCGAGGAATGAGCCTTTGCGCGTATCATCGATATGATCTTTGAGTGAGTAGTTAGTTTTCATAGGTGTTGGTGCTTTTTTGTGATTCCATGATCTGGACATACTCTGGTGAGGTCACACTGAGCTCAGCATGACTACCCTCTGCGATCACCTCTCCTTCCATGAGCAGAATGATCTTGTCGAACTCTTCTATAGATCGGATCTTTTGGGTCACGGAGACCAGAGTGATGTGAGGATACATCGTCTCGATGTTCTTGAGGATCTTGCGTTCGGTAGACTCATCGACGCGTGCGGTGAAGTCATCGAGCAGGATCACCTGAGGATTGAGTGCGAGCGCGCGAGCCAGCATGATGCGCTGTTTCTGACCCCCAGAGAGAGACGTACCGCGCTCTGACACCATACTCTCGAGACCCTTGGGCAACGTATGGATGAAGTCACCGAGTTCGGCGGCACGTATCGCCTTGTCAGTATTCTCTGCGCTGACTTTGGAACTAAAGGCGACGTTCTCTCGGAGACTGACGTTGAACAACACACTGTCCTGGAAGACCAGTGCCACCTGCGAGTACAGAGTTTCTTTGGAATAATACGAGATCGGATGACCGTCGTAGGTGACCTTACCTTCATTGAGTGCTGTCAGTCCCATCATCACCTGGAGGAGCTGAGTCTTGCCTGCGGCGGTTGGACCGATGATAGCAGTCTTGGTGCCGGCTTTGATAGCAAAAGAAACATCATCGAGGATCTTCTTCTCTCCATAGACAAGCGTTGCATGTGAGACCTCGATGTCACCACGGATCTGTGTGCCAGTAACACCGGTATCAGGTTCATCAGGGAGACTCAAGACTTCCCTGATGCGACTGTATGAGGCCTGAGCTCGAGAGATGATACTCGATACGAAACCGAGCATAATAAAAGGAAAGATCAGGATGAATACATAACTATTGAATGCAGCGAAATCTCCGAGTGACAACGTGCCCGTAATGACGAACTTGCCTCCCAAGAGCAATATAACGAGTGATGCCATGTTGGAGATCGCTCCGATGGCTGGTATCACCAATGAGAATAATTTCAAAATCTTGAGTCCGGTAGTACGAGCATCGGTGTTGACGGTGTCGAACTTGGCATGCTCGAGCTTGCCCGAGTCGAAGACACGGATGATGGCCGAGCCGATGATACTCTCGTTCATGATGGTGTTGAATGAGTCGACGAGACTCTGCGTTTTCTTGAAAAGCGGGCCGAGCTGTTTGAATACAAAGAAGAAGAGCACTCCGACCAATGGCACGATAGTCAACACTCCGAGAGCCAATCTCCAGTCGATATGGATGAGGAGCGCCGATGCGCCGATGATAACCACAACCGAAGATATGACGGTCGCCACACCCATCGAAAGAAAGACCTTGATAGCATCGATATCTGAAGTGAGGTTGGTCAGGAGTTTGGCTGGAGTCTCCTGCTCGAGTCGTGCAAAGGTCATACCCGAGATCTTGTCTGCGAGCTCCTCACGAATAGCGTGTGCGGCTTTCTCGGAGAGGTATGACTGGAATATTCCCTGAAAATAGGTGAAGGCGAAAATGAGTACAGAGAGGATCAGGAACTGTATATAGAAGGACGAAGCAATACTCTCCCCTCGTGAATACATGTCGATACCCATCGAAATGTATTTCGGTACCGCCAACCCCAACCCATTACCCACGATGGTTGCCACCGCCAAAAGTGATGTCAGCAACGCATACTGCCGAAGCATCGAGAACATACTCGGCTGTGACTTTTTGGATTCTGTTTTGGATTCCTGAACGAGTTCTGCCATATAATTGAGCTTTTCAAGGTAACACAGAAAGCGCGGTTTGGAAAGTCGGTTTCCTGATTCCTATTCACTGCGGAGAGAGGGAGATTCGAGTCCTACAGACTCTGTACAGGTTTCACATTTTCTCATCCTCGACAAGCTCGGACTCGAAAATATGTTCAACCTTTTCGAATCCCTCACGCAACGTGCTCAAGCACGTTGCTTCTCCTTGTTCACGAAATCGCAAGCGATTTCAGTTCACTGCGGAGAGAGGGAGATTCGAACTCCCGAGGAACTTTCGCCCCTGCCACTTTTCGAAAGTGGTGCATTCAACCACTCTGCCATCTCTCCGTGTTGTATACTCGCAAGCAAGGTCCGACCTCGCTATTGAGCCCTATTACCCTACCATCTTTTGGGTATATCTGTAAAAAGGGGTGACCTGCCAGACATATTCTCAAATCGATAGTCTTATGTTATATTTGGTTTTACCAAAACAGGTATTTTGGCCCTATCGTCTAACGGTTAGGACAGCGGGTTTTCAATCCGCTAATCCGGGTTCGATTCCCGGTAGGGTCACCAATTTAGCTATCTCGAAATATTTTCATCTTCATGACCCCCACGAAAACCATTGAATCGTATCTGCAATCCCAACCACTAGAAGTTCGCAAACGCCTGTCTCAGATACGTGCAACTATCCGCAAAGTCGCACCGAAAGCGACCGAAGGGATCAAGTGGAGCATGCCTTCATTTTCCATGAAACGAATATTGGTCATCTATGGCGGGTTCAAGAACCATATCGGCTTCTACCCTACCCCAAGTACGATACAAGCCTTCTCGAAAGAGCTCAAAGAGTACAAGCATGCTCCTGGTTCGGTGCAGTTCCCCCATGACCAACCATTGCCTCTAACCCTTATCGCCAAGATGACGAAGTTCCGCCTCACCGAGAGTCTCGAGGATGATCGTAAGTGGATTGAGAAATAATTATTGGGTAATAAAAAATCCTCCACCGAAGTGAAGGACGGAAATTGAGGAGAGTTGAAACCTACCACGAAACTGACAATGTCAGAACGAAAACGACTGAACCTTGGCAACGGTGTCTTGTCTTCGTATACTCAACGATTCTGCGAAATGCGTCGCATGTCTGCTGAGCTCATTCATCCAAAGCTTCGGTACTTCTGCGTTGCCAACGCGAGTTTGACGATTGTAGCCGTCGTAACCTTAGCTATTGATCTGGGTTTTTAACCCTCTCGTCACCTACACAGTGTGTAGCGCATGACTTTCGGCACTCAACTCTCCGTTGGAGATATTACACAAAGACCTCTATAAATGCAACATACCATAGATTTTTCCCCTCCTTTTTGCTAGACTGCATTTTATGGAGGCTGATTAAATATAGTAGAGGTTTCAAAGCTTATATATGCGCGGTTAGCTCAGTTGGTAGAGCATCCCCTTGACGTGGGGAGGGTCACAGGTTCGAATCCTGTATCGCGCACCAAAATAAACATTCAACCATTGAACAATTAAACTAGTGAGGGTCTTCTAATGGTGAAATGGTCTAATGGTTCAATAGTTAAATAATGAAATGATCATTCTCGGCATAGAAACAAGTTGTGATGAGACGGCACTCGCATTGATCGAGACACGTGAAAATGCAGGTGCCACAGAGTATCGAGTGATCAACTCACTCGTCCATTCACAGGCAAGCCTCCATAGTCAGTATGGCGGAGTATATCCCGCACTAGCCAAGCGTGAACATGGCAAGCATATCTTCCCTCTGCTCCAGAAGATCCTGGCCGATCTTCCGGTATCACAAAAAGTAGCAGATCTCAGCGGGGTAACAGAGAGATTCCGTTCGGATCTTTCGGCACAGAACCCAGAGTTACTCGAGGCATTACAGGGTTCTTCATTCCTCTCTACTATCCCGACCATAGACCAGATCACTGTCACCGAGGGACCAGGGCTTGAGCCGGCACTGTGGGTTGGTATCACTGCTGCCAAGATCCTCTCCACACTCTGGAATGTTCCCATCATCCCCGTCAACCACATGGAGGGTCATGTGGTCGGCTCACTCTTGCAGGATGATGCATCGACCAGTCGAACCTGGCAGAAACTCAAACCTGTCGCCTATCCAAGCTTGGCACTTCTCATCAGTGGCGGACATACCGAGCTCGTGTCGATAGAGAAGATTGGTACCTATAGCATCATCGGCAAGACCCGCGACGATGCCGTCGGTGAGGCCTACGACAAAGCCGCCCGACTCCTCGGACTCCCCTATCCTGGTGGACCAGAGCTTGCCCACCTGGCACACAAGGGACGCGACGAGAACATTCCTGCACCTGTTGCACTTCCTCGTCCGATGATACAGAGTGGTGATCTCGACTTTTCTTTCTCAGGACTTAAGACGGCCGTACTCTATGCTGTACGTGCAGCCGAAAAAGATGGCGTATTCGATGATCATTTCAAGCTCGGCCTCGCGCGTGAGTTCGAACAAGCGATCACTGATACTCTGGTACACAAAGTAACCAACGCACTCGAAAAGACTGGTGCGCAGACGTTGATCCTCGGGGGCGGCGTCAGTGCCAACACATACATATGCGAACACATCTCTACGAAAGCCCGAGAATACGACGCTCAGATACTCCTGCCTTCTCGACATATCTCGGGTGACAATGCCCTGATGATCGCCCTTGCAGGATCATTCTATACAGCAACCAAAACGCCCGGAGATATCCGGGCGCATGGTACCAAACAATTGGGTTTGAATTAGAGGTTATCTGAAGAGACCGGTCATGAAGTTCCAGAAACGCTTGAGGACAGGAGCCTGAGCGGCACCAGCAACATTAGAATCTGTGCCTGTTGTTACATCGTCAGCAGAACCAACTTCAACGCCACTGAGATCGATCGAAGATGAACCTTCGACAGAACCAGAGACAAAAGTCTGTGATCCGTATGCCTTGATGATAGCGAGTTCAGAAGCAGACAATGTCATTGACTGTTTGCAGGCGATGTCATTGATCTTCTTGATCGTAGTGATGTATGCGATACCAGAAGCACGTGTTGCATCCCATGGTGCAAGGATAGTGTCCTTGTACTTGATCTGGAATGACTTCACAGCAACTTCGGTCTGCGCATCGAATGAACCGTTGACTTCAACGTTCATCTTTTCGACATCCTTGAGGAATGCCTGGAGACGTGCAACTTCTGCAGCGTCATTCTTGGCACCCATCTTGAGAATATTTGAAGTGATCAAAGGACATGAAGCTGAAACAGCTGATGAACTTGATCCACCTGAACGACGACGGGATGAGCCGCTGTTAGAAGAAGTGTTGCTGTCGGTAGGGGTAGTGACAACAGTCTTGTCATCATCATCTCCATTAGAAACAGTGGTTGTAACACTGGTATTCTGAGGTTCAGAGAATCCTGCAACATCGTCTCCACCGTTGGACACGGTAGTAGTGACAGTTGCACTCTCTGCCTCTGCGAAACCAGCAGTATCATCTGATCCGTTAGAAACAGTGGTCGAAGTCACGATGTCATCTCCGCCATTGGATACCTGTGCTGAGACAGGAGTTACCAAGAGGAAAAGAGCCACAATGACTGCAAATACTGAGATAAATAGGCGAATTTTCATAATAAATATAAGTTTTTTAACCTGCTTCTAGTAATATGTCTGTTCGAAACAGTAACGAGAGACTACCATACATGATAGTTATTGTCAATGGATTTTACGGTTCCCCGAACAGACCTGAAGCCAATAGAAAAACCTCACCGTCTGTAACAACGATGAGGCTTGAAGCGTATAAAACGCGAATTTAAGGCAAGATCGCCTTGATTCTGAAGAACGTCTGTCCAAAAGGAGGGATATTCGCACGAACGCTCTCTCCTTTGAACACATTGAGCTCGTATTCATTCCAGGGATCCATGAAGTCAGGAGACGACTGGAAGTGGTAGGTGACATCATCCTGTCCGGCAACGACCTCCATGAGGAGTTCAGTTACCTGACCAGTACTGGAACGAGCATCAGCGACGATCGTCAATGTCGGCAACTCTGCCGTAACCGTCTGAGTGTCGATCACAACCCCTGACCTGATCAGCTCGGCAGTGAAGGTAGGGGCTCCAGTGATGAATTGGTTTTTGACCTGATCCATACTCGAAGGGCTACCGACAGTGACGACGACGGTGGCACCAAATCTGACCCAGGCATGATAGCTGACCGATGAGGGCAATTGTCCATTGGAATAGACCTTATCATCACCTCGTTCTGTCCAGGTACCCGTTTCAGGATCATTCGTTGACTCCATAACCTCGTTGGGCCCAAAATTGAGTCCTACGAAGTTGACATTGAACGGCAACTCCTGTCGCGTCTGCGAATCGTTGCCGATAGCGAACGTAGATGAAGTGATGTTCGTCAGGGTACTTGCGATCCTGCACTGATATGCACTCACTGGATACTGTCCCGTGGCACTGATGACCATACGATTGCCACGTTGAGTAAGGAGGTTGTCGGCGATGTTCGTGCCTGTCTTGCCACGCCACATACCGAAGGTGCTGGAGGCGATGACATGATGCCATTGCCAGCCATTGGTCGGAATAACGTACCATCCCTCTGGATGATCAGGGCTCGTATTGACAGTCATGCCAATGAGACCACCAATCGCGTTACGCCTGTTTTGTGTAACGCTTGGCGAAGCTCCTACACAGACCGAGGAGATAGCCAGACGTTCAGGACGTGAGGCAATCTGGGGCAGCGAGCCGCCGGACGAACCTGCTGCCGAAATCAAAGGGTCACTAGACGCCTTGGATTTGGCCGGCTTTTCGACTTTGATGAGGGTGATTTCGGACGCATGCACCGCAACAGACAAGAGGGTCATTGCGACACATGTCAGGAGGAGAGATAACCGTGTTGTTTTCATTCGATAGTACTGGTTTGTTTTGTTGTGGAATTCGCTTGTTACGTCAGAGAACCTATCGGTTCTCTACAAGATCTGGTCAATGTATAACTTATATTGAGTCTTTTGTCAATACCCAGTACCCTTGAGTTATTATTCCACAGGGCTCAGCATAACCCCGTGATATACTGATACAAACGTATGAGCACTCTTCTTTATGCGGCATTGGCAGGTATTGTCCCCTCTTTGGTATGGCTCTTCTTCTGGACTCGCGAAGATATCGCACATCCAGAGTCACGCATGATCCTCACCGTATCCTTTTTCGGGGGCATGATAGCGGTTGTGGCGGCAATATTAGGGGAAAAGTATGTGGCAGACATCTTCACTGACACACAGAGTCGCTATATTGCCTGGGCTGCCATAGAAGAAGTCGTCAAACTCCTTGCGGTCGTGATATGTGCCCTTCTTAGTAGTCAGAACGATGAGCCTATCGACGCCATGATCTATTGCATCACCGTGGCACTGGGGTTTGCGGCACTCGAGAATACCCTTTTTATCACCACACCACTCCTCGAAGGTAACGTCTGGCAAGGAGTTGTTATGGGTAATATGCGTTTTATGGGGTCGACTCTGGTCCACGTGGTAAGCTCTGCACTTATCGGATTTGCCTTGGGCTGGACATTCTACAGAGGATACCTAGCCAAGATCATAGGCCTCATCGTAGGCTTGGGTCTTGCGATCACCTTCCATTCAGCTTTCAACCTCTCTATCATCGCTGGTGGAGCTACCAATACCCTTCGCACCTTCGCCTGGGTATGGGTCGGAGTAGTAATCCTGATCATGTTATTCGAAGAAGTAAAAGTTGTTCACCGTCGACTTCGTTCTCAAGGATAGGGGTATGCTATACTAAATAAAATTAAAATATTGTTATACATATGAGCAAAGAAAAGAGATCTTTTTTTGAGAGACTGACAGGAACCATCCGAATGGATGAGGACACTGCCCCTGCAAAATCAAAAGTCGCTCACCGAGACACTTCTCCTGACGAAGAAGTAGCAACATCCTCCTGGATCGACGAAGAAGCAGAGAAGGAGGGTGAGCTCACTGTCGATGTATACCAAACTCCCGAGATGATCATCATCAAGAGTATGATCGCCGGTGTGCGCCCTGACGATCTCGATGTAACGATCGCCCGTGACGTAGTCACCATTCGTGGCAAACGCGAAGAAGAGCGCATCTCCAACGAAGACGACTACTATGTCCGCGAGCTCTACTGGGGTTCATTCTCTCGCACCATCCAACTCCCCGAAGAGATCGACGTCGACGAAGCCGAAGCAGTTGAGAAGCATGGCCTTTTGATATTGAAACTTCCTAAACTCGACAAGAAGAGATCTTCGAAGCTCAAAGTCAGGACGGTGTAGCTCTGCTATCTATAGATATATATTACAAATTGAAAAAAGGTCATTCGCAATATTGATCTTGAATTTTTTTGGGCGTACACTTTGTGTATGAATAGCACACTCTCTACACTAGAAAAGATCGGTGGATGGACTTCCACTCTCCTCCTTGGAAAAACCAAGGAGATCATCATTCGTACGGACGAACGGGTTCAAAGTCTCATAAAAATAACTGATGGACTCAGGAAAGATCTTGACGACGGCTTGAAAGAAGTCCGTGGCTCTATTCATAACCTCGCCTTGGATGTTCGTGCATTGCAACTACATACGAAATACGGCGTTGCCAACAGTCCGATCGTCCCTGCCGAAAACGGCAAGAAACTTCTGGAGGATTCTGGTTTCAACACAAAAGTCTTCCCTATCATAGAAAGGGAGCTCTTTTCACTCATGGACTCCGAAGGTCTCCGAACTCTCTACGACTACGAAAAAGGCGCCTTCCTGGCACTCATGGAACTCAAAAAAATCCCTGCTATGGACCCTCTCAAGGACCATGCCGTCAACCATCCAAACGAACCTCTCGAACTCATCTTTGAGGTAGCTTCGTGGGTTATACGAGATAGATATGCGGAATATCTCAAAAACAAAAAGTAGAGATGTAACCTATATATCCACATTGGCCAATTTTGCATTGGACTGGATAAATGATTTGCGGGCAGGGACATCTTGACCCATGAGCATATCGAAGATCTTGTCAGCGTCCTGACCATCTTCGATCGTGACTTGCTTGAGAATACGACGAGAGGGGTCCATAGTGGTCTCCCAGAGTTCGTCGGCGTTCATTTCTCCCAGACCTTTGTAGCGTTGGATGGAGACTTTCGGAGTGCGAGTCTTGCCTTCTATTTCTACCTCCCCTTCATCTGCTGGAGCTTCGGCGGCTTCGAGGAGCTGTTCTCGAGAATCCTGTGCGTCAGTATCTACGATGAGTTGTGACTCGTCGAACTCTTTGCCCAGAGCCTTGACCTTGGACTGTTCATCATAGAAATACAAGATCTCTTTGCCGCGTTTGACCTTGTAGAGTGGTGGCTGAGCGATATAGACGTATCCACTGTCGATCAATGGTCGGAAATAGCGATAGAGAAGCGTCAGAATGAGCGTACGGATGTGTGCACCGTCGACGTCAGCATCTGTTGCCAAGACGATCTTGTGATAGCGCAACCGGGTGATATCGAATGTGTCACCGATAGCCGTACCGAAGGCCAGGATTAGGTTCTTGATCTGTTCGGAGCCGAGCATACGGTCGAGACGTGCACGTTCGATGTTGAGGATCTTGCCTCGCAGTGGCAATATAGCCTGGATGCGACGATCACGGCCTTGCTTGGCGGTACCACCTGCAGAGTCTCCCTCTACGATGAATAGCTCGGATTCTGCAGGAGAGTTGGACTGACAGTCGGCTAGTTTGCCCGGCAATGTCATGCCTTCGAGTGCACCTTTGCGGAGAACTGAGTCTTTGGCGGCTTTGGCGGCTTTGCGTGCCTTCATGGCCAAGATGACCTTGTTGACGATGGCACGAGCATCGTCCGGGTTCTCTTCGAGGAACATCGCAAAGGCTTCGCCGAATACATTGGCAACAGCACCCTGAGCCTCCATACTACCGAGTTTGGCCTTGGTCTGACCTTCGAACTGGATCTCACGTAACTTCACCGAGATCACACCAGTCATACCTTCCAGCGCATCGTCTCCGGTAAAAGTATCTTCACCATTCTTTGCAAGATTGTTGTTCTTTGCGTAGGTGTTGAGGGTACGAGTGAGGGCAGTCTTGAAACCGGTAACATGAGTACCACCTTCTGGGTTATAGATATTGTTGGCAAATGCCATGAGATGCGGCGACACGTCGTCGCAGTACTGCAGAGCAACCTCTACAGACTCGACACCTTCTACCTTTTTTTCAACATAGAAAATGTTCTTATGGATCGGTTTAAGGAGCTGGTTGGTGAAGCGTATGAGAGAGACGAGACCTCCTTCGAAGAAGAACGTATAGGAAGGCGCGTCAACTCCTGTGTCACGAATATAGAAAAGTTCATCGTCTTGACCGAAATCCTCCACCTGATCACGAGCATCGATGACAGAGATGCGCAGTCCCCGTACGAGATACGCCTGTTGACGCATATGCGTCACGATACGCTTGAAATCCATCACCACACCTTCTTTGAAGATGGTTGGGTCTGGTTGGAACATCACGATCGTGCCTTGCTGTTTCGTGGAGGCGATCTTTTTGACTGCGGCTTTGCGTTTGCCGATGTTGTATTCTTGCTTGTGAATACCACCATCTTTGTGAACCAAGACTTTTACTTCTGTTGAAAGAGCGTTAACTACCGAAGCACCTACGCCGTGGAGACCGCCAGAGACCTTGTATCCGCTATCTTCCCCACCGAACTTACCTCCCGCATGGAGCACCGTCATAACCATTTCGAGTGCAGAGAGTTTGCTCTGTTTGTGTACGTCTACAGGGATACCGCGGCCATTATCGACGACTCGAACACGGTTGCCTGGCAAAAGTGCGATCTCGATATCGTTGGCGTGACCTCCCATGGCCTCGTCGCGAGAGTTGTCGAATATCTCCCATACAAGGTGATGGAGACCATCGGGACCAGTGGTACCGATATACATACCGGGGCGTTTACGAACTGGTTCGAGACCTTCGAGAACCTGGATAGAGGAGGCATCATAGCCCCCCTTTTTTGCCTTTTTTTCATCAGATGTATCTGCCATATATACGGAAAAGTACCTAGACTTTTATACCTAGAGTATACCAGAAATCATGTTGCTATGCACGTGCATATATGAGCCAAATGTGGCCTATTTTATGAGTCTTATATACCCGCAGCCTGTAATCTATTTTCATGATCGTCTACCCTTCCTTCAACCATCTTAATCCCATCTCTAATACCTCTATTATCGTCTTTCATCCCTTCAATGACCGCGCCAACATGACGATTGTTTTCTTCTTGATGATATAATTTCATATTTTCCATCGCCCCATCCATAGTTTCATGCATCATGATCCGTATCTCTCGAATAATCTCTATCTTTTGTTCTTTCATTTCTGTACGAAAAGAATTTAATTCTTTCGTTAAGTACCTCTTTGTAACAATATCCGAATCTTTGATCATATTGAATAAAAAAAATTAGCGATAATAGTCTGGCAGATGAGATAATTGTAACAACAAAAAATACCTGTACAAGTTCACAGGTGTTCGAAAGTGTTTTCTAATAGCTATTTATAGATGGCACCCCTTACCTCAACACTGCCCCGAGTTCACTCGCCGTCCTCTCGCGAATCTTGTCTTGGATCTCGTTGACTTCGTCGTTGGTCAGAGTCCTTTCGGGCGAGCGATATATGATCCTGAAGGTATGACTGACTTTACCAGCGCCAAACTTGGCGGGATTTTCAAAGGTATCGAGATGCGTGACTTCTTCGATGAGATTGCCGGCATATTCACGTACGATCTCGTAGTAGTTGTTGAGGGCCACGTCTTTGTCCACGATAAATGAGATATCACGCAGAGTCGGTGGGTATTTGCTGACTTCTTGGTATGTTTGACCGAGCTTGAGTTGCCTCGTCACGCGTTCATCTGTAGACCAGAGAAGTCGGATGTCGGGCAGAGACATCGAAGAGATCGCCAGACGCTCGAGACCAAACCCGAAGGCCCATCCATTGTACCCTTCGAGACCGCAGTTTTTGAGCACGGTCTTGCGTGCCATACCGCAACCAAGGAGCTCGATCCAGCGACCGTTGATGAAGGCTTCCATCTCAAAACTTGGGTCTGTGTATGGAAAATTGTGGTCGTAGAATCGGAATTCGACAGCATCACCGAATATGCTACGAGCGATCTCTGAGAGTGCCGCCTTGAGCTCTTCAGGAGTAATAGTTTTCACCTCATCTGGCGCAAGAAGTAGACCGCCGAACTGATGGAACACGTTCATGTGTCGACTGTCGATCTCGTCTTTGCGATAGACTTTGCCGTAACAGATCGCGCCGAGTGTTTCTTTGCGTGCAATCCTCTCTTTGATCTCGGGAGTATTGAGATAGTAGTACCAGAACACTGTGTCATGAGTACGCAGGACGTTTTTCTCGTCGACATAGTAGGTATCCGACTTGCTACGTGCTGGGTGCCCTTCAGGCATATTGAACAGGTCAAATAGAATGTCGGTTGGGACAATCTCGGGGATATTGATCACATCGAAACCACTGAGACTCTTGGTCTTCGAGGCGCGATCCACTATCTCTTTGAGTGGGTTGCCTTCAGATCTTGAAAGATCTGGCATTGCCACATAGCGTTTGAGACGGTTCGCATCGGCGTCGGTGCGGGACGAGAGACTGCCTATGAGTCTTTTTTCTTCGGAACGGTCGATATTGATGATTGCCATAATGAAACGTAGTTTATTATTACTCAATATTGTAGGTCAAGGTATTAAGTAACCCAAAAACAGCAGTTCTCCCTAGGGCATCAGTCCTAATAATGTAAGAGATTCCATTGTGTCGTGAAATGATCTGCACGTCTGTATCTGCAACTTCTACATTTTTTCCATTAATCATTTTTTGATGTGTACCAATTACAATTTGTTTTCTGTATAGATTTTCCAATAATCCATTTGCTGGCGACTCAATAACCTTAACGGTATTATTTGATATTTTCTGAAATTCTATTACTCTTTCCTTCCATGACTCATCAGATTCTTTTACTGCCATTACCGATGCTTGATGCGCGTCAACTTTATACCAATCAACGGATTGCTTACATGTTGGTAACGATGATGTCGAAGTAGAATATGTGTTATAAATAATCACAAAATCCTCCGTCCCATCACTTTTCAACAATTTTGTACCTTGTAAAGAATCGTTACATGCCAAAACAGAAAAAGGAGGTTCTGTATGGTAGAAACTGTATTTATAAGAGATATTTGAATATTTTACAGATTGAGGTTTGTTTGTCTTGTCTGGCTGATTAAGCTCCTGACCATCAAACCGTTCTGAGATATTTTGCTCATTACGTGTAGCATATAAATATACACCTATTCCTAAAACAATTAAAACAAATACTCCCAGCAATAATATTGATGTTGAACCTTTTTGTAGATTTTTCATATTATTCTTCATATTAAACTTTAATCCTAAACTCTACCTTCTTTTTCCTTCTATGTTTCCTGAGCCACCTCCCAGACTTGAACTGGGGACCTTCGCTTTACAAAAGCGTTGCTCTACCAACTGAGCTAAGGTGGCATGTATACCCTACACGAACTCTACTTGCCTCTACTGGAAATACGTCGCAGGTACAAGGACGCGCCATGCTTCTTGACCTCACCACGACCTCGAACGGCGTCGAGGATCTTGCGACCGTGGGGATTTTGGAGGGTGCGATGCTTGACCTCTACGTATACCCTGCGGACATGTACCAGTGTATGAAATGCAATGAGCTGTCCCAGGACGATCAGTGTTCTACGGTTGGCATAGGATATCCAGCGGCCAACACGAGAAAAGATAGCATGAAATATATGATCTGTCCCGCTCCCTACGCGAGACACGATCGTGGGATGACCAGTTTTGTGCTCGCGCCCCTTGAGCAGAATCATGCACATGATACCCGCCAAAGACACATAAAAAACAGCGATGAGTGTGTACATAGGGAGAGGTATATTATACCTTAACGTTCGAGAACCTTGAAGCGCGCGAATCGGGCCACAGCGACCTTCTCGCCGAACTTCTGAGTGGCAAGATCGAGGAGTCCCTGGACGGTAATGTCAGGATTCTTGACGAATGGCTGGTTGAGGAGGACCATCTCGGCGAAATATGCGTCGAGTTTGCCTTCCAGGATCTTGGAACGCATTGGCTCTGGCTTGCCTTTGACTTCTGCCTCGAAGACTTCACGAGCGGTTTTCTTGTCTGCTTCGGTGATATCATCTTTGCTGGTGAACTTTGGGTTGGTGGCAGTGACATGCATAGCGATATCACGAGCGATCGTCTTGAACTCTTCGTTATTGGAGACAAAGTCCGTCTCGCAGTTGAGCTCAACCATAGCTCCGAGTGAGCCGTTGGCATGGATATATGCCTGTACGACGCCAGCAGCAAAAGTGCGGTCACCCTTCTTTGCGGCGAGTTCGCCACTCTTCTTGCGAAGGATAACGAGCGCCTTGGCGGAATCACCCCCCGCTTCTTCGAGAGCTTTCTTGCATTGCATGACTGAGACACCTGTCTGGTCGCGAAGTTCTTTGATTTGTTCGGTAGTTATCATGGATGATGTAGTTGGTTTTGTTTCTAAAGGTTGTGGTGATACGTGCATCGCCTGAGCAAGAGTGGCCTTTTTTTCGGAAATATCGGCGAAGGTTCCTCTGTGTTTCCGCCTACCCAATAGTATGAATGGGCTGATCATGCTCGTCAGGGTTATGCAACCTTCTTGGCTGCTTGATAGGCACGCGATATCTCTTCGGCAAAGAACTGGATACTGGTCTTTGCAGCATCGTTGCCTACGATAGGATACTGAACCTCAGATATATCACAGTCTGAACTTGCCAATGCGATAACAGGAACATTCATGTCTTTGGCTTCTTTGAGGGCGATCTTCTCGTGACGAGGGTCGATAATAAAGAGGGCGTCGGGCTGTTTCTTGAGAGAAACGATGCCGAGGAACATCTTCTCGAGAGAAGCGATCTCTTTGTCGAGGAGCATACGCTCACGCTTGGTGTATTTCAAAAGTTCGCCCTTTTCGCGATCTGAGGTGAGTTTCTCATAACGTTCGATGCGCTTGCGGATCTGACCAAAGTTGGTGAGAGTTCCTCCGATCCAGCGACTGTCTACGTATGGCATGTCGAGAGACTGTGCGATGATCTTGATAGCACTAGAGGCCTCTTTTTTGCCACCTACAAAGAGGATGGTCTTGCCTTCTTTGGCGAGGGTTGCTACGAAATCTGTTGCTTTCTGGAGAAGTGGAGTGGTCTTTTCGAGGTCAAAAATGTCTGTACTGTTCTTGGTACCGAAAATATAGGTTGCAATAGTCGGATGACGGCGGGAACGGCCCAAACCAAAGTGCGCTCCGGCCGAAAACATCGTATCGATAGTCTTTGTGGTTGTTGACATAGGTAGGTAATAACTTATCAGAATAGTGTAGGTAAGTCAATCCAGATCACTCCTCATCCTCGGCTTCCCCACCGGTTTTGCCGGTTTTCTCGAATTCATGGAGAGCTTCGATGACGGGGGCTAGTTTGCCACTGAGGATGATGGGGAGATTGTACCAGGATTGCTTGATACGGTGGTCGGTGACGCGGTCCTGAGGATAGTTGTAGGTACGGATCTTCTCTGAACGGTCGCCAGTACCGATCTGCCCCTTGCGGTCGGCAGAGAATTTCTTGGCCTCTTCGGCTTCTTTGAGCGCTTCGAGCTTGGATGTCAGGAGCGCCAAGGCACGTTCACGGTTGGCGTTCTGACTGCGCTCTACGGTCGAACGAACATCAAGACCTGTTGGTTTGTGTATGAGACGCACGGCACTTTCGACTTTGTTGACGTTCTGACCTCCTTTGCCACCGGCACGAGAGAATTCCATCTCAAGGTCAACAGGGTTAATGACGAATTTGGACTTTTTGCGGATCGGCATGATAGCGATCGAGGCGGTCGAGGTATGAATGCGACCCATTTTCTCGGTCTCTGGCACACGCTGAACGCGATGAACGCCCGTCTCCCAACGAAAATCCTCATATACGCCTTTGCCCTTGAGCTCGAGGGATGCTTCTTTGTAACCACCGATATCATTCTTGGACTCTTCGATGATGCGCGCTGACCAGCCTTTACTTTCCGCGTATCGCTTGTACATATCGAGGAGTTCTGCCGCGAAAAGCGCCGCCTCGTCACCTCCTGCCCCGGCACGGACTTCGAGGATGACTTCGTTGGGCTTCTCTTCTTCTTGTTTGTCACCTTCGAGGATCTCGTCCATCTGTTTCAAGAGAGAAGACTTCTGGTCGACAATAGACGACAAATCTGCCTCACCCATCTCTTTGAGCGAAGGATCTTTCTCTATCATTGTCCGGACTTCCTGTTCATCCTTGAGAAGCTTTTCGTACATTCCGGCCAAGAAAGAGGTCTTGGGGTTGGATTTGTAGATTTCTAAGTTCATAGATTTAAGATGTAAGAAGTATGATTTAAGAATAAATCGCATTCATACAAACATGTTGCGTCATTCTTAAATCCTAAATCGTAAATCTACTTCTTCGCCTTTGCCTGACGAGTCTTGAATTTCTCCACGCGACCTGCAGTATCGATAGTCTTGTCTTGGTTGGTATAGAAAGGATGTGATGCAGAAGAGATTTCTACATAGTGAACTGGGTATTCCTTGCCATCTTTGGCCTTGAGGGTGTCCTTGGTCTTGATAGTTGAGGAGATCACAAACTGTGCACCACTGGAATTGTCGGCAAAAAGCACCTGGCGATAGTCTTGTGGGTGGATGTCTTTCTTCATATAAGTGGTAAAAATGTAGCATTTCCTGATAAAAAAGGCAATAGGTAAGAAAAACCACTTCGATTCTGTACCGAAGTGGTATGCGCAGGAGAAAAAATTAATTTTCTGTAGTAACCCGCCAGGTTCGAGGGGGTAAATTATGCCTTCTCCTCAAATAGTCTTCAAATGTAAACCACCCTCCATCACCCATGGTGACCAAAGATTCCATATGATAGGTAAACCTAGACATCAACCCACCTTTAACTTCTTTATCTTCGGTGCCCCCTGTAGTCGAATCGAACATTAACCGAGCGCACCTGATCATTCCATCAGTCTCACTTTCTTGCTTTTGAAGTGGTACATTGAATGTCGTAAACTCTGACCCCCCTGGATAATTCTTCCCATGAGAGACGTTTACACTTTTCACACCCAGAGTCATAGATATAGCGAAAAAGAAACCCGTAGTCTCTCTGCTCTCGAAGCAAGAATGGGATTCTGATTTTCGTCGCAACCGAACACGAACATCGACAGTCCGAGGATGGTATATACTCGAACTAATATTCAGACTATCGAGTAAAAATTCTTTGCCTTGGTAACCAGGGTAAGGACTTGGATCATAGTAAATGTCGAAACAGTCACTGATCCCTTTCCAGTCACAGGATTTCACCGTGATACTACGTACTTTCTTATTTTTCATTATGTCTTTCTACTGCTCACGCAACTCATCGCTTTATGCGACAAGTGATCAGCATTCAAGCCAATTCTTCTACAAGCAGTTCTAGTATAGATTTAACATTTAATCGAGAATCATGTCAATCACTTACACTGATTATGGCCTACAAGTATTTATTTCCCCACCCTCCCCGCACCACCTTCCTGCTATAATAAATGGAAACATATGCAACTCCGTCCTGATCCCAAGAGCCATGTCATCTACACGATCGCGGTGATCGGTTTCATCTTCACTTTGCATCTGGCGATACCGATATACTCGAACTCGAGCTTCCTGGCACTCTTCACCGATGCACGCACGATCGGCTGGATATATATGGCAGGTGCAGCAGCAGGCATTCTTGGATATCTGCTGGCACCTTGGGTGATCCGCAAACTCGGCAACCATGTCACTTCGATCGCTCTGATCTGTATACAAATCGCTCTTATGTACGGATTCATCTCGGCGACCTCGATAGAAGCACTGGCCATACTCTTCGCACTCCAAACAGCAGTGGGGTCACTGATCAGTTTGACGCTCGACATTTTCCTCGAGGTGTATACCGACGGCCACAAGGTAGGTACGATCCGTGGTCTCTATATCACTACCCTCAATGCCTCATGGGTGATCGCGCCACTCCTCGGTAGTATGCTCATCGGCGCAGGTGACAACTATCGCAATACCTATGTAGCGGCTCTGGCGATGCTGTTCCCTCTCCTCTATCTCGTGTATCGCAACTTCCCACGATTCAAAGATCCTCATTACAAACATTTTTCGCCATGGCAACTGATGGCGCGTATTTCTTCGAGCAAAAACTGGGTTAGACTTTTTAGTGCCAATATTATCTTGCAGACATTCTATGCCTGGATGGTGGTGTACAGCCCGATATATCTGCACCAGCATGTCGGGTTCGATTGGGATGAGATCGGTATTATCCTGACGATCATGCTGTTGCCGTTCGTCTTGATCCAATATCCTCTCGGTCAGTTGGCAGACAGAAGATATGGGGAAAAGGAGATCATGGCGATCGGATTTACGATCATGGCAGTAGCCACTGCCATGCTTCCATTGATCTCTTCCAACAGGAGTGTGGCCCTCTGGGCATTTGCACTCTTCATGACACGCGTCGGGGCAGCAGCCGCCGAGATCATGATCGAAACCTACTTCTTCAAGACGGTGTCTATCCAAGATTCGGGCATGCTCGGGTTCTTCCGTATCACTCGACATGCTTCGTATTTCATTGCCCCTCTCATAACAGTGATCGGTTTGATGTTTACGGATTCAACATATTTGTTTACAATTGTCGGCGCAGTCTGCCTCGTGGCGCTGTACCCGGTTCTCACTATCAGAGATACGAACTAGAGTATAATTGTCATTCCCGCAAAAGCGGGAATCCAGGAGCAGGGGCGTGGCTATATCACTTATATCTACACGACCACAGACTCGGCCACGTTTTGTGACTAAAGTACTTCAGAAGACTGTAATTCTGGATTCCCATTTTCATGGGAATGACACAAGACAAAAAATTACCAATTCATCTATATTCACCCCATGCCCAAAATATCCGCTATCACCGCACGTCAGATCCTCGACTCTCGAGGTAACCCTACTGTCGAAGTCGACCTCACCTTATCAGACAAATCTTTTGGGCGTGCTTCAGTACCGAGTGGCGCCTCGACCGGTAGTCACGAAGCGGTAGAACTCCGTGACGGTGGCAAAACCTATGGTGGCAAAGCGGTCCTCAAAGCCGTCAAGAACGTCAACACAACTATCCTCAAAGCACTCAAAGGAAAAGTGTTCGACCAACGTTCGCTCGATGCGGCACTCATCAAACTCGATGGCAGCAAGAACAAAGGCAAGCTCGGTGCCAATGCCATCCTCGGCGTGTCACTCGCTTTCGCTCATGCAAGTGCCGCAAGCATGAACAGGCCTCTCTATGTGTATTTCAATAAAATCGCCAAGACCAAACTCCCGATGAACCTGCCTGTTCCGATGATGAACATCATCAATGGCGGCAAACATGCAGAAAACTCCGCGGACATCCAGGAGTTCATGGTCGTGCCTGCTGGGTTCAAAACATTTAGTTCTGCACTCCAAGCTGGTACTGAGATCTTCCACGCACTCAAGAAGATCCTTCACGATCGCCACCTCAGTACAACCGTCGGAGACGAAGGAGGCTTTGCACCGTCTCTCCCTTCCAACGAAGCAGCACTCGAGGTCGTCGTGGAAGCTATCACTCTAGCAGGATATAAGCCAGGCAAGGATGTGTTCATTGCACTCGATGTGGCTGCCACCGAACTCTACAAAGACGGCGTATATACTCTAGTCCGTGATAATAAAAAGCTTTCTTCGAGTGAAATGATCGCATGGTACAAGATGCTCTGTGAAAAATACCCTATCATCTCGATCGAAGATGGCCTCTCCGAAGATGACTGGAATGGCTACGCAGAACTCACGAAAGTCTTGGGCAACAAAGTCCAACTCGTCGGCGATGATCTCTTCGTCACTAACATCGAGCGCCTATCCATGGGTATCGAAAAACATTCTGCGAATTCTATCCTGATCAAGCTCAACCAGATCGGTACGATCTCGGAGACGATCGACGCGGTCAATCTGGCTACAAAGGCATCCTTCACCTCGATCATCTCTCACCGTTCTGGTGAGACCGAAGACACTACGATCGCCGACTTCGCCGTCGGTACCGGTGCAGGTCAGATCAAGACTGGCTCACTCTCTCGCACCGACCGTGTCGCAAAGTACAACCAGCTCCTCCGCATCGAAGCGCAGCTCGGTGCCAAAGCAGTGTATCTCGGTAAAAAGGTTTTTGGGAAGAAGTAGGGACAATATACATATACGTCAATACATACAAAAAGACCCCGATAAGGGTCTTTTTGCTCTATACCCGCCTTATCTATGACTATGCATGAAAGGCAGGAGTTGTTTGTTCTGGCACCTGTGTTTCAGGTGCTGGAGCTGTCTCTTGTGGTTTCTTTTTTGCCATATGATTCGGCGGGGTGGTTATCTCCCGCACGAGCATTATAAAACGGGCACAAGCCCCTTCCCTTCTCCGTCACTGAGTTGACTACTCGTCAAAGGATAGGATCTAATAACTCTTGTCATTCCTGGGCTTTTGGGGACCTCAAAGTGGGATATGAAAATAGGATATTTTTGAGCTCGAATGTCAATGTTACAGGCTTGATTTTAAAGAAAATTGACATATAGGTATTATATATGATATAATAGTACCAGAAGATCGTCCTATGCACACATGGGTGCCGTGGATATATGATCATCAAAAACTACATACCAAAAGTACTTATGAAGCGTTCACGAAAAAACGTACCTGTTAACATCAGCAAGATGGCCAAAGATCTTGGCCTCAATAACACCGACATCAAGTTTGCCTTGCAAGGACCAAGACCGGATGTCGAGATGAAATCGATCCTGAAAACCGGAAACATTGCCCAGCTCACGAAACTGTTCAGTCAGGCAAAATCATTTGCTCGGAAAGAGGCGATCCTCTGGCACTCGCTCGACGTATGTCGCAATCTGGAAGATCTCGATCTCGTTCACGAATTTGGATCCGATATCATGCAATCTCGCTCTCTACTCCATGCGTCATGGATTGAAACTCGTCGTCATGCACTGCAAGTGAAGATTATGACGGCCAAGACATTCGAAGAAATCCATGAGATCTGGTGCACACTTGATGATTGCTACGCCCACGAAGACAAGCTTGCATTCAAAAAGTTGCTGGAATTAATCCCTACAACTGAACTAACTGTAGTACTTGCCCATATCGAGGGTGATGTCAGTACTGATGCATACCTGGAAACAAGCCAGCAATACCCCTTGTTGTTACGCGCCTGCGAGTATGCAAATTCGCTACAGGCGTTGAAGGCACTCAAGTGGCTACAGGAACGCCTATGGGACGGTGCGGAAGAATCCTATCCTATCCGCCTCTTGATCAAGAAAGCTGCCGGGTTCTATCAAAACTAGACGAACATTCCTCACTCCCCACCCTCTACACATGTAGGCGGTGGGGATTTTTTATGCAAAAAATCTTAACCTTCAATGAGCCTCTCCACTTTCATCTCCAACACCTCAAAATCTTTTTTGTCCGCCTTATTTTCTCCTATACCTTTCATATATTCCATGGCAGTGTCGAAGTAGTCACGTGACTGTTGGAGGAGAACGCCTGTATGGACGCGAAATTCTTCACGAATTGAATCAATTTTACGATCAAGATTATCAACTCTCTTATCTAGTGAATCGAGTCGACTATCGACAGAGTCAAATCTGTCAGAAACTTCTGTTCTAAATTCACTGAACTCGAACTTGGTAACATAATCTAACAAATCGCTTTTAGTAGCTTGTGTGGTGTTTATTTTCATAATGGATTGAGTTATTTTAGAAGTAATTATAATTGGCAGGTATGACTATTGTATCACGCCCAAAAATAGTTCAATCTTTCACTCCCAAGAATTTTATTTTGTAATACATTACCCCTACTCGGTAGTCTTGACATGTATGATATACATATGTTTGTATGTGACCTGGATCAATCACAAAATATAAACTATGAGTTCTATAACCGAAACGCTACGCCAAGCCTACTTGGACGAAGTTGCTGACATTCGTCGAGTCACTCATTACAATAATCCCAAGCTAGATCTTGAGGAAATTCTCAAAAAAGACGTGAGACTTGCTTACGTCTCGAACCATTATCGAAGATTTGTCGTTGTAACGCGTCTTTTCGATGGTGGGATGCTCGAAACAGGTGAAGAATATTTCTACGCTTCATTCATTCTGAGTCAAGAAGAAGAACTTTCCAATCAAGCACTCGGCTACATGTTGGCGCTGTCATCAAAGAGAATGGATTTTCTAGGCAACAGCGAGGTGCCTGATATGGACGAATATATCGGAAAGTTGGGAAACTCATTCCACACTCGAATGACTGGTCTGGAATGACCCAGTGAACGTCCGATTCAAACGCACGACCTGTAGGTACGGCGTTTTTTATTTGGATTATTTTTCATGCTACAATCCTCCTTATGAAAACGCCCAAAAAGCCTGTGATGCTGATCGTGCTCGATGGCTGGGGGTATCGCGAAGATCCGACCCACAATGCGATCGCAGTCGCACGGACACCTTTCTTCAGCGGCCTCTGGCAGAATAGCGCTCATTCCCTGCTCAAAGCCTCAGGGGACGCCGTAGGCCTCCCTGAAGGTCAGATGGGCAATAGCGAAGTAGGTCACACTACGATCGGTGCTGGCAAGCCTGCAGACACAGAGCTCGTCCGTATCGACAAGGCCATTGCATCTGGCGAGTTCGATGCCAACCCTGCTCTCCTGTCACTGTTCGACCATGTCAAAAAACACGACTCCGTCCTCCATGTCCAAGGGCTCGTCAGTGACGGAGGCGTGCACAGTCATCAGAAACATCTCTTCGCATTCCTTCGTCTAGCCAAGAAACAAGGAGTCAAAAAAGTTGCGCTCCATGTCTTCACTGATGGACGTGACACTGCGCCTCAGAGCGCGTCTTCGTACCTCGTCGAGCTCGAGAAAGTACTCGAGGAACTCGGATCAGGATTTTTCATCGCTACTATATCTGGACGTTACTATGCCATGGACCGTGATAACAACTGGGATCGTCTCGCTCGCGTAGAGCAAGCCATGTTCGAATGTAAGGGCAATGTTTGTGAGATCAAACCTTCTGCATACCTGCAGACACAGTACGATACTGGCAAAAACGACGAACTCCTCGAGCCTACCGTATGCACTACACTCGAAGGTACTGGTTGCGCGATCAAAGAGCATGATGCGGTATTTTTCTTCAACTTCCGCGCAGACCGTGCACGCATGTTGTCAGAGAAAATGCTCGAACGTCAGAAGATCAACGATATTCTTTTTGTTACGTTGACCGAATACTGTGTCGACTTTACCTGTGCGATCGCCTTCCCTCCTGCCAAGATCGAAACGACTCTGGGACAAGAGATCTCCAAAGCAGGCCTCACCCAGGCTCGCATCGCCGAGACAGAGAAGTTCGCTCATGCAACGTATTTCCTCAATGGTGGTAGAGAGAAACCATATGAAGGTGAGAAAGACATACTTCTGCCGTCTCGCAAAGATGTGAAGACTCATGACGAAGCTCCTGAGATGCGCGCCGAAGCCATCGCCGACAAAGCTATCGAGGAGATCATTACCGGAACCAACTTTATTTTCATCAACTTCGCCAACCCAGACATGGTCGGTCATACTGCCAATGTCCCCGCCATCATCAAGGCTATCGAGACAGTAGATACTCAACTCCGACGTGTGATCGAAACTCTCGAGGCTCGCGGTGGCGCGGCAGTCATCATCGCTGACCACGGTAACGCTGAGGTCAACATCGACCCTGTCACTGGCACCAAACACACTGCCCATACCACCAACCTAGTACCATGTATCCTTGTCGGACAGGACTTGAAACTCCGTGACGGTGGACTCTCTGACGTAGCGCCGACCGTACTCAGTCTTCTCGATATTCCTGTGCCAGAGGCGATGGTGGGTAAGAGTTTGGTCAGATATTAAAAAGCCCGTACTACTGTGTACGAGCTTGAGAGTGAAAATGGAGATGTCAGTACCGTGCAGTTAGACGCTTCCAATTCTCCATTCCGTCTGGGGATATAGCCTCTGACCCCTTTACACAGAGCTCACACTTGCTGGGCAACCAGCGGGTATCATGAGAATCCATCAATCTGATAACGTGTCTCCCTTCGAATTGATGAGTCTCTCCGGCACCAGAACCGATTCGATTGACCAACACCATAACGACGGGTAGCACTGTGCAGTTTGCGTCAACCAGAGCAGTGGCCGTACGTTTCAGGCTACCACCAGTTGTGAATACGTCATCTGCCAAAATGACGACGGAATTGACTGGCAGGTGACTCTTCCAAAAAACCATCGTTCCTTTTTCTTGCCGAACATATCCCGAGAAGCATGGTGCTCCACGATACCGACCTAGAGCATCGGCGATGCCATGCGCGATCAAGACACCTCCCATGGCTGGTCCGACGATGTAACTCGCCGTATACATATAATCAAACTTAGGCTCCCCATGTGTATACTCACTCAAGAGCGTCACCATGTCAGTGCACGCCTCAGCAAGCAAAGACGGATCTTGCGTCAGGAGCTCAGCATTGAAGAAGCTGCTGGAATGTGCCCCTGAGGAGAGAACAACATGGGGACGTTTGATATTCCCGTCATGTGCCCATAATATTCTCAACTCTTTGAATTTGCTGATCCATTTTGTACTGATAGATAGTGGTTCAGATGCAGATTGTGGCATGTGATCTATGTGGTTGTGATGTTCATACGAGCACACTCAGTGGTGCTTTTGACTGTGTCGAATATCGACTCTGTCCCAACATTACAGGGATACTAATGCAAAATCAATGCTTTACGTTAGATGCCTGACCTTACTTCACCCTCCTCCCCACCCACACCGAAACCACTACCGCTACTATCCCTATCACCCACCCCACCACCACGTCACTAGCCCAATGAACACTCAGAACCAGGCGACTCATCCCAATGATAAAAATGAGAGAGACTGCCAGAACAGTCAGAAGGATGCGAGATATTCTACTCTGCATTTTCGGTAGAAGGATCGCCAAGAGAGCTCCAAAAAATGCTGCCGACATGCCCGCATGACCTGAAGGGAAACTTGGGTCGCCGATGATGATCTCGAGGGCGTTGAATGGACGTGTACGAGCGACCAGTTCTTTCAGGGAGAAAATAACCACTGCAGAAGAAATGATAGAAAGCGCCATGATAGTCGCATCACGACGTTGTCTGCGCCAGATAAAATACCCGACCAATACTACACCCAAAACGATCAGAACCTCGGCATCGGCGATCGTACTTATCCAATGAGCACATGAGGCGAATACTGCGGTCACGTACTCCGATATGGAGACATTGACAGCAGTATCTATGGAGAAGATCATATCCATGCGTAGTATTGTATCACGTTACAAAAAGTACTCGAGAATACCGATCTTTTGGAAAAACTGGATAATAGCCCATTCGATAACCAAAAACGGGATGAGATATATCAATATTTTGAGAAAGATTTCTTTGGCGATATCCATATTTAAAACGCACTATGGTATACTACTTTCACCATTAATAGACATTATACGTATAATTTACACCCATGAATACTGTCACTATATATTCAACTCCGACCTGCACATACTGTAATATGGCCAAGACCTTCTTCAAGGCTAACAATATCGCTTACACCGAACACAACGTCGCTGCTGACCTCGCCAAACGCAAAGAGATGGTAGAGAAGACCAGTCAGATGGGTGTGCCTGTGATCGAGATCAACAACGAGACCGTCATCGGTTTTGACGAAGCTCGTGTGCGTGAGTTATTGAAAATCGCGTAGGAACTACTCCCCTATTCCAAAGAGTTTTTTGAACCAGCCCCGTGAAGGGGTTGTCGTTGCATGTACCGCAGCAGATGTCTGGTCTTTGGGATCGACGATCACGGCTACGAATTCACCTTCTTTGACGGCGCGATATTTGGTGCGCATCTCGACCTCGACACCTTCTTCGGTCGAGAAGATGTCGACCTTTTTGGTAAGGGCTTGCTGACGATCCTCGAGCTTGGCCAGTTCGGTATGAGCCTGTTCGAGACGGATACGCGTCTGCTGTGCCTTGGCTTGGATGTTCCAGGCAGCTTTGGCAGATACGAAACATACGAGCACCAGAACAGCTAGAGTGACTGGTGAATGTGCCCATTTTCGTATTCGCAGAGCATGACGGTTGCCGTATTTCATCTATCCAAGTATACTAGGTTTATTATGTTATTTCATCAAAAATCCCAAAAATTCCTGCGTGTCGCATCGATCATTATCAGTGTCTTGATTATCATTAGTATGATACTTCTCTACTTCCCGGTATTAGGATAAAAAGTTTCTATTCTCCTCCCCTCATCATTCGCACAAAGACTTCCTGAGGAATAGTCACGGTACCATGTTCTTTGAGACGCTTGCGACCTTCTTTTTGCTTTTCGCGAAGCTTCATCTTGCGTGTGATATCTCCACCGGACAATGTACCGGCGGCGTCTTTTTTGACTCCTGAGAGGGTTCGAGAAGAGATGATACGTCCGTGAGCTTTGGCCTGGATCTTGTAGGTGAAAAGTTCACGCGGCAAAAGTTTGTGGAGTTTCTCGACGGCTTGTTCGGCATCAAGCTCGACTCGGCGACGAGAGACAACGCGGGTAAAAGCCGCCACCGGTTCGTCGGCGATGAGAACATCCATACGTACTACGTCTGCTGTACGTTCGCTGGTGATGTCATATGATATCGAGGCATACCCGGACGAGACACTTTTGATCTCGTCGAAGAAGTTGCGCATCAGCTCTCGGAGCGGCATCTCCATAGTCAGCATCGAACGATTGTCACCAAAGTTGTCGACTGAAGTCACGGTGCCTTCGTGGTCGAAGATAGACTTCATCAATGCGCCCATATATGACGGTGGACTGATGATCTTCATGGTTACGATCGGTTCGAAGACTTCGGAGATCTCATTGTCATCCGGGAAAAGTGCCGGTGAATACACGCGAACTTCTTTGCCATTCTTGAGTCTGACCATATAGGTGATGGTCGGCATGGTCACCACGAGCTCGAGGTTGAACTCACGTCGGAGACGTTCGGTAATGATCTCAAGGTGCAACATTCCCAGGAATCCGCATCGATATCCACGACCGAGCGTGCCTGAGGACTCTTCTTCATAGGTGAATGAAGAGTCCGACAGACGCAGTCTACTGAGTGCTTGGCGGAGCAATGCCAGATCATCCTGGCTCTCTGGATACACCGATGCCCAGACGACTGGTCGAGGGGTCTGATAGCCTTCCAGAGCCGGAGTGGTGTCTTTGGTCGAGGCGACAGTGTCTCCCACCGATGCAATACCTGGCTCTTTGACGCCCGTGACGATATAGCCGATCTCACCGACGGACAGTGACTCTGCCGGGGTTTCTTCGGGGGTGAATATTCCTACATCGATCGATTCGAATTCTCTGCCAGCGACTTTGAAAATAAGTTTGTCGTGACGACGTACACTGCCGGCCATGACACGGATATAAACGATCACGCCAGTATGGTTGGAATATTGAAAGTCGAACACCAGTGAGTTGAATGCTGAGGTCGGCGAAGCGGTAGTAGGCGTGACGGTCGGTGGTGGCACTCTGCGGATGAGTTCGTTGACTAGATGTTCGACCCCCTCACCTGTCTTGCCAGAGACTTTGAGCACGTCTCCTTCTGCACACCCCAGGAGCTGACTGACCTCATGGATGACCTCGTCGGTACGCGCTAGAGGCGAGTCGATCTTACTGACCACTGGGATGATCACCAGGCCGGTATCGCGCGCCATGTTGAGTGTGGTGAGCGTCTGAGCCTGTACACCTTGGGTTGCGTCTACAAGGAGAATAGAACCTTCTACGGCCTTGAGTGCTCGAGATACTTCATATGAAAAGTCGATATGCCCTGGCGTGTCGATCATGTTGAGCACATAGTCCTGACTTCCTTGATGCCATTTCATGCGCACGGGTTGCATCTTGATCGTGATGCCACGTTCGCGTTCGAGCTCCATACTGTCGAGCACCTGGGCCTGCATCTTGCGTTTCTCGATCGTACCAGTGATCTCGAGGAGTCGGTCGGCCAGTGTCGACTTGCCATGGTCGATATGGGCAATGATAGAAAAGTTGCGTATATGGGACGGATTCATGACAGGCACTATAGCAGAAATGCCCTGTTTTACCAAAAGCAAACCCATTAACGAAGCAGATGGAGATTGTGGACTAGCTCCTACATATGCTCGACTTCAGCTGGAGGAACAGGGGCCTTCCAGATCTTTTTGTGAAGAGTCGTCCAGACTTCAGCAAGCTCTTTATTGCGCAGAACGATGAGAACCAAAACCCCGACGATCATACCGACGATACCTGCACAGAAACCCTGCATGAATATGCCCCAGACTTTTTGTAGAGGAAAGATCTCGGCGAAGATACGCAGGCTCAGATACGTCGCATATCCCATGATGACCGATGCCGAGAAACTATGGAACAGTGTTTCGAAGACTGGCTTGGTAAACCCAGGATGATCCTTTTCGAACATCCACCAATGGAGGATAGTATTGAGAAGTATGCCGAGAGAGTATGCCACTCCGAGCATCAGAACTCCCGTGCCTGGCTGACCAGCGACCTTGAGCAGATCTTCGAAGAAATAGGCAAAGACCGGCATGACCGAGAACATCCATGTCAGCACATACCCGAGGACGACGATCGTGACCGCAGAGATGATGTTGATCCACAGAGGTCGGTTGGTCTTGCCTTCAGCATAGAATGCACGCACAAACAGGATGATCAGGCTCTGCCCGATCGTTGAGACTACGAAGATCGCCAGGAGTGCGGCAGTCAGTCGTGTGTCTGACCAGTCGAACTGTCCAGCACCGAGAACCGTACGGACGATCTGTGCACGCAAGACAATGAACAAAACTAGGATCGGCATAGACCAAAAGATGATATGCCGCGCCGAGACCACCATCTTGTCGACGAACTCGCGAATATTGTTCTCAACATAGAGACGTGACAGTGTCGGGAAAACCGCAGAAGAATAACTCGCCCCAATGATCGTCAGAGGTACCGACTGGAGGTTGAACCCGAAGGTGAAGATCGAGATCGATCCAGGGACCATGAGCGACGCGATCGAGACCAGTGAGAATGATGCCAGCTGGTTGGCAGACAAGGTGATCGTCCGAGGTAAGGATACGAACAAGACACTTCTGACTTTGCTCCATTCTATACGGAGAGATAGACGTGGCATCAACCCTTCGAATGTCATGAACGGTATCTGGATCGCCATATGGAGGAAGGCACCGATCGCAACACCGATCGCAAGACCAGAGATCCCGAATATCGGATACAATGCGATCACTCCGATGATGATGCCGAGGTTATAGAGTACTGGTGAGGCCGCATAGACCAAGAATCGATGCTTCATCTGAGTTAGACTCGAGAACAGATTCGAAAGTCCCAAGAATATCGGAGAACAAAGCATGATGCGCATCGACAGGATAAGTTCTGGCAAGAGAGGATCATTGGCGAAGCCGGGGATGACTTTGGGGATGAGCCACGGAGCAATAAGGGCTACAATGACGCTGACTACGATGATGATCACGGAGAATACCGTGAACATCGCATCAGAGAATGATCTCCCCTCATGTTCACCCTTGTTGAACCGTTCCATGAAGAACGGAAGGAGTATCGAGGCTGAGACGAGCGACCCTACTGCCGCAAAGATAAAATCCGGAATACGAAATGCGGCATAGTATACATCCAATAGATGACTGGCACCAAAAATATATGCGAGGAGCTTGTCACGTACAAGTCCCAATATCTGAGAGAACAGGGCGAACAATGCCAAAAGATACGCGGCTTCGTGGAGGCCACGTATCTCTCTCCCGATAACTGAAAACCATTTTTTGACCATTATCGTATCGAGATGATGCTATGACTCATCCTCATCGAGAGGTAATGTTGAACGCTTTTCTGGGGCAGGTGTCACAGGGGCTCGTGCATCTTCGAAAGGACCGTTACCCGCTTTGAGGTTTTTGAGGATAAGTGCCACTTCTTGACTCGCAGGGTTCGAAACTGTCAAAGCCTCGAATTGTTTTATGGCATCAGACCTCTTGTTCTGATATGCATAGGCGAGTCCAAGGAAGTACTGCGCATTGGCGTAATCACTCTGTAGAGCAAGAGCCTTGGAGAGCATATCTACTGCCTGAGAATACTGCTTGTCGCTATAGTAGAGGAAGCCGAGCTGGAACCATGCCACAGCACTCGATGGGTCAATCTCGGTAGCTACACGTGTCGCAGTAATGGCATCTTCAACTCTACCTGTAGTGACATATATTTGTGAAAGAAGGAATATGGCATCGAGATAGTTGGGCTTGATCTTGAGTGCAGTACCGGTAGACTCGATCGCCTCATCGAACTTCCCTTCGGAAGCATAGAACCGGGCAAGGTTGAGATGGATCTGTGGGTTACGAGGACTGGCCGCGATCGCCTTGGTATACGATGCGATCGCACCTTCGACAGAACCCTTCATCTTAAGATTTGCTGCGACCTCGAATACACGAGCCTCGGAAGCATAGTTGTAATAATTGGTCGGATCATAGGCGATCGCTCGTGATGCGGCTTTGAGTGCGTCGTTGATCGTACCGATAATGCGAACATTGAGCTCTTCCGGAGTCGATGAGGCGACCGCCCCAGCATCTCCGCGTATCAAGGCGACAGCTTTCGCCAAGAGCGACTCTACCTCGGCTCGACGATATATATCGGACGTATCGAAGATCAGGGCTTTCTGGAAGGCATCGTATGCCTGATCAGTGTTACCTGTGATCGTCAGTGCTTGTACCCCGGAACTAAAATATGACAGTGCCACGACTTTTTTGATATAGATGGCTCCCCAGACGATACACAAGATTACCAGAACCATCGGAAGAACTGGAATGAGTCTCTGGTGGACCAAGCCTGTCTTCTCAGATTTCAGAGGGTACGTAGTGGCATGAATAACTCCATAACTCGTTGCGAGTGAGAGCATGATACCCGTCATGAGGCTCGCATAGAAAAGTATGTGGAGAGAAGGTATCGAAAATACGATCATGAACCACAGGAACATCGAGAGAACAGATGCGACAATGAGCATACTACGCTGTGCTGGATCTTCTGGCATCTTGCGATATATACGGAGGAGACATAACGCAAGCACACCGAGGAGAAGGAGTAGTGCCAGGACACCTACTCCGCCGAGAGTTGCGACATATGTTCCGAGTGCACTCGAACCAACATTGAATTCTGCATTCCATACAGGAGTCTGGTTGATCTCAAGGGGTTTGCTGGTCACATATGCCTGGAAGAAACTATTAGGACCGGTACCGAACAACGGATGAGTCTTGGTGACCTCGACGGCGATATCTGTCGTGTATGACCACGGAAGAACGATCTCGGCATACTGTGTATTCAATGTATCGACGACCGGACCGATGATCATAGCGCCCTTCCATGCACATAGAGCAAAGACCAGGGTCAAGATAACTAATGCTCCTGACACGCGCCGAGATGGAGACGCCTGGGCAGAAGAGACGAAGCCTGGTGCACCATATCGGTAGACGGCATAGGCGAGCAACAGAGTCGCTACCGTAGCGGCTTGCCATACGACGACATATTGAACTACACAGACACTCAAGAATCCGACCCCGACGAGTACCCATGATAGTTTGCGCATACCCGAGGACATCTTGGTGAACAAGAGTCCTGATAGTGCCAAGAACATCACGAAGGCTGCATATGCGCCGAATGTATACCAACTACCAATTATAGTAGAGGTGATCGTCGGCAAAAATGTCCCTGCGAATATGTCTGTACCTGTCAGAGCAATGATGATGCGAACCCAGTGAAATAGTGCCAGGAGCATGAACGGTATACTCATTGCTACATAGAGATATTTGACTCGTGATATATGATCTCGCGTGTAGACATACGCCACATACACCGCAAGGAGAAGTATCAGAGTGAATCCAGCTGTTGCAAACTCAAAACCTTGGCCGAAGAATGACTTGCTCATATGGCCACTGAACAGCGTGGAGGCCAAGAGCGAGAGACCGAAAATCCCGAAAGCCCAGGAGACTTTTTGTGGTAACAAGGTGAGGTGACCCTTCTTGTGAGTCGACAATATGATACAAACACTAGAGATGAGCACTCCGAGTGATATGACGAGAGACTTGACGATCTCTAGTGCAATATAGGGACTCGTCACAAAGACAAGAGGTGTCAATGCGCTCGTTGCGAGGAGTATTCGGAATCCCCACGTGTCGAGAGAAGCGTTTCGAGATGAAGGTACTGGTTCCGAAGAATGATGTTCTGGGTGCATAGGGATGTTATAACGTTATTATTCCGATATAGCACCCAGTATAGCAAAAAAGAAAATACCCGTCTTTAGAACGGGTATTTTCATGTTGCCACACCATAAGCCGAATTCTGTATCTGACAATCATTTATCTGGTCCTCCATTCGCACGGAGGATCTAGCGACTCTTTCCGATGCACCTTGCGGTGAGCGGAACACGGTCTTGCACCAACGTAAGGGTTTTGCCGTTGCATCTTCCTTATTACTAGGGAAGCTCGCCCCGATGCACCTTACGGTGATCGGGGCGCCCTTCGACTTTCGTCTCAGGGCGTCACTGTTCGCACCTCTGGGTGTTACCCTGGCAGGAGTTACCTGCTACGTGCTTTTCCGATGCACCTTACGGTGAGCGGAATGGTGTTCGGACTTTCCTATCCGAACGCCGTGAGGCGCATCGGATCGATTGTCTGGTGGTGCGTATACAATTATACCACTTCATGAGTTATTTGACAATCCCCTTTTGACCCCTATTTGACCACCTCCTCTTTCTTCTTACCATGCGCATGTGAGTCTACCTCATAACTGGTGTTCTGGGCTTCGAAGAAGTTCACGAGTTCGTAGACGTCCGTGGCAGCTGACATCCATTTTGCAGGGTTGGTGACGTTGTAATATTTTGGGAAGCCGAGTTCCTCGAGACGACGGTCGGCGACGTACTTCACATATTGGTTAACATAGTCGGCATTGAGACCGAGGATGCCTGTCGGGAACAGATCTTTGTTGTAGTCGACTTCGTGGTTGACACCTTCGATGATGATGTTACGGATATCATCGGCGAACTCTGGTGTCAGGAGGTCTGGATTTTCTTCGAGGATATTGTGAATGAGGTTGATGCCAAACTTGAGGTGGAGACTTTCGTCACGAAGTACCCAGTTGATCATCGAACCGAAGTTGCGGAGCTGTTTGCGCTGACGGAATGACAGCACCACCATAAAGCCCGAGTAGAACCAGATACCTTCCATGACGATGTTGGTTGCCACCAGGTTGCGGATGAAGTCCATCTTGCCCTCAACTGTCTCAACATCGAGAGAGGTCTCGGTCATACGCTTCATGTATCTGTTGATATAGTCTTCCTTGGCCTTCATCGAAGCAACGTTGAGGTGATGAGCAAAGACTTTTTCGCGATCGAAGGGGAAGGTGTCGAGTACATATTCGAAGGCCACACAGTGGTTGGCTTCTTCCCACATCTGCTTGGCGAGATAGAGGTGGCATTCGGGAGATTTGATGTATGGATATACACCGAGCGCCAATGAACGGTTGACGATGAGTTCTGCGGGGTTGAAAAAGGACATCAAGAACTCGACCGCATGACGCTCGTCTTCGGTCATGCGAGCCCAGTCATCGAGGTCTTCTTTGAGGGTGATCTCGTGCGGGAACCACGTATTGCGCACAGCTTGCATGTAGAGATCATACGCCCAACGATACTTGATGGGATGCAAACTGGTATCTTCTGGTGAGGCTTTGCCGATCAACATAAAATTAAAAGATTAAACAATATAACTATTAAACTCAGACTAACATACCAACCCTTCTGATGTGCACTACCTAAATTCCCTTTTCTATTTCTTAATTGTTCTATAGTTGAATGGTTAAATTCCTGTCCTACTCACACCCGACACAAATATTGGCTGTACCCGGATCTTCCATGGCTGAAGATGGCAGATGGCTCGGTCGGTAGTCTTTTTTGCCGAAGTTGTCCATCATTTCTTGGACTTGTTCTGGAGTCAGAGTTGGTTTCTTGGGAGCCGAGGCAACAGAAGAAGTCACTGGATGCGGTGCAGTAAACCCTATAGGAGCATGTGCCACGGGAGTAGGTTGTGCCATAACAGAAGAATGTGCGACTGGGGTGGCGTTCGGGTGACTTGCCAACTTGTGCATCATCTCGGTCATAGGATCTGCATGGATGGATATGGGTTCTGTATGATGGACCATTTCGACATGGTCAACCTTGGAGGCGACTGCCCCGAAGCCTTTTGTAGGAGCTGCGACAGAGACTTCAGGCATTTTTTTGCTTTCTTGGAAGGGGAGTTTGCTTTCTTGTTGGATGTCTTGGGAAACAGTGCTTGCAAAAGAATCCTCTACTGTATGCGAAGCTGGGACGGCTACTGGCACACGGTTGTCGACCGTGATACGTGCGATCTCGGCATCACTCAATGGCGTAGGAACCGGTTCGCGATCCTTGGCCATGTCCCCTTCGGATTTGCGTGTAGAGGCGACTGAGGCAAATCCGACTTTGCCCATCTTCTCGGCCTTGTTGACCTTGGTGGTCGACTGCTCTGCAGTGTGACGAGGCTTCATGTGGAGGTAGTAGGTGGACTTGAGACCTTTCTTCCATGCACTCATGTATATGCCCATGGTCTCATCGATATCACGGGTTGCAAGATACATGTTGCGTGACAATGCTTGGTCGACCCACTTTTGGGCGCGAGCAGCAACCTCGATATAGGCATGAGGAGATGTGGTGAAGGAGGTCTTGTAGATCTCCTTGAGTGACTGAGGGATACCCGGGATCTCGGAGATGTCACCTTGGTGTTCGATGATGGCTTCGCGGACTTTTTCCCAGATGCCCATGTTCTTGAGATCCTTGACCAGGTTATGGTTGAGGTCGAGATACTTGCCAGAGATCTTGTTGCGAGAAAAGACTTGTGCGAAACGTGCATCGATACCCGGAGTTGTACCGACGACCAGTCCAATGTTGGCATTCGGTGCAACCGCCATGAGAGTGGCGTTGCGGATGCCGGACTTGACCTTGGCACGCAGAACATCCCAATTGAGACCGCGATGCTTGCTCATCTGGTCGACGGTCACTGGTATGCCACGGGATTGGCCAACCTTCTTCATAGTGTCGACTGGTACGAGACCTTTGGACCATTCTGATCCTGGGAAGTTGATATATGGGCCACGTTCGCGAGCAAGGTTGGCACTCTCGTCGATCGCCATATAACTGACGAATTCGAAGATACGATCTGCAAAGTCCCATGCATGCTCGCTGTCATATGCCATACCGAGACGCTCGATGGTGTCTGCGAAGCCCATCACGCCGAGTCCAACAGCGCGGTTCTCTTTGTCAGACTTGATCGCTTCGGGTATCGGGAGCATGTTGATGTCGATCAGGTTGTCGAGCTGACGGATAGCCAGACGTACACTCTCCTCGAGACGGCCCCAGTTGACCTCTTTGTTGTTGACGTGAGCGGCCAGGTTGAGGGAGGCGAGGTTACATACAGCCACATTGTCCTTGTCTTGAGGCAGAGTGATCTCGGTACAAAGGTTGGACATATGGATCGTACCGGTGTTGTTGTTGAGAGCACGGTTGTTGATGGTGTCTTTCCAGACCAGCCATGGATGCGAGGTGGACTGTAGAGCCACCAAGATCTGACGGAACTGTTCTGCGGCGGGGACCTTCTTGAACATGCGGAGTTTGCCGCTATGAGCCATCTCGACATACTCGGCATAGCGCTTGCTGAACGCCTGACCATAGAGCTCGTTGAGGTCACGAGTCTCGGCTGGGTCAAACATGTACCAGTCTTCGCCCGCTTCGACACGCTTCATGAACTCGTCCGAAAGGAATACGGCAGTGTTGGCCGTGCGCATGCGAAGATAGTCGTCACCGGAGTTGTGCTTCCAGTCGATGAACTCCGGGAAGTCTACGTGCCAGTTCTCCATGTAGAAACAGAGAGCGCCGACCTTCTTGCCGCCACGCTGAACAGCACGGATAGCGGTATCGATGATCTTGGCGAACGGTGTCGGACCACTCGAAGCTCCTCCGAAACTGGATTTGAGAGGGGAACCGGATGCGCGGAGTTTTGTGATCGAAAGCCCGATACCACCAGAAGACTTGGAAAGGAGGAGGACATCGGATACGGTCTTTGCGATATGAGACATGTCATCGTGCATCTCCATGAGGAAACAGTTGGACAGAGACGATCTGACGGTACCTGCACCGAGGTTGGTGGATCCGCCAGCGATGTATTCGTGACGAGACATCTTGGTATAGAACTTCTTGGCCATGGCAGTAGGGTCCTTTTCGTTGTACGAAAGTCCCATAGCGATACGCATAAAGAAGTATTGAGGAGTCTCGAGAGGGTGGTTGCGCTGGTCTTTGAGGAAATAACGGTTGATCAAGCCATCGAGACCGGCATAGACGAAGAGTTCGTCGCGTTCGATCATGAGAGCATCAGAGAGCTTGGCGAGGTCGAACTTCTCGGCCATGTCAGTATGGAGGCGTCCTTCGGCAATGCCTTTGCGGATATATTCTATGAAAAAGTCTTTGTGCTTTTGCTCGAGATCCGTAGGGTCTTCTTTGTCATATTCACCGATGACACGACGATATACAGTCTTGAGAAGTAGGCGAGTGGCGACTTTGTCATACTCAGTGTCTTCTTTGATGTTCTGGACGGCGGTATTGATGGTGGCAAGGTCGAGCTCATCGGTTGTGATGCCATCATAGAGCGTGAGTTGGGTCTCGGTAGCAATCTGAGTCACCATTGAGATCGGATCTGTCAGTCCTTTGCAGGCACGCTCGATCGAACGATTGACTCGATCGGCATTATGAGGTTCGCGCGTTCCGTCGGTTTTGGTGATGAATATGCTCATGGGTAGTAAAGTTAACTCACGCTGTTAATCAGTGCGGTAAGGATCATTATAACTCCTAATTTTTTATATGACGAAAAGAGCAGGGGAGTTTTGGGTCTTTTTTTGTATTAAAAATAAAAAAATAAAGTTTGTGAAGAGCGATCTCAAAATAGATTGGCACACAAAGACTTTTGAGGGCACTTTTCTGGAAAAAATAAAAAGGGGCTTACAACAATCTCCCCTCCCCTACCCCTGGAAAAAGTTATCCACAGGTGCCTTTCCCTCAAAAACCAAACCTTACTAAAGGTTTTTTGCATCGTCATCCCTCGGAAAAGAGTAATTCGAACGTAGTCTACGTACGCGCAGATCCCCGCCTGCGCGGGGATGACGAAAATAGATGCCGATAATCCCCTAAAATCCCAGTTGACTACCCTTTTTTAGGCCAAAATCCGCCGCTTTGCCTGCATTGAGCTCCAAAACGTACTTTATGGGCACCGGAGACGTAAAAGCTTCTGGATAAGAGTCTGGTGAGACATTCTCGGCGATACCTACGACCTGCTTGTGCTCATCGATCCAGACAATATCGAGTGAGAAATGCATATCTTTCATCCAGAATGACTGCGTTCCTATTTCAGGGAAAATAAAAAGCATTCCGACGTCGGGAGGCATGCTCGGACGGTCACTGAGTCCATGCTGACGGAGCACGTCAGTGTCGGCGATCATGGCTGATATGGTTCCGTTGGGCGCTTGGATGGTCGAAGTTGCAAGTGAGATCGAAGATATGTTCGAATCCGATATTTTTGAGCTTGAAACAAGCGCGTTCTGATCCTGAGTACGAGAATCTCGGGAAAATGGGCCGACCTCTGATACGGATGCGAGAACAATGATTCCAAGGAAAATGAGGGCGATTTTCATGATATGCTAGTAATCGTAGCATATTCATTATAAATCGATTATTTTACCCGTATGTACACAATCAACTTTTGGCCTATTCTTATTTCTGCACTGGTGAGTTTTGGTATTGGAGCACTGTGGTATTCGCCGATCCTTTTTGGCAAAGAATGGATGGCTCTGATGAAGCTCGACTCTTCTGATATCGAAGGTATGGGCGCAAAGACTATGACCGGTTCGTATGCGATACATCTTATTGCGAATATTATCTCGTTCGGAGTACTAGCCTTCATTATTGCTATCTCAAGTGCTCAAGGTGGCAGTGACGGGGCTTTCATCGGTCTTATCGCCTGGCTCGGCTTCGTAGCACCGATCTCCGTCTCGAATCTACTCTGGAGACGTGACCCTCTGAAGCTCGTCCTGATCGACACATTACAAATCTTGATCTGTCTCGTTATCAGTGGCGCGATCATCGGGGCTTGGAAGTAGCCCACATCCATACATATGCAAAAAATAACACCGAACCTATGGTTCAAAGGTAATGCACCAGAAGCTGTTGCCTTTTATCTGTCGGTTTTCCCGGGAAGCAAGATCGTGAGCACCGCGTATTATCCAACAGAAGGACTGCTGGATTTCCAAAAAGAGTTCGCGGGCAAGGAACTTGCTATCACGTTTGAGATGTTCGGTCAGCAATTCCTAGCGATCAACGCTGGCCCTGAGTTTACCTTCACTGAAGCTGTTTCGTTCAACATCGCCTGCAAAGATCAGGCAGAGATCGACTACTATTGGAGCAAACTCACCGCAGATGGTGGCGCAGAGAGCGTCTGTGGCTGGTGCAAAGACAAATACGGCCTCTCCTGGCAGGTCAACCCAGAGAACATGGATGAACTGATGCAAAGACCTGGCGCCTTCCAGAAAATGCTAGGAATGACGAAAATAGATATGGCGACGATGGAGGCCTAAGCAGAACTCTCTGTATCATCCTTATCATTCCCCCACTGCCAGCGCGGTTTCTCGCCTTTTGTGTAGCAAATAACCAGGAGAAGGAGCGTGAGGATGAGTACGGATGAGAGGAATGGTATCGCCTGACCAAGCGAAGGGTCTTCGTCTACGTTCAACGAGAGCGCAAAAAGTGCTCCTACATATACGAGCAAGGTCACCCACCCTTGCCATGTTGCAGGTACCCATCCGTAGCCGTATCTCTTGCGTTTGAACCATATCATACTGCTATTTTAGCAGGTTTTGGCTGTAGCGGAATCATCGTGGCCGTGTTTGACATGTCATCTACTTATCTCACATTCTGTGCTAGATTGAATACCTAAAAACTACATCTATGGAAAACCTTGGATTCCCTATGCGGATCAACAAATATCTGGCCTTACACGGACATTCGACACGCCGTGGTGCTGACGTGCTCATCGAAACCAAGCAGGTGTTCATCAATGGCAAACCTGCCGTGCTCGGTGACAAAGTCGGAGAAAAGGATGTAGTTGAAGTTCGTCTGAAAGGCAAGAAAAAGGAGTACCGCTATATTGCCTACAACAAACCACGAGGTATCGTGACGCATTCTGCACAAGGTGATGAAAAAGAGATCGGCACCGAAGTCCCGGTCAAAGGCGTATTCCCTATTGGTCGCCTCGATAAGGATTCACATGGTCTCATCATCCTTACTGATGATGGACGTATAACCGACAGACTTCTCGGACCTTCCTACAAACACGAAAAAGAATACGTCGTAAAAACAAAGGAAAAACTGCGATCAAGTTTCAAGGAGAAAATGGAAGCCGGGGTTCAGATCGACGACGAAAAAACTGCCCCCTGCAGAGTACACATTCTCAATGATTTCTCATTCAAAGTTATTTTGACTGAAGGTAAAAAACACCAGATCCGTCGTATGTGCGTAGCGCTCTTCCAGGAAGTTCTCGACCTCCAGCGCATTCGTATTATGAATATCAAAATTACTCACCTAGCCGAAGGTGATTATCGAGAGATACAAGGCGAAGAACTTCAAACCTTTTTGCATTCATTAGGGTTGGTGTAGTAAAACAAAGATGCTTTTTCGGTTCGTTTTTGCTACTCTGTTCTGACACACGGAGGGTTCGCATAGTGGTCTAGTGCACCACCTTGGAAAGGTGGCATACCTTAACGGGTATCGAGAGTTCGAATCTCTCACCCTCCGCAACGAACGAATGAAATGAGTGAGTAAGGAGGGTAGCAAAGCGCCTGCGCGCTTTGCGTGAGAGATTCGAAAAGGTTGAGCATGTCGCAACAAGTCCTGAGCCTTTCGAAGGACGAAGTGAGACGCGAAACCTGTACAGAGTCTGTAAGACTCGAATCTCTCACCCTCCGCATTAAAATACGCTATACTACACCCATGAAAAAATACATCACCATCATCCTTAAAGTAGTTTTTAGCCTTATCCTGCTCATGCCGATCCTGGGTATGACAGGCATCTTCCCTGACCCGACAGCAGACATGTACAACACTCCTGCGGCATTTGCCTTCATTGAGATGCTCATAGCCGCAGGATATATCAACATCATCATGGGCGTTGTTTCTTTGATCTCCCTGATCTTCCTCTGGACACGTCGCACTGCCGCAGCAGCACTCCTCATGATACCGATCACGCTCAACATCGTCAGTTTCCATGCACTCATCGACGGTGGACCGTTCACCAGTGGCGCCCTCATGGGAAATGTATTCTTCTTGATCAATATTTACTTCCTCTGGCAAAACAAGGAGGTATACAAAACTCTGTTGGAAAAGAGAGGTTAGTATATACTACATACATGAAAAACTTCTTCAAAACAAAAGCCTGGCCCGTCATCGCTGGGTTATTGACGGCCTTTATTATCATGATGATATTCGAGTACATCAACTCCCTCATCTATCCCCTCCCTACCGATCTTAATATATATGACAACGAAGCCGTAAAAGCGTTCACTGCAAGTCTTCCATGGACTGCATATATCCTGGTATTCCTCGGTTGGGTAGTCGGTGCATTCAAAGCTGGCTGTGTCACAACCTATCTTGCGAAAGAATCTGCTTACAAACTCTCATTCATCGTTGGTATCATCCTGACCATTCTCGGCATCATCAATAACATCCTGATTGGTCATGCAATGTTCTTCAACATCATCGGTCTGCCGATGTTCATCGTCTTTACGTATGTAGGACACCGGTACCTAAGAAAAAAGAAAAGCTTCTAACTTTATTTATTTGCCACCTCGAACTCCCCCGTGGTTCGAATAGCCGCAGCGATATTTGTATCCAGATCCGCACCCACGACAGTATCCAACACCCGACCTCGTGCAGCATCGACAGCAACACTGACCTGACCTTTGGCGATCGCTACAGGAACCAGCTTGAAATGCGTACTGTCAGTGCCCCATTCTATATCCACCAACAGTCCATGCATCGTAGCAAATGAAAAATTCTGATCGAAGACGAAGTTGCCCAGGGAATAAAAAATAGCTTTGCCTTTGTAGATCTCTACGGGCTGTACCACGTGAGGGTGCGCACCGATAACGAGATCGGCACCAGCATCGATGAAGCTCTGTCCGAGAGTGCGCTGTCGCGTACTCGGCACATGTGTGTACTCGCTACCCCAGTGTACAAAGACGACCACGCGCGAACAGGTCGGACGTATCGTCTCGATCTCTCGCAATACTCCTGTCGGGTCTGGCGAGAAGAGGTCATGATATCCGACCATACAAAATGCCTCATGTTTGATCGGAATAACCGTCGAAAGTTCTTTGCTATTGAGAGCTGAGCCGAACGTCAGAATGTCAGCGGCGTGTATATACTCGCGAGTCTCTGTGTCAGCAGTGTGACCAAAATCCAAACTATGGTTGTTGGCGAGACTGACTGCAGTGAAGCCTGCCTGCTTGAGGATAGGAGCGAATGACGGATCGAAGGTGAACCGCAATGTCGACGATCCAGGAATGGCGATCGAAGTGCGCGTACTCATAGTACCCTCGAGGTTGCCGATAACGGCATCAGCACCTTGGAACAACGAAGTGACTCCTGCGAAGACATTTTCCCTGCCCCGCGTGCGTGCCTCACGTGCAACGGCACGATCGAGCATAATGTCACCAACGAAGACCGTTCGGATGGATTCACTCTCTGACCAAGATCGGAAAACGACTCGCGGTATCTCGAACGAAAGTGATGCGCGATGTTCTCCGAGATGCGACGCGACAGACAACACTCCGAGAGCAATGACGCTCAGTATGACTATGTACACAAGATATCGGAACATGACGGAAATTATTACACGAGCAGATTACAAAGCAGATGGAGATTGTAGGCTAGCGAATTCGCAACGCAGCAACCCTCTCGGCAACCGGTGGATGAGTCATGAAGAGTTTGCTGACCCCTTTGGCAGCAGAAGCACCAAAAGGGTTGGAGATGAAGAGGTGCGCAGTGGCATTGTGAGCGGCCGCCATCGGTTGCGTATATCCACTGATCTTGGTGAGTGCCGAAGCCAGACCTTCTGGATACCGCGTCAGGAGCGCGCCACTGGCATCTGCCAGGAATTCCCTTTTGCGGGAGATGGCGAGCTTGAGGAGTTGAGCTATGATCGGAGAAAGTATGATGAATATGATACCAACGATCATCAATATATTCCCTACATTACCCTCACTTTTGCGATCTCGGTGCCATGATGTGCGAATGAATATATCCGAGATCAATGCGACGAAACCAACCAAAACCACCACGACCGTCTGCAGGAGAATGTCTCTATTGCCGATATGAGCGAGTTCGTGTGCGATCACTCCATCGAGTTCATTGCGATCCAGGATCGCCAGAAGTCCAGTAGTCACTGCTACCGCAGCATGCTCTTTGTCTCGACCAGTGGCAAAGGCATTGGGTGCCGTGTCCTCGATGATGTACACCTTCGGCATCGGCAGTCCCGCAGTGATCGAGAGATTCTCTACACTCCTGAAGAGGTCCGGGTATTGTGCACGATCAGCAACATGAGCCCGTGCGAGCGACAACGCGATCTTGTCGGAATACCAATAACTAAACACGTTCATGAGGAGTGCGAAGATGAATGCGATATAGAGAATACTCGGGTTACTGTAGTAGTAACTGACAAAATATCCGAGCGCTGCGATAATACACAAAAACATGGCCATGAGGAACCATGTCTTGCGCACATTTGTGTCTTGATGTGTGTAGAGTGTTGCCATTAGAACTTCACCTCGACAGGATTCTTTGCGGCTTCTTCTTCAAGCTGGAAGAAATCCATGGCTGCAAATCGGAACATGCCTGCGATAATATTGTTCGGGAAAACCTGGATCTGAGTATTGAGATCTCGTACGTTGCCGTTGTAGAAACGGCGAGCGGCCTGGATCTTGTTCTCAGTATCCGAGAGCTCAGTCTGAAGTGCGAGGAAATTCTGATTGGCCTTGAGTTCTGGGTATGCTTCGGCGATCGCAAAGACTGACTTGAGAGCTCCGGTGAGCATATTTTCTGCTTCACCCTTGGATGCAAGGTTGCCTGCCCCCATAGCGGCAGCACGAGCCTGGGTTACCTTTTCGAAAGCTTGAGACTCGTGTGTAGCATAGCCTTTGACCGTATTGACGAGGTTCGGGATCAGATCATAACGACGCTTGAGCTGAACATCGATATCTGCCCATGCTTCTTTGGCACGGTTGACGGTACGAATAAGACCGTTATATGCGAAGACGATCCAGAGAACAATGACGGCTATGATTCCAAGGATGATAAACATGTATGTTTGTATTACGGCTTCTTAGGGGTAGTTGTTGATGGAGAAACTACTGGTGCTGGAGCTTTGACTTTGGACTCATCGACCCCCTGTGGACCAGCCACGAACGTGAAGGACTTTACCATGTTAGTAAATGCAGTGTCAGAAGTTGCAATCAAAGCTTTGTTGTTGTTCTCGGCTTGAGTAGCGTTGGAGCCAGTGAGCTTCTTACTCTCAGGACTGAGTGTGATAGAGGCGAATGAGAACATGTAGCATACTTCACCCTTCTGGAGAGAGTACATACGGTTGTAATATCCGCGACCCTGGACAGTGTTCGACATCGAAATGGTGTTGAAATTCAATTCACCTACCTTGATAGTGCCACGGTCCTTGGCAGTGGTGACTGGCGGGAATGCACAGGTACCAGAGACAGCCTGGATAGTCGCCTGGAGTGTACCGACAGTAGAAACCTGATCTTTGTCTATAGGAATAATGAAGGTGACGCCAGAGTTGGTCTCTTCATTCTGCCAGATACTTGGGTATTTGACTGCAAAGCCAAGCTCTGCGTTCTTGTATTCAGATAGAGTACTGGAAACCTTGACGACTTCACTAACTGATGGAGTACTGGTGCCATTACGATCACGGTCAGAACGTGAGGTTGTACCCTTGCCCATCCATACAACTCCCCCGATAACTACAACTGCGATAACAACGAGTAATATTTTCTTCATAGAATAAGCTAATTTGCTAATAAATAATATGGGTACTATACCAAAATAAGCCCTAGAAGTCACCACCTCCCATACCAGGATGAGTTGCGCCCCCTTTTTCTTCTTTTGGCTCTTCGGCGATCGCGACTTCGGTCGTCAGGAGTATGGCGGCGGCCGAACAGGCATTTTCGACACCGAGGCGAGTGACTTTGACCGGGTCGACGATACCCGCACCTATCATATCTGGAATATCCTTATCGAGGAGCGCATCGTAGCCGAGATTACCTTTGCCATTTCGGACTCTCTCTACAACGACCGATCCGTCATCCTTGCCAGCATTGATGATGATCTGACGTAACGGAGCCTCGAGTGCTTTGAGTACAATCTTGTAGCCGAGCTCCTGCTCTTTGGTGAGATGTTTCTTGGTAAGGTGTGACTTTTCGACATCATGCGCTGCGCGAATGAGCGCAACCCCTCCACCAGCGACGATCCCCTCTTCGATAGCAGCCTTAGTAGCATTGACCGCGTCTTCAATTTTGAGTTTGAGATATTTCATCTCGGTTTCTGTGGCGGCACCGACACGGATGACTGCAACACCGCCAGAAAGCTTTGCGATACGCTTGTCATACTGCTCTTTCTCATACTTTGCGTCGGTAGCGTCACGCTGGGACTTGATCTGTTGTACGCGCTCTGCGATGTCTTCTTTCTTGCCTTTGCCGCCGACGATGACCGTGGCGTCTTTGGTTGATATAACTTTGCGCGCCTTGCCGAGGACGGTCAGACTAGCCGTTTCGAAGGTCATTCCGACATCTTCGGTGATGACGGTGGCACCGACGGTGACTGCAATATCCTGTAGCATCTCCTTTTTGCGATCTCCGTAGCCTGGAGCTTTGATACCGAGAACATGGAATGCTCCACGGATTTTGTTGAGTACAAATGTGGTCAGAGCTTCACCGTCTATATCATCAGCGATAATAACGAGGTCTTTCTTGCCAGTTGCTGCGAGCTGTTCGAGAAGTGGCAAGATCTCCTTGATGGTCGAGATCTTCTTGTCAGTGATGAGGATGGCAGGATCTTTGAGTTCTGCTTCCATGCGTTCTGGGTTGGTGATCATGTACGCAGAGATGTAGCCCTTGTCGAATTCTATTCCTTCGACGATCTCTGATTCGAGACTGGTGGTTTGCGACTCCTCGACCGTGACGACACCGTCTTTGCCAACTTTCTTGATGGTATCGGCGATGATCGCGCCGAGCTCCGTAGACTCAGCGGAGATAGTTGCAACCTGTTTGATCTCTTCATCTGTCTTGATCGGCTTGGCGATCGACTTGAGCGCAGCGACTATATCTTTTGAAGCCATCTCAATACCAGACTTCACCCCCATAGCGTTGACGCCCATGGTGGTATGTTTCATCCCTTCGGTAATGATCGCCTGGGTCAGAACGGTGGCAGTGGTTGTACCATCACCTGCGCCGTCGTTGGTGCGAGATGCCACTTCTTTGATGATCTCGGCGCCCATGTTCTCGAATTTGTCTTTGAGGACGATCTCCTTTGCGATCGAAACACCATCGTTGGTGATGGTCGGTGAACCATAGCCTTTGTCGAGGACTACGTTGCGTCCACGTGGACCGATGGTGATCTTGACGGCATTGGCGACTGCATCAACACCGCGCTTGAGAGCTTTACGTGCTTCTTCGTTGTAGAGGATTTGTTTTGCCATATGTATGAGGAATTACTTGATAATCGCCAAAATCTCACTTTCGCGAACGAGATAATATTCTTCATCGCCAACCTTGATCTTGTCGCCCCATTGGAACAACACTTTGTCGCCGACTTTGACGGCCACGGCGATCTTCTTGCCTTCTTCTGTTCTGCCAGGGCCGACCGCTACAACCTCGCCACTCTTGCTGCCTTTGTCCTCACTGACGGTCATCGGGATAATGATGCCAGAAGAGGTCTTTTTCTCTTTGCTATCGACACTCTCTCTGATCAGGACTCGGTCATACAACGGTTGAACCTTTTTGGAAATGTCTTTCATATATGTATATCTTTATATAAATTAGAACTGATAAAATCGACGCAAACACTAGAAAACGTGTGGGTGTAATTATAGTCATATAGACCAAAGGAGCAACTTGACTCACCTTCTGATTAGTGGCAATCTGTACCCAGACAAAAACCCGTTGGACGAGTTGTCCGACATAACGAAAGGTTCTATGAAAAAGAAAAACGTCGATCTAACCATTACCCCCAGACAGTTGCTTTACTTGTTGCAGAGTGACTGCTTTGATCCACAGCTCGTCAAAAATTATGAGATCAACTCTTTCAATGGGGGTGATTCCGGAAAATATGCCGATCTCGGATTATTTTTGGAGGGACGTTTCGAGGAGCTACGAGAGATCCACAAAATCTTCTGGACCACCTTGGCTTTCCTTCTAACCAACCTCACCATATTAACCACCACTCTTCTCCTTACCTCAAATACATCGTTCACTTGGGCGCATAAGTGGACCACGGGAGTTACGGGTATCTTTGGCCTCGCTTCTGTTTTCGCTATGCTCATAGCGTTGCACAGAAAAAAGGGAGTGGACAGTGAGCTCATCGATATCGCCACCGATTTCAGTACGCTGATGAAAATCTCCGAAATGGATCTCAAACACTTCCTGAACGCGTCGTACGATGAACTAAGAGATCATCTTACGCGTAAAATGCACCATCTAGGTGACCATCTCGATGACACTGAAGTTGGCCTCGGTTTCACGAATGATCAGTCAAATATTCTGCGAGAACGCTTGGTCTATTATTGTGAAGTTCTTACCAAATTTTGCTTTAAGACCAACCCACGGATGCATTACCACGTCAGGCAAATTGGTCTCGTCCGCTCTACCCAGGAAGTCCTCTCCGGTCGAGAAAGTGGTCAGATGCAACCAGGCGCCAAACCAGGGAGTGGCAGTGGTGGTGGCCTTACTGTCGAGATCTGATCCAACGCGTTTTCCCCTTTCCCCGTTCCGAACATCGGAGCGGGGATTTTTTATTTCCCTAGGGTAGACCTAGGGGCAACGAGTTGCATCCTCTCCCCGATATGTTATAGTACCTCCACATGAAGTCCCTCCTCCCGTACATCCAGATCATTCTGTCCGTGCTTCTTGTTGCAGCCATTCTTCTCCAGAGGACTGGTGCTCAGGTAGGCGGTGCATTCGGAGGAAGTGATAACTTCAGCTCGGCATTCCATACACGCCGTGGATTCGAAAAGGTACTCTTTATAGTGACGATCATTATCGCTATTCTGTTTGCTCTATCAGCACTCGTGAACCTTATTTAATACGATTTAGGATTTAAGATTTAAGAATCGGGCAGATACTGTCATTCTTAAATCGTAAATCTTACATCTTAAATCTCCTCCAATTTCTTCCGTGACCGACTCACAACCTCCACAAGAATTCCGTTTGAAACGAAGTTCATCAATACTCGGTATTCTCCGTTCATTCTCCGCAACCGAAAAGGCACTTTTTGGCTTTTTCGCAGTGGTTATGCTCGTATCGACTATCTATATGTTCTCACGAGCGAACATGTATTTCCTGACGGAGATACCTGCATCTGGCGGCTCTTTCCATGAAGGCATGGTCGGCTTGCCACGTACGATCAACCCTGTCCTTGCCATCAGTGATGTAGATCGCGATATCGCCTCGCTCGTATATGCAGGCCTCATGAAATATGACAAGGATGCCCTCGTCCCCGATCTCGCCAAAGAATACAAAGTCTCTGACGACGGCCTCACCTACACATTCACCCTTCGAACTGACATCTTCTTCCATGACGGTAGTCCACTCACTGCGGATGACATCATCTTTACTATCCAGAAGATCCAGGACCCAGTACTCAAGAGCCCTCGCCGACCAGACTGGACTGACGTGACAGTGAATCGTATTTCTCCTGCAGAGATACAGTTCATCCTCAAACAGCCCTACGCGCCATTCCTCTCCAACACCACTCTCGGCATACTCCCCAAGCATATCTGGGGCAATCTCACCGAAAATGAGTTTATTTTCAATAATCACAATACCGAACCTGTCGGCGCTGGTCCCTACAAAGTCGCCGGAGTATCCGAAGACTCTGAGTCTATACCGACCCAATACACACTCTCGACCTGGCGCAAATATCACGGAGATGCACCGTTCATAGACTCGATCTATGTGACATTCTTCTCTGATGAAGCCAACGCTCTGGATGCACTCAAGAATGGCAACATCGACAGTCTGTCTTCGATCTCAGCAACAGGGGCAGCAACTCTCGAATCAGGCTCAACCGACGAGCATTACTCGGTACTCTCTTCGCCTTTGCCTCGTATATTCGGAGTCTTCTTTAACCAGAACAACAACCCTGTTCTCGCCGACAAGATCGTACGCCGCGCACTCAACATGAGTATAGATAGACAGACGATCGTCGATGCCGTCCTCTTTGGATATGGCACACCGATCCAGAGCCCTCTACCACTCGAACAGTCATCCATACGAGCTACGACTGGAACCTCTTCCGATGTAGTCGCGGCCATGGAACTACTCGAACGGAACGACTGGAAGAAAGGCGAGGATGGTATATACCAGGTCAAGACAAAAACCTCAACCCAGAGACTTGCATTCACTCTCTATACTGCCGACACTCCTGACCTCAAAGAGACCGCCAACCTCCTCAAGGACTCTTGGCTCAAGCTCGGTGTAGATGTAGAGGTCAAAGTATTCGAACCGAACGATCTCTATCAGAATATTATCCGCACTCGCAAATATGACGCTCTCCTTTTCGGAGAACATATCGGCAAGGATCGAGATCTCTATGCATTCTGGCACTCATCCCAGCGCACAGCCCCCGGCCTGAACGTCTCGATGTATACCAATAGCAAAGCCGACACTCTCCTCGAAGAGATCCGTACGACTCGCGACGAGACTCTCCGATCCAAGAAGTACAAGGAGTTCGAAGAGTTGATCGCGACAGACATCCCCGCACTCTTCTTGTATTCTCCGGATTTTATCTACGCAGTACCCACCAAGATCCATGCGATCAATCTCGGTGACATCAGTGTCCCGACCGACCGCTGGAACTCGATACGCTCCTGGTATATCACCACCGAGAAAGTATGGGAGTGGTTCGCGAGAATAGAGTCATAACAAAAACTTATTTAATTAATCTTATACATCATCATGAACGAAACGAATCCAAAACCACAGCCATCACCTGCAACACCACCGGCTCGACCAGCCCATACACCACACCGCACCGGAGCACCAGCACAGCGTACCTGGCACAAACCAGCGAACAAGCATAGCTCTTCCGTGGCACGTACCGTATACAAGCCTGTAGAGGCCGCCAGTCACGTTGCAGGAGCTCGCATGAATATCGTGCGTCCCGACGCTGCCCGATCGATGCGCCGCCCTCCATCCAAACCTTTCGTAAAGCGTGAAGGTGATACTATTCCTGCACTTGCGGCAGACTCGATCCGTATTATCCCACTCGGTGGTGTAGAAGAGATCGGCAAAAACATGACCGCGATCGAATTCGGTAACGATATCATCGTGGTTGATATTGGATTCCAGTTCAAAGATGACGAGACTCCGGGTGTTGATTTTATCCTTCCGAATACAAAATATCTCGAAGAACGTCGTGACAAAGTCCGTGCAGTCATCATCACTCACGGTCACCTCGACCATATCGGAGGACTTCCCTATATCATGCCTCGTATCGGCAACCCGCCTGTATATACACGTCTCCTGACCTCGATCCTGATCAATAAGCGCCAAGAGGAATTCCCTCATGTACCAAAACTCGATCTACGTATCGTCGAGAAGAATGACACGCTGACGATCGGTGGTCTCAAGCTCAAGTTCTTCGCAGTGACACATACGATCCCCGATGCTATGGGCGTGATCGTCCAGACTCCGTACGGGTCTATCGTCCATACTGGTGACCTCAAACTCGACCATGACGAAGGTGTTGCAACTCCCGAAGAAGAGGCCGAATATGACCGCGCCTTCAAGAATGAGAACGTGCTCATGTTGATGGCCGACTCGACCAACGTCGAAAATCCAGGCTTCTCTCTCCCTGAGAAAGTCGTACACAGGAACTTGGGCGAAATCATCAAGAATATGCAGGGACGATTGATCATCGCTACCTTCTCTTCTTTGCTCGAACGCCTTCTCAAGATCGTAGAATTCTCGGAACTCTACGGCAAAAAAGTCGTCGTCGAAGGCCGCAGTCTCAAACAGAACATCGAGATCTGCAAACATATCGGTCTCCTCAAAGCCAAGAAAGACACCATCATCTCGGTAGATGAGATCGAGAACTATCCTCCTGACCGGATCGTGATCCTCTCAACAGGTGCTCAGGCCAATGACTTCTCTGCTCTTGTACGTATGTCACAAAAGACTCATGCCAAGATCAAGATCACTCCTCGTGACACGATCATCCTCTCTTCATCAGTTGTGCCTGGCAATGAACGTGCTGTACAGAAGCTCAAAGACAACCTATCTCGCCAAGGAGCCAAGATCCTGCACTACAAGATCGCTGACGTTCACTCTTCTGGTCATGCCAACCGTGACGAAACCGCCTGGATCCACAAAAAGATCCATCCGAAGTTCTTCATGCCACTCCACGGCTATCACTACATGCTCCGTGCCCACTGCGATGTAGCCAAAGAAGCCAACAACCTCCGCGAAGAGGACGTGATCGTCCCAGACAACGGCAACATCATCGAGATCCAAGGTGGCGGTGCTCGTATCGTCAAGCTCAAAGAGAAGGCCCCTTCTGGACTCGTTCTGGTGGACGGATTCTCTGTCGGTGACGTACAAGATGTCGTCATCCGTGACCGCCAAATGCTCGCTCAAGACGGCATCTTCATCATCTTCGGTATCATGAACGCTCAGACGGGCAAGCTCCGCAAATCCCCTGACATCATCTCTCGTGGTTTCGTCTATCTCCGTGAGGCACAGGAGCTCCTCCATGAAGTCCGTATCCTGATCCGTGATACGGTCGAACGATCTTCTCGTGGTATGAACCCGATCAATCTTGATCCGATCAAAGACAACGTCACTGATGCCGTCGGCAAGTTCCTCCTCCAGCGCACCGCCAAGAGGCCGATTGTGATTCCGGTTATATTGACGATATAGAACTTTTTTAGAGCGTATCCACAATCTTCATATGCGAGGCATTTTCAAGCGAAAATTCGAGCCTTATTGGATATAAGGTGAGAGTTTGAGCGTAGAAAATAACGAAGCAGATGGAGATTGTGGACTAGCTCTTACAACCCCTGTAACTGATCGATCATAGTACGCTGAATAGTATCCGCACGTATCACCACCTCGTTGCCATAGAATGAGTTGGCAGGAGTTTTGTTGTCACAAATGCGACCAGAATAGTACCTACAGGCGGCATTACGTTCACTACTGTATGTCTGGCCACTGGCACCAAGGTCTCCGAGGTACATAGCAGATGCCATGAAGGCATGTTGTGGATTCCACGGATCTGGACTACTGATACCGAGTGCCGACGCAATACGAGCTTCGAAGAGTACCCAAGTCGTCGGGATAAACTGCGCAGGACCCATCGCCCCTCCCCAACCAGCACCCCATGGACATGAGAGCGGCAAACCTTCGGTACTACCTCCCAGATTGGCTACAATGCGCTTGAAAACAGTCTGGTCATCTCGACGAGAGAGACCGGCTTGTTTGTCTGCGGGACCTGGCATAATACGTGTCCAGTGTTTCTCGATCGGATCTCCTACCCTGTTACAGGTACCCACATTGGCACCGAGGTTGGACTCTTGTTGTATGACTGCCAAGATGAAGGCTGGTCGCACGCCAGTCTTTTGTGATGCAGAGACGGCATATCGATACGCATCACCGAATGGTATCGGATCAGAACCTCTCAACGGGAAGAGAGTGGCACGGATCTGAGTTGCACGAGCACGTTTTGCGGCCAGATCGGTGGCGTATGCTTGCTCACTCATCTTACTCAATGACAAGAGGCGCTTCTTCTCTTTCTCATCAACTTCGATATTCTTTTGTTCTTGTTGGATGATATAGCGCGCATCTATCTCGGTATTGCGGCGCTTGTCGAGAGTGTCACGTTCTGCCGAGGTTTCTGCTTTGTCTGTACGAAGTTGTTCGAAGGTATCTTTGAGACCTACCTGAACGGATTCAAAATCATCAATATCCTGCAGGACCCCTGTAATAGTAGTCTGTGCCAAGAGCATCTCTGGCACGGTCAATGAACTCGTTTCGTTGGTCTTGCGCATCAGAACTGCCAGGGTCTCTTTGCCCTTTTCGATACGTTGTTCGAGAGTCCCTATATGTGCCTCTTTTTGTTTTATATCCTTGCCCAGAGATTCGATCTTGAGATTCTTTGCACGGATATTGAGCTTGGCGGACTGGATCTTTTGGTCGAGCAGAGTGAGGTCACGTTGCAATGAAGAACTCTGTGCTTGAGTCTTGGCAAGCTCGGCCTCTACTTTCTTTTGTTCAGCCTCTACCTGGGCCAACTCTCTCTCGAGTGCCTCCTTCTGAGCCGGAGTCAGTGACTGAGCATGCAATACAAAAGGCATGATGAGCAACATCAAAAAAGCAACTGAAAGTGTTCGAAACAATGATTTCATGAGTGGGTTAATTATAACAGTTTCTCACCTAACGCGCAGATCCCCGCATTCGCGGGGATGACGAAAATGAGAGTGGGTGACAAAAATAGGATCCTATCCCTGGTATGTTGCGCGAAAATCCCCCTTTGCAAAAGGGGGTGCCGAGCTTGCGAGGTGGGGGATTTTCCCTACTTCTTCTCTGGAGTCTTTGCTTCAGCGGCAGGAGCATCGCCTTCACCTTCTTTGACTTCCTTGCCCTTTGCCGCAACTTCGATAGCTGACATGTCGATAGCAGTTGGAGCCTCTTCGACTTCTTCTTTGGCTTGAGATATAGCGACAACGACTTCGTCTGGGTTAACCTTGAGTTCAACACCCTTTGGAAGGACGATGTCCTTAGCATGGATAACATCTGAGAGTTCAACGAGTGCTGAGATATCAACATTGAGCTCATGAGGAAGGTCGCGAGGAGCGGCTTCGATCTTGAGTTCGCGATGAACTTTGACGAGAATACCGGCCTTGTCTTTGATTGCAGAAGAAACTCCAATGAAAACCAGCGGTACAGCAACCTCTACTTTCTTGCCCTTTTCGATCACATAGAAATCCGCATGACGAGGTTCGCCTGAGAGAGGGTGAATATCGATATCATGAATAAGCGCCTCGTGTTCTGTACCAGAGGCATCCTTGAGGATGATGACTGATGATTCACCGGCTTTCTTCCAGACTTTCTTGAAGTCGATCATAGGGATGACGACTGCGGTTGAAGCCTCGGTAGGACCGTAGAAAACGGCAGGAATATTGCCTTCTTTACGGATCTTATCGACACTGGTCTTGATATCGCGCTTTGCTACAGTTAATGACAACATGCGAACAAGTATACAGGAATATAGAAATAAGTCCAGTCTTTAGTTCTCGAGAGCGAGTCCGTGTTCACGGGCACCTTGGGCGTAGATGGATCGGATGTCTGTAGCCACAAGAGCCTGGGTATACATGGCCGGATCATCAACAAAACCCGTAAAGGTAAGTGACGGAAAGCCCATAGCCGTGTCGATACCGACTTTAAATTGATTCACATTTTTTGCAGTAAATGGCCCTGCTACCGTGGCGGAATAAACTTGTTTACCGTCTATGAACATAGTCATTTTGCCAGTCGTACCATTGACAGAACATGCCACATGGTGCCACTTTCCTATCTGCATTCCCAGGACACCGGAAGGAAAATGTCCATTCAAAATATCCGAGTAACAACTAAGACCCAGAGTACTATCTTCAATCCAAATCGCTAATGGAGACTCTGGACCAACGGTATTGAAAGCAGAAACCAAGACCGCACCTCCACTCTGCGCACTCGTGAAATAAACCCATGTTGATATAGTTGCATTTCTGAGTGAAGGAGGATTTGTTACTACTGCCGTCTGAGCATTAATGCCTCCAGACGTAACGATGAGAGAACTACCTGTACCTGATGGGCCTCGAGTGACACTATTCGTAGATTCTCGAGCAATAATCACTCCGGAGCTAGGTGTAAGAACTCGACTATTCCCTGACAAGTCAGTTGCATTACCTGTACCGCCTTCATTAAAGTTCCAAACACCCCATGCATCTGCCCCAAAAGCTCGATAGTTCGTGGCTGAGAACCTGACACCAGAACTCACTACAGCTTTGTCTCTGGCGGCTTTCAGGGATACAAGCACCACTGACGAAAGCATACCTATAATAGAGATAACCACAAGCAATTCGATGAGCGTAAATCCGGTACTGGTGCGGTATTTCATATTAGAGGAAGTAGAAAATGATAATGTACGTCACCACAGCGTTCGCAAGGATAGATGCGACCATGACGACATATACTGACGTTGGTAAATTATGAGAAGAACTCAAACGTGCTTTGTGTGACTTCATAGGAACAATCTTATCACAAGGATAGTGATTATTATGTTAATAACTACAAGCACCAGCAAAATGATATTTGCCGATGCTTCATTCTTTGCCCAGCCTTTACTGATCAACCAACCTACAATCCCGCCAGCACCGCGAGGTGCATATCCACTCTGTACCGCAGGACCACCAACCCCGTTGGGTTGAGGCTTGCTACTATAGTTGAACTTATCTTCGTCGAATTCTATTCCTGAAGCCATAGTATGTTTATTATACCCTTTACATCATATTAAATACACGCAACTTATCCTCAGCCACCTTTTGCATGGCTTCTTTTGCAGGGCGAAGATATTTGTAAGGCGAGACCTCATCTGGAGACTCGACCAATGACGAAGAGAGGCCTTGGCGATACGCCAGGCGCAGCTCGGTGTTCACATGCACAACTGCAACGCCACTCTGTATGCATTGCCGGATCTCTGCGTCGGTATTGCCCGATGCGCCATGAAGCACGAGAGGAATACCGACTGCCTGAGAAATCTCAGCGACACGTCCTGGATTCAAGGCTGGATCGCCACCTTTGACCACTCCGTGAATATTGCCTACCGCTGGAGCAAAGAGATTGACCCCTGTTTCTTGCACAAAACGCAAAGCATCAGCAGAAGTCGTCAGAGAGTCTCCCAATGCCGCACCTTCGGGAAGCTTGTCGAGAACTTTGGATGAAGTACCTATATACCCGAGTTCTGCCTCTACAAGGATCTGGTTGCCCGATGCGGACATCTTGCCTTGGGCATATTGGACACATTTTTTGCTCTCTGCGATGTTTTCTTCAAGAGAAAGTTTTGCTCCGTCGAAGATGACCGAATCAAATCCAGCATCAATAGCCTCTACGACTCTTTCATAAGAATAGGTATGATCAGCATTGAGGAAAATCGCCTGGCCACGTTCTGCGCGGATACTTTGTACGATGGCAACTGCCTGTTTGACTCCTACATAATCCCTCTCTCCTTCCGAAATACCGATGATCACCGGGAGGTCGAGCTTTTGCGCGGCATCGGCAACCGCCCAGATACCATCGAGTGTTGAAATATTAAAATGTCCCACGGCTTTTCCCTCTTTCTGTGCTTCTACAATATATTCGTATAAGGATTTCATGGGAGTATTATACCCCATTTCAATAAAAGAGTGTGTTATAATTTTCTCATGTTTGGAAAACAAATTGATTTTCTCGCCATCGGTGACACTGTCACTGATGCATTTATCCGCCTAAAGGAAGCCGAAGTACACTGCAAGGTCAACACCAACGATTGCGAGCTCTGCATGAAATTTGGTGACAAGATCCCTTTCGAATCCGTAAAGGTAGTCAAAGCCGTAGGTAATGCCGCCAACGCCGCGGTAGCAGGAGCACGCCTCGGTCTTCGGTCTGCACTGGTCTCGAACCTTGGTGCAGACCAGAATGGCAAAGAATGTCTCGATGAGCTCCAGCGCAATGGTGTAATCACCTCTCACATCAAATCCCATAAAGGCAAACCGACGAACTACCATTTCGTCCTCTGGTATGACGTTGACCGCACCATATTGGTCAACCATGTCGACTACGACTACCAACTACCCAAGATCTCACCACCAAAATGGATATATCTGACTTCTCTGGCAAGCACGACGTACGACTATCATATGCAGATCGCCGACTATCTCGATGCGCACCCTGAGGTCAAACTCGCCTTCCAGCCAGGGACCTTCCAGATGAAGCTCGGTCTCGAGAAGCTCGCCCGTCTATACAAGCGCACCGAGGTGTTCTTCGTGAATTTCGAAGAGGCACAACGCATACTCTCGACCGCCTCACGTGATATCAAAAAGCTCCTCAAAACTCTTGCCGACTATGGCCCGAAGCTTGTCGTCATCACCGATAACACCAACGGCGCCTATATGTTCGACGGCGATCATTACTACCATATCCCTATGTACCCAGATCCTCGCCCTGCTATAGAACGCACCGGATGTGGCGACGCATTTGCATCTACATTCATATCTGCCCTTGCACTGGGCAAGACCCCTCTCGAAGCGCTCCTCTGGGCACCGATCAACCCGATGTCAGTTGCTCAATTCGTCGGTGCTCAAGAAGGACTGCTCACTCTCGATCAAGTCGAATGGTGGGTTAAGCAGGCTCCGGCAGAATACAAGCCCAAGGAAATTTAGTTAGTACTCAGGAACTCACTTTTGAACTCTTCCCACTTCCCGTCCACAATGGCTTGTCGTGCTTCTTTGACCAGATGTACCAAAAAATAGAGATTGTGGATGGACGCCAGAGTTGCTGCTAACATCTCTTTTGCGCGGAAAAGGTGTGCTAGATACGCACGAGTATAGTGTGTACAGGTATAACATTTACACAAAGGATCTAGTGGAGTGAAGTCATCGACGAATCTTGCGTTCAACAGATTGAGACGACCTTCTTTTCTTGTATACACAGAACCGTTACGAGCCATACGGGTAGGTGCTACACAGTCGAACGTGTCGGCGCCATTTTCAATCCCTAGAATAAGATCCATCGGTTCACCGATACCGAGGAGGTGTCGCGGTTTGTTCTCTGGCAACTCCGAACAGACCCAACCAACAGCAGTGGCCATGTCACCTTTTTCGAACGTACCACCGATACCGAAGCCGTCGAAATCCATCGCACCGATCGAACGCGCACTTTCTTTTCGCAAATCCTCGAACCGTGCACCTTGGACGATGCCGTACAGAGCAGAACAAAAAGTACTTGTAGAAAACAATTCTGAAGAAGCTTTCGGAAGGAGCGAAGGCGGCTGAGAATGAGCTGCGTCGTCAGCAGACGACGACGGCGTCTTCTGAGGAATTTTTTCTGCAAGTAACTTTTTGTGATGCGCAAGACACCGCTGTGCCCATTCCTTCGTCCTTTCTATCGCCTTCTTCTGCGCAGCATGATCGGCGCCAGGCGGAGCACATTCATCCAATACAAAAATGATATCAGCACCTATAGCATGTTGGATGTCGATCGAAGTCTCTGGAGTGAAGCGGTGTGAAGATCCGTCAATGATCGACTTGAAATCAACTCCATCGTCGTCGACGCGAGCGAGGACTTCTTTTTCTTCCCCAGCAGAATGACCCTGCAGTGGAATAGCGGCATCTGCCTGCTCGTTCGCAGCCGTGGGTGCGATCTTACTTTTCCTGCCCTTGCCTCCGCCGAGTGAAAATGCCTGGAAGCCTCCTGAGTCGGTAAATGTAGGTCCTGACCAATTCATGAACTTGTGCAAACCACCAGCTTTCTCCAAGACTTCTGTGCCCGGCTGAAGATACAAGTGATATGTATTCGCAAGTGTCGCCTGCGCACCCACAGCATCTCGAAGCTGTTCCGGGGTCAGAGACTTGAGGGTCGCTTTGGTGGCAACGGGGATGAAGGCCGGCGTCTCTATGGTCCCATGTGCAGTCTCGATGGTGCCAGCCCGGCCCAAACACCCTGGAATCTTGGCTTGTATGTCGAATTTCAACATGATACACCCAGGATAGCAGACAAGCGGTAATCAGCAAGGGTAGCGTGGTATACTGTAACCTACACTTTAGATTATGAAAAAATCCTCGGATCGCGCATTACCCATCATATTGTTCGCTGTATTTCTCGACCTCGTCTCAAACGGAATCCTCATTCTCGTTATCCCGCCACTCCTCGCCGACCCCACTTCCCCCTCGTATCTACTGCCCTCATATATACCTGTAGAGTATAGCTATATACTTCTTGGGTTCCTGATCGCCGCATGGCCACTGATGCAGTTCTTCTCAACGCCAGTTGTCGGAGAATATTCAGACTATTTTGGACGCAAGAAAGTCCTCACGATCACCTTGTTCATCACAGGATTCTCCTTTTGCCTCTTATCGATGGGAGTAATCTGGAAAAATATATTCCTACTTTTTGCCGCACGCATTATCGGAGGTATTGGCGGAGGTAATATATCTGTAGCCCAAGCGGCCATCGCAGATATTACCCCACCCGCTCAACGTGCAGCACGTTTCGGATTGGTCGGAGCAGCCTACGGTATCGGCTTTATTATCGGTCCTGTGATCGGAGGGATCCTGTCCGATCCGACGCTGGTATCATGGTTTACCTCTTCTACACCGTTTTGGGTTGCGGCACTCCTCTCATTCTTGGCTGGACTTCTCATATATACTCTCATGCCGGAGACGCGTAAGCCTTCTCGGGAATTCCAGATCACCTGGTTCAGCGCCATCATGCACATCATCCGTGCATACGGCATGAAGAATCTTCGTGGTATATTCGGCACCACGTTCTTGTTCCATTCTGGCATCACTCTCTTTGCAACCTTCTTCACCGTATTCTTACTCGACACTTTCAATCTCCATCAGACAGCCATCGGATACTACATCGCCTACGTCGGCGTATGGATGATATTGACCCAGGGACTTTTCTTGCGTATGTTGTCGAAAAAATTCGATGAGGTCACTCTACTGCGCATATTCCTGATCATCGGAGCACTATCCATATTTGCCTATTATTTCCCAGACAAGCTCACAGGACTCCTTCTCGTCGGTGCCTGTTTTGCCCTCACCAATGGCGTCAGCATGGCAGTTCTTCCGAGTCTGGTCAGCCGAAGGAGTGACGACTCTGTCCAAGGCGAAATCCTCGGTATCAATGCCAGTATCCAAGCTTTGGCACAAGTTGCCCCACCGATTGTGGCTGGATTCTTGGCGGCACGTATCGCACCTTCTGCACCTATCTACATATCAGCAGTTATTATTGCGGGTGCATGGCTTCTCTTTATCCTCTTTGTACGACGAGACACTAAGAGCTAGCTCTCCCTAGTTGATGTTCCTCCACCATTCCGATACGGGAGCCTTTTTGATTGTTTCTATAACGTGATCGAGCGAGTCGGTAATCTCAAAAAGATCCATATCTTTGAGATCAATAGTTTTGTATTCCTGACGCATGGTGTTATCCAAGAATGTTCTGAGGGATGTCCAGAATGCTGAGTCAACCAGGAGCACCGGCACACGAGGGATCTTACCTGTCTGGATGAGAGTCAATACACTGAAAAGTTCGTCACAGGTACCATATCCTCCCGGGAAGAATACATAGGCTTCGGCCGCGAAGGTCAGCATGGCTTTGCGTGAGAAGAAATAGGAGAAACGCAGAGATCTTTCTGCGAAGCCGTTGACATTGTGTTCGTGCGGCAGACTGATAGTGAGTCCCGCTGATACACCCTGAATACTACAGACCTTAGGCCTGCCACTCTTATCCGATTCAGGGTTATCACTCGACTCACAAGCTCCCCTATTCGCCGCCTCCATGATGCCAGGTCCACCTCCGGTAATGACTGCATAGCCGAGCTCCTTCACGATACGACCGCCGAGTTCTGTAGCTTGAAGATACGAAGGATGGTCAGAGGGTATGATCGATGAGCCGAATATCGTAACTGATCGAGGGTATTTTTTGAGAAACTCAAAACCTTCACGGAATTCCCTGCTGATACGCTCGACATGAGTGTTAATATCACCAATATGATCGTTTTGTTCGTGTGTCATGCGCTCTAGTATATCAGACTCTATAGCAAAATCACCCCGATATAACATCGGAGTGATTTTGTACGCGCTTGAAAGCAGTAAGAATTATTGCTTTGGGCGAGCTTCTGATACGACGATCTTGCGACCATCGAGCTCAGAACCGTTGAGTTTGTCGACTGCTGTTGACGCATCTGCATCAGAAGCCATTTCGACGAAACCAAAACCCTTTGAACGACCAGACATCTTGTCCATGATAACGTTCGCGGATTCAACACCACCTACCTGTTCGAAGTGTGACTTCAGGGTGGCATCGGTTGTACCCCAGGCAATACTGCCTACGAAAAGTCTCTTTGACATTACTTTTTCCCGCGTGAGCGGCACTCTCGTTCACTAGATTAATCACGCGTAAGGACGAGAAACTTACACGTCAATAGTCTCGCACAAGGCTCGGTGCAAAGCAAGGCGTCCCCTATCCAAGCCTTATCTACCAGAAGAATACAACTCTGCAACTTCCTGATCAGTCAAAACCCTATTATAGATACGAACATCGTCGATCTTTCCTGTATAAGGATTACTTGTACCGTTAGGATTCATCCCTATTTTGGTGATGGTTGTGGCCACCGCCGCACCGATATTTCCACTGGCCAATGCAACACCGTTTATATAAGCCACAGCATCGTTGGCGGCAGATACCGTACCGCATACATGCTGCCATGTATCGAGGGTTATTGTATTATCTGCAGTTGTAACTGCACTATTACTATTGAAAATACGTAATGCATAGTTCGTCTCATCATTTTTAATGAGACGCAGACTAAAAGGAGATGAACCTATAATCTCCGGATTGGCAAAAGGTTGTGCCGTTGGAAATATCCACGCACATCCACTTACAGGGTATGTAATACTGAGAGCTGTTCCCAAGAAATCATTGGTTCCATCAAGCTTCACAGCCTGACCGATCCTCCCCGGAGTATAAAAAGTTGAGGTTGCTATATTGGAGGTTGTTGCATTGAAACCATTGGCCGAACGATCTCGCGCAACTCCCCCAGCCATCTCTGGCCCATCGAATGTCCAATGGCCCTGAAGTCCAGTCGCGATAAGAGTACGTGAAGTAGAATTATGTTTTGATACACCAAATCGATAGAGCTGGGCTATTTCTGATACAGGAAGTGCGCGTGAATATATACGTACATCATCTACGACTGAGTTTATATTGAGAGTAAACGAAGCTTGACTACCAATAGTTGCAATATCGGTAGCAGCATTGGTAGTTGCAGGTATTGTACCAATAAAATCTACTGTTTGTGGACTGCCATTGGCATATATCTGGAGGCGAGCAGCATTACCAACTCCTGCCCCATCGAATACAACCACATAATGAACCCATTCGTTTGTAGACATACCACCTACAGATGGTGCGCAACCGAGAGTCCCTCCATCATCAACAGCCACCGGTATATATACGATGATTTGCCAACCGGTCGTACACCCGTTCGTCATAGCTATCTGCCACGCAGCACTACTGAATATGTTTCCCTTCGACAAAAAGACATCATTTGCTCTAAGACGGTTGATATTGACCCAAAAACTCCAGGTAAGCGCCGAAGCACTCTGAGTCGCAGATAACTGCCCGATATTCACATAATCGTTTGCACCATCAAGACGGATAGCTTGACCGATTTTGCCTGCCGTATAAAACGTCGTGGTGGAAATATTGATAGGGCGAGCATGGTTCGCATTGGCGGTTTTGTCTCGGAATGTTCCCGCTACCGTATCACTTCCATCGAATGTCCAATGTGCAACCAAGTTTGAAGCGAGGATATATGTGTACGGGGGCTTGCCCAGTTTGAACGTTGCCGAAGAAGCCTCCGGATGCACGAAAAAGATACTGCTTGCACACAGTAGTACCAACACCACAACTATATATCGAGGATATCTCATGGATTACTAATGAATTTCCAGGTGTTAAGAATCGATCTCAAGAAGGTATCCGACTCTATCGGGGCACTGATCTGATACAAAACTCCTCTGAATGCGAACCAGACCTCTCTCTTCTCGCCCTTGTCGTCGGTCGAAATAAATGCCGTCCCGGTTGCCCCTGTAGAGATCTCCACACTCTGAACATCTCGGATGGAGAGATCTGGAATATCCTGGCGGATACGCGACTCGGTGATATTGAGTGTCGCATCACCCGTTTCTTGGATGTATATTTGGAAAACTTTTCCTGAAGATGGATCGCTCACAATCCGCACCGTCCCACCTTCTTCCGAGGTTGATTCTACTCTCGTGTTCCGGGGAAGATCTATCGAGAATGAGTACGCTTCGTCACGATACGTCTCTATAGCGGAACCCGCTTGCACTGCGTCGCCGGAGCTAGATCTAAGTGTAGCAGGATCGAGCGACGTACTCGCCAAAACATACCATGCAAGACCTGCACACAGGGCTACAATAAGACATATGACCGACGTCTTCTTATTCATACACCTTATTATATACCACTCGCCCAGATCTATCTCTCCCCTGCACGTATATATGCGCGAGTGATATTTCCGAAATATCCTGTCGATGGTGTTATATTCTTCGCTGCCTGGAATCGAGCCAATGCCGCTTGGGTTCGTGTGCCGAAGTAAGTTGATTCTTGACCTGGCGATCCAAAGCCGCTCTCTGCCGTAAGGAAACCTTGCGCGTTGAGATAGATCTGAAGCTGGCGCACATCTTCACCCTGTGATCCGATGGTCAGATCGCGAGTAAAGATCGAAGTTGGAGCAGAGGAAGTCACAGGAACAGTAGGCACAACCACTGGCACCGCCACAGGAACACCTGCAGATGTCAGAGGTATAGGCGTTGTAGCCAGACGAGAGTTGATCAGTGCTCGAGTACGTGGGCCCAAAGCGCCATACCCCGTAGAGTATTGTTCACCCGAACATACGATCGACTCTGCACACTGGAATTTGCCCAAAGCAATCTGTGTGCGTTCGCCGAGATACGTAGACTCATTGCCACGAGATCCGAAACCAGATGTGGCAACTGGATAACCGACTGTGTTGAGGAAAATTTGGAGGTTTTTGACATCTTCTCCAACAAAACCCTTGTAAAGACTTCGTAGGAAGTTAGGGAGGATATATGTTGGAGGTGTAGATGTTGCAGGAAGTACTGTGCCTCCAGAGCGTGAACCACCTCCTGAACGTGAACCACCGCTATTGTTGCCGTTATTTGTTGGTGGAGGAGTTGTGGTCGTATCCTCAGGAGTTTCCTCGACTGTATATGTAGAGAATCCACCGACAGTGAAGATCAGTACTCCGTTTTGGTACGAGATCACGGTACACGTAGTACAGACCACGCCATCACGTTTGATCACTGGGTTCTTTGCGGTGATGCCGTAGAGAGTGATCGTTGCGGGAACATTGAGCTCTGGAATATCTTGAGAATCAATAGACACCTTTCCTGAAGAAATCTCAAGATTTGTCTGTAGATCGATCTGAGAATTATCGGTTTCTTTGACGAGACGGAATGGTCCATCATTCTCAGAGAATTCAATCTTTCCAAAAGAATTTCTGACTTCAAAACCGTCAACCATTGTAAGGTCGAGGTTACTGAGTGCGGTACCGATCGCATCTACTATCTCAACGAGGGGACTGAGGAGCGGGATCGGGCAACCTACGGTATTCACACTTCCTCTTTGACCTGATGATGTCTGAGAACATCGGTCGTTGTTATCTACAACACCGTCTGCGTCCGTATCGCGAAGAGTGCCCGCAGGAACAATAGTTACGACGACATCATCGGTTCCTGTCAGACGTCCATCTGATCCGCTCAATCTGAAGGTATATGTCCCTGTCTTTGTGAATGAAACTCGGTAATTGAGAGGATTGTTACTAATGACATTGGCAGGGGTTACATTGGCTATCTGGCTCCATGCAAAGGTGACTGTATCTCCATTCGGATCTGTTCCTGAAGGAGTGAAGGTTATTGGACTTCCTGTCTCGAATGTCTTGTCAGTTCCTGCATTGACGATAGGGGCAAGGTTGACGAGTGAGTTCACGGTGACAATCGCCGCATTACTGGTCACCGTTCCCTGTGAGTTAGAGACAACAACAGTGTAAC
>JBBTRB010000007.1:0-45564 GCA_038065395.1 Patescibacteria group bacterium
GGATTACTCCGCACGATTTTGAGTCGTGTGCGTCTACCAATTCCGCCATCCCGGCGATATGCACAGTGTACTTGAATTTGAAGTAAAATCAAATGAAAAGCCCTCGGCGTTGCGGAACGACGAGGGCGATTGTGCGGGATTACTTTCTTCGGAGACTCTTGAGAGGAGACTTTTTGCCGGGCACGATTCGGACATAGATTGTCCGAGGTTTTCGAGAGGTTCTCGGAGAGGGCTTTTGTTGATGGTGGCGGTTCGCTAGTGAACCGTGACAACTTCCGATCTCTGTCGACGTGCGCAGATAGTGCTTCCAGACAAATTGCCTGAATCCTTGTTGAGACCTATATCGTTGAGATAGGTAACGGATCTTTCGTGGAGAGATGCCGAACAATATTCTCGCCATATGTTCCTCGTGGTTAGTGGTTGCTCGAGAGTGAATTCCCTGGTTTCAAGTGACCGTTTACGACTGGAGTTGGTAGGGCACGGACGATGTTGAGTGGGGTTGCCGATGGATGTTTTGTTTTCATAGAGGGTTCAGATCTGGTACAATCCTAGCATGACAACTGCTTTTGTAAACGATGCCGTCTTCTGGATCGAGGTCGGTAAGATCAACCCCAACCCGTACCAACCTCGCCGTGAGTTCGACGAAGCCAAGCTCAAGGATCTCTCCGAGTCGATCCGCATGTACGGAGTCCTCCAGCCACTGATCGTCACTCGCAAAGAGGTCTATCACGACGGTGGTGGTATGTCTGTCGAGTACGAGCTCATCTCAGGAGAGCGACGTCTGCGTGCATCGAGGCTCGCGGGACTCGCTCAGGTGCCGGCACTGATCAAGACAGGTGAAGAAGACGGACGTCTCAAGCTCGAACTCGCCATCATCGAAAATTTGCAACGCGAAGATCTCAACCCAGTTGATCGTGCACGTTCGTTCGAACGTCTAGCCAAAGAGTTTGGTCTCAAGCAGGCACAGATCGCGGTCAAGGTTGGCAAGAGTCGCGAGTATGTTTCCAACTCTTTGCGTATCTTGGCATTGCCGGGAGAGATGATCACTGCGCTCGAGGAAGGCCGCATCTCCGAAGGTCACACACGACCACTCCTCATGCTCTCAGACCGTCCCGAGGAGCAACTCGTTCTCTTCAAAGAGATCATGGCCAAGAAGCTCACCGTCCGTGAAGCCGAAGCGCTGTCTCGACGTGTAGCGACTGACCGTATCCGCAACAAAGACAAATATCTTGATCCTGCGATCATCGAGATGGAGCGCAATTTTACCGAGTCGCTCGGCACGCGTGTACGTATCGAAAAGAACAAAGAGGGAGGCACGGTCACAATCGACTTTTTTAGTCCGGATGATTTGCGCGCGTTGTTGGAGAAGATGAATACTCGTGTCATCCCCGCAAACCGAAGCGAAGCGGAGGTGCAAGCGGGGATCCAGGATCAGGTCACGGAAGGTGGGAATAACGCCGATGCTCCGATCGACGATCGTTCCGCCGAAGAGATCCATAAAGAAGAAAATGAAGAGATCTATTCGTTGAAGAATTTTAGTCTTTAAATACATCTACAAATAAAAAAGACCCGAGAGGGGTCTAGTCGGACTTTGCGCATGCTCGTGCGCATAGGGCTTTGCTTAGAATGAGGAATATCGTCCCCAGGACTACACACAGGCAGAAGAATGTAGTGGCGCAATAGATACATGTCTGAAACCTCGTCAGATCTGCATCTGAAATCCCTGTGAGGGTAATGGGAAGATCTTGCACATGAGACCAAGAACGTGTCACGGGTACGATCGCAATATGCATGATGAGCGAACCGAATATTCCGAGTGCCAATACCCTGCGGGATCTACACCCCAAGGTATCGAGGTCAGGTGTATTCATGCGAATTTGGAGCAGATGTGTCTTTTCAGACGAATGATCCATGACAGAAAAAACCCAAAGTATCCTAAAACCAAGAGTGCAATAAACAACGTGGCAATGCCAGCAAGAAGAGTATTCGAGAAGTTTATGAGTCGGAGGAGCGCATCACCTTTTGTGAGAGTATCTTCGTATTTTTGTGTAAACCCAAAATAGATTGGGCATACAACATAAAATAAGATGCCTAGACCGATCATTCCTGTGATAGCGAGATACGATGAGACACGAGAGACATTTTTCCAATCAAATAGAGATGGTTTCATGAAGAGCCTTTCTGCTCTCATTTAACACCTACTCCTTCTTCTTTGCAAATCTACCTCGGCCTGGTTTCTTGGGGATCGCGAGAAGTTCGAGAGCGCGTTCGAGAGAGATCTCGTAGACATCGTCAGGTACTTTGACTGAACGGAAGTTGGTATCAGATACGACGAATGGACCGAAGCGACCGATCGAGGCGGTGACTTCGAGGCCTGTTTTGGGATCGGTACCGAGGAGGCGGGGAACGGAGAGATATTTGAGAGCGTCAGCGATCGTGACTTTGGATGGATCCATGGTCTTGGGGATCGAGGCCATGCGAGGTTTGATGGGTTTTGGGGCAGGGATGACAGAAGAAGGGACTTCCGTGACCAGATCCTTTTTCTTTTTACTTCTTACCTTCTTAACCTTCGGTGGTTTGACCCCGAGTTGTACATACGGACCAAAGCGTCCATTCAAGACAAAGATCGGGAGACCAGTGGTTGGATCCATACCGATAGGTTCGTCTTTTTTGAATTCAACACCTTCCAGTGTCAGTGCACCATCGCAGTCAGGATAACGCATACACGAAAGGAATTTGCCGTTGCGACCCAGCTTGATCTCCATGGGAGTCGTTCCGCATTTTGGACATTTGAACTTTGGATCGGCTTCGCCCAAGTTGGTGATCTTGGCAATGTTCTCTTTGGCTTTGACTTCTTTGTGAAAAGGCCCGTAAAATTCTTTGAGCGTTGCGGTGTATTGGCGGGTACCTCCGGCGATATCGTCGAGCTTGTCTTCCATCTCGGCGGTGAATGAGTCACTGATATATGAAGGGAAGTATTCTTCGAGGAAAGAAGACACGACGTCACCGGTGTCGGTGGGACGGATGGATTTGTTCTCTTTGGTGACATAGCCACGGTCTTCGATGGTCTTGGTGATCGATGCATAGGTAGAAGGACGACCGATGCCACGTTTCTCGAGCTCTTTGATCAGGCCGGCTTCGGTATAGCGTCCTGGTGGCTGGGTTTGCTTTTCTTCGGAGCCGATCGACAGTATCTTGAGTGGCTCGTCTTTGGCGCATTTAGGTAGATGCATATCTTCACCGACCGAGTCAGGGTCAGCCTTGAGCCAACCGTCAAAGAGGATGCGTGAGCCGGTGGCCTCGAAGTTCGGTATCGAGTCGCTCGAGACGTTGGCGATGATCTTGGTACGAGCCATGGTGGCGTCGGCCATTTGCGAAGCGACGGTGCGTTGCCAGATCAGACGATAGAGTCTCTTTTGTTCATCGTTGAGACCGGCGGATTCTTTGGCGAGTTTGGTCGGACGGATGGCCTCGTGAGCTTCTTGGGCATTCTTGCTCTTTGCGGAGTAGTTATGGAACTCGAGATACTTGTCACCAAAGTTTTTGGTGATGACTGCGGCGATCTGTGCCAAGGCTTGCTTGCCAAGGTTGGTCGAGTCGGTACGCATATAGGTGATATGACCGGCTTCGTAGAGCTTCTGAGCAATACCCATGGTGCGTGATGGAGAGAAGCCGAGACGAGAACTGGCTGTCTGTTGCAGGGTCGAGGTGATGAACGGTGCACGAGGTGAACGCTTTTGTTCGGACTCTTCGACGTCGACGACATTCCAAGATTCCTTGTTGGCAACAGCAATGATCTTTTCTACTTCGGCGAAGCTGCGAGGTTCTTTGGAACAGATGAGTTTGAGTGACTCTTTGTTCTTGGTCTGCCATTCACCGGCGATGACCCAGTAAGTCTCGGGGATGAATGCACGGATCTCACGCTCGCGTTCCATGATGATACGCAGTGCAGGTGACTGTACGCGACCAGCAGAGAGACCGTAGCGAACTTTCTTCCAGATGAGACCAGAGAGATCGTAGCCGACCAGTCGGTCGAGTACACGACGGGCTTCTTGGGCTTCACGGAGATTTTGGTCAATATTGCGTGGATGTTCGAGAGCCTCATTGATCGCTTCTTTGGTGATCTCGTGGAAGGCGATACGTGACAACTTTTTTGTGACAGAGGCACCGATACGTTCTTTGAGCACCTCGGCGATATGCCAGGCGATAGCTTCACCTTCGCGGTCCGGGTCAGTTGCGAGGATGATCTCGGTTGCTTTGCGAGCATGAGTGGTGATGTCGGCGAGTACGTCTTCTTTTTTGGCGACAACTTCGTAATGAGGGATGAAACCTCCTTCTATGTCGACAGCCTTTTTGTTGGACTTGGGCAGATCACGTACATGACCGACAGATGCACGTACGACGAACCCATCTCCGAGATATTTGGAGATGGTTTTGGATTTACTTGGGGACTCGACGATCACTAATTTCATTTCGCTAAGTATTGCATGCAAAACACAAAAAGCAAACTAACAGAAGAAAATTTATCCGGATTTGAACCTAAATTCATCGTTTCTTCATACTGATGTCGTATGATCGATGCATACCTATGTATACACCCAAGAAAATATACAAGAATGACTACCCCGCACTCTTGCAACAGATCACACAACTGCCGCTCTTCATGTATGTGCAGGGAGAGTTGCCACCGGATACTTCTATCTATCTCTGCGTCATCGGAGCACGACACCATAGTTCCTATGGCGAAGATGCTTGCAAACATCTCATCCAGGGGTTGGCGGGGTATCCGATCGTGATCGTTTCGGGACTGGCGATCGGTATCGACTCTATCGCTCACGAGGCGGCACTGGAGGCAGGTCTCTCAACAGTTGCATTCCCTGGGTCGGGACTGTCTCCTGCAGTCTTGTATCCTCGGAGCAAACAATACCTGGCCGAGCAGATCCTCGAAGCTGGTGGGGCGCTAGTGTCGCCGTTCGATCTGATGCAAACAGGATCTCACTGGACATTCCCGACGCGCAACAGACTGATGGCTGGTATGTGTCATGCTACGCTCATCATCGAAGGTGAAGAAGGTTCGGGCACACTCCTGACCGCTCGGCATGCACTGGAGTTCGGTCGCGATGTGATGATCATTCCTGGGTCTATATTCTCGACCCTTTCCTACGGTCCGCACCTCCTGATGCGTGACGGTGCCTATCCGGTCACCAACGTCCAGGAAGTACTCGACATCCTCGGGTTCCAGAGGGAGGTGGTCGTACCTGTTGAGACTAGTGAGACACAAGGTCTGCTTTTTGACACAGTGGATGCCGACATGTCACCTATCCAGAAGTCTATCCTCGAAACCCTGTTCGAACCCCTATCTCGTGACGAACTGATCCGTCGTATGGGGACAGATGCCTCTGCAGTCAACATCGCTCTGTCGGAGCTTGAGCTCAAGGGGGTGGTCGAGGAGAGGGGAGGGACATGGAAAGCAAATAGGAAAGGCAGAGTTACTGATTAGACTACAAAAAACCCTACCATCACGAATGACGATAGGGTTGACTAAAGAAGACGTTTAATTCTCCTTGAGGCGAAAGAACCTGGTTCCATTTGTGGTCGACATTGAGACGCTGATCACATTGGTAACACTGTTCGTGGTGAAGTCGTTGTACCAATCTGTTAGGTTCGTCGACCATTGCAGGGTATAGGAGACCTGAGGTTTGCATACAACCTGGAAGGTAGAGACTCCGCTACTTTGTGTTTGGAAGAAGAACTTTGGTTGGAATACCTGCACCACATCAACGAATGAAGTGGTAGAAGACATGACGGTCTTGCTGATAGGGGCGCCATTGATGTATATGGCACCTATGCCGCTTTGGATCGTCGAACTGATTTCGTCGGTAGTCCAGAGGAAGCTTCCTGTCTCAGAATCTGACAATACTTCGCACCACAGAGGAAGCTCCTTCAGCTGACCGTTTGTAATGATCAGGTTGATGGGGAAATCCACCTTGGTGCTGTACTGACTATTCGAGGAAGGTTTGTAACTGAGGGTGTTGGTTCTCAGTCCTACATTACCATCCTTGAGAGTGAACTTCAGTGAAAGCCAGTTTGTTGAGAAACTGGTGAGGATGATTGCAATATTGGTCACCTGAACGTTGTTTGTGGCCAGTGTACTATCGAGCACGACCGATCCACATATCGCACTATCACCTCGGGCAATCGCGAAGGTATTGTTTGCAGCCAGAGACATCCTCAGTGCAGTGGTCACCACATCAATCTCCTCGGTGAATTGGATGATCTGACATCTTTCGTTGAGGAGGAGGAACAGGTGAGGACCATCGAGGAGAGTGTGCGATGCTGGGGGATACGCAGATGCTAACCCTGCGGGGTAAGGCATTACGAATGCATGAGTCCCACTCGGGGTCATCAGTGTGAAGTTGGTGACCAAGAAACCGTAATCTCCCATATGTAGTATCGGACTTTCGAAGGTCAGGAGGCATGTATCATTGCTCTGAAATCCACTCCACACCAATGTGTTGGTACGACTTTGTCCAGGTAACCAAGGGTCGTATCTATCCAAATGGGCAGATAGTGTCGCAGGGCCTGTAACATGCACAAACCCACTACTGACGGTGATGTTGGTAGAAGCATTTGTTCCGACCAACCGTACTTTGTACCGATACTCCGAAGGATATCGTGCGGGAGTAGCCAGCACAAAGCTGTTCGTTCCTGTAGGCAAGACTGCGGTGTACAGAGCGTTATCGCTGACAAACACAACATTGTCCGTGTCATACCAGTCAAAATAAAGCGTGACACCCATGTTGGCAACGTTGGTCCAGGATATGATGTGCATTCCATTGCCAGGGAAGTCCTCGCCACCTTGAGGGTAAAGCAAAGACAACTGCGCATTGACCGAAACTACCTGACTGATCACAAGTCCAACTATCGCTAATAACTTTTTCATTGCGTTCCTTTTCTTTTTGATTTTGCATTGAACCGTCTGAAGCTCATGATAACATAAATTAGCGAAATACAATATTCACAAAGTGGTATAACTCTGGTATGCTTGTGATATGTATAAAAAAATTCTTACATTAGTATCTCTGATTATCGTATTGGTTGTAGTTGTATCTATATTTCATTACAACAGTAATTCTTTGGTCAGAAAATGTGGCATACAACCTAAATCTATTGAATTGAATGAAAGAGACGACACAAGTACCTGGGAGGTCGTAGATCAAGGTGGATATGGATACAAACTAAAGATTCCTCAAGAATGGTCAGTGAATCATATTCAGAATGGTCAAAAAAATACAAGTCTTGTGCGCCAGGACAGTTCGATAGTAATAACTGAAATTGATTCCGCAAGTATTCCTGACTGCGGTATAACAATCACATTAGAAGATAAGATATATAATGTTACCTACACACCTTTTAGTGATGCTGGTAAAACTTCAACCAAGTTATGGTTAAAGACCATGAATTCAATCGTAAGTACTATTGAATATTCAGATAAAGAGTCAGCCGAACTAGATCGAAGTCTTACATATAATCTGAATGGTTACTATTCGACCTACGATAAACTTATGTATCCTCTAGAATATGATCCAGTTCGAGATCCTTATCCTGCAACCACAACCTGTTCCTCGTTTACTGTACTTGGTGGCGATAATAAATTTATTTCGTATTATAGAAATATCATAAGTATGGGTAATACTTTAAATAGATTAAATGAGGATGGAAATTTAATGATAAATATTGATCTTAAAGAGTTACAGACGGATATAAAAAATTCTTTGTTAAAATCTAATAAACAAAGTCAAATATCTTTGAATGTCAAAGTTATGCCGCTGTTAGAGAGAGATGCGGGTTATTGTGAAAGTAGACTTACAATAATCTCCGTACAATAAAAAACAGGCACCGAAGCACCTGTTGCGAATAAAACAGATCTATTGCGTGTTTGTGGATTGGTAATAGATAGGTGTGTATTGACCTTGATTTGAATCCCAGGTGGTATTGAGATTGTAATCCTTTAGAAGGCGGTTTTCCATTCGGACAACATTAAGTTCAGGCGAAGCATCGAACCCGTTAGGACTAGTTCCTGCATGGTTCTTGAAGTAAAAGGTGATATGCAGATGCACATCATCTGTACCAGTTTTTCCCATTGTACCAATAACGTCACCTTGATTGACTCTAGCTCCGACTGCTAAAGGGGATTGTGATTCTAGGTGGATACATATACTTTGGAATCCTGTTTCTAACTTCGTATCATAATCGTGATCGATTTTGATAAACCAGCCATTTAGAGCACTTTGACCATTACCCACAACAACTCCTCCCGCAACGGCGTAAACAGGTGGATCGATTGCAAGTTGCTCAGGACCCCCTGTCAAAGGTTTCCAGCGAGGGCTAAAATCTAGTGAGTAATAGGTGTTACCTGTATGAAAAGTGTCATCTATTCCGTCATAAGATTTACCGCCAGTTTCAACAGTTAGTTTCCATGCTTTTCCGCCAGCCAGAGGCATCTTGAATCTCGGAAGTCTCTCGTAAGACACTTCGATATAAGGACGCACCTCCAGTTTGTTTTCAGAGGATCTGAAGTAGTTGAAGTTGTTGTCAGCGCTTAGTGGACTCAGGGCTATACCATGGTTTGGCTCTGCGCCTGTAATCCAAGCATAATATTCCTGTGTAATATCGAAGGAGTACAAACTATTGGGCGATGGGGCAGCAAGAGTACCTTGCGGGTTAACGGTTGTGCCCCAATGATCGGTCGTGGAACTTTCGGACCAAGGACTTCGTATGAACCACTTACGCATCGCTGTAGGATTTTCTGAGTCCATAGAATGCAGATTCATTGTGGCTTTGTTCAAGATGATCCTGTCGGTACCCGGCACACGTAAATCCACAGGAATTTTGATGAAGGAGTAATATATATCACCCCAGCCACCCACCTTGAGTGTATCGTTATTCCGTCCATCGCGTTCATAAATGGTTCCGAACCATTTGTCATGGACAGTATTGTCACTGGTTATGACTCTAATGATATATTTTTCCTCGAAACCCTCAGTTTTCACAGGGGAGAGGAAAAATCCCAACACCAACATAACAGACCACCAACATTTTCTAGTTTTCATTCTTACCTTTCAGTTTTTGTGTTTGTTTATGTGCTAGCCATCGACAAGAATATCAGATATACCGATAGTTAGCAACTATACATGCGATTTTTGCCATTAAATTTCTCCCAAAAAAGTGATATACTGGGCGGACTATGTTGGATATCAAATTTATTAGGGAAAACAAGGACATTGTGGCACTCGCTGCCAAGAAGAAGCATGTTGCCGTAGATATAGAGGCGCTGATTGCGCTCGATGACACTCGTCGTACACTGCTCACCTCTGTTGAAAAGCTCCGTGCAGAGCAGAACGCCGCTAGTACCCAGATCGCATCGGCTCCATCTGCTGAGGAGCGTGCGAAACTCATTGAGGCAATGAAAGGGGTCAAGACAACTCTCGAAAAAGAAGAAGAAACTCTCAAGACTCTGATGGTCGAATGGCAGACCACTATGCTCAAGGTGCCCAATGTTCCCGACATGTCAGTACCCGAAGGTACAACTGATGCAGATAACAAAGAGATCAAGACCTGGGGTGACAAGCCGGCATTTGGCTTTGAACCCAAGGATCATATCGAGATCATGAAGACGCTCGGCATGGTCGACTTCGAACGTGGGTCCAAGGTGCATGGATTCCGTGGATACTATCTGACAGGTGACGGAGTGCGTCTGTGTTTTGCGATCTGGCAGGCAGCATTGAACTTTTTCTCTCAGAAGAACTTCGTACCAGTCATGCCTCCGACACTCGTCCGCAAGATATACCTCTATGGTACTGCGCATCTCCCAGGTGATATGGAGGACTTCTATGTCACTCAGGACGGTGACGTGCTCGCAGGTACGGCAGAAGTGCCTCTGATGGGACTGCATTCCGAAGAAGTTCTGGACATGGCACAGCTCCCCAAGAGATACCTCGGCTTTTCTCCATGCTATCGTCGCGAAGCCGGAGCACATGGCAAAGACGTCAATGGCCTCATCCGTGTCCATGAATTCTACAAGTTCGAACAGCTCGTACTCTGTGAGGCCAATCACGAAACCTCCGTGGCATATCACGAAGAGCTCAACCGCAATACTGAGGAGTTCATCGAGTCACTCGGTATACCGTATCGCACCGTCATCAACTGCGGTGGCGACCTCGGTCTCGGCCAAGTCAAGAAATACGACATCGAACTCTGGGTCCCCAAGGAAGAGAAGTATCGCGAGATCTCATCGGCATCGTACTTCCATGATTTCCAGAGTCGACGACTCAATATCCGCTACAAGGATGCCGAAGGCAAACTCAAATACGCTCACTCTCTCAACTCGACCGCCATACCGTCTCCGCGCATCCTTGTCTCGCTCATAGAAAATTTCCAGAATGCAGACGGTAGTGTCACTGTTCCTCCGATGCTCGTACCGTATATGGGCAAAGACGTTATCCGTCTGACATAGGTTATCTCCATTCATACACATGACTCCACGTCGTATCTCTTCACGCCAGTCTGACTCTTTCCTCCGTCGTCGCCGTCACAAGCAGATCTTGGTCACTGTAGGTACGGTCGTGGGCGTAAGTCTCTTTGTAGTATGTCTGTCGTGGGTGACACGGTGGGATAGTTTCCAGGTCACCGATGTTGCTGTCTATGGTGCAGATGCAGAGCTCGTCACCGATATCAAAGCCGAAGCAGAAGAACTCCTGTCAGGTGCGTATCTGGGGCTGTTCTCTCGCTCCCATTCTTGGATATATCCAGAAGACGCACTCGTGGCGCGTATTCCTGCGATCTCTCCACATATAGATACGATCGCGACTGATATCCAAGACGGCAACACGCTCGTCATCTCGGTCACCGAGAAGACTCCTGCCGCAGTTGTTTGCAACGGTCTGCCGGATTTCGATGGTGAAGAACTTTCGCAAGAGAAGGAGTGTTATTTCGTAGATAGGGGAGGAGTGGCCTTTGGGTCTGCGCCGTCCTTTTCGGGGCCAGTATACAAGAGATATTACGTTTCTCAGACACTCGGTATCGGTACCACGACTCTCCCTGATTCGTTCGAAATGTTACAATCATTCTACGATGCGATACGAGCCGCAGATATCGATGCTCAGGCTATATTGGCCAAAGAGGACCATGAATACGAGTTGTATATCAGGACCGCTACGCCCGATGACCTGCTGCATATGACGATCGTGTATTTCAACACGACTCGTGACATAACAGAGCAGCGCGATAACTTCTTGGCCTTCTGGTCGCATACAGAGAAGGAAGATCGCGAAAAAGGCACCTCGTCGCTTTTTGACTCGATCGATATCCGTTACGGTTCCAATATCTTCTATCGTATAACAACACCATGAAGCATTTTTTCTATACAGTTTTCGGGGGCATATTCGCTATCACTACGGGGATAGGGGTTGCCTATGGAGGTGCCTGGGCATGGAACCAGGGGATGCCTTATCTTGCGAGTGTGGTGACATCGGCTCTTGCGGCGGACGACGGTGAGACTCTGGTAGATGGTCTGCGGCGTACGGTGCGGTTCTCTGCTCATGAAGAAGAAGACGACAGTACCATATCGTCAGTGGCACTCCATGCGCCTGATGAGAGTATTACTGCACGTGGATATATCGTCATGGACCTGTCTACCAACACGATCGTCTCTGAGAAGAATAGCAACACGTTGATGCCGATCGCTTCAGTCACCAAGCTCGTCACGGCGATCGTTGCCCGTCGACACATGAGTGGTAACCAGCGCATCACCATGACCGACAGGATCATCGCCACCTACGGCAACACGGCAGGATTCGAAAAAGGTGAGACGATGCTCGCCGATGATCTCCTCTACCCGCTCCTCATGGTTTCATCCAATGATGCCGCCGAAGCATTCGCAGGGGAATATGGCAGGAAGAATTTTCTCCGAGAGATGAACTCTGTTGCCCAAGAGATCGGCGCCTATCGAACATATTTTGCAGATCCGTCTGGACTGTCACCATCCAATGTCTCTACGCCTTCTGATCTGGCACTGATCATCGACTGGATCCGCAAGAACGACCCGCGCATCATCGAGCTCACTAGTCTCAAAAGCAAAACTGTCCGTGCACATACCTGGACGAACCCAACACATTTTTTGAGTTGGTCGCAATATATCGGTGGCAAGAACGGTTACATCCCCGAAGCAGGACGCACGGCCGTGTCGCTCTTCGACATGGGACCAGACAGGAAGATCTACGCGATCGTAGTGCTCGGTAGTGCTTCGCGAGATACTGACATGCTCAAACTCATCGGTAAGATCGACGAGTGATCTGTACAGAACAGACTTTTTGTTGTAGTCTAGCGTCTATGTCAAAGGGTATGAATAAGAAGGGTACGTCGAAAAATTTCTGGACTTCATTGCCCAGACCTTTTTTCGTACTGGCTCCGATGGCCAATGTTACCGATGCAGCCTTCCGTAGTGTCATAGCGAAATACGGCAAACCTGACGTGACCTGGACAGAGTTCGTCTCGGCAGATGGCCTCATGTCAGCTGGTCGCGACAAACTCTTGGTTGATCTGCGATTCACCAAAGCAGAACGTCCGATCGTGGCACAGCTTTTCACCGGGCATCCAGAGGCGATGCGTGGCGCGGCGTCACTGGTTGCTGAGCTTGGCTTCGATGGACTCGATATCAACATGGGTTGTCCTGATCGAGCAGTTGAGAAGCAAGGAGGTGGAGCGGGTATGATCAAGACTCCAGAGATGGCAGTGGCGGTTATCCGTGCGGCGCAGGAGGGAGTAAGACAGGGGCAAGGGAAAAAGGTAACAGGTAAAAAGAAAAAAGAACAAGGGGAAGCGCAGGGAATTCCAGTGACGGTGAAGACGAGGATTGGATATAACAAGGTCGACATGAAGTGGCTGGAAATGTTGATCTTGTTGAAGTTGCCTGCGTTGACTGTGCATCTGCGTACACGCAAAGAGATGTCAGATGTACCCGCACACTGGGAACTCATGCCCGAGATCGTGGCATTGCGCGACCGCCTGCAAGCGGATATTCCAGCAGAAGGGAGGACACTGATCATCGGTAACGGTGATGTGATGTCTGTTGAAGAGGCGCGAGTCAAAGTTGCCGCATCTGGCTGTGATGGCGTGATGATCGGAAGGGGGATCTTTGGTACGCCGTGGTTGTTTCGAGACGTTGTCATTCCCGTGAAAACGGGAATTCAGGATCATGCCACGAACAGTAATAATATTCTGGATCCCCACTTTCGTGGGGATGACATAGTTACAGGTCTGTCAAAAATTCCCACACCACAAGAACGTCTCCGTGTTTTACTCGAGCACACACTCCTGTTCGAGAAAAAGTTCAAAGGTATCAAAAACTTCGCCGTAATGAAAAAGCATTTCAAAGCATATGTCTCTGGTTGGGAAGGTGCCAAGGAACTCCGTGCACACCTCATGGAGACCAATAGTGCCAAAGAGGTGAAAAAGATCCTCAAGATACATCTCTTGAGTATGTAAATCATTTTGACTTCTATACCAGAAGAATATATCCTTATGTTTGGAAAGTGACCGATGTCCGGTCACTAAATAACTGCGGTAAATAACCCCACAAAAATAAAAAACGCGTAACAAGTTTGACTAAGCCTACCTCTCTTCGGAGTGGTGGGTCTTTTCTTTCCACCATGAGGATTTGACATGATGAGCGATGGTGCTAATCTACTAGATAGAGAAACTGGTAGGGAATCTGCATCGTGTGATGTGGGCCACTCTCTGATAACGGTACACCTGTCCTCATTGGTGAGGAAGAAAGGAATACATGCAACCTGCAACGTTCACTGCTCGTGGCGCACCTGTCGATAAGACCTCCTCGACCTCCTGCGCATTCTCGACGGCCTATCAGGCCTGAAGCAATCGCCGGCTCAACGTTCTTTATAAACAGTGAAAAGTTTTACCTATTGTCGGAGACTTAGAAACGCGCTTGATCCGTGGCGGTTTCTGTCGGCGTGCGGAGTCGATGAATGATAGGTGGAATGCCCGTGTCGCACCATTCCGTGGTGCACGAATGCTCTTTGTTACACGATAAAAGGGAATACTAATTCCTGGCACTGTGCAATCTGCTAATAAGCCCTGTTACAGAGCAGGTCTGTCACTCGAAATGCTGCTCGTTCTGCGGAACGAGAAACGCACGTGGTGATGCAGAATAGAGAACTTATTGTCCCGTTGCGCCTCAGTGGTGTAACGGGACTTTTTTATGTACACTAGTCTCATGTCCGTACTCTATCGCACATATCGACCACAAAAATGGGCCGAAGTTATCGGTCAGGATCATATTGTCTCTGTCCTACAGAGTGCTCTAGATAACAACAAGGTCGCTCATGCATACCTCTTCTCTGGTTCACGGGGTACTGGCAAGACCACCACTGCTCGCATCTTCGCTCGAGCACTCGGCACTGCCGACGAAGACGTCTACGAGATCGACGCCGCCTCGAACCGAGGTATCGATGACATCCGTCATCTGCGCGAACATGTCTCCGTTTCGCCTTTCTCTTCGAAATACAAAGTCTACATCATCGACGAGGTTCACATGCTTTCCAAAGACGCCTGGAATGCACTACTGAAGACTCTCGAAGAGCCACCGGCTCATGTGATCTTCATCCTGGCTACAACCGAGCTCGACAAAGTTCCCGAGACGATCATCTCTCGTTGCCAGACCTTCACCTTCCGTCGCCCGACACGCGAGATCCTGGCCAAGCAGATAGCCACTGTCGCCAAGAAGGAGGGTTACACACTCGATGCTGGTGCCGCAGACCTGGTAGCACTCCTCGGTGACGGATCGTTCCGCGACGCCCTCGGCATATTGCAGAAGGTCATCTCTACTTCTGCTGACACCAAGATCACTCGCCCCGAAGTTGAAAAGATCACTGGTGCCCCACAGGCAAGTCTCGTCAACTCATTCGTTGCAGCCGTGATCGCCAAGAATATCGATGAGGCGCTCTCTGTGCTCACTCAAGTCCAAGAAGCCAACACCTCGATCAGTACGTTCACCATGCTCATTCTCGAGAAACTGCGCTATATATTGCTCACTCAACACTCTGTGTCCTCTCACGCTTCTATTCAAGGACGTGTGTCACCTGATGACTGGACTTTCATCTCTACCCAGGCAGGCAAGAAGGCTCTGACTCCCGCTACTCTCACACTCTTCCTCGAAGCCGCTGAGGCTATAGGTCGTGCAAAGATAGACGTGTTGCCGCTGGAGATGGCGGTGGTGAAGGTGGGGAGTACTATATAATACGTAACACGCTATTATGAATAAAAAACTGAAACTCCTGAGTGTACTTCTCGCGATGATCATCATTGTAGTTGTTGGAATGATTGCATATAAGAAATCTGATTCGGATAACATGGATCCTTTGAGAGTGAAGTTTGAAGACGTAACATCCTGGAAGATGTATCAAAATAAGCAGCATGGCTTTGAATTCAAATATCCGGAAATATACAACGTCCTTTCATATGATTCGGCAACAGGTAAATATAGTTCTACAACATTAGAATCAAATGAGTTCTTCGTGACAAACGCGACAGAGCATCAAATCAATACTATTGGCAGGGAATATAGTGGAATATGGATCACTATTTCAGACAAGAAAATAGACGAGCCTGCGAATAGTGTTTCAGAAAGTGAGATTTATGTTGGCGGAAATAAGGGTGTCAGATATGAAGTACTAAACAGTGCTTTAGATATAAAATACCCGGTTATCATCTTTGAAAATCATCACAAGTATTTCTCGATTCTTGAATCTTCTGGTTGGCCTGTGATTGATAGCTTTGTTTCAAGTTTTAAGTTTACTAACTAACTTATAAGTAAAAAGGTTTCTGGTGACATATTTACTTTGAGTTGTAAAGAAGATAAGCTAGATAACGTTCCTTCGCGTGTTATTTTGCGGGATCGTCTAATGGTAGGACAGCGGCCTTTGAAGCCGTTTATCTTGGTTCGAATCCAAGTCCCGCAGCCAAGTCGTGCGAGGTTATCGCGCACAAGACGCATTTCTTTGCAAAAGCGCAAAAAGCAATTCAAAAAATGAAACACAGCAAATCCTTCCAAAGAGATATAGCCTTGTTACTTTTAGGAGTAATGCTAGGTGTCTTTGGTAGCATGTTTGGCAACATCCTCGAAAGGTATTTTTCTGTGTATGGAATTGTATATGAAATATGCGTAACAGTTCTGTTCTTTGGGACGATACACATTTTCATGAATAAATTTGATTTGTAATTAAAAAACTATTTTCATATATTAGTACAATGACTTTGCGCATATCGATCTAATATAATAGAGGTGAACTAATCCAACACTTTTGGCAGCATATGTATTTTCTATCCCTATGCTACAATCACTCTATGAAAAAACCATTCATTATCTTAGGCGTTCTCGTTATTGGCCTTATCATAATTCTCCTTATTACAGGCAAGAAGTCAGACACTACCGGTTCTGTTGCCACATCCACTGCAACATCGACCCAGAGTGCAACCAAACCCACAAAGCCTACAGCAGGTGCAACAGTAAAGCCCGCTTCGTTATCTACGGTCTTCTTTATGTGTGATGAGGGCAAGTCCGTCTCCATCCTCTTTGGCAAAGACGGAGTGCAAGCAACATTGAGCGACGGCCGTTCGTTGGCATTGCCACGTGCAGTCTCTGCGTCAGGAGAACGTTATGCCACCAAAGACGAGGGCGTAGCCTTCTGGACCAAAGGCAACGAGGCTCTGGTTCTCGAACGTAATTCTCAGAAGACCTATACAGGTTGTGTCCGTGTTGTCGCCAATCCAGGAACATTGCCACAAGTATATTCGAGCATAGGCGAGGCCTTCTCGATACGTCTCCTTGCAAGTACGACCCCGGTAGAAAATTACACCTACACCATCACTCCTACCAAGGAATCAGAGGGAGTGAAGTTCACCATCCCTCGTTCGTTGACGACAGGTACCAACCTCAGTACTGATACCTATCTCAGTGTCGAAACATTCGAATCCCCAGATGAGACCTGTGTGGCCACATTCTTCTTGGATGGTGATCACAAGCTCTATACCGTCACCGATGCAGGGATCACATATTCTACCGCGTCCTCTACCAATGCTGGGGCCGGCAATAGATATGAAGAATACGTCTATGCACTACCAGGTACCAGTCCATGTACTGCGGTGCGTTATGTAGTTCACTACAGTGTCTTCGAGAACTATCCGGCAGGTTCGATCAAAGAATTCGACAAGGCAGCGATCCTGAAGATCCTCGACTCTATCCGTAAGACGTTGGTGCTGGTGAGGTAGATATGCAGGTATGAAATTCTCTTTCAAGAATAGATACGGCCTGAATATTGTTGGCGATATTTCTGTTGCAGAGGATTCGGTCGGTTGCGCATTCGTACTTCATGGGTTGGGAGGCAAGAGAACTCAGGAACACATACAGACTTTGGCTGAAACTCTTTTCTCGAACGGCTACACAGTGGTCAATTTTGATGCGACGAACTCTATCGGAGAATCAGAAGGGAAATACGAAGACGTAACCATGCAGCGTCATTATGAGGACTTGGCAGATGTTATCGAATGGGCACGTTCCCAAGAATGGTTTAAGGAACCTTTTGTTTTGACAGGTCACAGCCTTGGGGGATATGCGGTAGCTCGATATGCCGAAGAATACCCAACGAGAGTCAAAGGAGTTTTTCCTTTTGCTCCTGTGGTGTCTGGTAAACTCAATTGGGAAGCAACCGAAAGATTTGAGCCAGGAAAAATACAGGCATGGAGGGAAACAGGGTGGATGATTCGTACCAGCAAGACTCGGCCTGATCTTGAGTTGCGTCTGCCGTGGTCACATATGGAAGAACGCCTGACGCATGATCTGCAAAAGGGTATAGGGAATCTGACAATGCCAATCCTCATTGTGGTAGGCAAATTGGACTGGCCATGTCCTCCTGATCATCAGAAACTATTCTTGGACATGATCCCTTCTGTTACTCCGAAGGAATTACATATTATAAAGGGTGCACCACATACGTTCCGTGAAAAGGAACACTTGGATCAACTGGGAACAATCTTTGGTGAGTGGCTGAAGAAGATATAAAGGTATATAGTACAGATTACATATGTCCAAAAACATCCTCATCACTCGCGAAATCCCACAGATCGGTATCGATATGCTGGAGGCGCAGGGCTACAACGTCACGGTATGTCCCGGTAAGGCTGGTGATGCGCCGTTGCCACAAAAGAAGTTCCTCTCATATCTCAAGAAGACTCCGTATGATGCAGTCATCTCGCTCCTTACTGACAAGATCGACACAAAGACTCTCGATGTTGCACCGACCGTCAAGATCTTCGCCAACTATGCAGCAGGCTTCAACAACATTGATCTCGCTGAGACCAAGAAAAGGGGAGTGATCGCTACCAATACTCCAGGAGTCTCGAGTGTGGCAGTGGCCGAGCATGCGGTGGCATTGATGTTCGCTTTGACGACACGACTGGTTGAGGCAGACCTCTTTACCAAGAAAGGCAAATACAAAGGCTGGTCACCGATGAGCTTCATCGGTTCAGATATCACAGGTACAACGATCGGTCTGATCGGAGTAGGGAGTATCGGCTATGAGGTGGCTCGGATGCTGGCCCGAGGATTTGGGGTCAAGATCGTGTACTATGACGTGGTTGCAAATACCAAACTAGAATCGGAATTTTCTGCGACACGTTCTGATACTGTCGAAGGGGTACTGGCACAGGCAGATATCGTCAGTCTCCATGTGCCACTCCTGGACTCGACGCACCATCTCATGAATGCCTCACGTTTTGCACAGATGAAGCCGACTGCATTCCTCGTCAATACATCTCGTGGTCCTGTCGTCGATGAGAAGGCTCTGGTCTCTGCACTCAAGAAGCGACAGATCGCTGGCGCAGGTCTCGATGTCTTCGAATATGAACCAAAGATCACCAGTGGATTGACGAAATTCCCCAACGTCGTCCTGACACCTCATATTGCCTCTGCCCGCACAAGCGCCCGTAACGATATGGCGCGTATTGCAGTGCAGAATGTGATCGACGTATTGGAGGGAAGAGAACCGAAATTCAGAGTAAATAAATAACTATTGCCGATTCGCCCCTTTTGTATTAAGGTTGCATCAGAAGTTCAACCACATACACAAGGATCTTATGCGAACATATAGTCGGGCAGCTTTCAGGAGTCTCAATTCACGATTCCTGCACCAGATCTCTATCACCTCAAATGCGGGCGTCGGAGGTACGACGCTCATGAATCTACTCAAGCAAGAGCCGAAGTACTCGAGGTATCGTTTCGTGAGTGCAGGAAGTCTGATGCGCGAACGTGCCGAGTCTCTCGGCTTTGCCACCATCGAAGAATTCGTCGAACATGCCGGATTACATCCAGAAGAAGAACATGATCTCTGGTGTGACTCGGCCATTGCGACGTGTGGTGAACGGGATCGACTCATCTGCGAGTCGCGTCTCTCACATATCTTCATGCCCCATGCATTCAAGGTGAAGTTGACGTGCGGTCCGTTCATCCGTGCACGCCGTCGGATCAAAAGTCGCGGACTCAACATGTACCGAACTCTCCAGGGGATAGTCGATCGTGATGCAAGCGACTGGGAACGCTACGAGGCTCTGTATCCTGGATGTCGTTGGTCCAATGAGGACTATGATCTGGTGATCGATACCGGTCTGTGTACCCGCCAAGGGATGCTCGATATCGTCGTACGTTCTCATGAGGTATGGAAAAAAGCTCTTCCGAAACGCAAAATAATTAGTTCAACCTCTGTCCGAGGTGATCATACCGGGATCGTCCGTCAGTCACTCGCCGCTTAACGAAAAGCTGGCGATTTTTTGTATACGAGGTATACTTTTTGTATGAATCCACATAAGAAGCTCTATCGGAGCAAGACAAATAGGATGATCTCGGGTATCTGTGGAGGTATTGGCGAATACTTCCAGATAGATGCAGTACTGGTGCGCGTAGTCTGGGTACTGGTCGTTCTCTGTAGTGGTATTGTCCCTGGAGTGATCGCGTATATAATATTTGCTTACATCATCCCTGAAGAAAAGATTATTACGACAACTGCTTCAGGATCGACTGCTCAGGAATCAACAACGAATTCTACAGAAGGAAAGTAGACTCAGGCTTTTAACGTTGGGTAATTAGGTCAAAGTGACAACTTTTGAGATATAAAAATTAGCTCCAGATTGAGCTGAGAAGAAGAGACCTTTCCTTAATTGAAAATTTAATTCTCACCACGTAACATCCTCTGTAAAACCGGTTCGATCTTTTCAGCAATCTTCGCATACCCTATATCGTTGGGATGGATCGCATCTGACATATATCGCGTGTCAGTGATCAGACCGTCGAGAATATTCGGAACAAAACCTACCCGTTGCTCCTTTGCGAACTCTGCAAAACGATCGGCATAGGTATCTCGTAGAAGTCCACCGCGAACACCGAGAAGCAACACGGCTGATCCAGAGGAGTGAATCTTTTCTATGATCGTTGCCAGATTGGTGAATGTTTCATCTTGAGGGATTTTCTGTAGATAGTCATTGCCTCCAAGGAGTAAGATGACGATACGAGGTTTCTGTGCAGTTACTTCATCGATTCTGACCAGACCTTTTCGTGTAGTATCGCCACTAACACCGAGATTGATGATCGGTTGGCCGATCTTCGCAGAAAGAAGGGAAATAAAGTCATGTGCGGGTGTCGAACCGACTCCGTATACCAGACTGTCCCCGAAGGCGATGATGGTCGTATTGGTCGAGTCAATATTGGTGATCGGGGCATCTTGCCGTAACGAGAATATGATCCAGACGATGATCGCCAGGCACAGAATACTTATCATGATGAAATACTTGTTCTGTAACATTTTGGTAAGTATACCGTACTCTTATCCGAAAGGAACATTTTGAATTCGTCTTCATTCGGTATATCATTGTATACATGAAAAAAGCTCAATCAGGTGTAGCTACAGTGGCACTTATCGTTATTGTCGGTATCGCGTTCCTCACCGGAGGCACCTATGTCTATACCAAGGTTCGCCAGCAAGACAAGAGTGCTGATGCGCTCCTAACCTCCGCGCAACGCTCACTCGAGCGCTCCTCGAGACCCGCAGCAGAAGTTGCTATGGAGCTCGCTCAGGCTCGTGCCTCTCTGCGCATAGAGATCGATAAGCTCGAACTCTTCCGTTCATCGAGTTTCAACCGCGAGTCTTCATATGGATGGGCATTGGCTCTGATCCAAAAAGAGATTTCCGACTCGGTACTCTCCAAGACCGAAGACATATTCAAGCTTGTTAGTGTCGCGGGTATAGATCCGAGTATCAAGATCACTCTCAGTCAGGACCGACAGAACCTGGTCACTCTGGTCGAGGCATGGCAAGCTCTCTATACCAACGGCCAAGGAATCTCTCAGGCCACTATCAGTAGTGCTACTCAGGCTGTGCTCGATGCGGCGCAAGCCTATGTCGATGCGCTGACTACTGCTACCAATAGTTTGACTCCAGAGAATACCGGCACTACTCCCGAGGTGATCGACACTCATCAGTCAACCGTTGAGTCTGTATCAGATACCGTAGAAGAAGCTGTCGACACGATCGATGAAGCTGAACCAGATCAGGGTGATGTAGAAGATATCGAAGAAGATATCGAAGATTTGGAAGAAGAACTCGAGGAGACTACTTCGGGAGATACTGGGGGCACAGGTGATACTACAGGCGGTACGGGAGGGGACACATCGGGAACTGGTACGGGCACAGGTACTTCTGGTGGCGATACTTCGACCACGTCTACACCCTATGTCCCTCCACCGTATGTTCCGCCACCAGTCGTAGATACCTCGGGCAAACCTCAGCTCATTCAAGGATCCAATCCATTCTAGGAGAGCTAGTCCAGTATCTTCATTTGCAGCGAGTCGATTGTAATTGGATACTAACTATGGAAAGATAGAATACCTATGGAACAAATAACCAAGGAAAATTTGTATACCGGCTTCAAGGTGTTATTCAAATACATCGGCCAATATCGACGCGAGATCGTCACGCTGAGTATCATGGGCATCTTGTCTGCGATCGGTAACGGCACCATACCTTTTATTGCTGGCAGATTCTTCGATGTTATCAGTAGCCGAGAAACAGTCACTCTGATCAACTACAGCGTACCTATTTTTTTGGCACTTCTCTCACTCTGGGCTATCGTCCAGCTCATCACCTCTATTCTCGATTGGAAGATCAACATTCTGAGTGAAAAGTTCTCCAACATCATTTGGCTCGATTATTTGGCGCAAGGATTTAGTTATCTGCTTGTCTTACCAATGTCGTTCCACAAACAGAACAAGGTTGGTGAGATCGGTAGCAAGATCAATATGGCTGCAAGCTCACTCGAGACCATCGCTGGTCGCATCGTGATCGATCTCTCTCCTCAGATCCTGAGTATCATCATTGCATTCGGTATTGCGTATTATCTCAACCCGCTCTTGGCATCACTCCTTGTGGCAGGGGTCATCGTGTATATCTTCACGTTAGTGCGCAAGATCCGTCCACTGGCTCAGTATCAAAAAGAATACTACGACGTACTCGGATATATCTGGGGTGAGTCATACGATGTCGTCGGTAATGCTCTTGCAGTCAAGCAAGCCACCGCCGAAGAATACGAACGCGAAAAATTGTCTTCAAAAATGAAAAGTGCCGTACCGCTCTGGATGCGTCTGACCAGTGTATGGGCAACGCTCACGCTCTATCAGAAACTGATCATCTTGGTGACTCAGATTGTGATCTTTATTTTGTCGGCATTGTATATCCAAGCTGGTCAGATGACGATCGGTGAGCTCATCGCCTTCAATGCGTATGCTGCTATGGTGTTCGGACCATTCATCACGATCGGTCGCAATTGGCAAACGATCCAAAACGGCGTTGTTGGTATTCAGGAAACAGAGAAGATCCTGAGTATGGAACCAGAACCCTATGCACGACCAGGTTCGGTTTCTCTAGATCTTACCGGCGATATTGAGCTCAAGAATGTTCAGTTCAAGTACGAAGAAGGCAAGCCGATCCTTCAGGATATCTCATTCCATGCGCGAGCAGGTGATGTGATCGCACTTGTCGGAGAGTCAGGTGTAGGCAAGAGCACACTCATCGATCTTATTTCGGGATACCATTTTGCTTCCGAAGGAGTAGTCAGTATCGATGGTCACGATATCAAGGAGGTCAATCTCCGCACCTTGCGTCAACAGATCGCAGTAGTTCCTCAAGAAGTCGTATTGTTCAACGATACGATCAAAACCAATATCAAGTATGGCAATTTCAAAGCCACTGACGAAGAAGTACGCGCCGCTGGACACAAAGCCCATGCACTCGACTTCATCGAAAAGTTCCCTCAGAAATGGGAACAAGTGGTGGGTGAACGTGGAGTCAAACTGTCAGTCGGTCAGAAACAGCGTGTAGCGATCGCTCGTGCCATGCTCCGCAATCCACGCATCCTCATCCTCGATGAGCCAACCTCTGCACTCGATGCTGGTTCCGAAAAGATCATCACTGCGTCGCTCGATGAACTGATGCGAGGCAAGACGACCTTCATCATCGCACATCGTCTCAGTACCGTCAGGAAGGCAAATCAGATCCTCGTCTTCAAAGAAGGTCGTATCATCGAAAAGGGTACTCATGACGAACTTCTGAAGATCGAAGGGGGTGAGTATCGCCGTCTCTACGAATTACAAATCGGTCTGCATGCATAACTATCACCACAGATGAAATTCATTTTCTCGAAAGACCCATCACTCGGTATTACAGAGCAAAGTGGTGCGCTGATCTCGCTCCTTAGAGAAGGCAAACGCGTCCTCTGGCTCCTTGCAGGGGGTTCGAATATTCCGATCGCGGCAGAGATCATCGCAAAAGTCAGAGCGTCCGTATCGAGTGATACCTTGTCACACCTCTCGTTGGCTCTGACAGATGAACGTTACGGTCCTGTCGGTCATGCAGATTCCAACTGGTTCCAACTACAACAGACAGGTTATGATCTCTGGGGTATCACTACCTATCCGATACTCCGTGACCTGTCACTCAAAGAGACGATCGATGCGTATGATAGAGATGCAGAGAAATTTCTCCATTCTGCGGACGTGATCGTTGCTCAGTTCGGTATGGGTGCCGACGGACATATTGCCGGGCTTTTGCCGCGCTGTTCGGCGTTGCAAAGTTCGCGTCTAGTAGATGGATATGTCGGTGCCCCATTCACGCGCATCTCTCTGACGGTACCAGCGTTGCATCTTGTGCAGATTGCATACGCCTTCGTCTTCGGTGAATCCAAAAAGAACGCACTCCAAAACCTTCACGACAAGACTCTGTCCCTCGAAGAACAACCGGCTCAGATATTGAAAGAGATACCGGAGGTGTATGTGTATCAGGATGTGATGTAGGAGCTAGTCCACGATCTTCATCTGCTTCGTTATTTTCTACGCTCAAACTCTCACCTTATATCCAATAAGGCTCGAGCTTTCGCTTGAAAATGCCTCGCATATGAAAGATCGTGGATACGCTCTAATGCAAGGTAACTATAGAAATGGGTTGACAAGTCACCCAATATAGATTACTATATAGCTAAACCAATATCTCTTGATTTTAAGGCCTCAAAGCGTATCGCTTTCATCTAAAACTCACGGGACTACTGCCATCGAATTATTACCTAAAGGCAGAAGGTTTGGGGGCTACTATATGCCCTTTAGATAAAGATTTATGCAAAATAGTCACTACAAGGGTCCGAAAAGGGCTCAAGGTTCTAGTTCGTCATATCCATCACGAGACACTCGTTTTACCGGTTCTCGTCATGGTTCATCATCTCGCCCTTCTACCGGAGGTCGTTCTTTTGGCGCTCGTTCCGGAGGTTTCAAACCTCATGGTGGACGTTCATCATCGTTCGGCGGTTCTCGTGGAGGACGTCGCAATGGTGCGATGGGTACGTATATCGACCCATCTCGTTTTATCAACAAAGTCACAACCGTGACCGAGGAATCTCCAGTGTACAAAGCAGAACATGCTTTTACGGATTTCAATATCGATGCACGTCTCAAGGCAACTATCGTCGCCAAGGGTTACAAGGATCCTACTCCGATCCAGGACAAAACCATTCCTCATATCCTCAATGGCTCTGACCTCGTAGGTATCGCCAACACCGGTACCGGCAAGACAGCGGCATTCTTGATCCCTCTGATCCAGAAGGTTCTCAAAGATCCCAAGGAAAATATCCTGATCATCGTTCCTACTCGTGAACTCGCGATCCAGATCGACACAGAGCTCAAAGCTTTCGTGAAGGGGATGAGTATCTTCTCAGTATGTTGCGTCGGTGGTATGTCGATCGGTCGTCAGATCTCGGCACTCAAATATCGCAACAACTTCGTTATCGGAACTCCGGGTCGTCTCAAAGACCTGATCGACCGCAAGGTGATCAACCCAGGTAACTTCAAGTCTATCGTGCTCGATGAAGCAGACCGCATGCTCGACATGGGCTTTATCAACGATATGCGTTTTGTCATGTCACTCATGGCAAAGGATCGTCATACGCTGTTCTTCTCAGCGACACTTTCTTCTGAGATCGAACGTCTGATCGGTGAGTTCCTCAAAACTCCTGTACGTATCTCAGTCAAAACAGGTGAAACTTCGAAAAACATCGAACAAGACGTTGTGAAAACAATTCCTGGCAAAAACAAGCTCGATATGTTGCACGACTTGCTCAACCAGAAGGAGTTCAGTCGTGTGATCATCTTCGGTCGTACCAAACATGGGGTTGAAAAACTTTCCAAAACCCTGATAGAGCGTGGCTTCAAAGCCGAGTCTATCCACGGTGACAAGAACCATTCTCGTCGTCAGCATGCATTGCGTTCCTTCAAGGAAGGTCAAATGCAGATCCTGGTTGCAACCGACGTTGCCGCCCGTGGTCTCGATATCGCTGACGTCAGTCACGTCATCAACTACGAGCTTCCTGCAACCTACGATGACTACGTACACCGCATCGGTCGTACAGGTCGTGGTAACAAGAGAGGGAAGGCGTTGACGTTCCTCGATTAAGTCTTAACTTAGGCCACACAAGCAAATTCTGTTTTTAGAAACCTGCGGAACTCGCTTCGTGTAATTAAAGGAAAACACCCCAATTAATCCGCAATTGGGGTGTTTTCTAATAATTACTACTCGCTCAAACAGTCCTCGGTCTCTAAAAACAGAATTTGCTTGTGTGGCCTGATGTCGGAAGCATTAAGAAAGGGTATAATAGGGTATATGAAATCAAAAATACTTATTCTTATTGTGCTTGTTTTCTTGCTTGTCACTGCGGTTACGATCCGCGATAGTCTGCGCGTATCACCGGGCAACCCTGACCAAGAAACCCCATTGCCACCAGGTGGTGAGATGATCGCCTGCACCATGGACGCCATGATGTGTCCCGATGGCTCATATGTCGGTCGTACTGGTCCCAACTGTCAGTTCGTATGTCCGAGTGGCACAACTACGCCTGCTTCAACAGATACATTCGAGGCACGCCTCAATGCCACCACGACTTTTGCTGGCAAGACACTCGTTGTCAAAGAAATCCTCGAAGATAGTCGCTGTCCGATCGATGTGGTGTGTATCCAGGCTGGCACGGTTCGAATCAAGGTATTAGTGAGTCGTGTTACAAGTGGTCTTTCTGAGCAGACAATGACGCTGAGTGTTTCTTCTGCAGTTGATGACAAGAGTCTAGAACTCATCAACGTCACTCCTGTGCCTAAAGCGGGTGTTCCTATCACGAAAGCGGACTACCGCTTCACTTTCAAGGTGAGTGAGTCTGTGCCACAGGCGATATAAAGTGATATAATGGACGCCATATCATATAGATAAACAGATCGCAGATCCCCGCCTTCGCGGGGATGACATAAGATAAAACCATACACATGAAAAAAATACGAGTTGCAATCAACGGTTTCGGACGCATTGGCAGAGCATTTGTCAAAGTGGCTCGTGAGAATCCTGATATCGAGGTAGTTGCCATCAACGATCTCGGCAATATCAACAACTTCGCCTATCTCCTGAAATATGACACCGCATATGGCGTCAGCCCTTTCGAAGTCTCAGCACAAGGCGACTCACTTGTCGTGGATGGTCATGCGATCAAGTTCATCTCCGAGAAAGAACCGACCAAGCTTCCATGGAAAGACATGGATATCGATGTAGTCGTAGAGTCTACTGGACTTTTTACTTCCAGCGAAAAAGCCAAGATGCATATCGATGCTGGTGCCAAGCGTGTAGTTGTCTCTGCTCCAGTCAAGGATGATCCTGCTTCGGCGGTACAGGGTGTCACCGTGCTCATGGGCATGAATGAAGACAAGCTCAAAGACAGTCAGATCAGTTCCAATGCTTCGTGCACGACCAACGCTGGCTCACCACTCATCGCCATCCTCGACGAGGCTCTGGGTATCGAAAAGGCACTGCTCAACACTGTCCACGGTTACACAGCCTCTCAGTCGCTCGTTGACGGCCCAAGCAAGAAAGACCTTCGTGAAGGTCGTGCTGCCGCCATGAACATCGTACCGTCCTCGACCGGTGCCGCTATCGCTGTGACCAAAGTCGCTACGCACCTCGCTGGCAAGTTCGATGGTATCTCGATCCGTGTGCCAGTTGTTACTGGTTCGATCGTCGATGTGACATTCATCTCCAAGAAGAACACCACTGCCGAAGAGGTCAATGAAATCCTCAAGAAAGCCGCTGCAGACAAACGCTGGAAGGGGATATTCACCGTCACCGAAGAACCATTGGTCTCACATGATATTGTCGGCAACCCTCATGCTTCTATCGCAGATCTAGAGATGACACGTGTGGTAGATGGTAACCTGGTCAAGGTCATGGCGTGGTATGACAACGAGATGGGGTATACGCATACATTGGTGAGACATGTTATTAAAGCAGGACAGTTAATATAATTAAAAAATAAAAATGGCTTTAGCGATAACTTTGATAGCAGTGTTCATAGGATTGCCTGCTTTTTTCCTGTTTGTTTTTGTATATCTACCTAAAACAATTCGTAGCTATCGCTTAAGGGTACTGGCACGAGAATTTAATCTTGATTTTCAAAATGATATGGAAAAAAGAAAATGGTGGAAGATATGGAATGATAAATCTCTTAACGAAGAAGGTATCATGTCTAACCTTTTGAGGGGGAATATTGGAATACATGTGGTAGAAGTATTTGATACATATAAGGAACGTCGTAAGTTCTTTATGGGTGCAAATAGTTATTATTCAATTAGGTCAACAACGATAAGTGTTGACGGAATTAATAAAAAAATTTCTGACAGAGTACTTTTTTCAGGTTTTGCACCAATTAGAAAGATAAGAAAAGAGTTAGTTGATTTGACTAATTAGGCTTGCTATTAGACAGGAGTTTGCATATGATTGAATCGTCCATTGATAACAAAATAAGAACACCAACACGCCACCTCTTGAGTATCTGAATCATCGGATTTTCAAGAGGTGAGCGCGGGGAGGCTTTTTCTAAGATTGTGATAAAATATGTCCATGAAGCTGACGTGGTACGATAATGAACTAGGGTATACGCACACTCTAGTCGAACACGTAATCAAAGCTGGCCGCCTAATATAAAATTATGAAAACTCTCATTACTACCCTAATTCTAGTAGTCGTAATCTTGGCCGCAACCTTCCTTCCAATTTATAATGGTAAGGTCGGAGGTTGCGGGGTAGCTGGAGGTGGATGCTGGAATTATAAGTTGAATCTTATTGAGTACATTAAATATAAGAATCAGCAATGAGTTGGTACGATAACGAGATGGGGTATGCGCATACGCTCGTGAGACATGTTATTGAGGCAGGTAGATTAGTGTAGAAACCTCGGTTCACAGCCATCCAATTGATCTGAATCAATCTCCCGGGATCCTTCTATTGACTCTCGTACAAAAATAGTGTATGGTGTTTTTGGAACGTTCTCAACAAAACACTGTATCCTATGAAGAAAAAACTGTCTCGTAAGGTCACTCCCGTTACCCCAAGTAACGGCAAGCAGTTCTCGCAGTCACTCGACGCACTTTTCCGTGCTCGCACTCCGGTAGATGTGCATGATGTGCTCAGGACATGTTTGAATCGGGCGAATACATTGACTCTGATAAGGGCTCTCTATTCGTGGGTTGTTACGCCACATGGCCTGTCAGTATGTGACCTCAGTCAGTCCGAGTTCGTGCATACTCAGGTCATGAATAGATGGCAGGACATGGTCGAGTGCGAACTGGTTCGCATCAGAAATTCTGACAAACTGATGTCTGATTGGACTGTCTGGCGAGCTCTCCATGAACTCTCTCCGGCGGCAACCGATCAGGGCAAATACATCCAGAACATCTGGGACAGTTTCTATTCATCGGGCACTCTATGCGCTCGAGCCCCACGTATCTACTACGACAGGTGCGGTATGGGGGATCCAGATTTTTACCCGCTGGTTCACGACGAAGTGCTCGCTCATCCGAGCAGATCTCAAGTTATGGAGCAGGTGGGCATTGCTGCGTGATGTCCTCATTATTTCACCCCGGTGCGTCGATCGCATCGGGGCTTTTTTATACCACGCTAGACAACTACTTTTAGTTAGCTATACTTATGACACCTGCCAGAACAATTATTTAGTTAATTATTCCTCACTATGTCCACAATAACCCTAAAAAATGTTCCAACCAATCAAAGAATCGATGAGCTTACCGAGATCATGCTACGCGAGTTCGATAAGGTATATGACAAATTTACTGATATAGACAGGAGGTTCGATCGTTTGGAGACGAGATTTGATGCTCTAGAAAAGAAGATAGACAAAAAATTTGATCTTATTGATAAAAAGTTCGACCTCATAGACAAAAAGTTCGAGCTCATTGATAAAAAGTTTGATAGTATGGACAAGAAATTCGATCTGATTGCAGAGAACCTCGGATTAGTTCTCAACCACCTCAACATACAGCCAAAATAGGGTATAATGTTCCCATGAACACACAGACGATCATCCTCGCTTCCGACCATGCCGGGTTCAAGCTCAAAGAATCCATCAAATCTTTTTTGGAAAATAAGGGACTGAGTGTTATCGATGTTGGCGCACATACCCTCGTCGAAGGGGACGACTATCCTACCTATATGGCAGATGCAGCCATGAAAGTGGCTCGTGACATCGCAGGGAATACTCGTGCCATCATCTTTGGTGGTTCGGGACAAGGTGAGGCCATGGTCGCCAATCGTTTCCCGGGAGTACGTGCAACCGTCTGGTATGGAGGGACAGATGAGATTATCAAACTCTCTCGCGAACACAACAACGCCAACATCCTCTCTATCGGTGCGCGGTTCGTGGACGAAAAGCAGGCAACTGAAGCTGTCGAACTGTGGCTCAGTACACCTTTTAGTGGAGATGAGCGTCATGAGAGGAGGAATAGTCAGATAGATAGTATTGAGTAATATGAAAATCGAAATAATACCCGCAGTACTACCGAAAGACTTCTTCGAACTCAAAGACAAACTTGAGCTCATCAAAGATGTTGCAAAGACAGCACAGATAGATGTCTGTGATGGACAGTTCGTCCCGACCGCAACCTGGCCATACAAAAGACAGGATGATAGTTATGAGAAGATCCTCCGTGAAGAAGACGGCTTGCCAGGATGGGAGAAGCTCCTGTTCGAGATCGACCTCATGGTCAACTACCCGGAGCGCATCGTCGAAGAATGGGTGACCGCTGGTGCGACTCGCATCATCATTCATGTGGAGGCAAAAGGTGACGTGGCCGAGGCTATACGTATCCTCAAAGACCGCGTAGAGATAGGACTTGCACTCGGTATGCAGACACCGATCGAGGCGATCGTACCATATATCGGCGACATCGCCTCTGTACAGCTCATGGGTATAGACCATATCGGACTCCAGGGACAAGCTTTCGATATCAAGGTTGTGGACAAGGTGAGAGCCATAAGGGCGGCGTACCCAGATCTCATGATATCTGTTGATGGGGGAGTATCACTCGAGACGGCTGCACTGCTCGTAGAGGCTGGAGTGAACCGTTTGGTCGTGGGCTCGGCTATTTTCAATAGTGACAACCCAATAGAAGCAGTTGCAAAGTTCAAGAAGCTGAATAGACAAGATTAATTAACACGCAGATCCCCGCCGGAGCCTGTCCCCGGTCTGAGGGGGCGGGGATGACATGAAGAGGGTGTGTTATAATTTCTACATGTCTCTCACTGATGCAAAAGTATCACTCCTCGAAAAGAAAGCCCTCGACATACGACGTTCGATCATCGAATCTCTGATCGAAGCCAAGAGTGGTCACACTGCAGGGCCACTCGGTATGACGGATATTTTCACCTACCTCTATTTCCATGCCATGAAGCATGATCCACAGAAGCCAGGCTGGGAGTATCGCGATCGCATCATCCTCTCCAACGGTCATATCTGTCCGGTCTTGTATGCCACTATGGCGCATGCAGGATATTTCCCTGTTGAGAAACTACAGACTCTGCGCAAATTCGGTTCAATACTCCAAGGTCATCCACATCGAGACTTCTTGCCGGCACTGGAGACTTCTTCGGGGCCACTGGGCTCGGGACTTTCTCAGACCGTAGGTATGGCACTTGCCGATCGTATCGACAACGGTCGCACCTCGGGCAAGCAGTTCTTCTGCATGATGAGTGATGGTGAGCTCGATGCAGGCAACAGTTGGGAAGGTGCGATGCTTGCCGGCAAAGAGAAGCTTCAGAATCTCACTGCCATCATCGACCGCAATAATATCCAGATCGACGGATTCACCGAAGATATCATGCCACTCAATCCACTCGTCGACAAATGGCGAGCGTGGAATTGGCATGTGGTCGAGTGTGACGGACACAATTTCCAGGATATCGACCGTGCAGTCGGAGAAGCGCGAGCGGTCTTCGACAAGCCGTCAGTCATCATCGCCTACACGATCCCGTCCAAAGGAATTCCTGAATTCGAACGTCAGTTCGAATGGCATGGCAAACCACCGACTACGCCACAAGAGATCGAGACTGCGCGCAATGCACTCAAGAATGTCAGGACGATGGGTGGCAAAGTCGAGGCGGGGCATTCAAATTAAAGCAAAAGTTAAAAAGCAATAAGCAAAAATAAAACATGCGATACTTCGAAATATTTCTCAAAATTGCATTCGTCGGACAGATCATCACCTTTTTCAAACCTCTGTTCTACGAAAACACCGCATTTCTCTTTTTCATTGAGACCTCATTTATGCTCGGCATTGTATTGTTGCTCAACAAAAAACAGAGTTATGGATACCGCCTTACCCAAAGAGATCTCGTTATCAGGAGGATCGAAGGGGTGTTGCTGGTCATCTTTGCGGTACTGATGGTTTTTACGTTGAATCAGCTTACGAATAATTTAATATCTAATTAAACATATGCCTACATATAGAAAATATAGGTACATCTTGACTGCTCTCCTTATTCTAGTTACCCCTCCTTTTTTGCCGTATGTGATCGAATTTAATCCTCGTAATAATGCAGAAATCTTTGGAATATTATGGCTCTGGATCGTGGGTCTCCTGATTTCAATTTTTCTCACTGTCCGTAGTTTTAAAACCCATACGGCCAAGGTCATCTCAATAATTATCGGTGTACTCGACGTTATGTTAATTTGTTGGATTCTATTTGGAATGTTGATTGCGTCATCTATTTAAAAACTATATGCTCAATCCCTCACTAAAACTTAACGAAAAAATGTTTGACGCTGATGTCGAGCAGGTGCCGATCCGCAAAGGGTTCGGTGAAGGATTTCTCAAGGCTGCCGAGGCCGACAAAAATGTAGTGGGGCTATGCGCAGACCTGACCGAGTCGACACAGATGCTCAAGTTCAAAGAGAAATTCCCTGAGCGATTCATCGAGATCGGTGTAGCAGAACAAAATCTAGCAACAGTTGCATCTGGTATGGCGGCCATGGGCAAAATCCCTTTCATGACGTCGTATGCCATGTTTAGTCCAGGACGCAACTGGGAACAGATCCGCACGACCATTTGTTACAACAATAGACCGGTCAAGATCGTCGGTTCACACGCAGGTATCTCTGTAGGACCAGATGGAGGCACACATCAGGCTATCGAAGACATCGCTATTATGCGCGTGATACCACGTATGGTTGTGATCTGTCCGTGTGATGCGATCGAAGCCAAGAAGGCAACTCTGGCTGCAGCGAAGACCGATCAGCCGACCTATATCCGTCTGGCTCGCGAAAAGACGCCGATCATGACAACAGAGGATACACCGTTTGAGATAGGGAAAGCGCAGATGATATTCGATTCCCGCCTTCGCCAAGGCTACGACGGGCAAGCAAGATCAAGAGTGGGGACAAGGGACAAGGAGCAAGGAAAAAAAGAGACGCCACTCGATGTTGGGATCATTGCTTCGGGTGCGTTGCTCCACAAGGCTCTCAAGGTGGCACATGAACTCGATAGTCATGGCAAGAAGGTTGCAGTGCTCAACTTGGCGACGATCAAGCCACTCGACGAACATGCCATCATCAAACTCGCTCATGAAGCCGGTGCGATCGTCACGGTAGAAGAGCATCAGGTCGCAGGTGGTGTGGGTTCGGCTGTGGCAGAATGTCTGGCATCGCACTACGCAGTACCGATAGAGTTCGTCGGAGTACAAGACCAGTTCGGCCAGTCAGGCAAACCAGATGAGCTCATCGAACACTATGGTATGGGGGAGAAGCATATCAAAGAGGCGGTACATAAGGTGCTATTGAGGAAATAAAAAACTCCTTGACCGCCGCTGGGCTTTGGTCAAGGAGTGGTGGTTGCTAACTTTGTGCAGCTGCGATCGCTTGATCTACAATGTTCATGGCATCATGGAGAGATCCTGGAAAAGAAGAATCTTTTGTATCCAGGCGTACCTCGTGTACTTGGGGGAGTACCAAGCCCTCATTCCACCATACGTAGTGGCTCAAGGGTAACAGTTTTGAGTCACCCCCTTGTCTCACTGCGTCTTCTTCTAGTTGTCTCCGAGCCTCCTTCTCGACTGCTTCCTGAGCACTTTCGATGGAGATATGCGCCTCGGTGTTCTTGTGCCGAAGTACTGCATCCCAAGGAAGCTCGAATGATTCGCAATCCCGTCCGCCGGTGAAATACGAAGACACCGAATGGTTGGCGATAATGAGTGCATCTCGCATATTGCTTTCAAAGAAGGCCTCGTAGCCTCTTTCGAATAGTTTGGAGACTACGACGATTACGTATCCGGCCACTCTTCCTCCTTGGAATCGAAAAGCGAAGACAAGGGCATCCTGCTCCTCGTCGAAGGGGTCATGTGAACGTTTGGTAATACTGCGAAAGTAACCAACGTCACAGGGTTTCGTTACTGTCAGCTCTTCCATAGAATGTGTGGTGTGTTGAGGTTTTAGTTTGAAAACGGCGTAAGTCAACTGAATAGATGACATACTCTGGTGTATATTATACACCATAACACGGTACTTAGTCAATGGCATATAAAAAAGCGCACCTATGGGGATAGGTGCGCTCCTGACGAACGTGTACTGATCAAGCTGCTTGGAGGCTCGGGATACCCTTGGTCAGTTCAGGATGATCTCGTAAGAAGCGTCCAGCTTTCTTCCAGAGTCGATTATAAAGAGTAGTCCAACTGGCATCCATAAGACACTTCTGATTGCCTGTGTGCACAACATGACAACAACCAAAGCCAGCGGCCTCTTTGTAGGTTAGCTCGAAAATCTTGAGCGCCTCATCAAAATCTCTTTCTGGCACAGCTCTTGCAAAGAGACATCCGCATGAAGAGCTGATATGGAAGCTGGATGATAACAAAGAAGAAGTCACAGGTTTTTTCCTTTTGATAAGGAACCTAATACCTACAATGATTTCGTCGCATGCCTGTAGAATCAATGCGGGTTTTTCTTCCGATGTTATCCATCTTAATAACATGAAATTCTTCATCCAGTAGAGGGTTTCTGGTACCCTTACACCAGATAGATGTCTTCGCAAAGGAGCTTCCCATTTTGGTCTCCGCTGCTTGGTTTTGACAGAGGCTTTCTTGACCTGTATGTGAGCACTAGACCGACCTTTTCCAATTGTTTTCATCGAACATTCTTTCGTTAGAAGTTGAATTTTCTGTAAAAGAAGGTATCATGGTAATTCACTCGCGTCAAGATATATGCCCAACCCATCTCCTTTCAAAATAGCCACTACGTTGACCCCGGCAGGTGACCAGCCCAAGGCCATCCAGACGCTCGTCGATGGTCTCAAAAAGGGCGATACGCGACAGACACTGCTAGGTGTTACCGGCTCGGGCAAGACATTTACCGCTGCCAACGTCATCGCCGCATATGGCAAGCCGACACTGGTGATCGCTCATAACAAGACACTTGCGGCACAACTGGCTCAGGAGTATCGAGAATTTTTCCCTAACAACGCCGTGCACTACTTCGTCTCGTATTACGACTACTATCAGCCAGAGGCGTACGTGCCGTCTTCGGATACCTATATAGAGAAGGAGGCCATGATCAACGAAGAGATCGAACGTCTCCGACACGCATCGACCCAGGCACTCCTGACCCGCAAGGATGTCATCATCGTAGCATCGGTATCGTGTATATATGGCTTGGGAAGTCCCGAAGAATACGAGAAGGTCAATATGAAGGTCAGTGTCGGTATGGAGCTTTCGCGTGCAGAGCTCATCCGCAAACTGATCGATATACATTTCGAGCGCACGACTGCCGACATCAACCCTGGTCAGTTCCGTGCACTCGGCAATATGCTCGAAGTCATGCCGGTCAACGAGAAGACTGTCTATCGTATTGAATACAACGACACCAAAGTTGCGGACATTATCGAACTCGACCCCGTCAGTCGCGCAGTCAGAGCAACACATCGGTCAGTATTCATATTCCCGGCCAAACACTTCATCTCATCTGACGAACAAAGTGCTCGTGCGGTTGAGACCATAAAGGCTGAGCTCGAAGACCGACTCAAAGTATTGGAAAAGTCAGGCAAACTCCTCGAAGCCGAACGTCTCAAGCGTCGTGTCAAATACGACCTGTCGATGATCAAAGAGATAGGGTATACCAACGGCATCGAGAACTACTCGCGACATTTCTCCGGTAAGATGCCTGGAGAGGCTCCGGACTCCTTACTCGCATATTTCCCTCATAAGGCCGACGGTAGTCCGGATTTCCTGACGATCGTCGACGAGTCTCATGTCACCATCCCTCAGCTCAACGGTATGTATGCCGCCGACGCTTCGCGCAAAGAGACATTGGTTGAGTTCGGCTTCCGATTGCCTTCGGCCAAAGACAACCGACCTCTGAAGTTCGCCGAATTCCTGGAACGTATCGGACCGATGATATATACCTCGGCCACGCCAGGTAACTATGAACGTGAGACCAGCACCCAGGTCGCAGAGCAGGTCATCCGTCCAACAGGACTTGTCGATCCGCTCATAGAGATCCGACCGGTAGTGGAGAAAGTGAAGACAGGAATACGTCGTGAGAAAGACAGCGAGAGCGCAGATCCCCGCCTGCGCGGGGATGACGCCCACTACAAAGGCCAAGTCCACGACTTCATCGACGAGGCGCTCCTGACGATCAAGAAAGGCGACCGTGTATTGGCAACTACTCTGACCAAGAAGATGGCCGAAGATCTGTCAGAATTCCTCAAAGAAAAGGGGATCAAGACGAGCTATCTCCACTCTGATATCAAGACCATGGAGCGCATCACGATCCTGACGGATTTCCGTAAGGGTATCTATGACTGTATCGTCGGTGTGAACTTGCTCCGTGAAGGTCTCGACCTACCCGAAGTCTCGCTGATCGGCGTACTCGATGCAGACAAAGAAGGCTTCCTCCGATCCGAGACCGCACTCATCCAGACGATCGGTCGTGCCGCGCGTAACTCCGAGGGCAAAGTCATCTTGTATGCAGATACGGTGACTGGCTCGATGCAACGTGCGATCGCCGAGACCAACCGTCGTCGAGATATACAGATCGCGCATAACACGAAACATGGCATTACTCCGAAGACCATCAAGAAACTCATCCACGATATCACCGACCATCTCAAGAGCGACCATGAAAAGGCGGTCAGCGAACTAGTGAAGATCGACGAAGAACTTGCGCGTACCGACCCCAAGAAACTCCTCAAGCAAAAAGAGGCAAGTATGGCCGAAGCTGTGCAAAACCTCGATTTCGAAACGGCAGCGCTTATCCGTGATGAGCTATTTGTGTTGCAGGAAAAGTTGGGGATTGGTGGGAAAGGTAAGAAAAAGAAGAATTAATATTTCATTTCCGTCATCCCCGTCCCTTCAGGCCAGGGACAGGCTCCGGCGGGGATCTGCGCGTTAGTATGTAGTTCATTGTTGAATTGTGTTAGGTTTTGCTATACTTAACCCATGAATCCAACTAAAAACGAGAAGATCCTTATTATCGAAAGTGATATTACCTATGGTCAGGGTATTGCCGATGCTCTCAAGAAAGAAGGCTATGCAGTGACGCTGGTCAAGAATGGCACCGACGGTATAAAGAGTATCATGGACACTATGCCGCACCTGATCCTACTCGATGTGGTGTTGCCAGGAACTGACGGCTACGAAGTCTTGGCTCAGAAACACGCCGAACCAGTCTTGGCACGTATCCCTGTATTTCTCATGTCAGCGCAAAACGTCCCGATCAATATGCAACGTGTACCACAGGGTAGTGTCCAGGAATTCCTGATGGCAATCGACGTAGACTCTGCCGGTGCAGTAGCCAAGGTCAACCGTCAGTTCGGACATGAGTCCATGGCTGTGCCCGAGTCGATCTCCGAGTCCATCAAGAACCCTGCAGCTGCTACCACTAGCAACAAAAAGAAGGTTCTCTGGGTCGAAGATGACAAACTCATCGGTACGATCCTGGCGCGCAAGCTGGTCTCCTCAGGACTTGACCTTTTTCATGCCAAGAACAGCGAAGAGGCGATGGTCGCTCTCAAACAAGTCATACCGGACATCATCGTCCTCGACCTCCTTCTCCCTGGAATGAGTGGCTTCGACATCCTCCAACAGATCCGTATGGACCAAGGTCTCAAGAACATCCCGGTACTGATCCTCTCCAACCTCAGCAAACCCAGTGACATCGAAAAAGCCAAGATCCTCGGTGCCCAAAAGTTCCTCGTCAAAGCCGCTGCATCTCTCGATCAGATCGTCGCTGAGGTCAAAAGTATGACAGGGTCGGTGTAGTCTCTCGGATTGCTCTTCTCCCCAAAACGTGTTACTATCGCGCAATCATGTCATCGACATCCTCATCTTCACGTTCGTCACGAACCAAAAAACCTCATGGGGAAGAAAAGATCGTAGTGAAAGGTGCACGTACCCACAACCTCAAGAACATCACCGTAGAGATGCCGCGCAATACCATGATCGCCGTCACCGGTCTGTCAGGGTCAGGCAAGTCGTCATTGGCATTCGATACTATTTTTGCGGAAGGTCAGCGTCGCTATGTCGAGTCGTTGTCAGCATATGCCCGGCAATTCTTGCACAAGATGCAGAAGCCGGATGTCGACGAGATCCAGGGTCTCTCACCAGCGATCGCGATCGACCAGAAGTCTCGCTCCAACAACCCTCGTTCAACCGTTGCGACCATCACCGAGATATATGACTACGTACGTATCCTTTTTGCACGTGTCGGCAAGCCGCATTGTCTGGTTTGCAACCGTCCGATCCACCGTATTTCCAAAGAAGAGATCCTTGATATTGTCCTCAAGACCATCACCACCCGCACCGACCGTGCCCAAAAAGTCTTCGGAGTGGACATCACCCAGGCCAAGATCGCTATCTACGCTCCCGTAGTAGTGGGACGCAAAGGCGAGTACTACCAGATGCTCTATGATTTCCTGAGCAAAGGCTACGAACGTGTCCGTATCGACGGAGTACCACACAAACTCCGCGACCAGATCGTGCTCGAGAAGAACAAGAAGCATGACATCGACCTTCTGATCGACGAGATTTTCATTAGTGAATTCAAAGAAGGCAAACAGGCCGAGAATGCTCGCGAGCGTCTATCCGAATCTCTGGAGCGCGCTATCCAAGAAGCCGAGGGGCTCATCAAGATCGTGTATCCAGGTGAGACTGACAACGAACAACTGATGTCAGTGAAGTTCATGTGTCCGTATGACGGATTCTCATATCCAGAGATCGAGCCAAGACTTTTTTCATTCAACTCCCCATACGGTGCATGTCCGACCTGTAACGGTCTCGGTACCGAGAATATTTTCAGTGATGCTCCGTGTACTGCCTGCAAAGGTGCGCGTCTGCGTGAAGAAGCACTCCATGTATTCATCGGAGGCAAGAATATCATCGAGACAGTGTCACTTTCGATAGAAAAAGCCGCGGAATACTTCAAGGATATAACTCTGACTGATGTCGAAAAAGAGATCGCACGAGTGGTTCTCAAGGAGATCGGTGCACGACTGTCGTTCATGATCGATGTCGGCATCGAATATATGACACTCGATCGTCGTGCCAACACACTCTCGGGTGGAGAGGCACAACGTATACGTCTGGCTTCGCAGCTCGGGTCGGGTCTCGTCGGCGCGCTCTATGTACTCGACGAACCGACGATCGGTCTGCATCAACGTGACAATGACCGCCTGATCAAGACTCTTCTCCATCTGCGAGATCTGGGCAATACGATCCTGGTCGTAGAACATGACGAAGACACGATGTTCGCGTCTGACTACATCGTCGACATCGGCCCAGGTGCGGGAGTGCATGGTGGCGAAGTTGTGGTATCGGGCTATCTTGACGAACTCCTGACCGCAAAAAAGAATACTTCTGGATCTCTGACGCTCGCCTATCTACGAGGAGAGAAGAAAGTCGACGTGCCGCGCAGTCGTCGTCAGTCCAAAGGCAAGATCATGATCCGTGGAGGCAATGTCTTCAATATCAAAAACATGAATGTTGATATCCCACTCGGAGTGCTCAACGTCGTTACCGGAGTGTCAGGTTCGGGCAAGTCGTCTTTTATGTATGAGATCGTGCATCGCAACCTCGTTGCTCGATACGAAGCTCGCAAAAGTGTCCCCGAGAATATCAACTGTACTTCCTTCGAAGGTACCGAGTACAGCGGACGTGCCATCCTGATCGACCAAAGTCCGATCGGCCGTACACCACGTTCCAACCCGATGACATACACGGGCGCATGGACACATGTCCGTGATCTCTTTGCAGCTGAGCCAGAGTCGCGTGCGCGCGGATGGGGACCAGGAAGATTCTCCTTCAACCGTCCGGGTGGGCGATGTGAAGCCTGCGAAGGTAACGGCGAAATCGCGGTTGAGATGCATTTCCTACCGACGGTCTATGTGCTCTGTGATGTCTGCAACGGCACACGGTTCATGAAAGAAACTCTCGAGATCCTGTATCGCAAAAAGAACATTCATCAAATATTGGAAATGACGATCGAAGAAGCCACGGAATTCTTCCAGGATATACCAGCGGTTTCGGATCGTCTAGGTACGCTCTGCGAAGTCGGTCTCGGCTATATCAAACTCGGTCAGTCAGCGACGACACTCTCTGGTGGAGAAGCACAACGCGTCAAGATCGCCTCCGAACTCTATCGAGCTCATATCCAAAAGACGATCTATCTCCTCGACGAACCAACAGTCGGTCTGCACTATGAAGACGTCAAGAAACTCATAGAGATCTTGCAAAGACTCGTCGACAAGGGCAACACGGTGATGGTGATCGAACACAACCTCGATCTGATCAAATGTGCCGACTATGTCATCGACATCGGCCCTGAAGGTGGTGAACGTGGTGGCAAGGTGGTTGCAAAGGGAACTCCCGAGGATGTTGCTGCCAACACGGCTTCGTATACTGGCTCGTATCTCAAGAAGTTGCTGAAGAAATAGGGACAAGAAAAACCGATCACTGTAAAGCGATCGGGTGAGAGGCGAGAGAGGGTTCATTCTGAGAAGTTTCCGACCAAGAACCAGATGAACAGGAACACGGTGCTTCCTATGCATAGTGTCCCTAGTACAAAGACGGCGATCAGTGTGCCAGGCAAACCATATTGCCAGGCATGAATCTCGGTTTCTTTGGAGTTGCCCGGTACATAATCATCAGTGGCTACATGAGGAAGTATTGTGTTCGTGTCTGATGATGGACTCGGTGCCACACGGGGTGATGGTTTAGTCGTCATCATAATGATTTATCTTTGAGGCAAAAGCCCGAGTGAGCAATACCCACGACAACCACAGTGCAAGAAAGATTATCACTGACACTAACGTTTTCCAGAAGACCTCTGGTGCATTGAAGTATGCATACACCAGGAATCCTGTTACAGCAAACCCGAGCCATATCAAAGTCCCGTTGAGGATGCAGGTGAGGGCTTTCGGAGGAAGTACCAAGTCTTTTTCTTCAGGGCGAGGTTTCGGATGATTCACGTCGATCCTTTTGTTAAGGTTGCAAACAGTCTGACTTTACAATACTCTTATTTCGATGACCAGTCAAACACTGTCAAAACTCAAACTACCCGATACTCCAGGGGTATACGTCTTCCGAGATCGCAACAAACGACCTCTCTATATTGGGCGTGCAACTTCTCTGGCTGATCGAGTCAAAAGCTATTTTGCCGCTGATATCATCGTCACTCGTGGACCACGGATCGTCGATATGGTGACCAAGGCAGTCACCGTCACCTGGGAACCTACGGACTCTGTTCTCGAGGCGATCATCCTCGAGAGTAACCTGATCAAGAAATACCAGCCTCACTACAATGTCGATGAACGCGATGACAAGAGTTCACAATACGTGGTGATCACCGACGAGACATGGCCGCGCGTGTTCTTGGTGCGCGCACGTGACCTCGACACACAGCAGAAAGAGGGAACACTACCCTATACGATCCAGGCACTCTTCGGTCCATATCCCCATGGAGGTCTGATCAAAGAAGCTCTCAAGATCCTTCGCAAGATGTTTCCTTTCCGGGACAAAAAGTCCTTCGATGAACGACATAACTTGTTCTACCAGTCATTGGGACGTTCGCCACGTTCGGATGATACCGAGGCGCATACACGCTATCTCCGGACGATCCGCTATCTCATCCTTTTCTTCCAGGGCAAGAAACAGCTCATCAGGAAGCAGATCGAAAAAGAGATGAATGCGTATGCACGCAATCTAGAGTTCGAAGAGGCCTCTCGTCTCAAGAAGTTCCTCTATGCACTCGACCATATTCATGACATTGCACTGATCAAGAATACCAACGATCTTGCCATAGGTGACACTGCTCATGCGGGACATTTCCGTATCGAAGCCTATGACGTCGCGCATCTCTCGGGCATGGAGACGGTCGGGACGATGGTGGTATCGGAAAATGGACACCTGACTCCTGCAGAGTATCGCAAGTTCAAGATGGCCAAGAATACGAACGATGACCTGCGTAACCTCGAGGAGACCCTGGCGCGTCGGCTCAACCACAGCGAATGGACCTATCCAGATCTGATCGTGGTCGACGGCAACGCGATGCATGTCGAACGCGCCGAGAAGGTTCTCAAGGTCAGACGGATCAACATCCCTGTTGTTGGTGTTACCAAGAATGACAAACACGTGGCTGACTCTTTCGTCGGGCATCCAGATATTATCGCTCGGTACAAAGACCATATCGTGACACTGAACGCCGAGGCACACAGATACACTCTAGCTTATCATCGCAAACGCAGGTCTATGGTTCATATTCCACGAGAGTAAGTATTTCTGTATCACATTTTCTTCCTAACAAAATTTCTCCTTCGAAGCCGCCCGTATCACATCATACTTTTTCTTCGAAGCCTTCGAGCGCTTCGCTGGCTACATCTACGGCTTCTCAGAAAAGCGTATGGTGTGATATGGGCTATCAACTGAGGAATACTATTCTACAAATGATATACTATACCCATGTTGAGTCATCATCTACGCGTAGGAGTTATCCGTGGCGGGCTGTCTGACTACGAAGCCTCGCTTCAGAGTGGCGCAGATATCCTCTCGTCACTGCGAGAACATCATGGAGACACCTATCATCCTCACGACATCTTCATCGACCGAGAAGGGCAGTGGCATATGCAAGGCAGGGCAGTGCGTCCCGAACAGGCACTGTCGATGATCGACGTGGCCTTCAACGCACTCCAGGGTACCTATGGCGAAGACGGCAAGGTGCAACATCTCCTCGAGATGCACGGCATACCTTTTACCGGTACTGGTGCGCTCGGTTCGGCTGTCGGCACACACAAAATCCTCAAGAAGGGTGTTTTGTCCTCTCATGGCATCGCCGTGCCTCGGCATCTCGAGATCCGAGCAGAGGATATCCAGGGAGACTCATCCAAGGTCGCTCAAGACCTATTTCGTTCGTGGCATTTGCCACTGGTGCTCAAGCCACTACGCGACACTTCTGCACACAAAATGTCTTACATCCGTTCGTACGGCGAACTCCCTGAGGCGCTCCTTGCAGTCAGTCAGCATGGCGATGTGCTTGTAGAAGAATATATTCCCGGTATCGAAGCTATCGGTCATGTCGTAGAAGGATTCCGTGGCCATGAGCTCTATGCCTTGCCTGCGGTTGAGATCCATATCACTCCGACTGGCGAACAGAGGGAAGTCGTCCCAGCAGGGTTCTCGCCTGAACTCAAAAAACAGGTCGAAGAGACTTCACGTCTGGTGCACCAGCTTCTGGGTCTCAAACACTACTCCCAGACCCGCATGATCATCCATCCTCGCCGCGGGATCTATGTTCTCGAAGCTCGCACCCTGCCGCATATCGCCAAAACTTCACTCTTCTCTCGGGCCCTCGAAAGTGTCGGTGCCTCGATCCATGAATTGGCTGGTCACGTCGTCTCACTTGCGAATAAAGCAAAAAACAGGGTATGATGTCGTCTGGGCAATATATTGTAAGTAGCACCTTGGTTGAATAGTATTTTGGGCCTGTAGCTCATCTGGTAGAGCGCCTCATTTGCAATGAGGAGGCACGCGGTTCGAGTCCGCGCAGGTCCACAAACAAGGTTCTGTGTTATTATTAATTAATGAAAAAATACTAACCATTATCGTGCTCCTGGTAATTGTAGGTTCACTATATTACATCTTTTTTGTATTTAATTTTGCAGGATTTAAAAATGGAAAAATAATAGTGAATAGAAACCTGTGTGAGGACAATTGTACTCAATCTGTAATCGATAAAAGCTGGGAAAAAATCTATTACGGTATTGAAAATATTGATGAGTGTAATGCAGTCGGTGGAATTGTGATTCCAAGTTATGCATGGAGTATTCCATTTCGAGCTTGTGGAGTGAAATAAATTATTTATCCTGTTTCAAAATCATCCTTAAATACTCCACCTCTTTAATAAATTGGTTCAGAAATGTTAAACTAAAGTCCACCAAATAAGAAGTTTTCAATATGCTCAGCGAATTCAAACAATTCATCCTCAGAGGCAATGTCATCGATCTTGCAGTCGGTGTCGTGATCGGAGCTTCATTTGGTACCATCGTCACGGCTTTTGTATCTGATATCCTGATGCCGTTCATCGGAGCATTCGGCAAGGTGCCGGACTTTGCCATGCTGTCATTCGTGATCAACGGCAGCACATTCATGTACGGTCATTTCCTCAATACTCTGATCTCATTCCTCCTGGTAGCGACCGCAGTCTTCTTTGGGGTAGTAAAACCGATCAATATGCTCGTGGCACGTTCTCGTAAGGCACCACCGGCAGATCCGACTACCAAAAAGTGCCCAGAATGCCTCAGTGTTATTCCTTTAGACGCAAAACGCTGTGCACATTGTACCCAGGTCTTGTCCTCTTAGTCTGGTATGCATGGTAAAATACGTATGTGGTCGGTTTATCAATATTAAGTCTGATACATACTTATGAGTGAACCAACAACGTGTGCAAGTTGCGGTCATGCCCATACACAACCTAACGGTTCATGTGACTGTGGATGTTCGACAAAATAGATAGCCATACCAAAACACCCTCCGATGTAACATCGGAGGGTGTTTTGCTTAGAGAACGTCTTGAAGTTACATTGAACTTGGAGAAGCCGAGGTACCGCAGCACTTGCAATCCTTCTTGTGAGTGAAGAGGAGATAGATAGCTGAGAGACCGACGAGGATATAAATGATCTTGGCGATACTCATACCTACGAGGTCTGCAACACCCCAATCCAAGAGGCCAACGAGGAGCCAGTTGAGACCTCCGACAACAAGAAGAATAAACGCAACGGTGTGTAATGCTTTCATGATATTGAAATTATATGGTTAATAAATAAGCTCTGACGTCATTATATCACTCCTCGGTAGTGGATGGTGAAGGGTTATGCACAGGGGACCCGGTAATAAAATATCCCAATTGGAGAATTGTATTTCCTGTGGTACATTGATTCTCGATCTGGGCCATTAGCTCATCTGTAGCGCCCCAGTGCAGAAGGCATAATCATTAGGGCCATTAGCTCATCTGGTAGAGCGCACCCATGGCATGGGTGAGGTGAGCGGTT
>JBBTRB010000008.1:0-16762 GCA_038065395.1 Patescibacteria group bacterium
GCCGGGATGGCGGAATTGGTAGACGCACACGACTCAAAATCGTGCGGAGTAATCCATGGGAGTTCGATTCTCCCTCCCGGCACAGTACAAATCTATGAAACCCAAACTCATCGTCATCGTCGGACCGACTGCATCCGGCAAAAGTGACCTCGCGGTCAACGTCGCCCGAGAATACAACGGCGAGGTTATCTCTGCCGACTCACGACAGGTCTACACTGGTCTCGACATCGGCACCGGAAAGATCACTCAGGAAGAGATGCAAGGCGTGCATCATCATCTCCTCGATATTGCCGATCCTCGTGATCAATTCACTGTCATTCAGTGGAAGGAGCAAGCCGAGAAGATCATCGCCGACATCATTACCCGGGGCAAAGTCCCGATCATCTGTGGTGGCACAGGATTCTATATTTCTACCCTGATCGACAATGTATACTTGCCCGACGTACCTGCCAACGAAGAACTCCGCGCGGAATTATCCTCCAAGACACCTGCCGAACTTTTTGCACTGCTCGAAACAGAAGACGCTGCCAAAGCCAAGTCCCTCAACAACTCTGACCGCAACAACCCACGTCGCCTGATCCGTGCCCTAGAGATCGCGCGTTCGCCACAGGCATCTTCGGTACCAGAAGTCCGCGAGTCGACCTACGACCCTCTCTGGATTGGACTCGATATACCGATCGACGAGCTTCGAGCCAAGATCGATCTTCGTCTAGAGAAACGCCTGAATCAAGGTATGATCGGTGAGATAGATACCCTTCACAAGAACGGCTTGTCCTGGGAACGCATGGAAGAGCTCGGTCTCGAGTATCGTTTTGTTGCGGAACATCTCCAAGGCAAACTTTCTGCAGAAAAGATGAGAGAGAAGCTCGCCACCGAGATCGGTCAATATGCCAAACGTCAGATGACTTGGTTCCGTAGAAACAAAAACATACAGTGGTTCGCTCCGAAAGATATTGCTGCGATCCTTTCGGCTATTGAAGGATTTTTAAAGAAGTCTTAAATGTTTCGTAAGATCGTAAGACAAGAAAAAATCCCGCGACCTCGTGAGGTTGCGGGAGTGATGGAAACTTGCGTCCGGTTATTCCGGAACGATGATGCGGGCATCACGACCATCAATAGGATTGATCCTGCTCGGAAGGAATTCAACCCTCCAACTGGTGAGCCGAGTCAGTCGATCGACTATTGCCATGAAGAGAAACGTTTTATCGCCACTCACGAAGATCGGTACCGCCATGAAGTGGTTCCGATGATCAGGAAATGTGCATGCCAGATCACCGAGCCGATTGAGCTCTTCCATGAAACCCACCAGCTGTTCGGTAAGTAATGGGAGTCTCTTGTCATCGGGAGTAAGACCTAGCAGGGGTTCAGCGTAGAAAATCTGTCCGCAGAACTTGAACTTGGTCAAATGAGGTTCTTCGATTGGGGCATTTGTCCCAACCGGAGACTCGTTTGGAATTGCAGGGGATTTCACCAACAATTCATACCAATAGCCTGGTGACTGAGTAGCTTGAGGAAGGCTGACCAGTGAGATGGGTCCGGCAGGACCCTTCTGGTCAATTACCGACAATTTGTTACTTTTCATATGAAGTTTTCAACTTTCTTGTTTGCTTGTTGAGTGACGATTGTTTTCTAACTGTGCTGGATCTAGTATATCACACTTGCTGTCACTCTGTCAACTCCCCTTTATCCCCAACGAGAAAACCGCCCCGTATGGAGCGGCTTTCTTTCTCATCGAGAGATATATTATAAGTTAATTATTCTCCCTCTTCTCTATCGCATCATAGACACTGGCAGTATTAGCGAAGCGTCCGGTATCTACAACCGCAAGAGCAGAGCTTGTCACTGACGAACGGCATGCCTGTGCGGAGACGGTACAACCAACTTCTACGAACGTGTTGGCACCGACGTCAGCTTTGGCAGGAACCCAAACGGCAGAACCGTCGTTCTCAGTAGCCGAAGTGACCGTACGGACGAGTTCATAACGAGCTGGGTTGTCACTGACTTTGCGGATAATGTTCACTGCAATAGTTGCAGGAGTGTATTTGTCCGAAGTCCATCCGATCTTTTGGAGATCGCCGACCTCAACTGATGAAGCATCGAGAGTCGAGACCGTCAGAGTTGTAGTATCACCTGATGGAGAGACTGACTCCGAAGGTCCAGATCGGAATCCAATGAAGATACCGATGGCGAGAATAACGATAACAGTAGCACCTATCCAATGAGTTTTATTGAAATTCATATGAAGCGTATATTATCTACTAACTTCTACATACTACCATATTAGATATGTATATGTCAAGTCATGTTGCCCGCTATCCACAAGCACACAATAACCCTCCTGTTAGAATGAGTTATATGACATTCTCACAGATGCCATTTCGAGGTTTCACCCTCATCGAACTTCTGGTCACCGTATCTATCATCGGTATGCTCTCTTCGATAACCCTTGCTTCTACAGTCCAGGTTCGCGAGAAAGCCAAGATCGCCAAAGCACGGAGCGAACTTGCCCAACTCCGCAACGCAATCGGATTCCTTGCGGCAGATACTGGACGTTGGCCCAATGGTTGCATAGTTGGCGAGATTTTGTACGGAGCAGCTGGTTCTGAGAATGAAGTAAAGTTGAATGATACGGTATACGGAGGACTCTATGGCGCATCATCTCCTGTTGTCGGTAGAGGCGGCGGTTGTTCATGGACGAATGAGACGATAGCTAACTGGCGAGGTCCCTATCTACAAGTTAATCCAATTGATCCTTGGGGTTCAGATTATTGGTTCGATAATGACTATGAGGCACTCGATGATTGCCCTGGTGCAACCAATCTTCCTGGGACATTGGCAGTTATACTTTCATTGGGACCAAATAAGTCCGGGGACCCCGTCCATCTCTATGACTGCGATGATATCTATCTGAGGTTGTATTAACTCTCGGACAACTGATGTTCTGCGGGCGATGGAAGAATCGAACTTCCGACAGCGGTTTTGGAGACCGCAGTTATACCACTTAACTAATCGCCCTTTGAATTACGTACTCAAATCATTATACATGGAACGTCTGGTTTTGAAAGATAACAAAAAACAGCTCGGGTAAGTAGCTGTCCTTTTGTGATCCTCTCTTATTTCTTGGTTTCCTTGAAGACAACGTGCTTGCGAAGAGTCGGACTGTACTTCTTGAGCTCGATCTTGCGCTCTACAAGCTTCTTGTTCTTACGTGTCCAATAGACCTCTCCTGTGGTCTTATTTTTGATCTGTATAAGTTGGTCTTGTTTGTTAGCCATAGTATCAGTTTTATGTGTCGCAACACTATAGCCTATATTATAGAGCTACGCAAGTCCGACCAGTTCCTAGGTCTACCCTAGAGGTATAGGGCAATAAAAAGCCCCGCTGCTTTGGTAAGCAACGGGGCATGAGTATCAAATACAACCTGTGTTATGGACGACCACCCCTGCCGTCATCATCGTCCGATGAGTTGGGAAAGGTGTGGAATTTGTGAAGGTTAACCCATGTCCTGTTTTCACTGCCAGACTTCGGAATGACGCTGATCACGATCTTCCCTGCGTTCAATATGGAAGTGTGCACTCGGGTAGTGGCACCTCCCTCGTAGACCACACTACGGTCCACGAGAGACAACAAGGGCATATCACCAGAGGCCGTTGCCTGCTGGATATACACCCACACATTGCCATCAACGATGACTTCGATCCCTCCAGTCCCCACATCGGTGTAAATCACTTTACCCATGACGTTGGTACCAGCAGAGGTCAAGATCGGCGAATCGAACTGAGTGACTGAGAACGACTTCCAGTCATCAGGTTGGTTGTCCAACTCAAAGTCGACACCCATAACTCCACCAATGTATCGCACACCGGTATATGCATCGCTCGGGGTAACGGTCGGCTTGAACGGCCGGATCCAACCACTCCCGATCACACTACCGTCACTGCGACGGCGCAAGGTGTATTTGTAGACACCACCAACAGGAGGCAGTTCGACGATGAACTTGCCATTCTGTATACCGTATCCATATCCGTAATGGAAACCTTCGATGTTCAGGTCAGCTTCCTGAAGATCTTCCTTGCTAACACTTTCATCAACAGGAATCTCCTGAGGAACTCCATTGGGCACCAATGTTACAACAATGTTGTCATCTTTGGTGACCATGTTGCGATCGAGATTGCCGTATCCAGCATGTGAACCGGTCTTGGTTCGAGCATCAACGCTCACATAGACATTCCTCATGATACCAGCGGTACCTAACGGAACACCGTAGAGAGGTTTCGAGAGTGGCACGGTGACATCATTGATACTCAGATTCGTGATCGCAAAATCACTCTTCCGAACAATCATCACCATGGACACTCTCTGCCACTGATTACTCACAGGAACTTCCCCATACCACCGGACCTGGAAATAGGTCGGTGACTTGAGAGCGAAGGCCCGAGCAACGGTCACGGCGTCAACGTTACTTTCGTCCAACTCCTGCTGTGCGAATGCACGAGGGCAGAGGAAGGCAACTGCAACCAACAATGCGAAGAGGATCTTTTTCATTTCGTAGTCTTTCTTTTTTCTTTTCTGTCGTTTGTTTTGTTTTTTGTTTGTGTGGTTACTTCACCGAAAGGGACGCTGAGTTGGAACTACTGAGACCGAACTGGTTCAAAGCCGCTTCGGTCTCGTCCAGAACTTGAGGGATGGACTCAGTGGTCTGCGGCGTCACAGTCGCATCCTGTTTGTTCACAAATGCGACAATGAGTAGCCCGATCAAGATGAGTCCTGCAGCAATACTGACGTATTTCATGTGTATCCTTTCCTTACCAAGTCTCCACGATCACATGTTCTCATCAGAGAACGTTAGGTTGTATATGACTGTGAAGAACAAAAATGAGCCTGTTGGCTCGAGTTTTACTGCTGTATATAATAGCACTTTGTAGATCGCCTGTCAATACCCATGGCCAGTCCACCCTAGGCGTGTAATTTGAGGGTATTTGACAAATAAACCTGGTATGCTATGATACTCTCCAGAGTGATCTATTCCTAACAAATGCAATCACTGCAAATGTATAGGTCACGCTCAACCGGTCATGCGACCAGAAAGGACAGTATGCAGTCCCCTCCGAACAGCACCTTCCATTCCAGCCCAACTAGCCCTGAGAATTCCTGTTCCACTTCCGCCGCCGGCTCCACTCGCGCCGCGCAACATCCCTCGGCCGCGCGCCTGGACACTGACTATATTCACTAAGGTCTCTGTCCGGCGATCGCCATCCGTCCGCTACACAACAGTGTGTAGCGGACATTTTTCTTACTTATTTTTCCCTAGGTCTACCCTAGGGAGCCATACGGTAGTACAATAGCCCCATGAAACAATTCCTCACGTGGCTGTCACGACGTCGGTTCCCCTATACCCCTCTGATATGCATCTCTATCTCCCGGAGTCGTCTACTTCATAACCTCCACGAATTCCAGAGGCTCGCCCCCGCACAGACCGTGGCACCCGTACTCAAGAGCAACGCCTATGGACACGGACTGCTCGAAGTTGCGCGGATACTGGAAAGAAATCAGGAAGCAAAAAGTAAGGAGCGAAATACAATTCCATTCTTTATTATCGATTCGTACTTCGAAGCGGTCGCATTGCGATCACACGGGATCAAGACCCCCCTTCTCCTCATCGGTTATACTCCACCAGAGACACTACTCTCCTCTTCACTCCCTCGAACATCTTTCACTATTGGTAACATTCATACCCTCAAAGCACTATCCGAACTCAGGCACCCGCTGACCATCCACCTCAAGATAGACACGGGCATGCATCGCCAGGGTATCCTCATCGAGGACATACCCGAAGCGATATTACTGATCCAAGCGAACCCATACATCACTCTCGAGGGCATCTGTACACACCTCGCTGATTCAGACAATCATGACGCTTCCTTTACCCACACACAGATACAGAAGTGGAATGAATGCGTACGAATCTTCAAAAAAGAATTTCCTTCCCTGAAATGGTTCCATGCTAGTGCCACGTACGGACACGTCTTCACACAGAAGATAGACGCCAACATGTCACGTCTCGGCATCGGACTCTATGGTCTCGCTGGAGACATGCAAGGAGATGCGCATATCGACCTGCGACCAGTCATGCATATGGAGACGGTGATCTCAGATATAAAAAAGATCAAGAAGGGCGAGGCGGTCGGGTACAATGCCACGTTCGTGGCCGAGAGAGATATGACGATCGCCACCATCCCCGCTGGATACTACGAAGCGATCGATCGTCGACTCTCTGACGTCGGGTACATCCTGGTCGGTCCACAACGCATACCCTGCAAGATCATCGGTAGAGTCAGTATGAATATCACCTCCATCGATGTTTCGGATGTTCCTATGGTCTCGATCGGTGACACTGCAGTCGTCATCAGTGACCAGGTCAATGATCCGAACTCGATCACCTCTATCGTCACCAAGACTCCCGGTACTATCGCCTACGAAATGGTGATCGCCATTCCGAGTCACTTGAAGAGGGTGGTGGGGTAAGAAAAAAGAGCGACCGTTACGATCGCTCTTGTGCGCAATAATCCGTCAACTCGAACGTTTGAGATTACGAAGTTTGTCCAAGGAAATAAATCCCCCACGACATCGCCTGGAAGGCAGCATACCCACATACCTGACTCAACAGGAGTCGAGGCCAGGTACGCATACTCGGCATAGGATGCCATGGTTCCAATTCAAAAGTATGAGAGACACAGGTCACGAACACTTTCGAATCAGGGAATATCTTTTGGGCCAAGAGATATTCCCTCCTGGAATGGAGTTCACAGGTCACAACGAGAATTCGTTCTGGCAGCACCGACCTCTGTTTGAGAAGATCTCTGCATGCCTCGAGCTCAGTGACTGAGTTGATGATGGATCCTGCTTCAAGATAGTCAACACTAGCTGAACGGCATAGTTCTGACTTGAGGCGTAATTCGGCTTCGCCAGACCCAGGGAATGCATGACTACATGAGGCGAAGATGAGATGTGCCTTTGGAAAAAGTTCAGACTTGATCCTTATGGCACGACTCAGGACTTGCTTGGTCGCTTCAACCAATGAATGACAATCTTTCGCGGCATACGATGCAGCGAAAATACATTGAATGTCTGCTGTTTTTAATTCCTCCGGTGGAGTTTCATTCTTAAGCAATGGTAAAAATAACTTAACGTACCAAGGTGACACATGTCCTCCTTTGTTGATTGTTGTTAATGGACAGAAATACCTTCAAAATGAAAATCTTGTTCCATACATATATAATCACATATTATTAAGTATGTCAACAACTCAAAATCCCAGCCGAAGCTGGGATTTCTCGTGGTGCACAGGGAGGGATTTGAACCCCCGTAGCCCATAGGGCGATGGATTTACAGTCCATTGCAATTGACCGCTCTGCCACCTGTGCAAAAAGGGATCTGGGACGAGATGCATTGTGTGTCGGTTACTATGAAGATACACACTCGCCCCAGACCGAACCAGACATGAAGCCGTAGGTTCTCCATCAAACAGGATGGTACACCTAAAATATCACGTATAGTCCCAAAACTCAATCGGAAGTCTATCCAAGCCCTACTTCTTCATCGCCATCTTGGACATGACCAGAGGACTCTCGCCTTTGAATCTCTTCTTGATTTCGAAGGAGAAGTCTTCGACACCACGAGCGTCTTTCTTGAGTGAGACCTGGATCGTACTGCCACGGGATACTTCTTGGGATATGAGCAGGTTGGCGACCGGAGTCAGGATCTTGTTCTGGATCAGACGCTTGAGTGGACGTGCGCCGTACTGAGGGTTGTAGCCTTCGCGGGCAAAGTAGTCGAATACCTGCGGAGAGAAGACGAGGTCGATCCCCTTCTCTGTCAGACGTTTGACGACATGACTGACCTGGATCTCGACGATCGTGCGAATAGCCTCTGGTGAGAGGATGTCGAAGATGATGATATCATCGAGACGGTTGATGAACTCTGGACGGAAATGATCCTTGAGCGAAGACATGACTTTGTTCTTGGCTTCGGTATAGTTGTCCTGATCGGCACTGCGCACAGAAACTGTATTCTTGGCAAAGCCGAGGCGTTCCATGCGCTCGATATGTTGTGCGCCGATGTTCGATGTCATGATGATGATCGTATTGCGGAAGTTGACCACGCGGCCCTTGGAGTCAGTGAGACGTCCGTTGTCGAGCACCTGCAGGAGAATATTGAAAACTTCTGGATGAGCCTTTTCGATCTCGTCGAACAGGATCACCGAGTATGGTCGATGACGGACGGTCTCGGTCAGTCCTCCTGCGTCTTCGTGACCAACATACCCTGGAGGTGCCCCGATGAGTTTGGAGACGGAATGCTTCTCCATAAATTCTGACATGTCGACACGGATCAGAGCCTTGTCGTCATTGAAAAGGAACTCTGCCAGAGCCTTGGTGAGTTCGGTCTTGCCGACGCCAGTTGGCCCCAGGAATATGAATGAGCCGATCGGACGGTTCGGATCTGCGATACCGGCACGAGAACGACGGATGGTGTCGGCGATCTTTTTGACGGCTTCTTCTTGGCCGACGACACGCTTGCGGAGCTCGTCTTCCATGCGGGTGAGTTTGACGGCTTCGGACTCGAGCATACGAGACACGGGTATTCCCGTCCAACGCGACACGACACCAGCGATGTCCTCGGCATTGATCTCTTCTTTGAGGATACGACGTGATGACTGAAGCTTTTTGAGGCGCTTGTTCTTTTGTTCGAGATCTTTCTCGAGTGCTGGCAGTGTACCGTAGCGGATCTCGGCGGCCTTGGCGAGGTCGGTGCGAGCTTCGGCCATCTCAGCTTCGATGCGCAGAGTCTCCATCTCTTTTTTGATACGTTTGATATCGGTTATCGTCTCTTTTTCATTGGTCCATTTGAGCTCGAGTTCTGAAGTACTCTCTTTGAGGTTGGCGATCTCCCCCTCTATCTTGACCATGCGAGCCTTGGCAGTCTTGCCACTCGCAGAGGTAGAGTCGGTCTCTTTTTTGAGAGCTTCGCGCTCGATCTCCAGTCGCATGATCTTGCGACGAGTTTCTTCGAGTTCTGGTGGCATATTCTCGAGTGAGATACGCAACGAAGACGCGGCTTCGTCGATCAGGTCGACGACCTTGTCTGGGAGGAATCGATCGGATATATAGCGACTAGCCAGCTGTACTGCAGCAACGATCGAGTCGTCGGTGATACGTACCCCATGGAAGAGTTCGTACTTTTCTTTGAGACCACGGAGGATAGCCACTGCATCTTCGACACTTGGCTCATTGACATAGACTGGCTGGAAGCGACGAGTGAGTGCCGGGTCTTTTTCGATGTGTTTCTGGTATTCCTTGAGTGTGGTTGCACCGATCGCACGGAGCTCGCCACGAGCGAGTGCCGGTTTGAGCATGTTGGATGCGTCCATAGAACCTTCTGACGCTCCTGCACCGACGAGCGTATGCATCTCATCGATAAAGAGGATGATCTTGCCGTCAGCACGTTCGACTTCTTTGAGGATATTCTTGAGGCGCTCTTCGAACTCTCCGCGGTATTTGGTTCCTGCGATAAGAGACCCGAGATCGAGAGATACGAGCTCCTTGTCTCGCAATGACTCGGGAATGTCACCTTGTGCCATGCGCAACGCTAGACCTTCGACAATCGCAGTCTTGCCGACACCAGCTTCACCGATCAAGATCGGATTGTTCTTGGTACGACGAGAGAGGATCTGGATGATGCGCATGATCTCGGTATCACGACCGATGACGGGGTCGAGCTTGTTCTCGCGAGCGAGCTTGGTCAGACTACGAGCGTATTTGAAAAGTGTGCGGAACTTCTTGGGTTCAGCTTCCTTTGTAGCTGGAGAGATTTTGAGTTCTTGGATAATAGCCGAAACTGCGTCGCGCTCGATCTTGAAGCGAGCCAGGATGTCTCGTGCACTGCATGCCACGTCGAATATCGAAAGGAAGATGTGTTCGGTCGAGATGAACTCATCCTTGAATGTAGTCGCCACGCGCACGGAGTTGTCCAAGATCTGTGCAAGATCTGGAGTCAGGTATATCTGATATGAAGGAGACAATACATTGGAGCCCTCGGGAGCCTCGATATGTTCGAGCGCGATATCAGTGAGCATGCCTGTATCGACCTCGAGTTTGTCGAGGATAGAGGCGACCATACTCTCTTCTTGGAGGATGAGAGCGCACAGGAGATGCACAGGATTGACATGGTTCTGGCCGCGTTCTATGGCTAGTTCATGCGCTCTGCGCAATGCTTCACGGGCTTTGGTAGTGAGTTTATTAATAGGAGGCATGTCCGTATATTACTACAAAATCAGCCCTATCGTCAATTTTTTGGCGCCCCTGGGCGTTGCCTAGGTCTGTCCTAGGTCAGTATTGACGGATAGGGTTCGGTGGACTACTGTTGGTGGTGAACTGTTCCAATTACAACTACATACTATGAAAAAAGATGATTATCTTCGCGATTCACTCTTGAGTCTGGGTCGCCTCAGTATAGACACTTGGGAAGCACTGGCTCCCGTAGCCAAAAGCGCCGACGTCGGAGTTGTCGATCTGCTGCTGCTCCGGGGCACGATTAACCAGATCGACATTGTACATGCCCGAGCGAACCACTTCGGCTTCCAGATGGCTGATCTACGAGAGGTCGAATACGCACCTGAACTCGTTGCAACCATTCCCGCCCAACTCGCATGGTGCTACCAGGCTGTACCAGTCCAGAAAAATGGAGATCTTGTCGTAGTCGCACTAGCTGATCCGGCCGACCTCAACGCTATCGACAATCTGAACCGCCTTCTGAATGTGGGTATCGAGGTCTTCGTCGCCGATCCAGACGAAATCCTCCGGATCCTTTATCTTCACTACGCCGCAGGAGAGGCCGATGGGGCACGGATGCTAGCCGAATCAGCAGCTCTTGCGAAAGAGTGACTCGAGGCTCAACACGCTCACCAACACTACCCCGAAGGTTATCGGGGTATTTTTTATATACAAAAAATCCCGCTACTTCTTTTGGAAGTAACGGGATGTGAGTTGCGCGAGGTGTTAGGCAGATGCTTGCGCGAGCCTATTTTGCTTGAGTTTTTTGCGGAGCAAAATCGGTGTGATGAGTTCGAAACTTTTGTTCCACAGCCACCACGACCAATAGTATTGCGTGCGCCATCCTTTGATCTTGCCCAATATCTTGATGTGATGAGGTTCATACGTCTCCTCGAGTTCGGTCACATCGAATGTCTCACATACGATACCGAGCTGTGGGAATTCTGCTTGCAGAGCCATGTACGCCCTGGGTGTGTGGCACCTTTCGGTAACCAGGAAACATTTGACGAAGCCAAGTTCCTCGATGTATTGCCGGAGACCCTGGACCTCATCGTAACTACTGGTGACTTCCTTGATGCAGAAGATGTGTTCCGTGGGAACACCGAGACTCTTCAACAATTCAAGCTTCATCTGCCACTCTGTCTCCCATACATTGTAGGCAGTAGACAGGATGATGCGATTGACCAAACGACTCCTGTACAATCGAGCCGACCCCTCAACCGACTCCTTGCTCAAGGTCGACAATCCGGACTGATCTGCAACAAGACAGTAGGACGGCACGAAAGCCGCTACAATAGGATCTTCACTTTTCACTCACTAACCTTTCGTTTGTATGTCGAAGTGCTCTCGACAGAATTTTTTGTTTCTGTTTATATATTAACACTTATTTGTAGTTGAGTCAATCCCTAAGCCTTCCCGCTTGAGGGCAGGACTTACCCTAGGCACCTACTTCGCTACCTGCACCGCTTCGTCAAAAGCGATCGAGAGGAGTCGTGAGGCACCATCTGCACCTACAGTGACTCCATAAAGCACACCAGCACGAGACATCGTCTCACGGTTGTGGGTGATCAGGATGAGTTGAGAATGCTTGGAAAGATTTTCGATCATGTCGCCGTACTTTTTGGAGTTGGCTTCATCCAGCGCTGCATCAGTCTCGTCCAGGATGATGAATGGTGGTGGGTTGACCTGAGATACTGCGAACAAGAGTGCGATCGAGGTCAACGCGCGTTCCCCACCAGAGAGCATCATCAAGCTTTTGACTTTCTTCTTCGGCAGGCTGACGCTGACTTCGAGTCCTTCTGGCCCCTGTTCGTCTAGATCTCCCCCTTCTTGCCCCTCGCTCCTCGCTCCTTGCGCCTCCCCTAGCATCTCACTCAAATCCTCCGTATCGCTCTTCCTCCTTCTTCGTGGCTCTGACACGACTGCAAGCTCGGCTTTGCCACCTCCGAACATCAGTGAGAAAAAGGTGTTGAACTCGGTATTGATCTTGAGAATGCCACTCTTGAATTCAACATCGAGACGCTGGTCGAGCTCTGCAATGAGTGATGTGAGTTCGATGCGTGCCTTGTCGAGATCTTGGAGTTCTCTTCCCAGGAATACATCTCGTTCTTCGGTCTCGCGATATTCTTTGATGACATCACCACCACCTGCACCACCTGCATCTTCGAGACGGATCTTGATCTTCTCGATCTGTCGGCGACGATCTTCCTGAGCACTACGATCTCCGACTCCGGTCGTGATAGTGGCAGAAGCAAAATTGACGGCTTCTCTGCCCGCGACCATACCAGCTTCGCCTTGATCCTTTTTGAATACTTCTTCTTCATGGAGGACTTTTTGTTCGTGTGTACGCAGAATGGCGATCGTGTTGCGCACTTCATTTTGCCGAGCAATGATACGGAATACGGACTTTTCGGCTTCGCGGTTGGTGTCTTTTTCTCGTTCGATAGAATCCTTGAGGGTAGAGTACTGACGGATGAGTGTCTGTTCACCCTGGATCAATTCGCCGAGACGAGCATCAACGTCTTCTTTGGTTTTGAGGAGTTTGGCGATATCGGCCTCGACCTCTCCGATCAGAGACGAGTCGATACTACCGCGATGTCGAGCGACGAACCCGCGCAATGCGCTGACGACTTCGTTGAACAATGTCCTGACATCCTCCAGTGTTCCGAGTCGTTCGATACTGCCGATGACTTCCTCTACATCTTTGAGATACACGGTTTTGTATTCATCACGCTTTTGCTTTTCTTTCTCTTTTTCGATCACACGTCGACTCGAGGCGACCTCGCCTTCGAGACGTCCGAGTTCGCGGACCATGTCGTCTTTGTCACGACGAACTGTCGAGAGTTTGTCTTCCAGCGCCACGATCTCTGTACTTGCACGGTCTGCATGAGTTGATGATGTCAGAACCTGTTTTGCCTGGGCAAGCTCGGCCTCAAGTGTGGCGATCTCCGAGAGTGGCCCGCGAAGCTCGGTTGCAATGCGACCTTTCTCGTAGCGAATATAGGCATCTTCGGTGACGAAATACTGTTGATAGAGTGCGACGAGCTCGCCACGCATGATCTCGGCTTTCTCCATCTTTTCTACCTGCTTCTTGAGGAACTTGAGATGGGGCGCGATCTCACGGCGCAGCGACTCGACTTGCTTCATGTTCTCTTCGGTACGTTCGAGCTTGCGGATACTTTCGAGCTTTTTCCATTGATAGACTTTGAGGCCGAGTGCATCCTCGATCATCTCGCGACGTTCGCGGATCGACGCAGAGAGGATGCGGTCAGCCGCCCCCTGGGAAATGATATGGTGGCCAGTTGCACCGATATGAGCACCGGCGAGGAGTTCGACGATATCTTTGAGGCGTACCTGACTGCCATTGAGAAGATATTCGTTGGAGTTGTCTCTGTGTACGACGCGTTCGAGTGAGACTTCGTCAAAATCAATATAAGGAAAGATGCGTCGTGTGTTGTCGAAGGTGAGCTTGACGCTGGCGCGGTTGGCACGACCTTCGGTTGCCTGCTTCATGCCGCCGTTCCAGATCAGATCTTCACCTCTCTTGCCGCGCAACGAACGGATCGACTGTTCACCCAACACAAAGCTGAACGCCTCTGCGACGTTGGACTTGCCGGAACCATTGGGTCCGACAATACCGGTTATCGGTGAAGTGAAATGTAATGCCGCCTTTTTGGCGAACGATTTGAAACCAGCGATTTCCAGGGACTTCAGGTACATAAGTAGATAGAGATGGAACTATTTTAGCATATAAAAAACCGCCCCTTAACTGGCTGCGGTATTGTTGGTCTCTTGCGGAGCACACTCTATTTGGTGTAGGTCCATGAAGCCAGACTTGATCTGCTCTCTACACACAGGACACATATCGCAACAAGGCGCGAGATGCCCTACATGCGAAAAACCTTCATGACATTCACAATCACAAACAAGTGGATCCTTGCTGGGCATAAGTGACATAATAAACCTTTCTAGGGGTTAGGATACTCCTATGGGTACGCTTTTACAAGCGTGGTACAATATACCCGGAGGCACATTATGAAACGAATACATAAATTCATCCGACGGCAACTCAGGATGTCTACGACAACAGCAATCTTCCTGATCATCATCCATGCCATCGGGATAACTTATCTCGTCAAACCGCTTTTCGAATAATCAATCGCGGGCTTGACCGCTCACTTCGGTGAGTTTTTTTATTTAAAAATAAGCAACTTACCACCCCTTGGCTTGCAATGCCTTCTCAGCAGCCTTCTGTTCAGCCTCTTGTTTGGAAGGACCAGTACCCGTGGCTACCTGGATGTCACCGAGGAAGACTCCGAGGGTGAACTGTTTGTCATGGTCAGGACCAGTCTCCTTGAGCGTACGATAGCTCGGAGTGATGCCAACTTTTTCTTGGGCCTTTTCTTGGAAGAGACTCTTGCCGTCGATCCACGTCTTTTTCTTGACGATGTCCTCGATGTCGATGACATGGAGGATCTTCTCTGAAATAAAATTCGCGGCCATGTTGTAACCTCCATCGAGATAGAGTGCGCCGATCAGTGCTTCCATGGCGTTGGCGAGGATGATCGAACGTGCACGACCAGTGTCTTTGGCTTCGCCTTTGGAGAGGAGCATGTAGTCATTGAGATTCATGCTCTCGGCGGCTTTGGTCAAACTGACGGTGTTGACGATCGCAGAACGGAACGCAGTAAGCTCACCTTCTGCCTTTTTGGGATATTTACGGAAAAGGAAACTGGTGACCACAAGCTCAAGCACGGCGTCCCCCAAGAACTCAAGGCGTTCGTTATGCTCCATGCCAGACCCTTTGTTCTCGTTGAGATACGAACGGTGCGTGCAGGCGGTACGCAAAAGAGAGATGTCCTTGAAAGACACGTTGATCTTCTTCTCAAGTTCTTCAAAGTTTTGCTTCATGTGTGTTGTATTTAGTAATTAGTAATTAGTAATTTGGAATTCTCTAGTATCTAGTTACTAATTACTTTTTACTTGTACTCACTTCCCTTCTCCTCCGAGGATCGTGATCGCCTTGGTCACAATCGGTAGGATGTCATTATAAAAATTAAGTTCGAGGATGTCAGCGAGCTTGAACCACTTTGCATCATCGAGTCCTGGTTTGTCAGCCAACGTCAGTGGTCCCATGTGAGCTTTGGCGAGATAGTAGTGGACTTGTTTGCGTATCTTGCCCTTCTCAGGATCATTGGCGATGTATTCGTTGTTGCCGAGATCCGCTTCGATCTCTACGTCGATACCTATCTCTTCTTTGACCTTGTCGATCGTACCTTGTCGTGGATCGACGCCTTCGGGTACCTTGCCTTTGGACAAGGTCCAATGCCCGAAGATGTCGTGAACGAATGCCAGCATCACGGTGTCATGATCTCGCGCATAGACGACTGCTCCACCGAGATGTTGGATCGGCATATGTTCGTACGGAACTTCTCCGATCTTCTTCTTGGCAGGAGTGCTGTCTTTGCCCGGTTCACCGAGCTCCTTGTAGACAGCTCCCAGAACTCCGTTGACGAACCGACCACTGGTCTCTCCGCCAAACGTCTTGGCAAGTTCGATCGCTTCGTTGATGGCGACTTTGGCGGGAACTTCGACACGATCAGAGAACAGAAGTTCGAAGAGTCCGAGGCGCAAGACATTGCGATCAACTGGTGAGATCTTGTCGATCGGCCATTCTGGAGCGGCCTTGGTGATGATCTCGTCGAGGTCAGCGTTCTTTGCGATGATGCCTTTGACCAGCCCATCGACGAACGAAGCGTCAGTGAGACCTGGTGCGAACTCTGTGACATTACGAGTGACAATGGCGGTGATGGATTCGCTTTTCTGGCCACAAAAATCCCATTCAAAGAGTGATTGGAGGACGACTGAACGTGAGAGATGTCTATTCGCCATGTGGTTTAAAGAGCGGTGTACATGAATGAAACACACGATTCAAGATTCATGATTCAAGAATAAAATGTATTCTTAAATCCTAATGCCTAAATCTTCTTAATTCTTTGCTACTTCTGCGGACTTCTTGGTGGCCTTGGTAGCAGCAAGAGCGGCAACATCGATGACCTTGCGGCCATTGTATGAACCACAGGTCATGCACAATGCATGACTCTTGTGGAGGGCACCACACGTCTGACACTTCGAAGCACGCACTGCGTCGAGTGCATGATGTGAGCGTCTGTTATTGCGATGTGAGCGCGTTGCGCGCATTCGAACTACCATGGCGACAGTATTACATATAGAGATAAAATTGGCAATACACTCTTGTATAAGTAGCAAATCTCTGTTACATTTCTGACGTTAGTTTAACTAACACGCTGCGCCCATACATGCGTATGGGACGCTTCGCTCGGAGACTAAGTAAGCAGAGCTTCCTTGTCTCCTCACTCGCGCCCATAGCTCAGTTGGTAGAGCAGATCCCTCTTAAGGATAAGGTCGTAGGT